>NZ_VOQT01000005.1:0-415152 GCF_008121555.1 Comamonas sp. Z1
GTGGAAGCGCAGTAATGCGTTAAGCTAACCAGTACTAATTGCCCGTGCGGCTTGACCCTATAACTTTGGGTAAGCCTGGAAAAACAAAAGACAGAACGCAAGTTCTAGTTATGCCGAAATAGCGCAATCGAAAAGCTGATTGAAGACTCTATGAATTCGTTGGATAGAGAGGAGCGTCATTAAGAAGTTAATGGCAACCGATCGATCTGACAAAAAGTTTATGCCTGATGACCATAGCAAGTTGGTACCACTCCTTCCCATCCCGAACAGGACAGTGAAACGACTTTGCGCCGATGATAGTGCGGGTTCCCGTGTGAAAGTAGGTCATCGTCAGGCTCTTACAGTGAAAACCCCGTAGTCGAAAGATTACGGGGTTTTTTTATTGGGCGCTTCAAAACGAGGAGCGGCTACCGCAGGCGGTCACTGCATTACTGCTGCAAAAATACCGGAAACCCATAAAAAGAGAGCGCCTGGCGCTCTCTTTTTATTTCTGCATATTCGGGGCGTAGAAGCGCAGGATGCCGTTTTCATCCAGCCGCCGTGTCAGTTGCCGGCTGAACCAGAGATAGTGCAGATGGGCCAGAGCTTCGCCCATGGCGAAAGTCATCTGATGGGTGTCCAGTTGGCGTTTGAAGAGGATGGGAAGGATGTCGGCAGCGCTCAGCCCCTGTAGCTGCGAGGCTTGCATGATGTCGTTCAGACGTTCCTGATGATGGTCGAGCAACTGCTGGACACGGACATGCAATCCCGTGAATGGTTTGCCATGCGAGGGCAGAACATAGGTATTCTGTGGGAGCGCGAAGTAGCGCTTCAGCGATGTGAGAAACAGCTGCAGCGGGTTGGCTTCGGGTTCGGAAGAATGCACGCTGACATTGGCGGAAATACGGGGAAGCACCATGTCGCCGCTGATCAGTGTCTCGAGCTCGGCGCAGTAAAGCGCCATGTGCTCCGGGGCGTGACCATAGCCGGCAATGCACTGCCACGTGCGGCCGTTGATGTCTATCTCGTCGCCATCCATGATGCGGTGATAGATGTCGGGGATGGGGGCGACTAGCGAAGAGTAATAGCTGCCCCGGCCGCGCACATGGAGCAGAAATTCCTCATCTCTTTGTCCGTGCAGGCTGTAGAAGTCCGCACCGGATTCGCCGCCGAAGCCGTCTCTGTCCTTCATGGCGACGCGGGCGACGTTGTAATCGGTGGCACTGATCCACAAGGGCGCATTCCATTGCTGGCAGAGCCAGCCGGCCAAGCCGATATGGTCGGGGTGCATATGGGTGACGATGACACGCAAAATAGGCAGGTCTTCAAGCGCAGAGGCAAAAATCTGTTCCCATTGCTCGCGCGCCTCGGTGCGATTGACGCAGCAGTCGATGACCGTCCAGCCCTCGCGTACCTGGCCATGCAGATTGGTCTGGCGATCACGCAGCAGCCAGAGGTTGATGTGATCGAGGGCAAACGGCAAGGTCATGCGGATCCACTTGACGCCGGGTGTCACTTCCAGAGTCTGGGCAGGACCGGGCAAGGTATCGCCGAGCGGGTAATGAAGAGCGGATTCTTGGCTTGAGGTCATGGGGCGGTATTTCGTTTAGCATTGACGTTAACGTAAACGTCAGTTTTGTCAAAGCATTTTAGAGATCAAGCCGCCTCTGGCAGTCGCCTGTGCGATGCAAGACTTACAACCCCACAGAATCATGTCGACCATTTACACCATCAGTGACCTTGCCAAAGAGTTCGATCTCACGACCCGGGCCATCCGTTTTTATGAGGACATGGGCTTGCTGCAGCCGGAGCGCTCCGGCGCAGGCGGTCGCAATCGCGTGTACTCGTCCCGAGATCGCGCACGTCTGCGCCTGACGCTGCGGGCCAAGCGCCTGGGACTGTCGCTGTCGGAGGCCAAGGAAATCATCGACATGTATGACAGCCCGCGTGATACGGGCGTGCAACTGCGCAAGTTTCTCGATGTGCTGGCCATCCACCGCAAGCAGCTCGAAGCGCAGATGGCCGATCTACAGGTGACCCTGGATGAGGTGCGAGAGCAGGAAAAAGAGGCTCGCACGCTATTGAAGAGGAGCGAGAGCAAAAATGGCGCATAATTGACGTTTACGTAAACGTCAATTGCAAAGCTTTGCTGGAGAGTTGCCATGTCTGTTGCAGGTGTCACCGAGTCTCTGGATTTTGTTCATCGAGTGAAGCAGAGCTTTGCCAAGCAAGGCGCCATGGTCACGATTGGCGCGGAGCTGAGCCTGGTGGAGCCAGGCGTTGTCGATATCTGTCTGGACTGGGCTCCGGGCCTGACGCAGCAGCATGGCTTTTTGCACGCCGGCATGGTATCCACCGCACTCGACTCGGCCTGCGGCTACGCGGGCCTGACGCTGATGCCGGCCGATGCGGCCGTGCTCACCATCGAATTCAAGATCAACCTGCTCGCTCCTGCCAAAGGCCAGCGCTTTCGCATGGAGGGCCGGGTCATCAAGCCCGGACGCACCATCACCGTATCCGAAGGCAAGGCGTTTGCCATTGACCAGGGAAAAGAGAAACTGATTGCCACAATGGGCTGCACTCTGATGTGTGTGCAGAACCGTGAAGGCATACAACACTGACAAGACGATTCGTCAGACCCATATCTACAGGAGACAACCATGAGCCTTGCCAATCTGCCCGGACTGAACTTCCAGCTCGGTGAAGACATCGATGCGCTGCGTGATGCGGTGCGTGAATTCGCACAGAGCGAGATTGCTCCGCGTGCGGCCGAGATTGATCGCAGCGACCAGTTCCCCATGGACGTGTGGCGCAAGTTCGGCGAGCTGGGCGTGCTCGGCATCACCGTGCCCGAGCAGTACGGCGGCGCCGATATGGGCTATCTGGCGCATATGGTGGCCATGGAGGAAATATCGCGCGCCAGTGCCTCGGTGGGCCTGTCCTATGGCGCCCACAGCAATCTGTGTGTGAACCAGATCAATCGCAACGGCAGCGAGGCGCAGAAGGCCAAATACCTGCCCAAGCTCATCACTGGGGAGCATGTGGGCGCGCTGGCCATGAGCGAGCCCGGTGCCGGCTCTGACGTCATCAGCATGAAGCTCAAGGCCGAGGACAAGGGCGGCTACTACCTGCTCAACGGCAACAAGATGTGGATCACCAACGGGCCCGATGCCGACACCCTGGTGGTCTATGCCAAGACTGAGCCGGAGATGGGCGCTCGTGGCGTGACGGCCTTTCTGATCGAGAAGGGCATGAAGGGCTTCTCGATCGCGCAAAAGCTCGACAAGCTGGGTATGCGAGGCAGCCACACGGGCGAGCTGGTGTTCCAGGATGTGGAAGTGCCGGCTGAAAACATTCTTGGCGGCCTGAACATGGGCGCCAAGGTATTGATGAGCGGCCTGGACTATGAGCGCGCCGTCCTGACCGGCGGTCCGCTGGGCATCATGCAGTCCGTCATGGACAATGTCGTCCCCTATATCCACGACCGCAAGCAGTTCGGCCAGAGCATCGGCGAGTTCCAGCTGATCCAGGGCAAGGTGGCGGATATGTACACCGTGCTGCAAGCAGGCCGCTCTTTTGCCTATACGGTCGCTAAAAACCTGGATCTTCTGGGAACCGATCATGTGCGCCAGGTTCGCAAGGACTGCGCCAGCGTGATCTTGTGGTGCGCTGAGAAGGCCACCTGGATGGCCGGCGAGGGCGTGCAAATCTATGGCGGCAATGGGTATATCAACGAGTATCCGCTCGGTCGTCTGTGGCGAGATGCGAAACTCTACGAGATTGGCGCTGGCACCAGCGAAATTCGCCGCATGCTCATAGGCCGCGAGCTGTTTGCTGAAACCTGCTGAAAAAGCAGGAGCTGCGCCGTTCTTTCAACCACAAAAAGAAGGATAGCTTCATGACAACGACCTCCATCGAAGAACTGTTTGTCCACAACCGCCAATGGGCAGACCAGATGGAGCGTGATCGTCCTGGTTTCTTTACCGGACTGATGGCGCAGCAAAAGCCCAAATACATGTGGATCGGCTGCTCGGACAGCCGCGTGCCAGCCAACCAGATCACGGGTCTGGAGCCTGGCGAGGTGTTCGTGCACCGCAACGTGGCCAACGTGGTGGTGCCCAGCGATCTGAACTGCCTGTCCACTATCCAGTACTCGGTCGATCATCTGAAGATCGAGCACCTGATGGTTGTGGGCCACTATGGCTGCGGCGGCGTGTATGCGGCGCTCAATAATCTGCGTCTGGGTCTGGTGGACAACTGGACCCGCCATGTGCGCGACGTGCGCGACAAGCACATCAAGCTGCTGGAAGGCATCTCCACCCAGTTCCGCCACGATGTGCTGTGCGAACTCAACGCCATCGAGCAGGTGGTCAACGTGGCCCAGTCCACCGTGATGCAGGATGCCTGGGCCCGTGGCCAGAAGGTGACTCTGCACGGCTGGTGCTACAGCCTCAACAACGGCCACATCACCAACCTCGAAATGACCGTGCCTGGTGTGGGCGGTCTGGAGGATGTCTACAACAAGGCTGTCGAGAAGGTCGCTGCGCGCAAGCGCGACTGATCGCTGCCGCTGCGCAGTTGCAGTGCCCTCAAGCGGACTCAAGGCCTGTGTCGCTTGTTCCGTTTGAGAGTGCTGCTCACTTATCTGGAGCGACTGGCCCGCCATGTTTCCGCAACGACTGGACGCCCCCGAGGCCTATGCCATTGCGCAGGCCCTGATGCATGGCTACAACCAGCATTACCGCATGTTCAGTGCGGAAGCTGCCCGAGCCAAGCAGCGCTTCGAGACCATGGACTGGCCGGGCCAGCAGCAGGCTCAGCGTGAGCGCATAGAGTTCTACGACCGGCAGGTGCGTGCCTGCATCCAGAGGTTGGAAGAGGAGTTTGCCGCCAGCCTGCAGAGCATGGCTGTCTGGCAGCAGGTCAAGCTTCATTACATCGGCCTGATGGTCGATCATCTGCAGCCGGAGCTGGCCGAGACCTTCTTCAACTCGGTCACGACCAAGATTCTGCACCGCACCCACTTCCAGAACGACTTCATCTTCGTGCGTGCGGCTGTCAGCACCGAATACCTGGAAAATACCGCGCCGGGTGCCGTACCCATCTACCGCGCCTATTACCCCGGCAACCTCGCCCAGCTCGAAGGCACGCTGCAGACCCTGTTCGAGCAACTGCAGCTGCAATGCCGCTTCGAAGACCTGCAGCGCGACGTGCATCTGCTGGCCGAGCGCATACGCGAGAGGCTGGCGGGCCTGACGCTCAGGGCCAACTTCCAGCTCCAGGTGCTGTCCAGCCTGTTCTATCGCAACAAGGGGGCTTACCTGGTCGGCAAGATCATCACCGGCTATACCGAGCTGCCGCTGGCGATTCCCATCCTGCATGGAGAGCAGGAGCAGCTCATAGTGCATGCGGCCCTGTTCGGCGAGGACGACCTGCATGCGCTGTTCAGCTTTGCGCGCGCCTACTTCATGGTGGACATGGAAGTGCCCAGCGCCTATGTGAGCTTTCTGCGCAGCCTCATGCCGCGCAAGCCCAAGGCGGAAATCTATAACGCCCTGGGTCTGGCCAAGCAGGGCAAGACCCTGTTCTACCGCGACTTTCTGCATCATCTGCGCCATTCCAGCGATCAGCTGCGCATTGCGCCCGGCATCAAGGGTCTGGTCATGCTGGTGTTCGACCTGCCGAGCTTTCCCTATGTGTTCAAGCTCATCAAGGATCGTATCGCCAGCAGCAAGGATGTCTCGCGTCCCCAGGTCAAGGCCAAGTACCAGCTGGTCAAGAAGCATGATCGTGGCGGCCGCATGGCCGACACCATGGAGTACAGCCTGGTGGCTTTTCCCAAGGAGCGGTTCAGCGACGAGCTGCTGGCCGAGCTGCACGCTCAGGCCCCCGAGCAGATCGAGATCAGCGACCGTGATGGCGACGGGCAGATGGAGGTCATCATCAGCCACCTCTACATAGAGCGCCGCCTGGTGCCGCTGAACCTGTTCCTGATGGAGTGCCTGGCCGAGGCAGACACCAAGCCGGAGCGCCGCGCTGCCATGGAGAGGGCGATTCTCGAGTACGGCAATGCCATCAAGGATCTGGTCGCCACGAATATCTTTCCCGGCGACATGCTGTGGAAGAACTTCGGCGTCACGCGCGGCGGCAAGGTGGTGTTCTACGACTATGACGAGATCGAATACCTGACCGATTGCAATTTCCGCGAGGTGCCGCAGCCGCGAACCGAGGAAGAGGAGATGTCGGGCGACATCTGGTACTCGGTCGGCCCCAGGGATGTCTTCCCCGAGACCTTCGGGCCTTTTCTGCTGGGCCATCCGGCTGTGCGCGACATCTTCATGCGCCATCACGCCGACCTGCTGGAGGCCGAGTTCTGGCGCGGCCACCAGAGCCGTATCCGTGACGGTCATTTTCTGGACGTGTTCCCCTACGAGCGCAGCCGCTTTCTGCATGCCGGCGACGCAGGCCTGGACACGCTGCGTTTCGAGATTCCCGCCAATAGCCTCGCTTGAAGAGGCAGATCACATCCATCCATTTTTCAAGGAGACAAACCATGCATCAGGATCCCGTAGTCATCGTCAGCGCTGCCCGCACTCCCATGGGCGCGTTTCAGGGCGACTTTTCCGATCTGGCCGCCCATGATCTGGGCGGAGCAGCCATCAAGGCGGCAGTCGAGCGCGCCGGCATCCGGCCCGAGCTGGTGGAGGAAGTGCTGTTCGGCAACTGCCTGATGGCCGGCCAGGGCCAGGCTCCGGCTCGTCAGGCCGGCTTCAAGGGCGGCCTGCCGCAAAGCACAGGCGCCGTGACCCTGTCCAAGATGTGCGGCGCCGGCATGGAGGCCACCATTCTGGCGCACGACCAGCTCATCGCCGGCAGCCGCGATGTGATGATTGCCGGCGGCATGGAGAGCATGACCAATGCCCCTTATCTGCTCAAGAAGGGGCGTGGCGGCTATCGCATGGGGCACGACAAGATCTTCGATCACATGATGCTCGACGGTCTGGAGGACGCCTATGAGGCCGGCCGCTCCATGGGCACTTTCGGAGAGGACTGCGCCGCCAAATACCAGTTCACGCGTGAAGCGCAGGACGCGTTTGCCATTGCCAGCGTGCAGCGAGCCCAGGCCGCCGCGCAAAGCGGTGCTTTTGACGCCGAAATCACTCCCGTCACCGTCAAGACCCGCAAGGGCGACGTGACCGTCAGCGTTGACGAAGGCCCGGCCAAGGCCAAGCTGGACAAGATCTCCAGCCTCAAGCCTGCGTTCAAGAAGGACGGCACCATCACCGCGGCGTCGAGCTCCAGCATCAACGACGGCGCCGCCGCCATGGTGCTGATGCGCGAGTCCACGGCCAAGCAGCTGGGCTGCAAGCCGCTGGCGCGCATCGTCTCGCACGCGACCTTTGCACAGGCCCCCGAGTGGTTCACTACCGCGCCCGTGGGCGCCACCGAAAAGGCGCTCAAGAAGGCTGGCTGGGCCGTGGAGGATGTGGACCTGTGGGAAATCAATGAAGCCTTTGCCGTGGTGCCCATGGCGCTGATGGCCGATCTCAAGGTCTCGCATGACAAGGTCAACGTGAATGGCGGCGCCTGCGCTCTCGGACACCCGATTGGCGCCAGCGGTGCGCGCATTCTGGTCACCCTGCTGCATGCGCTCAAGACACGCGGCAAGAAGAAGGGCCTGGCCACGCTGTGCATCGGCGGCGGCGAGGCCACGGCCATGGCCGTTGAGCTGATCTGACGCCATTTGCTCAGAACCGTCACCGGTTTGCTCTACAGTGAACGCATGTTCAACGGATTGCACGCATTCGCGCTGAATGTGTGCAGCTCACATTGCGGAAATCATTCATGAGCGCAGACATTCACCACGACGAGAGCGAGACCATCAAGCCGCTGGAGCCGCAGCAGATTGATGCTTTCTGGGGCGATTTTTCCAACCAGCTGAGCCAGCTGGAGGCGCTCGATCGCCATGAGTTTGTGGAAAGCTCCAATGAGTTGCTGCACCAATATGCACCGGGCCTGAGTCTGGAGCTGGAGGGCAAGCTCGGGGAGGCCGGCTCCCGTCTGGTGATCTCGGCCCATGGCAACACGGCGCAGTTCGAGAATGCCCAGGCACTGGTGCGCCAGGCGCCGCGTTTCGAGCATTACAGCGTGCAGGCGTTTCGCAGCCGCGCGCTGGGCAGCAACTTCGGCATGCGCATGGACGGCTTCGAGCTGGCCTGCTCCGATATCCGGGTGGGCTATTACGATGCGGGAGGCATCATCGGCCTCAAGCTCTCGTTCGAGAAGCCCATTGCCAGGGACATGGCCGAGCATGCACAGCACATGGCTTTCATCATGCTGGACCATGTGCTGGGCGAGTGGGATTTTTCCGTACGCGTGGGTCCGGTGGAGTTTGCCTCCGAGGCTGCGGCCGATGTCTACGGCTCCGCTCTGCTGTCGGAGTTTCCGCCGCTGTTCGATGGCTTCATCCGCCAGCAACTGGGCCGCAGCTATGAATTCCCCCAGGAAGACAGCGACCGCTGGCTCTCGCTCGAAGTGCGCGCGCAGGATGCCGACGAAGATGCGCCGCCCGACATCCTGACCTTCCACGACGGTGCCAATGCCGTGGCCACGCGCGCCGATCTGTCGCATTTCATGGAATGGCGCTTCAATTTCTCCAGCCAGCAAGAGCTGGACGGGGTGCGTGACGCCCAGGATGCGCTGGATGAACAACTCAGCCGTGAACAGCGCGGCATTCTTGCCTTCTCGCGCGTGGAAAACATGAGTGCCCGCGTGGCCACCTACTATGTGGAAGATCCGGCCCATGCGGTGCAATTGGCCGGACAACTGGGCAGACAGCATGTGCCCGAGCTGGAGGGCGAGCTCAGCGTGAGCTTCGACCCTTCCTGGAACGAGTTCCTGTCACTGTATGCCGCCATCCACCGCAACGACCGTCCCGAGGAGGTCCTGGCTTCATGATCACTTCGCGCGAACAACTGCTGCAGTTGTACGAGCCTCCTGCCGAGCGGGCGCTGCTCAAGCAGCAGTGGGAGCTGGATCGGCACTGCCTGCGCTTTATCGCGCTGTCGCCGTTTCTGGTCATGGCCACCGGCGGTGCGGGCGGCACCTTGCTCGATGCTTCGCCACGAGGCGGCAAGCCTGGCTTCGTCAAGGCACCGGACGCCAATACCTTGCTCATTCCCGATGCGGGCGGCAACAACCGGCTGGACAGCCTGAGCAATCTGCTCGACGACCCGCGCCTGGGTTTGCTGTTCTTTGTGCCGGGCTTCGACGAAACCCTGCGCGTCAACGGCACGGCCCAGCTGCGTGACGAGGCGCATTACACGGCCTTGTTTGCCAGCGATCATTTCCGCCCCAAGCTGGTGATCGAAGTCCATGTGCAGGAGGCCTATCTGCACTGTGCCAAGGCGCTGATGCGCTCGCGCCTGTGGAGCGAGGAGGCCAGGGTGGCGCGCAACGTCATGCCCACGCTCAATCAGATCATCCATGCCCAAATGGGACTGACCGCCCAGCCTGAATCGCAGGAAAGCATGGTGGCCCGCTATGGCGCCATGATTGCCGCCGAGCAGATCAAGAAAAATTGATAGCTTACAGCGCTTGTCATGAAAGGATTTTCGATGGAAAACGTTTTGAAACACACCATTCACAGGCGCAAACAGCTATGGCTTTGATACTGATTCTTGGCGCATCACGCGGCCTGGGCCGAGCCCTGGCCGAGGCCTATCTGGCACAGGGCCACCAGGTGATTGCCACCGTGCGCAAGGCTGAAGACATGGTCGACCTGCAGGCACGCGGCGCCCGGGTGCTGCAGGTCGATCTGGCAGATCCCGCCAGCGTCAGCGGCCTGGCCTGGCAGCTCGACGGGGCCAGCATTGACGTCGCGCTGTACGTGGCCGGTGTCTGGGACGGTCATGACGCAGGCGTGCCGCCTACCCAGCAGCAGTTCGACCTGGTGATGCACAGCAATGTGCTGGGCTTTATGCAGGCCCTGCCGCAGATTGCTCCCATGGTGCAGGAGGCTGGCGGCGTGATCGGCGCCTTCTCCAGCGGTATGTCCCTGCTGGCCGATGCGGACGAGAGCGCCTGGCTGTACCGCGTCAGCAAGGCTGCGCTCAATATGGCCGTGGTCTCGGCCTGCCGCCAATGGCCGGGGCTGACGCTGCTGGCGCTGGACCCGGGCTGGGTGCAGACCGCGATGGGCGGCGCTGCGGCCCCGCTGTCGGTGGCTCAAAGCGTGCAGGGACTGATGCAGGCCCTGGCGCAGGTCAAGCCCGAAGACCGTGGTCAGCTGCTGCGCCACGACGGCAGATACATCAAGCTTCTAGACGCCTAGCCCAGGCTGAACAACGGGCATATAGCTATAAATATCGGAGACAACATGCTGCTGAATCAGGACCAGGAAATGATCCGCGACGCTTTGCGCGATTTTGTGCGCGAGCAGATCACACCCCATGCCGCGCGCTGGGACAAGGAACACGAGTTCCCCAAGGACGTGCACCAGGGGCTTGCCGCGCTCGGTGCCTATGGCATCTGCGTGCCCGAGGAGCTCGGCGGTGCGGGCCTGGACTATGTGAGCCTGGCGCTGGTGCTCGAGGAAATCGCCGCTGGCGACGGTGGCACCAGCACCGTCATCAGCGTGACCAATTGCCCGGTCAATGCCATCCTCATGAAGTACGGCAATGCCAGCCAGCAGGAGCAATGGCTGCGTCCGCTGGCACAGGGTCAGATGCTGGGTGCTTTCTGCCTGACCGAGCCCCATGTGGGCAGCGATGCCTCGGCGCTGCGTACCACGGCCGTGCGCGATGGCGGCGACTACGTCATCAACGGCGTCAAGCAGTTCATCACCAGTGGCAAGAATGGCGATGTAGCCATCGTCATCGCCGTCACCGACAAGACGGCGGGCAAGAAGGGCATGAGTGCCTTCATCGTGCCCACCGGCAATCCCGGCTACCAGGTGGCACGTCTCGAAGACAAGCTGGGCCAGCACAGCAGCGATACGGCGCAGATCAATTTCGAGAACTGCCGCATTCCCGCCGCGAACCTGATCGGGGCCGAGGGCGAGGGCTACAAGATTGCACTTTCCGCACTGGAGGGCGGGCGTATCGGCATTGCCGCGCAAAGCGTGGGCATGGCACGTGCGGCCTTTGAATGCGCGCTGCAATACAGCAAGGAACGCGAGAGCTTTGGTCAGCCCATCTTCAACCATCAGGCCGTGGGCTTCAGGCTTGCCGAATGCGCGACGCAGATCGAAGCGGCACGGCAACTGATCTGGCATGCCGCCAGCCTGCGTGATGCGGGTCTTCCCTGCCTCAAGGAAGCCGCCATGGCCAAGCTCTTTGCCAGTGAGATGGCCGAGCGCGTATGCAGCGCCGCCATCCAGACCCTGGGCGGCTATGGCGTGGTGAGCGACTTTCCCGTGGAGCGCATCTATCGTGATGTGCGCGTATGCCAGATCTACGAAGGCACCAGCGATGTGCAGAAGATCCTGATCCAGCGGGCGCTGGCCTGATCTACGCCTGGCGGCAAAAGCCCGCCGTTGTCAACTGCCGTGCACGAGGCTGTGGCACATCAGGGGACGGGCCGGTTGCCGATGTCACAAGGCCTGCTTAGGATGTGCTCAGTGTGGGGAGTTCCCACAGGGGTTTCAACCATTTGCAGCAGGAGTCCGGCATGCCTTTTGCCCAGGTCAATGGTCAGAATATCTACTACGAGGACACGGGAGGGCGTGGCCCGGCCATTGTGTTCTCGCACGGCCTGCTCATGGACCAAACCATGTTCGAGCCGCAGATACAGGCTTTGCAGGGGCAGTATCGCTGCATCAGCTGGGACGAGCGCGGTCACGGGCAGACGGCCGATCCCGAGCATTGCGAAGCGTTCAGCTACTATGACTCGGCCGACGATCTGGCGGCCTTGCTCAAATATCTGGGTGTGGAAAAAGCGGTGCTGGTGGGCATGTCGCAAGGCGGCTATCTGTCGCTGCGCTGCGCGCTGATTCACCCCGATGTCGTGGGCGCGCTGGTGCTGATAGACACTCAGGCCATGCTGGAAGACCCCGAGCAGATGCCCCACCACGAGGCGCTGCTCAAGGCCTGGATGGAGCATGGCCTGTCAGATGACATGGCCACCATCGTGGAGCACACGATTCTGGGCCAGGGCTGGCCCGGGGCTGCGCAGTGGCGCGCCAAATGGAAACAGGCCTCGCCGATCAACCTGGGGCAGAGCTTTGCGACGCTGGCGCTGCGCGATGACATCAGTCCGCGCCTGGCCGAAATCAAGGTGCCTGCGCTGGTGATTCATGGCGACAAGGATGCGGCCATCGGCGTGGAGCGTGCGCGGGCCATGTTCAAGGGCCTGTCCCAGGCCCAGTGGGTGGATGTGGCAGGCGCAGGCCATGCGGCCAATCTCACGCACCCGGAACCCGTGAATGCGGCCATCAGGCAGTTTCTGGACGGCCTGCACTGAGAACCTAAATACGTTCTGAGGCTCTCAGGCCTCCCCCAGCTCAGCCATGCTGCGCTTGCGCAGCACCACGGTGATCTGGCCGTTGGTCTCGATCGTGGCGCGCTCCACCTCATGCGCGTTGAGGCAGCCATTGGAGCGCAGGGCTGCCGCCAGGTCTTCGGCAGTGATCTGCTCCTGCGTCATCAGACTGGGTTGCACAATGCCCTGGTGAATCAGAACCTTGGGTTTGCCATTCACCAGCCTGCGAAGCCTCGCAAAGCGGTAACTCAGGCGGGAGAGCAGCGCATGGCAGGCCAGCAGCGTGCCGGCACTGATCAGGCCGCCGATCAGCGAGTTGTCGCCTGCATTCATGGAGTTCTGTACTGCGTTGGAAAGAATCAGCAGCAGCACCAGGTCGAAAGGTGCGTACTGGCCGGTCTGGCGCCTGCCGGTCAGACGCAGAAACACCAGCAGAAACAGGTAGACGCTGACACCGCGAATCACGAACTCCCACCAGGGAGCAGCCATGGAGAACATAGGCAAACCTTTGAATAGCAAGCTTTGGACTGCCGCTACTGTGCTCTGAGGCAAACGACTGCGCAAGCCGGCTTGCTCGTTGTTCGACTTGGCCGACAATGCAGCATTGCCAATCAAGACTGCCAAAGTTGTGAAAGAAGCCGAGAACAAGCGGGACTGTCCCTGTGGACGCAAGAATGCCAAGGGGCGGCTGCTGGCCTATGCCGATTGCTGTGGCCGCTACATCGATCACTGGGATGCCCGGCCCGCTCCCGATGCCGAGGCGCTGATGCGCTCGCGCTACACGGCTTTCGTGTCTGAGAATCAGGAATATTTGCAAGCCACCTGGCATGCCAGCCAGCGCCCGTCGCAGCTGGATTTCGATGCAGCCACCAAATGGCTGGGGCTGGATGTGAAGCAGTTTCAGTTGACCGGCGATGCTTCTGCGGAGGTCGAATTCGTCGCCCGCTATCGTCTGGCGGGTCGTGCCGTGCGCCTGCATGAGCGCAGCCGCTTTGTGCTCGAGGGTGGGCGATGGTTCTACGTTGATGGCGACCAGTTCTGAAGTCGATTCGGCGCAGTTGACCCGGCTGCAGGCCAGTCTGCGCCTGTTGCAGTCCCTGGCTTCGCGTGGCTCCTCCGAAATAGCGGCCTTGCTGATTCCGGCCCTGTTGCTGTGGGTCAGTACCCGCAACAGCCCCGCCGTCAGCGCGGGGCTGGCCTGGTGGTGGGGGCTGATGATCGTCATGGCGCTGGGCTTTCTGCTGTTCCGCCGCAGCCTGCATCGTCAGTGGCGGTCGGCGCGCGATTGGGAGCCATCGCGACTGCAGGCGGCATTGACGACCTGGCAGCGACAGCTGGCGCTGGCCGCACTGATCAACGGCCTGCTTTGGGTCAGCGTGCTGGCCTTTACCTGGGGCGAAAGCCATAGTGAGCTGCGTCTGCTGATCTATCTGGTGCTGCTGGGCGTGATGGCATCGGCTGCCACTTTTCTGGCGCCCGTACTGCAGGTATTTGCCGCCTTCATGGCGGGTATTTACTTGCCCATGTTGCTGTGCACGCTGCATTACTTTCCGAAAAAAGGCCCTTATCTGTTGCCGCTGCTGCTGCTGTACGGCGCCATACTTGCACGCCACGCCTGGGGCGCGAGGCGCTTCGTGCAGCAGCAGATGGCGCACGAGCTGGAGCGTCAGGCACTGGCGGAGCGCTATCGCGAGGCCAAGGAGCAGGCCGAGAATGCGCTGGCCGAGAAAAACTGGTTCATCTCCGCCGCCAGCCATGATCTGCGGCAACCCTTGCATGCCATGGGCCTGATGCTGCAAGCCGCCCATCAGCGCAATCAGGATGATGAGCTGGCACAACTGCTGCAGGAAATGAAGGCCTGCACGCGCGATCTGGGCTCCATGTTCAACGACCTGATGGATCTGTCGCGACTTGAGGGCGACAGCTTCGCGCCGCAATGGCAGGCGGTATCCATGAGTGCGGTGCTGGACGAGGCTCGGCGCCTGTTCTCGCGCGAGGCAGCGCAGCGCGGTCTGCGTCTGCGCGTGAGGCAGCCGGCTCATATGCCGGCGCTGTGCACGGATGCGGTGCTGTTGCGGCAGATGGTTTTCAATCTGCTGCAAAACGCGCTGCGCTACACCGACCAGGGCGGGGTGCTGCTGGCGCTGCGGCACAGGCAGGGGCGCTGGCTTTTGCAGGTGTGGGACAGCGGCTGCGGCATGAGCGAGCAGGAATGCGCACAGGTCTTCATGCGTCACTATCGCAGCCCTGCGCGCCAGCAGCGCGATGCCAGGGATGGCGTGCCGGCTCCATTGCGCGGGCGTGGCCTGGGCTTGTCCGTGGTGGCGCTGGCGGCGCAGCGGCTGGGCGTGGAATGCGGAGTTCAGTCGCTGCCGGGCAAGGGTTCATGTTTCTGGCTGCGCTGGCCGCAGGATGCCGAGCAGTGGCAGACCTCGTCTGTGCTGCCGGCACCGCCGATATCGACTGGGCCGCAGTGGTTTGCCCCCTTGCAGGGGCACTGCCTAGTCGTGGAAAACGATGCGCAGCTGGCCCCGGTGCTGGTGCAGATTTTGCAGAGCTGGGGTGTGCAGGTGCAAAGAGCGCGCAGCTTGCTTGAGGCGCAGCAACTGCTGGCCGATGGACTGCGGCCAGACTTTGTGCTGTGCGACCAGCGATTGAAGGATGGTGCAAGCGGGCTTGAGTGTTTGATGCAGCTGCTGGAGGAGCATCCGCAAGCCAGCGGTGCTTTGATGAGCGGCGATGAGGAGATGCTGGAGCAGGTCCAGGATCAGGGCTATCTGGCTCTGGCGACCCCGCTGCAGCCCGACCAGCTGCATGCCGTGCTGGCGCGCTGTATGGCGATCCGTCAGCCTTAGTCCAAGTCGACCTCGATGCCTCGCATGCGCGTGATCAGCGCCACGCGGTTGCTGGCGCCCAGGCGCTGCAGCAGGGCGGTGACATGTTCCTTGACCGTGTATTCGGACAGGTTCAGCGCCTGTGCAATGGCGCGATTGGGCTTGCCCTGCAGCAACAGGCTCAGCACCTGAGCCTGGCGCGCAGTGATGCCGAGTTCTCTGGCGCTCATGTGCAGGATGCTGCCCGCAGTTGGCGCCGGAGGGGCAGTGGGGATGGGAGGCAGGGCCTCAAACCAGGTGCGACCGGCCAGCAGGGCTTGCACTGCTGCCTGAAACTCGTGAGACGGGCTGCTTTTGTGCACAAAGCCATGCACACCTGCGGCAGCGGCCTTGCTGGCGATGGCCGGGTGCTTGTCGCCGCTGGTCACCAGAATGCGTGTGCCAGGCGCCAAGGCCAGGATGCTATGCACAAATTCCAGTGATGCGCCGTCCTCCAGCCAGAAGTCCATCACGGTGATAACGGGCTCACCCAGCGCAGCAATCATTGCCAGAGCCTCATTGCCGTGTGCCGCACAGCGCACCCGCTGCACGCCGGCGCTGGTCATCAGCACATGGGCTGCACCTTCAGCGACCAGCGGGTGATCATCCACCACCAGCGCATAGGGCTGTGCGCTCAGTTGAGTGGTGCTCAGGATTTGCAGTAGATCGGGCATGAGCGTTCCTTTGGGGCTTGGTAACAAAGACCCCTCCTCGGTAGGGAGTGATCTGCTCGCAAGCCTTCTGACAATGTCTGTAAGACGACGCTGCTTGTTATCTCAGTGTCGGGATATGGACATTTTCAACCAACATCAAGACCGAGGAGCAAGCCCGTGCCATCTCTTATGCAAATCACCCGTAGAACTGCAGCCTTGCTGCTGATTTCCACCCTGGCAGCCTGTGGCGGCGGTGGAGATGGCGGCAGCAGCGAAAGCGGAGGCGGAGGCGGTGGCTCCGAAGGCGGCGGAGGCAATACGGGTGGCGGCAACGGTGGCGGCAACGGCAATCAGACCGTCACGGGAACCTACAAGTTGGGCGGCCAGACGGCTACCAGCCATGCGCAGATGATGGATGCCGCCAACAGCATGGGGGCTGACGGCTATGCGCTGTTCAGCTCCCTGGCGGGCTCGATCAGCTCGACCGGTTCGGAGATCGGCGACTTCTATCTCACGGATACCGCACATGCAGGGCGAAAGTTCAGCTATGTCAATCCTGCGGCGCAGCTATCGCGCATCGGCTTTCTGGCACAGCTGAACCAACAGGGCAGCAGCGGCTATATGTACAAATCCGATGCGGTGTTCAGCGATGTCGGCGACATCCGCAGCGTCTATGTCAAGGACAACAGCCGCAGCGACCAGTTCAGCTACAGAACAGTGACGCCCGTGGCCACGACCGCCGAAGCCTTTGCCGCGGAGCTCAATGGACAAGGGGCCGAAGGCTATCGCTATCTGGGGCCCCAGATTATCAACAACGAGTTCTTCAGCCTGTATGCCAAGCGCAATGACAGCGTCACCTATACCTATCAGGTCGACAAGCTCGCCAGCTCATCCTCGGCCGCCGATGCTGCGGAGATGAGAGCGCGTCTGGCCCAAAAGGGTGCGGACGGCTGGTTCATACGCGGCACGCAGGGGCTGGGCAGCGACCTGATGAACATGAACTATGTGGATGTCTTCGAGAAGAGTTCGGTACAGAATGGCGCCATCGAATACCTGGTCGAGGCCTCGGCAAGCAGTGACTCGCTCACGACCCAGCTGAACAATATGAATGCCAACGCGGCCAATGGATTCTTCTACTTCAGCGGAATCATGACCGCCGACGGCAAGACCAGCACCATCTACGCCAAGAACAGCGTGTGGATGATCAATCCGCTGGCCGGAGTGACCTTCCCCTGAACTCGAAAAGGGCGTGAGCGCATAATCACGCCCTCTGTTTCTTGATACTAGGCGCCGTTGGGCGCCTTTTTTGCATCCGACGATGCGCTGGTAATGCTTCCATGACTGCTTTTGACGCTGTGCTTTTCGACTGTGATGGTGTGCTGGTGGACAGCGAATCCATCACCAATCGTGTGCTGTGCTCCATGCTCAACGAATCCGGCTGGGCCATCAGCCAGGAGCAGTGCACGCGCGACTTCATCGGCAAGACGGTGCGCAGCCAGGCGGCCGTGATCGAGGCCCATACCGGCAAGCCGCTGACCGATGCCTGGATGGCCGAGTTCTACGAGCGCCGCAATGCCGCCCTGCGTGCCGAGCTGGTGGCCATCGATGGCGCGCTGGAAGCGGTCAGGCGGATTCATGCGCTGTGCAACGGTCGCATTGCCTGCGCCTCGGGGGCGGACCGTGCCAAGGTGGAGATGCAGCTCGCCAAGGTGGGCATGGCGCCCTATTTCGAAGGTCATGTCTACAGCGGCCATGAAATGCCGCGCAGCAAGCCCTTCCCCGATGTGTATCTGGCAGCGGCCGAAGCGCTGAAGGCCGATCCTGCCAAGTGCCTGGTGATCGAGGACACCATGACCGGCGTGCAGGCCGGCGTGGCCGCCGGTGCCACCGTCTGGGGCTATTTCCCGGCCGATCAGGGTCATGCCTCGGCAGAACAACTGCTCGAGGCTGGCGCAGCCTGCGTGTTCGGCGATATGGGCGATCTGCCCGCCATGTTCGAGGCCGTGCGCAGGAGTGCCGCAAGCGCCTCGGTTGGCGAAGAGGACGAGCACGACCTGCGCTAAAGCGCGCTCAGTCCCAGATCGACAGCGCCTCGCGCAGCCGTTTCACTGGCTGATCGTCGATCACGCTGTTGTGCAGCAGGATCACGCGCCGTACGGGCCAGCTTTCGACCCGCTTCACCCAGCTGCGCACGGCGGCCCTGTCCCTGACCAGCAGGCGCACGGTGCGCGGCACGGTCAGGCGCTCATGTCCGCCCGTCAGACCCAGATACATGCGTACCGGCAGGCTTAGCGGTCCCTGCCAGCATTGCAGCACGTCGGTGGCGATGAGGCTGCCGCTGGCCGGGTGGAACCACAGCGTCTCGTCGAGCATGGGAATGCCGTCCAGCCGCAGGCACTGCAGCTCGCCTGTCCAGGGTGCTTCGGAGTCCGGAGGCAAGGGCTCCAGCAGCGGCAGATCAGGTCGCTTGCGCAGCACGCCCTGTGTGCCATAGATCCTGGCCTGTGGATAAAGCCTGGCCAGCTTGCCCACGAACAAATGGTGCATGGCGCTGGGTGCGACTATGTGTTGCAGCGGTCCCAGGGCGTCGAGCGCAGCTTTCTGCCCGCCTGTCAGCGGCACTGCAGAGTGCGAGAACAGGCTGCCGTCGGCCAGCCGGATCACCGTCATGCGTGTGCTGACCTTCAGCCCTGCATTGCTGAAGTGATAGCTGAGTGCCCATACCCCATCAGCGATTGCCTGCCAGTTTTCTGAGGATTCCTGCATGGAGAGCTCCTTGCGTCAGGCGGCGCGCTGGCCGGCGGTTTTACGGAATTCCGAAGGGGAGAGCCCTGTCCAGAGGCGAAAGGCGCGGATAAAGCTTTTGTCGTTGAGAAAGCCGCAGGCCTGGGCCACGCGCTTGATGGGGCGGCTGGTGCGCAGCAGCAGCGCAATCGCGCGTTCACGCCGGATATCGTCCTTGAGGGCCTGCAGCGAAATACCTTCTTCCTTGAGCTGGCGGTGCAGGCTGCGCTGTGACAGATGCAGCTGGCGGGACAGTGTTTCAGCCGTCTGCTGCTCCTCCCCGCTGGCGGCCAACAGATGGCGCACGCGCTGCACCAGAGTCTTCTCGCGCTGGTAGGGGCGCACCTGGATCGGCAAGGCGCGCTGCAGCATCCGGTTGAGGGCCGCCTCGTCGCGCGCCAGCGGTGCCTGCAGCCAGCGTGCTTCAAACTGCAGACTGGCGACGGGGGCATCAAAAGCGATGCTGCCCGGTGCGAACAGCACCTTGTAGACATCGGCATGCGCGGGCTCGGAAAACGGAAAGCTGGCATGCAGCAGGCTGATCGGTTCGTTGATCAACCAGCTGGCAAAGCCGTGGATATTGCGCAGCACCGACACCATGCAGAACTCGCGCATGCTTTCCAGCGGGCGGCTTTCATGCAGGGTGAGGGTGGCAATGCCGGCCTGCTCGCTGAGCTGAAGCTGTATGTCCTGCGCAATCAGTCCGTGATGGCGGCACCAGCGCGCCAGCGCCAGGCCCAGTTGCGGTGCGCTGATGCTGGCGCGGGCCAGCATGCCGTAGCTGCCCCAGGGCAGGCGGCGCTCGAACCAGCCCAAGGCTTCATCGTCCAGCTCGCGCATGGCTGCGTCGGATAGAGCCTCCATCTGCAGGGCCGTGATGCGCTCATTGGCATCGTTAATCAGATCTGGCGGGATTTGTGCCTTTTCCAGAGCACCTAGCGCTGACATCTGCCTGGCTTCATAAGCGCTGACAATGGCTTTGACAAACGCCATGGGGGTAATTGCTGGGTGCGATTTGAGCACGGAGCTGGCATGGTGCGGTAGAGGAGTCTTGACCAGAGAGGGGGTGAGCATTTGGCAATTATTGCAACCTTTGTGACCTCTTCTGGACAGGGCTTGCCCTTATTCTGAGGTGCAGAAAACGGTGCTGAATGGACGCCGTGCAGCCAGTTCGCAGGTGGCTGCCGGCACGCAAGGAGACACAAGACCATGCCATCGCAAGTGAACGCGCTGACCGCCAGCTATGCCAAGGGGGGCACGGATGTGCCGCTGATCGAGCAGACGATTGGCGATTTTTTTGCTGCAATGGCACAGCGCCAGGGCTCGCGTGACGCGCTGGTCAGCCGTCATCAGGGCCTGCGCTACAGCTATGCCCAGCTGCATATGGCTGCGCGCCAGCTGGCCAGTGCGCTGCTGTCGCAAGGGCTGGTCAAGGGCGACAGGGTGGGTATCTGGAGCCATAACAACGCCGAGTGGGTGCTGATGCAGCTGGCAACGGCGCAGGTGGGACTGGTGCTGGTCAATATCAACCCGGCCTACCGCACCTCTGAAGTCGAATACGCGCTCAACAAGGTGGGCTGCAAGGCGCTGGTGTCCATGCCGCGATTCAAGACCAGCGACTATCTGGGCATGCTGCGCGAGCTGGCGCCCGAGCTGGCGAGCTGCGCGCCAGGCCAGCTGCAATCCAAACGCCTGCCGGCCTTGCGCACCGTGGCGTGGATTGATGCGGCCGGCCCAGGTGCGGCGGATCTGGACGCCGAACAGCCCGGCATGCTGCGCTTTTCGCAGTTGATGGCACAAGGAACCAGTGCGGATGAGCGCATTGATGCGATTGCGGCCACGCTCAGCAATCGCGACCCCATCAATATCCAGTTCACGAGCGGCACCACGGGCTTCCCCAAGGGCGCGACGCTGACGCACCGCAACATCCTCAACAATGGCTTTTTCATTGGTGAATGCATGCGCCTCACGCCCGAGGACCGACTGTGCATTCCCGTGCCCCTGTATCACTGCTTCGGCATGGTTCTGGGCAATCTGGCCTGCTTCACCCATGGCTCGACCATCGTCTATCCCAATGATGGCTTTGACCCCATCACCGTGCTGGAGGCAGTGCAGGCCGAGAAATGCACGGGTCTGCACGGCGTGCCCACCATGTTCATTGCCGAGCTCGACCATCCGCGCTTTGCCGAGTTCGATCTGTCCACGCTGCGCACCGGCATCATGGCCGGCTCGCCCTGTCCCATCGAGGTGATGAAGCGCGTGGTGCGCGACATGCATCTGAGCGAAATCACCATCGCCTACGGCATGACGGAAACCAGCCCCGTGAGCTGCCAGAGCGATGCCGACACGCCTCTGGAAAAGCGCGTGGCCACCGTGGGCAAGGTGCAGCCGCATCTGGAGGTGAAGATCGTGGACCCGTCCACGGGCGAGATCATGCCGCCGGGCCAGTCGGGCGAGCTGTGCACGCGTGGCTATTCCGTCATGCACGGTTACTGGGAAGACGAGGCCAGAACCCGCGAGGCCATCGATGCCGAGCAGTGGATGCACACCGGCGATCTGGCGACCATGGACGGCGAAGGCTATGTGAATATCGTGGGCCGCATCAAGGACATGGTGATCCGTGGCGGCGAGAACATCTACCCGCGTGAACTCGAGGAATTCCTCTATCGCCACCCCAAGGTGCAGGACGTGCAGGTGGTGGGCGTGCCCGATGTGCGCTATGGCGAGGAGCTCTGTGCCTGGATCATTGTCAAGCCCGGCCTGGAACTCGGCGAAGATGAGATCCGTGAGTTCTGCAAGGGGCAGATTGCGCACTACAAGGTGCCGCGCTATATCCGCTTTGTCCAGGCCTTCCCGATGACGGTGACGGGAAAGATCCAGAAGTTCAGGATTCGCGACGAGATGATCGAGTTGCTGGATCTGCGCGTGATCAAGACTGCCTGAATGCCATGTTGAACCATGCCTGCGCCCCCTGCCAAAAGCCCCGCATTTGCGGGGCTTGGGAAGAGGCATGTTCAGTGCTGGTGGGCGCTGGTTTCGCTCTTGGGAAGGCCGGCGGCGCGGCGTGCGACAGCGAGGCGCTTGCGCATGGCGATTTCCTGCATGTCCAGCTCGCTGACCAGACTGCGCAGCGATTCGTCGTTGATGCGGTGGGCCTGTCTTTCGGCGTAGTAAAAGTCCCGCTCGGCATGAATGCACTCGATGCGGGTTTCGATCTCCATCACATAGCGCAGCTTGCGCTGGCGCACGACTTCGGGCGCTTCGCGCAGCAGTTCTATGCTTTGCGCGGCGCCGCTGCCGTCGTCCAGCAACTGGATGCGGTTACGGTATTCCTGGGTCAGGTGGCCGTTGACCTCCTGGCGCATCGCCACCCATTCGGGGTCGCGGCGCAGCACTTCCTCCTCGCTCAGCGTGAGCTTGGCCATGGCCGCCATGCAGGCCTGTTCGCGGGCCAGGCGCTCCTCACGCACGGTGGGCGACTCTTCGTGCGGGGGCAGATGGCGCAGCACGATGGGAAGGCCCACGGCGCCGATCACCAGCGTGAACAAAATCGTGCCGGTGGCGAGAAAGACCAGCATGTCGCGACCCGGGAAAGGCTGGCCATTGTTCAGCAGCATGGGCACGGACAGCGCGCCGGCCAGCGTGACCGCACCGCGAATGCCGGCCAGCGTGGTGGCCAGATTCAGCAGTGGCGAGGGGCGCTCGGACATCTTGCCCTGCCGGTGGGCGCGCAGCAGCGAGCCATGCACACCCAGCACCAGCCAGATCCAGCGCATCAGCAGCAGCGCAAACGAAATCGCGGCCACATAGCCGACCAGAATCCACCAGTCATGGCCGGCCTGATGCAGCGGCACGCCGATGATGGAGGGCAGCTGCAGGCCCAGCAGCAGGAAGATGGCGCCGTTGAAGGCGGCCTCCACCATGCTCCAGGTGCCTTCGGTCTGCAGGCGTTCGCTGATATAGCTGCTGCGCTCCAGGTCGGCGAAATTGGTGGCGATGCCTGCGGCCACGGCAGCCAGAATGCCGGAGACACCGATCTTCTCACCCACGATATAAGCGGCAAAAGGCAGCAGCACCAGCAGCAGCACCATCTGCGTGGCTGCGACATCGCCCAGGCGGCGTGTGATGGTGCCGCGCGCATGGCTGAAGCCCCAGCCTATCAGCGTACCCACACCCAGGCCGCCGACGGCCATCCAGGTGAACTCCTTGGCGACTTCGCCCCAGGAGAACATGCCGGTCAGCGTGGCTGCAATCGCAAACTTCAGCGCCACAAGGCCCGATGCGTCATTGAGCAGCGACTCGCCCTCCAGCACATGCATGGTCTTCTCGGGCATGCCCAGATTGCGCGTGATGGCCGAAACGGCCACGGCATCGGTGGGCGAGATCACGGCGGCCAGGGCAAAGGCCACGGTCAGCGGAATCTCGGGAATCATCCAGTGGATGAGATAGCCCAGGCCCAGCACGGTGAACAGAACCAGGCCCAGGGCCAGCAGCAAAATGGGTTTGGCCAGCGCGAAAAATTCACGCTTGGGGATGCGCCAGCCGTCGGCGAACAGCAGCGGCGGAATGAAGAGCAGCAGGAACAGCTCGGGGTCGAACGCGATGTGCAGGCCGGCTTGCGGCCAGGCAATCAGCGCACCCAGTGCGATTTGAATCAGAGGCAGGGGAATGGCCCGGATATAGCGGGCCACAATGCCTGTCAGCGCTCCCAGCAGCAAGACAAGCAGAACAGTTTCAACAGCGTGCATAAGGCATTTTCTTCAACTGCAGTGGCAGCGCTGTGTCTGAGCAAGAAAAAAACCAAGTTCCCGTATCGGGCAAAGTAATCAAGACAAGAGGCAAGCGATGAGCATTCTGGGCACACAACTGAATCCGCGTTCGGCAGATTTCCTGGCCAACGCCGCTGCCATGCAGGCGCTGGTCAATGAGCTGCATGCACGCTGCGATCAGAACGCGCTGGGCGGCAATGAAGCCGCGCGCGCCAAGCATGTGGCGCGCGGCAAGCTGTTGCCGCGCGAGCGCGTGCAGCGGCTGCTGGACCCCGGCACGCCGTTTCTGGAGCTGTCGCCGTTGGCCGCGCTCAATATGTATAACAACGATGCGCCGGGCGCTGGCGTGATTGTCGGCGTGGGTCGCGTCAGCGGCGTGGACTGCATGATCGTCTGCAACGACGCCACCGTGAAGGGCGGAACCTACTACCCGATGACGGTGAAAAAGCATCTGCGCGCGCAGGAAGTGGCCGCGCAGAACCGTCTGCCCTGCATCTATCTGGTCGATTCGGGCGGTGCCAATCTGCCCAATCAGGATGAGGTTTTCCCCGACCGCGAGCACTTCGGCCGCATCTTCTACAACCAGGCCAATATGAGCGCTCAGGGCGTCGCCCAGATCGCCGTGGTCATGGGCTCGTGCACGGCAGGCGGCGCCTATGTGCCGGCCATGAGTGACGAGTCCATCATCGTCAAGAACCAGGGCACCATCTTCCTGGGCGGCCCTCCTCTGGTCAAGGCCGCCACCGGCGAGGTGGTCAGTGCCGAGGACCTGGGCGGCGGCGATGTTCACACGCGCCTGTCGGGTGTGGCCGACCATCTGGCCGAGAACGATCTGCATGCACTGGCGCTGGCACGCCAGGCAGTGGCAAACCTGAACAAGGACAAGCCCCAGTCGCAGACCGACCATGCGCCTGCGGCGCCGCTGTTCGAGAGCGAAGAGCTGTATGGCGTGATTCCCGTCGATACGCGCAAGCCCTTCGATGTGCGCGAGATCATCGCCCGTATCGTGGACGGCAGCCAGTTCGACGAGTTCAAGGCCCGCTTCGGCAACACCCTGGTCTGCGGCTTTGCGCGCATCGAGGGCATGCAGGTCGGCATCATCGCCAACAACGGCATTCTGTTTTCCGAGTCGGCCGTCAAGGGGGCACACTTTATCGAGCTGTGCTGCCAGCGCAAGGTGCCACTGGTGTTCCTGCAGAACATCACGGGCTTTATGGTCGGCCGTAAATACGAAAACGAAGGCATTGCCCGTCATGGCGCCAAGCTGGTCACGGCCGTGGCCACGGCTGCGGTGCCCAAGTTCACCATCATCATCGGCGGCAGCTTTGGCGCGGGCAATTACGGCATGTGCGGCCGCGCCTATTCGCCCCGTTTTCTCTGGATGTGGCCCAACGCGCGCATCAGCGTCATGGGCGGCGAGCAGGCGGCCAGCGTGCTCGCCACCGTCAAGCGCGACGGCATCGAAGCCAAGGGCGGCAGCTGGAGTGCCGAAGAAGAGGAGCGCTTCAAGGCGCCCATTCGCCAGCAGTATGAAGACCAGGGCCATCCCTATTACGCCACGGCGCGTCTCTGGGACGACGGCGTGATCGATCCCGCCGACACGCGCCGCGTGCTGGCGCTGGGCCTGGCTGCGGCACGCAATGCGCCGATTGAGGACACGCGCTTCGGCGTATTCCGCATGTAAGCGGCTAGAGGCTGCCAATCATGTCGCGTCGCCATTTCCTCACCTGCTTGCCGCCAGTCCTGCTGTCGGCTGCGCTGGCCATGCCCATGCCCATGGCTGGCGCTGCCGAGCCAGCGGTGCAGCGCATGGACGCGCGCATTCCGGTCTGGGTGCCAGCGAGCGGCGATTCGCCCGCGCACAGCGCCGAGTTGGCAGGTCATGTCTATCGTCCTCATGGGCAGGGTCCTTGGGGATTGATCGTGCTCAACCATGGCACACCCAGCGGCAAAGAGGCGCGCGAAACCATGCGCGATCGCTACGGCCCGCAGGCGCGCGCTCTGGCCGAGCTGGGCTATGTGGTGGTGACGGGCTTGCGCCGCGGCTATGGCGCATCGGATGGTCCTCTGGCCGACCGCTACGGCAGCTGCGATGACCCCGACTACGCCCATGCGGCCCAGGAGGCAGCGCGCGATGTGGCGGCCATCATGACTTACGGGCAAAAGCTGCCTTATGTCGATGGCTCGCATGTGCTGCTGCTGGGCAAGTCTGCCGGCGGCTTTGCGTCGCTGGCGCTGGCGGCGCAGCAGCCCGTGGGCTTGCGCGGCGTCGTCAACTTTGCCGGCGGCCGCGGTTCGCAGCCGCAGATGCGTGAGAAAGCCGCGGTTTGCGGCGAGGCGCAACTGCTCAAGACCGTGGCCGGCTTTGCCGCCACCAGCCGTGTGCCCCAGCTGTGGATTTATGCCGAAAACGATAGCTACTTTCGCCCGCCGCTGGTGCGCAAGATGGCTGAAAGCTATCTGGCCGCAGGCCAGAACCTGAAACTGGTGTTTGCTCCATCCAGCGGCGCTGAGGGACACCAGTTCTTTGACCGTGCAGCCAATATCGGGCAATGGTTGCCGCAGGTCCGTGAATTCCTGATGCAGCTGCTGCCGGGTACGGCGGCTGCGCAACTGCAACGCCCTAACTCACTGGGAGACAAGCCATGACTGCTTTGACTTTGACCGTGGATGGCGGCATCGCCCGCGTCACGCTGGCTCAGCCCGCCATTCGCAACGCCTTCAGCGATGCGGCGATTGCCGAGATCACCGCCGCCTTCCTCCAGGTCGGCGAGCGTGCCGATGTGCGCGCCGTGGTGTTGGCCGCCGAAGGACCCGCATTCTGCGCGGGCGCGGACCTGAACTGGATGCGCCGCATGGCCGATTACTCGCGCGACGAAAACCGCGTTGATGCGGGTCTGCTGGCCGAGATGCTGCGCGTCATCTACGAATGCCCCAAACCCACGATTGCGTGTGTGCAGGGCGATGTCTATGCGGGGGGCATGGGCCTGGTGGCCTGCTGCGATATGGCAGTGGCGGCTGATACGGCGGGCTTTTGTCTCAGCGAGGTCAAGATCGGCCTGATTCCCGCCACCATCAGCCCCTATGTGATCCGCGCCATGGGTGCCAGGGCTGCGCACCGCTACTTTCTCACGGGCGAGCGCTTTTCGGCGCAGGAGGCACATCGCATCGGCTATGTACATGAGGTGGTCGATGCCGACGGGCTGGACGCCGTGGTCGACGGCTGGCTCAAGCATTTGCTGAGCGCCGGCCCCGCAGCGGTGCGGGCCTGCAAGCGCCTGGTGCTGGACATGGCCGAGCGCGAGATCAGCGAGCAGCTGATTGCGGCGACTGTGGAGTCGATTGCCACCATCCGCGCCAGTAGCGAAGGCAAGGAAGGCGTGCAGGCCTTTCTCAACAAGCGCAAACCCAACTGGCTGCCCGGATGAGATGACAAACCTTGTGTCCGGGGCGCTTTAGAGTCCGGGCGAGACATAAGGAATGAACACCATGGATATCTGGCAAACCATCATCGACTGGCTGCACCGCATCGGCCTGCATATCGACCCCGAAACGGCCAGGGCCGTGGGCGATGCTGCCGGCCAGGTCGGAGATGTGGCTGCCAGGGCCGGGCAAGCCGTGGGGCAGATGGACATGGCCTCGATGCTTGCGCTGGCCGCGGCTCTGGGCTGGGCCAGCGGCTTTCGCCTCTATGCCGTGGTGTTTGTCGTGGGCCTGTTGGGTGCAAGTGGTTTGATGCCGCTGCCCGGCGGTCTGCATGTGCTGCAGCATCCCATGGTGCTGGTCATCAGCGGCGGTCTGCTGTTCGTGGAGTTCTTTGCCGACAAGATTCCCGTGGTCGATTCGGTCTGGGACCTGTTCCAGAGCGTGCTGCGCATTCCCGCCGGGGCGGCGCTGGCGGCCTCGGTCTTTGCTGCCGACAGCACCACCATGGCCATGGCTGCCGCCTTGATGGGCGGAACGCTGGCCGCGACCAGCCAGGCCGCCAAGACCACCACGCGTGCCCTCATCAACACCTCGCCCGAACCGTTCTCCAACCTGGGAGCCAGTCTGGCTGAAGACACGGTGTCGCTGGGCGCCATCTGGCTGGCGCTGACCAATCCGCTGGTGTTTGCCGCAGTGCTGCTGGTCGTGGTGATTGCGATGTGGCTGGTGATCTGGGCGCTTTGGCGCTTTCTCAAGGCGATTTTTCGACGCCTGCGCGGCACTGGCGATGCGCAGGAACCCTTGCAAAAAACATAGCTGCTTGCGTTTGATGGATATGCGCTGAGTGGTGATTTGACCGATAAACGGAGACGATATGTTCAAGAAAATTCTGATTGCGAATAGAGGTGAAATCGCCTGCCGCGTAGCCGCCACCGCCCGTCGCATGGGTGTGAAGACCGTGGCCGTGTATTCGGATGCCGATGCCAGGGCCAAGCATGTCGCGGCCTGCGACGAGGCCGTGCACATCGGCGGCAGTGCGCCCAAGGACAGCTATCTGCGCTGGGAGCGCATTCTGGAGGCCGCCCAGGCCACGGGTGCCGAAGCCATTCACCCTGGTTACGGATT
Organism: Comamonas sp. Z1; assembly: GCF_008121555.1. NCBI lineage: Bacteria > Pseudomonadati > Pseudomonadota > Betaproteobacteria > Burkholderiales > Comamonadaceae > Comamonas > Comamonas sp. Z1. Next base: position 28,090 of record NZ_VOQT01000005.1, read on the forward strand.
TCTCTCCGAGAACGAAGACTTTGCCAATGCCTGCGCGGCGGCTGGTCTGGTCTTCATCGGCCCGCCCGCCAGTGCGATTCGCGCCATGGGTCTCAAGGCCGAGTCCAAGCAACTGATGGAAAAAGCCGGCGTGCCGCTGGTGCCAGGCTATCACGGTCACGACCAGAACCCCGAGCTGCTGCAACGCGAGGCCGACCGCATCGGCTATCCCGTGCTCATCAAGGCCAGCGCGGGCGGTGGCGGCAAGGGCATGCGGCTGGTGGAAAGGAGCGAGGACTTTGCGGCTTCGCTGGAGTCCTGCAAGCGCGAGGCCATCAACAGCTTCGGCAACGATGCCGTGCTGATCGAGAAATACGTGCTGCGTCCGCGCCATATCGAGATCCAGGTGTTTGGCGATACACAAGGCAACTGCGTCTATCTGTTCGAGCGCGACTGCTCGGTGCAGCGCCGCCACCAGAAGGTGCTCGAGGAAGCGCCGGCGCCGGGCATGACTGCCGCGCTGCGCCAGAAGATGGGCGAGGCCGCCGTGGCCGCCGCCAAGGCCGTGAACTATGTGGGCGCGGGCACGGTGGAGTTCATCGTCGAGCAGCCCGGCGGCTACGACCAGCCCGAAGCCATGAAGTTCTACTTCATGGAAATGAACACCCGGTTGCAGGTGGAGCACCCCGTGACCGAAGCCATCACTGGTGAGGACCTGGTGCGGTGGCAGCTGCTGGTGGCTTCGGGACAGCCTTTGCCCAAGGCACAGTCGCAGCTTCGTATCCTGGGGCATGCCATCGAGGCACGCATCTGCGCCGAGAACCCCGAGAACAACTTCCTGCCCGCCACCGGTCATCTGGCCGTCTATCGCAAGCCAGAATGCAGCAGCTTCGAGATCAGCGATGTGCGAGTGGACGACGGCGTGCGCGAGGGCGACGCGATCAGCCCCTTCTACGACTCCATGATCGCCAAGCTCATCGTCCATGGCGAGGACCGCGCCCAGGCGCTGGCGCGTCTGGACGCGGCGCTGGCCCAGACCCATATCGTGGGCCTGACGACCAATGTGCAGTTTCTGCGCCAGGTGGTGAAGAGCCAGGCTTTCTCCAATGCCTTGCTCGATACCGCGCTGATCGAGCGCGAGCGCGAGGCCTTGTTCGGCAAGGATTTCGTGGGCCGCGACCTGGCCGTCGCCGCTGCCATGGCCTGGCAGCTGCAGGGCGAGCAGGCAGGCCAGGGCGTCGACCCCTTCAGCCGCCGCGACGGCTGGCGCATGTCGGGCCGCTATGTGCGCTCCTTCGGCTTTGCCTACCGCGGCGAGGACTTCACGGCCGGCCTGGCCTATGGTCGCGACACGCAGGCGGCGCAGACCTATCAGCTAGGCATTGGCGAGGGCGAGAGCCGCAGCGATGCCGCGCTGCAGTGGCGCGCGCTGGCCGACGGGCGGCTGGAGCTGGGCCTGGACGGCAAGCGCACGGTGGTCGTGGTCCATGCCCAGGGCGACCAGCTGTCCATCTTCACCGAGGCGGGCAGTACCCAGATCACCGTGGTTGACCAACTGGCCCACGCCGGCGATACCGGCCATGAAGGCGGTCGCCTGACTGCGCCCATGCCCGGCAAGGTGGTGTCTTTCACGGTCAAGGCCGGCGACAAGGTCAGCAAGGGCCAGCCGCTGGCCGTGATGGAGGCCATGAAGATGGAGCATACGATTGCCGCCCCTGGCGATGGCGTGGTGCTGGAGCTGCTGTATGTGCCTGGCGACCAGGTCAGCGAAGGCGCCGAGCTGCTGCGCATCGAGGTTGCCGCCTGATCCGCCCAGGGTTGAACTGTTTAACAAAAAGAGCAGCTTGTGCTGGACTATCCATGAATTCAGTCACTTTCAATGATGAAATCAATACAGATAAAGCGCAGGATGCTTCTTTTTTGATAGTTGTCCATTGGCCATCCGCGTCTGCAGCAGGAATGCCAAAGCGTTAGGCTTCGCATCCATGAAAGTCTTATTTTGCTGTGACGATACGCGGCCGGAACCCTGGCTCAAAGGTTTGCATGACGCGCTGCCGGGCGCGGAGATTGCCATCTGGGAGCCGGGCGCGCCCCAGGCCGACTATGCACTGGTCTGGGCGCCGCCCCAGCAGTTTCTTGACGAGCAGGCGGCCGGCCTGAAGGCCATGTTCAACATCGGCGCGGGCGTGGATGCGCTGCTGCCGCTGCGCATTCCCGCCGAGCTGCCCGTCTACCGCCTCGAAGATGCGGGCATGGCCGTGCAGATGGCCGAGTATGTGGCCCAGGCCGTGATCCGCTTCTTCCGTGGCCTCGATCAGTATGAGGCCGATATGGCGCAAGGCCTGTGGCAGCACCAGCGCAACCCCAGGCGGGTGGACTATCCCGTGGGCGTGATGGGCCTGGGCAAGATGGGCGAGCGCGTGGCCAGGGCGCTGACGGTGTTCGATTTCAAGGTCAATGGCTGGAGCCGCTCGCCGCGCGAGCTGCAGGGCGTTGAATGCTTCAGCGGCATGGACAGCCTGGACCGCTTTCTGTCCGAGACGCGCATTCTGGTCAATCTGCTGCCGCTGCACGACGAGACCCGCGACATCATCAACGCCCGCACGCTGGCGCTGCTGCACCCCGGAGCCTATGTGATCAATGTGGGGCGCGGCGGCCATGTGGTCGATGCCGACCTGATTGCGCAGATCGAGTCCGGCCATGTCAGCGGCGCCATGCTGGATGTGTTCCGCGAGGAGCCGCTGCCCGAGAATCACCCGTTCTGGAAGCAGTCCAGAATCATTCTCACCCCCCATACCTCGGCCCGCACGCTGGCGGCGGACAGCATTGCCCAGATCGTGGGCAAGGTCGCAGCCATGAGCCGGGGCGAGCCCGTCACAGGTCGAGTCGATCTGAGAAAAGGGTATTAACCCCCTGAGCCGTTGCGCCTAGGCGGCTTAGCGGCTTCCCCCTTTCTCTGCGGAAGGGGGACGACGCCAACGCTGTGGGGCGGCGGGGCCGCCCAGGCCCTTGCTGGGCGTCTCTTGCGACGGGGGATTGTTCAGTGGTTCAGGTAAAGAAGCGATAGGAGAACGAAATGAAATACCCCGCACGCGTCAAGATCATCGATGTGGGCCCGCGCGACGGCCTGCAAAACGAAAAGCAGCCTGTGCCTGCCGCCGTCAAGATCGAGCTGGTGCAGCGCCTGCAGGACGCCGGCCTCAAGGAGATCGAGGTCACCAGCTATGTGTCGCCCAAATGGGTGCCGCAGATGGCGGACAACGCCGAAGTCATGGCTGGAATAGCGCGCCGAGGCGGGGTGCTGTATTCGGTGCTCACGCCGAATCTCAAGGGCTTCGAGGCCGCGCTGGCCGGCAAGCCCGACGAGATCGTGGTGTTCGGTGCGGCCAGCGAGGCTTTCAGCCAGCGCAACATCAACTGCTCGATTGCCGAGAGCATAGAGCGCTTTGCGCCTGTGGTGCAGGCGGCCCTTCAGGCCGGCATTGCCGTGCGCGGCGCCATGAGCTGTACCGTGGGCTGCCCTTATGAAGGCGAGATCGCGCCCGAGAAGGTGGGCTATCTGGCCGGGCTCATGAAGAATATCGGCGTGCAGCGTGTGGACGTGGCCGACACCATTGGCGTGGGCACGCCCGTCAAGGTGCAGAAGGCGCTGGAGGCCACGCTGGCGCACTTCGATATCGACCAGGTGTCCGGCCATTTCCACGATACCTATGGCCAGGCCCTGAGCAACACGCTGGCGGCGCTGGATCTGGGGGTCTGGAACTTCCAGTCCTCGGTCGCAGGCCTTGGCGGCTGTCCCTATGCCAAGGGCGCCACGGGCAATGTGGCCACCGAAGACGTGGTCTATCTGCTGCAGGGCATGGGCATAGAGACCGGCATCGACCTCGACAAGCTGATCGATGCGGGCCAGTTCATCAGCGAGCATCTGGGTCGCCCCACGCAGTCGCGCGTGGCCAAGGCCTTGCTGACCAAGCGCGCGGGTTGAGGCCAAGCCCGGCCCGGGCAGGCATGGGCGTTGTTACCATCGCCGCCATGCAAGCAAGATCACGTTTTTCACTGGCCCTGTGTCTGGCGGCAGCTGCCCTGCTGGGCGGCTGCGCCGGCATGGATGCCCAGGAGTGCAGGGACACGGACTGGGCCTATCTGGGCCAGCTCGATGCCATGGACGGCAGGCTGGACCTGTCCACCCGCGCCAGACGCCACTTCAAGGCCTGCAAGGACCAGGGCGTGCAGATGGATGCGCGGGCCTATCAGCAGGGCTGGCTGCGCGGCCTGCAGGATTTCTGCACCCCGGAAAGCGGCAAGGCCTATGCGGAAGCCGGCCGCAAGTTCCAGCTGGGCTATTGCCCGGCGCCGCTGGAGGCCGCGTTTTTGCAAGGCTATGCGCCGGCGCGCGAGCGCTATCAGGACAGGCAGTCGGTGCTTGAGCTGGAGCGCCGCATCGAGGCCAAGAAAAAAGAGCTGCGCGAGGCGCGTGACGCCAAGAACAGTGCCGGACATATCGCCTATGTCCAGAAAGACCTGCGTGATTTGCAGCTGGAGCTGGTGCAGCTCAGGCTCAAGCTGGCACAGTAGGGGCCGTGACGCTGCCGGATGGCGGCGCGATTTTCAGGAAAACATCATGTGTGGGTCAGAACTTCATGCGCTGCCGGAAGGCGTGCAGCGCGTCAGCCGCTTTTTGCAGGATGCCGGTCATCCGCATGCGCCGCAGATGCTGGACGGCGCGGCGCGTACCGCCCAGGAGGCAGCCGATCAGCTCAGCATTCTGGTCGGGCAGGTGGCCAAGAGCATCATCTTCAAGCGCAGGAGCGATGGCGCGGCCGTGCTGGTCGTGGCCTCGGGCGACAGGCGTGTCGATGAAAAGAAAGTGACGCAGCTGGTGGGCAAGGTCGGTCGCGCCGATGCGGATTTCGTCAAGTCCAGCACCGGCTTCTCGATTGGCGGCGTCAGCCCCGTGGCCCATGCAACCAAGGTAGTGACCTTGATGGATGCCGAGTTGCAGCGCTTCGAGACGGTGTGGGCCGCAGCAGGCCATCCGCACGGCGTGTTTCCCGCATCGCCTGCGCAGCTGCAGGCTCTTACTGCCGCCCCCTGGTCGGATGTGGTGGAGCAGGCATGAGTACCGAACTTCTTCAGGAACAGCAGGCCCAGCAGGCTCAGCAACTGGCACAACTTGCCGCCAAGGCCGAAGTGGCCCTGGTCTGGGCCGAGGCCGACCAGCCCGTGGCTTCGCCCTGCATCAACGTCTGCCGCATGACGGCGGACCGCAGCCATTGCCAGGGCTGCTTCAGAACCATTGACGAGATTCGCGCCTGGTCCAAGGGTGATGCCGAGCTGCGCCTGGAGATCTGGGGCCAACTGCTGCAGCGCGCCGGCCTCGAGGACCCGCGCAAAGCCGAGATTTGATCACCCTTTGAGGAGAGCCGACATGAAGCACATCACCTGTTATCTGGACTTTGTGTCGCCCTATGCATGGCTGGCGCTGGAGCAAATGCCCAAGGCGCTGCAAGGGCTCAGCTATCACGTTGATTACCGCCCGGTGCTGCTGGGTGCCTTGCTGCAAGGCAATGCCAACCCCGGACCGGCCGGTATTCCTGCAAAGCGCACCTGGACCTACCGCCATGTCACATGGCTTGGCCGGTCGCTGGGCATACCTCTGCAGATGCCGGCCCGGCATCCGTTCAAGCCGCTGCCGCTGCTGCGGCTGGCGCTGGCCCATGGGCGTGACGGCAGCATCAACCGCTTTGTGGCGCAGGCCGTGATGCAGCATGTCTGGCAGGGTGGCCAGGAGGCCAATGATGCGCAGCGCCTGCAGGAGCTGCGCGAGCAGCTGAAGGAGCAGTTGCGCAAGGAAGAGGACAGTGCCGAGGTCAAGCAATGGCTGCGCAGCAATACGGAGCAGGCGCAGCAGGCCGGCGTGTTCGGCGTGCCGGCCTGGGTAGTGGACGGCCATGTATTCTGGGGCCTGGATGGCCTGCCCATGTTGCAGGCCTATCTGCGTGGCGATGAGTGGTTTGCGCAGCAGTGGGAGGCCGCAGCCGGCGTGTCCTGGGGGCTGGAGTAGGGCGGCAGGTACGGGCCGGAGCCGGGATCGACACGCAGGACGGTGCTTTCTCTCTGGCATCGGCCATGGCGCCTAGGCGACGCCGGGCGTGGCGGGCCTTGCATAAGCTGGTGCGGTTTTCAAGACCATCAAGGAGACCGCACCATGGATACCCTGCAGATGTTTTCGCTCAAGGGCCGCACGGCTCTTGTCACCGGTGGTTCGCGCGGTATCGGCCGCATGATCGCCGAAGGCTTTGTGCGCCAGGGCGCGCGCGTGTACATCTCGGCGCGCAAGGCCGAGGCCTGCGACCAGACGGCGCGCGAGCTGTCGGAGCTGGGCCACTGCGTTTCGCTGCCCGCCGACGTGTCCACCATGGACGGCGTGAAGTCGCTGGTCGATGCCTATGCGGCGCACGAAGGCGAGCTGGGCATCCTCGTCAACAACGCGGGCGCGGCCTGGGGTGCGCCCTATGACGAATTTCCCGAAAGCGGCTGGGACAAGGTCGTGGACCTGAACATGAAGTCGCCCTTCTTCCTGACCCAGGCGCTCACGCCCATGCTGCGCAAGTCGGCCGCGGGCGCGCAGCTGGCCAAGGTCATCAACATTGCCTCCATCGACGGCGTCTCCGTCAACCCCTGGGAGACCTACTCCTACGCGGCCAGCAAGGCCGGCCTGATCCACCTGACCAAGCGCATGGCCCTGCGCCTGGCGCCCGAGCGCATCGTGGTCAGCGCCATCGCGCCCGGCCCGTTCGCCTCGGAGATGAACAAGAACGCGCGCGACCATGCGGACGAGGCCGCGGGGCGCGTGCCCCTGGGCCGCATCGGCGAGCCCGAGGATATGGCTGGCGCCGCCATCTTCCTGGCCTCGCGCGCCGGCGACTATGTGGTGGGCTCCACCCTGGTCGTGGATGGCGGTTGCGCCTGGGCGCGCTGAGCTCACCCGAGCGCAGTCATTGCATAAAAAGATAGCTTCTGCCGCTTTATGGATAAGTAATTCAGATGCAAAAGTATCTGAGTTTCAATTTCAATAAGCGAGAAAAGCTATTGTTTTTTGAACCTTCATTCCGACAAAAATGAATCCTTTCGGGGGCTGGTTTCCTGCCCTCAGGGATGCCACTGCGTCGCGCGCACAGGGCTGGCGGCCGGTGTGGCGGAGTTGCCGGCCAGCGCATAGGACAGCTTGTTGGCTGCGGCGATCACGGTCCGGGCCAGGGCTTCGAGCCTGGCCTCGGGCAGTCGCGATGCGGGGCCCGAGATGCAGACCGACCCCATGAGCCGCCAGTGCATGCCGAACACCGGCGCCGAGACCGTCGCCACACCTTGCTCGCGCTCGCCGATGGAGCAGTGGTAGCCCTTTTGGCGGATCTGCTCGTAGATCTCGCCGGGCTCGCCCGAGAACGCGAGGATGACGCGGCCCGGCGAGCCCTTGTCCAGTGGCAGCCCCTCGCCCATGCGCGCATGGTGGCGCAGGGCCTGCGGCCCTTCCACGCGTACCAGGCAGGTACGCACATGGCCCTCGCGCACGTAGAAGGCGGCGCTCTCGCCGCTGAGTTGTGTGAGCTCGCGCAGCGCGGGCTCCAGCACGTTCTGCACATCGAAGCCTGCCTGGTAGCGCGCGCCCAGCCAGCCCGAGGAAGGACCCAGCCGCCATTCCCCGTCCTCGCGCTGCACCATGTAGCCCGACCGGGCCAGCGTGCGCGCCAGCCGCAGCACCGTGGTCTTGTGCAGGCCGCAGCGCCGGCTGAGTTCGGCCAGCGAAAGATGCGATTCGCCCAGCGCAAAGGCCTCTAGCAGCTGCAGTGCGCGGGTGACGGCAATGACGCCGTCGCCGGACTTCTGTGCGGATTGGGTTGGGTTGCTCATGATGCAATGTGTTTCATTCTACGAAACAGCATTGTATGGGTTGAAACGTTTGCCTAAAGTCGCCTCCAGCGGTCGGGCTTCCGGCCGCACGCATCAGAACACGCTTCAAAGCGACCAACAGGAGACAACAGATGAACTTTCGCCCGCTTTCGCGCGCCTTGCATGCCGCCGTGCTCGGCATCGTGGCCGTAGTCACCCCCTTCGCCGGCGCGCTGGCGCAGCCCGCCTATCCGGCCAAGCCGATCCGCCTGATCGTGCCGTTCCCGCCCGGCGGCGGCACGGACATGATTGCGCGCACCGTGGCGCAGAAGATGGCCGAGCAGAACAAGTGGAGCGTGGTGGTGGACAACCGCCCCGGCGCGGGCGGCAACCTGGGCGTGGACGCCGCGGCCAAGGCCGCGCCCGACGGCTACACCCTGGTCATGGGCCAGACCAGCAATCTCGCCATCAACCCCAGGCTCTACGCCAAACTGCCCTACGACCCGATCAAGAGCCTGGCGCCCGTGGCCCTGGTGTCCTCGGCGCCCATCGTCATGGCCGCTCCCGCCAACACGCCCTACAAGACCTTTGCCGAGCTGGTGACGGCGGCCAAGGCCAGGCCCGACGGCATCACCCTGGGCTATTCGGGTAACGGCACCGTGGCTCATCTGGCGGGCGAGCAGGCCCAGAAGATTTCGGGCATGAGCCTGCGCCATGTGCCCTACAAGGGAGCAGGCCAGGCCATGACGGACCTGGTGGGCGGACAGATCGACCTGTACATGTCCGCCATTCCCACGCTGCTGGGCCAGGTGCGCAACGGCAAGCTGCGACCCATTGTCGTGACCTCGCTGGCGCGCTCCAGCCAGCTGCCCGACACGCCCACGCTGGCCGAGCTCGGCTACAAGGACTTCGAGGCCAGCTCCTGGTACGGCGTGCTGGCGCCCGCGGGCACGCCCGAGGCCATCGTGCAGCAGCTCAACAAGGCCATCAACCTGGCCCTGAAGCAGCCCGATGTGGCCGAGAAACTGCGCTCCGAGGGCGGCGATGTGTTGGGCGGCACGCCCCAGGCCTTTGCCCAGCTGCTGCGCACCGAGGTGCCGCGCTGGGGCCGCATCGTCAAGGACTCGGGCGCCAGCCTGGACTGAGTCCGATCACGCCACCGCGTCATCGCGCCAACAAGCCACCCACCCAGCCCACCTGGCGCGCCATGCCTGGCGCATATGTCTGGCATGTGCCCTTGTGGGCAGGACGCCGTGCGCCCTGCCACTCCTGCTCCTTCTTTACTTTCACCCCTGCAACCGGACCGAACCGCGGACCTAACCATCATGAGCCAACTTTCAGAAATCATCCGTGACATCGAGCGCGTCAGCGCCGAGGTCGTCCAGAAGGCATCGAGCTTCCAGGCCGCCATCCTGGCCGACGTGGCAGGCCGCCGCGGCACCATGAACGCACGCGTGGCGCCCGTGCATCAGGATATGAAGCTCGCCGGTCCGGCCTTCACCGTCGAGGTGCGCCCCGGAGACAACCTGATGATCCACGCCGCCATCGCCCTGGCCAAGCCCGGCGATATCCTGGTCATCGACGGCAAGGGAGACCAGACTGCGGCCCTGATGGGTACGCTGATGCTCAGCGCCTGCAAGAAGACAGGCCTTGGCGGCGTGATCGTGGATGGCGCGATCCGCGACAAGCTCGAGCTGCTGGAGCTTGGCTTTCCGGTGTTCAGCGCCGGCTTCAATCCTGCAGGTCCGACCAAGTTCGTGCCCGGTCGCATCAACCACCCCATCTCCTGCGGCGGTGCGACGGTGAACCCGGGCGACCTGGTGGTGGGCGACGCCGACGGCGTGGTCGTGATCGAGCGCGCCAAGGCGCCCGCCATGTTGGCGCTGGCCGACAGGAAAGTGGTCGACGAGGCCGCGCGCATCGAGGCCATCGCCCGCGGCGACACGGCCTCGAGGTGGCTGCCCGCTGCGCTGCGCGCGGCCGGCGTGCTCAAGGAAGGAGAGACGCTGTGAGCACCATCATCGTCACGGGCGCTGACCTGGCGCAGCAGGCACTGGATTTGCTGCAAGGCCACGACATAGTCTACGCGGGCAAGACGCCCACCGAGCAAGACCTGGTGGCCCTGTGCCGCCGGCATGATCCCGTCGCCATCATCGTGCGCTACGGCAAGGTGGGGGCTGCGGTCATGGACGCCGGACCTTCGCTCAAGGTGATTTCCAAGCACGGCAGCGGCACGGACACCATAGACAAGGCCGAGGCCGCGCAGCGCGGCATCGAGGTCGTGGCTGCGGTTGGCGCCAACGCGGCGGCCGTGGCCGAACAGGCTCTGGCCCTGCTGCTGGCCTGCGCCAAGTCGGTGGTGCAACTGGACTCGCGCATGCACTCCGGCCATTGGGACAAGGCCACGCACAAAAGCCTGGAGCTGGCCGGGCGCACCGTGGGCCTGGTCGGCCTGGGCGCCATAGGCCTGCGCTTTGCGAAGATGGCCGATGCACTGGGCATGCGCGTGATCGGCTTTGATCCCTTTGCGGGCCAGCTGCCCAGCTACGTGCAGGCCGTGGACCTGGATACGCTGTGGCGCGAAAGCGATGCGATCTCGCTGCACTGCCCGCTGACCGACGACAACCGCAATCTGCTCAACGCCACAACCCTGGCGTGCTGTAGGCGCGGCGTGATTGTGGTCAACACCGCGCGCGGCGGTCTCATCGACGAGGCCGCGCTGCTGGCCGCCGTGCAGCAAGGCCAGGTCAGCGCCGCGGGCCTGGACAGCTTTGCCGTTGAGCCCATGGCGGCTGGCCACCCGTTCCTGCACCAGCCGGGTTTCATCCTCAGCCCGCACATCGGCGGCGTGACCTCGGATGCCTATGTGAACATGGGAGTGGGAGCGGCGCGCAACGTGCTGGCGGTGCTGGAGCGCGCGAGCGTCTCCTGAGCCGGCGCCTGCCTTGCAAGGCCGATGAGACTGGTTGCGGGCTTTGCTGCGGGCGGGTGAGGCATCGATGCGGTGCGCTCTTTCCCGCCCTAGCGCGCGGTGGCGTCCAGTTCTGCGGTGCAGGTCGTGGGGCGGGCCGCCGGTGAAAACCTTGGCCGACTGCATGGCGCGGGAGCGCAGGAGCGCAGGCAGCCCGGCCTCCTTGCGGTCGATATCTGTGGCGCGTCGAGGGGCGACGGCCGACTCAGGCTGCGGCCTGCTTGGCCGCGCCGCGATAGCGCTCCAGCCAGTGGGCATAGGGTGCGGGCAAGGTCCAGTCGGGGCGGTCCACGCCCAGGCTTTGCGCCAGCTGATAGGTGTAATGCGGGTTGGCCAGATGGGCGCGGCCGATCATCACCAGGTCCACCTGGCCGTCTGCCACGATGCGCTCGGCAATCTGTGGATCATCCATGCCCCAACCTGAGGCAACGGGCAGGCCGGCGCTGCGGCTCACGCGCTGGGCAATGGGAGCGAGGAAGGCGGGCGTTCCCCAGGGAATCTTCACATCGGGAATCACGAAGTTGACGCTGACATTGAGCAGGTCCAGGCCGCGCTCGCGCATCTGGCGCGTGACGGCGATGGATTCCTCCAGGGTTTCTTCGTCGCGGCCGTCGTACTCGATGACGCCGAAACGCGCTGTCAGCGGCAGATGCTCGGGCCAGACCTCGCGCACCTTGGCCACGGTCTCCAGCAGAAAGCGGGCGCGGTTGCTGAAGCTGCCGCCATAGGCGTCGTCGCGCTGGTTGCTGTGGGGCGAGAAAAAGCTCTGCGCCAGATAGCCGTGGGCAAAGTGCAGCTCCAGCCATTCGAAACCGGCCGCAAGGGCGCGGCGGGCTGCCGCGACAAAGTCGTCCTGCACGCGGGCGATGTCCGCAAGCGTCATAGCGCGGGGAACACGGGGCAGACCGCCGCCAAAGGCGATGGCCGATGGCGCAATCGGCTGCCAGCCTCGGGCATCGCCTTCGGCAATATGGTCGTCGCCTTCCCAGGGATTGTTGGCGCTGGCCTTGCGTCCGGCATGGCCGATCTGGATGCCGGGCACAGCGCCTGCGGCCTTGATGCCGGCGGCAATGCGCGACATGCCTTCGATCTGGCCGTCGTTCCAAAGACCGGTGCAGTCGGGCGAGATGCGGCCCTCGGGCGACACGCCCGTGGCTTCGACAATCACCAGCCCCGCGCCGCCGCGCGCCATGGAGGCGTAGTGGACCTGGTGCCAGTCATTGGTGAGACCGTCCACGGCGCTGTACTGGCACATCGGCGGAATGGCGATGCGATTGCGCAGGGTCAGGCTTTTGAGGGTGAAAGGGGTAAAGAGTGCAGACATGCGAAGTAGCGGTGGTGCGAATGGAGTGAGCCAGCAGTCCTGTGGCAATGCAGGATGCAAAAGGTTTGATAGCGACTAGCGCTTTTCATTGCTTGTTTTCAGAATGAAATCAATCTGAAACCCAATGAATGAAGTTGCTGACAGCTATCAAAAAATCAAGGAAAGCGGGTTCGGAAAGCGGCGGATACAGGTCCTGGGCAATGATCTCGCCGGAGGCGAAGTTTTCGGTGTTGCCCGGCATGTAGTCGGCGGGCCAGTGAATGCGGTGCATGCAGGGCTTCTGTCGAAGGGAGTGGGGAAATGATGGGGTCTGTGATGAAATAAATCCAATCGATATTTCTGATTTGTGAAATCATGCCGACTGATATCAAGAGTCTGGACCTGAATCTGCTCAAGGCCCTGGATGCGCTGCTGGACGAGCGCAGCGTGACGCGCGCGGCCGAGCGTCTGGCGCTGACCCAGCCGGCGGTCAGCGGCATGCTGACGCGGCTGCGCGAGAGCTTCGACGATCCCTTGTTAGTGCGCACGCAGCGCGGCATCGCCCCCACGCTGCGCGCGCTGGCACTGGCAGGGCCGCTCAAGGAATTGCTGTGCAATGCCGAAGCGCTGCTGCGTCCCCAGGCCTTTGATCCGGCCACAGCACATATGACGCTGCGCATTGCCGCCACGGATTACGCGCTGCAGGCGGTGGTGCTGCCGTTTCTGGCCGTGTTGCGCCAACGCGCGCCCGGTCTGTGTGTGGCCGTGGTACCGGCACAGCATCTGCCGCTGCACGAGCGACTGGAGCGCGGCGATATCGATCTGGCGCTGGTTACGCCGGAGCGCACGGCCCCCGATCTGCATGCGCGCCGGCTGTTCGATGAACGCTATGTCTGCGTGATGCGCCAGGGCCATCCCGATGCGCGCCGGCGTGGCCTGTCACTGGAGCGTTTCTGCGCTCTGGACCATGCGCTGGTGTCCTATGACGGAGGCGGTTTTCATGGTGTGACGGACGAGGCGCTGGAGCGATTGGGGCGGCGCCGGCGCGTGGCGCTGTCCGTGACCAGCTTTCTGGTGCTGCCCGAAATCCTGCGCAGCAGCGATCTGATTGCCGTCGTGCCGCGGCGTCTGGTCAAGCCCGACTCGGGGCTGGTAGTGCTGGATCCGCCGCTGGAGATTCCGGGCTTCACCAAGACGGCTGCCTGGCATGCGCGCACCCATCGCTCTGCGGGGCACCAGTGGGCGCGAGAGCTGTTGTTCGAGTTGGCGCAGGCCGGCGGGATGGACGTGGAATGAGCGCGGCCCGCAGAAACCGTGGCGGTTTCTGCGGGCCGAGGTGAGGGCAGATTCCTGCCGGGGCCCGGCATGGCGCCGGGCCATTCACATCATCAGTGGCCGGATGCGCCTGCCGCACCCAGACCGGTTTCCGAACGCACTTGCTGCGCAGGGAACACGGCGCGCTCCTTGGCAGCCTGAGCGCTCTTGTCGAGCACGGAGAACAGCCACACGCCGAAGAAGCCGATCGCCATGGAGAACAGTGCAGGCGAGGCGTAGGGGAACCATGCCGAGCCGGCCGGGTTGCCCAAGGTGCCTTCCCATACCGAGGGCGACACAATGGTCAGGCCCACGGAGGAGACCAGGCCCATGAAGCCGCCGATGACGGCGCCCTTGGTGGTGCAGTTCTTCCACAGCACGGACAGCAGCAGCGGCGGGAAGTTGGCCGAAGCCGCCACGGCAAAGGCCAGCGAGACCATGAAGGCGATGTTCTGCTTCTCGAACACGATGCCCAGCAGCACGGCCACAAAGCCCAGGCACAGCGTGGTGATGCGCGAGACCTTGAGTTCGGAGGCGCTGTCGGCCTTGCCCTTCTTGATGACGGTGGCGTAGAGGTCGTGCGAGACGGCCGAGGCGCCGGACAGGGTCAGACCTGCGACCACGGCGAGAATCGTGGCAAAGGCCACGGCCGAGATGAAGCCGTAGAACACATCGCCGCCCACGGTCTTGGCCACCAGCACGGCCGCCATATTGGCCGTGCCTGCGCCGCCGTGGATCACGCCCTTGGCCGTGTCCGCCATTTCGGGGTTGGTGAGCACCAGGGTGATGGCGCCGAAGCCGATGATGAAGATCAGCACATAGAAGTAGCCGATCCAGGTCGTGGCCCAGAACACGCTCTTGCGTGCTTCCTTGGCGTCAGGCACGGTGAAGAAGCGCATCAGGATGTGGGGCAGGCCCAAGGTGCCGAACATCAGCGCCATGCCGAAGCTGATGGCGGAGATCGGGTCCTTGATGAAGCCGCCCGGACCCATGATGGCCAGGCCGAGCTTTTCCGCCACGGATGGCTCTGCGCCGCCATTTGCGGCGATCTGGGTGCGAACCTTCACACCTTCGGCAAACAGTGCCTCGGGGCTGAAGCCGTACTTGGCCAGCACCATGAAGCCCATGAAGGTCACGCCGGCCAGCAGCAGGCAGGCCTTAATGATCTGCACCCAGGTGGTGGCCGTCATGCCGCCGAACAGCACATAGATCATCATCAGGCCGCCGACCAGCACCACGGCAATCCAGTAGTCCAGACCGAACAGCAGCTTGATCAGCTGGCCTGCGCCCACCATCTGGGCAATCAGATAGAAGGCCACCACGACCAGCGTGCCGCAGGAGGCAAAAATCCGGAAGGGCTTTTGCTCGAAACGGTAGCCGGCCACGTCGGCAAAAGTGAAGCGGCCCAGATTGCGCAGGCGTTCCGCCAGCAGAAAAGTCAGAATCGGCCAGCCGACCAGAAAGCCGATGGAGTAGATCAGGCCGTCATAGCCGCTGGCCATGACGGAGGCCGAGATGCCCAGGAAGGAGGCGGCGGACATATAGTCGCCCGCAATCGCCAGACCGTTCTGAAAGCCGGTGATGCCGCCGCCTGCAGTATAGAAATCGGAAGCCGACTTGGTGCGGCCCGCCGCCCATTTGGTGATCCACAGGGTTGCCACCACAAAGGCGGTGAACATGATGATGGCCGTCCAGTTGGTGGCCTGCTTGGCGGCGTTGCCGACGTCGCCGCCAGCGGCCAGCACGGGAGCTGTCGCGACCAGCGCCGCAGCGCCCGCCAGCCATTGGGAAGAGATGCGCTGCTTCATTGCTTGATGCCTTTGAGAATGTCGCGGGTGAGCTGATCAAACTCGTTGTTGGCGCGGCGCACATAGAGGCCGGTAATGATCACGGAAAAAATGATGACGCCCATGCCGATGGGAATGCCCAGCGTGGTCACTCCAGCGCCTATGGGCCGAGCCAGGAATTCCTTGTCGAATGCGATCAGCGCGACATAGCCGTAGTACACGATCAGCATCAGGACGGTCAGCGCCAGGCCGAGGCGATTGCGCTTGCGGCGCAGCTGCTGGTAGGCGGGGTTGCTTTGGATGGTCTCTATCACCGGGTCTCGCACAGCGTTGTCTCCTTTGAAGTTTTCCAGCCTGCCATCAGGTGCTCGGTGGCTTGCTTGCGATGCATTCTGAGAAGCCCGTCTGACCGTCTCCTTACTTACGATATCGGTGTTTGCCCCTGGTTTTTCACATCAAAAAAAAACCAATCCGGGTAAGTGCGGAGAGGGTCGGGTAATGCCCAGTCTTGAATTTTTGAGAAGCATTTTTTTGTAAGTTAGCGGTCAGTTGTCGCTTTGATATTGGGCAAACAGGTGAGTTGGCAGCGCCTGAAATTCCAAAACCTAGGAGACAAACATGGCCATCAATGCGACAGCACATATGGGAGGTAAATCGGCCCCAAGGCCGATGAGCCCGGAAGAGCGCAAAGTCATCTTTGCGTCTTCCCTCGGAACCGTTTTCGAGTGGTACGACTTCTATCTGTACGGATCTCTGGCAGCCATCATCGCCAAGCAGTTCTTCAGCGGTCTGGATGCAGGATCGGCATTCATCTTCGCGTTGCTGGCCTTTGCGGCAGGCTTCATCGTGCGCCCCTTCGGCGCGCTGGTGTTCGGCCGTCTGGGCGACATGATCGGGCGCAAGTACACCTTCCTGGTGACGATTCTGATCATGGGCCTGTCCACCTTCATCGTCGGCATCTTGCCCAACTACGCCAGCATTGGCGTGGCCGCTCCCGTCATCCTGATCGCGCTGCGCATGCTGCAAGGTCTGGCCCTGGGCGGTGAGTACGGCGGCGCTGCCACCTATGTGGCAGAACATGCGCCGCATGGCAAGCGCGGTGCTTACACCTCGTGGATTCAGACCACGGCAACGCTGGGCCTGTTCCTGTCGCTGCTGGTGATTCTGGGTGTGCGTACCTCGATGGGCGAAGAGAAGTTTGCCGACTGGGGCTGGCGTATTCCCTTCCTGGTTTCCATTTTGCTGCTGGCCATCTCGGTCTGGATTCGCATGACGCTGTCCGAGTCTCCAGCCTTCCAGAAGATGAAGGCCGAGGGCAAGGTGTCCAAGGCGCCTCTGACTGAGTCGTTCGGTCAGTGGAAGAACCTCAAGATCGTGATTCTGGCGCTGGTCGGCCTGACTGCCGGCCAGGCTGTGGTCTGGTATACCGGCCAGTTCTATGCGTTGTTCTTTTTGACGCAGCAGCTCAAGGTCGATGCCGTGACGGCCAATCTGATGATTGCCGCCGCACTGCTGATCGGCACGCCTTTCTTTGTGATCTTCGGCACGCTGTCCGACAAGATCGGTCGCAAGCCCATCATCATGCTGGGCTGCATTCTGGCCGTGTTGACCTACTTCCCGGTCTTCAAGGCGCTGACCGAAGCCGCCAACCCAGACCTGGCTGCGGCTCAAGCCAAGAACAAGGTGGTCATCGTGGCCGATCCTGCGGAGTGCTCCTTCCAGTTCAACCCCACAGGCACGACCAAGTTCACCAGTTCCTGCGACGTGGCCAAGCAGGTGCTGGCTGCGGGTTCCGTGAGTTATGAAACCGAAGAGGCTGCTGCAGGCACGCAGGCCATGATCCGTATCGGTGCGACCGAGATTCCTTCGTTCTCGCTCAAGGGCCTGAGCCCTGAAGACGCCAAGGCCAAGGACGGTGCGTTCAAGAAGACTGTGGCTGAAGAACTGGCCAAGGATGGCTATCCCACCAAGGCCGACCCCGCCAAGATGAACAAGGTCATGATGGTCGTGATCCTGACCTATCTGGTGCTGCTGGTGACCATGGTCTACGGCCCCATCGCGGCCATGCTGGTGGAGCTGTTCCCGACACGCATCCGCTACACCTCGATGAGCTTGCCCTATCACATCGGCAACGGCTGGTTTGGCGGTCTGCTGCCCACCATGTCCTTCGCCATCGTGGCGCAGACCGGCAATATGTACAACGGTCTCTGGTACCCCATCATCATCGCTGGTGTGACGGCCGTGATCGGTACGCTGTTCGTGCCCGAAACCAAGGATCGCGACATCTACGCCGAAGACTGATGCCGGGCGCTGATGCTGCAATTTATGCAGCATCGCATCAAAGATCTGCAAGGCTTGTGCTTTGCAGGTCTTTTTTGTTTGCTTCGGCACTAATGGGTTACAGCAGTGTGGCAACAAAGCATCATTGCGTTACTTTTTTGCGATGGAAATCATGCTTTTGAGAGGGGGCAACCTAGAATCACACCTAGCCGCGAGAGGGCCAACAACCTACAAGCCAATGCGGTGCAAAAAACACTATCCCAGAACATAGGAGCATTGAATGACCAAGATGACTCGCATCGCACTGGCCGCACTGGCTGTGATGGGCGCAACCACCGCAATGGCACAGAGCAGCGTGACGCTGTATGGCCGTATCAACACCACAGTCGAACGCCAGAAGGTGGGTGATGAGTCGGTGTCCGGCCTGTACAACAATGCTTCCCGCTGGGGCATTCGCGGTACCGAGGATCTGGGTGGCGGCCTGAAGGCAGGCTTCACCCTGGAGTCCGGCTTCAACTCCGACACCGGTACCGGTTCCGCCTGGACCCACCCCACCACCGGCATGTCCTTTGCACGTCAGAGCGAAGTGAACCTGTCCGGCGGTTTCGGCATGATCCGTCTGGGTAACTTCGTTCCCGAGTCCTACTACGCAACTGCTGACTACATCAGCATGCACAACCACAACACCGGTTCTTCTTCCGATGCGCTGTACTACGATCCCGTCTGGTTCGGCGGTCTGAGCACCAAGAACAAGATCGGCTATCGCACTCCCAGCATGGGCGGCCTGACGGTGGATGCCTCCGTGTCCATGCACGAGAAGGACCCCACGGTCGGTCCCCGCAAGAACGGCTACGATCTGGCCGCCAACTACGCCACCGGTCCTCTGCACCTGGGTGCCGGTTTCAGCAAGGTGGGCGATAACTGGCAAGCCGCACTGCGCGGTCTGTACACATTTGGTCAGTTCACGGTTGGCGCCTACTACCAGCGCAATGACCAAGACCTGATCGGCACACGCAACAACTTCCGCCTGTCCGGTATGTACACCATGGGCGCTTCCGAGTTCCACGTGAACGTTGGTCACGCCAACAAGTGGAGCAAGGTTGCCGACTCCGCAGCTACCCAGTGGACTCTGGGCTACAACTACAACCTGAGCAAGCGCTCCAAGGTTTACGGTTACTACACCCGTGTGAACAACGACAGCGGTGCTGCATATAACGCACCAGCTGGCAAGGACTTCAGCTCCATCGCCGTGGGTATCCGCCACAACTTCTAATTTGTGCACCGCGTAAGCGGTGTCTCCAGCAGCTGCAGCTGATAATGCAGACCATTACTCCAAGTTCATACCCCATGTCGCAAGGCATGGGGTTTTTTCTTATGTGCAGCCTGTCTGGCAGTAAGCCACGCGCAAACTCGCTCAGGCTCAATGGTCGTGCTGACTGGCGTGGCACGAGCGGCTGCACCAGCTGCTTATTCATAACACTCTGGAGACTGATATGTGGAAGCTGGCGATTGGTTTTGTGGTGTTTGCTGCCGTGGCGCTGTTTGTCATCATGAAGGCGGGCGACAAGGTGGATATGAGTGGAGAAAAGCATGGTGCGGATGCGATTCATGCACCGGCAGAATCCAAATGAGGGCAGCAGCTCTCGATCAAAGTCCCGCCAGCCGGGGCTTTTTTGTGGAGGCCCTGGCTGCACGTTGAAACGGTAATGCACATGCGCACCCCAGGCTCTTGTCAGGACTGCCTAGAATGTTTGGCCTCCATAGAAAAGACCGCAGAACATGACGCAGGGCCTGATCCGTATCCGTGGTGCTCGCCAGCACAATCTTCGCAATCTGGACATCGATATCCGTACCGGTGAGCTGACCGTGGTCACCGGCCCCAGCGGCTCGGGCAAGTCCAGTCTGGTGTTCGACACCTTGTACGCCGAAGGTCAGCGCCGCTATGTCGAGACCTTCTCCGCCTATGCGCGCCAGTTCCTCGATCGCATGGACAAGCCGGCCGTGGACAAGGTCGAGGGTGTGCCTCCCGCGATTGCCATCGATCAGACCAACCCGGTGCGCAACTCGCGCTCCACCGTGGGCACGATGACGGAGATCAACGATCACCTCAAGCTGCTGTTTGCGCGCGCGGCCCAGTTGTTCGACAGCAGGACGGCCCTGCCGGTGCGCCACGATACGGCGGACAGCATCTATGCCGAACTGGCCCAGCGCTGCGAGGCCGCGGGCGATCCGCGCATTGCCATCACCTTCCCGGTGGAGCTGCCGGCCAATACCTCGGCCGAAGAGGTGGAGCAATGGCTGTCTGCCAGCGGCTTCACCAAGGTGCAGGCCGAGCGCGAAGTGGAGCGCGCTCACCCAGCAGCTGATGAGGTCGCCAAGGGCAAGAAAAAGGCCAAGCCAGCCCCCGAGAAGATCAAGGTGCTGGATGTGATTGCCGACCGCTTTCGCCTCGGCAAGGCCGAGCGGTCCCGCGCCATGGAGGCGATCGAGGTGGGCCTCAAGCGCGGCAGCGGCAGGCTCACGGTCTATGTGTTGCCTGAAAGCGGTGTTGAGTCGGCCGAGCCCGAGCTGTGGAAGTTCTCGCTGGGTCTGCATTGCCCCGAGAGCAATCTGACCTATCAGGAGCCGATTCCCTCGCTGTTTTCCTTCAACTCCGCGGTGGGCGCCTGCGATGCCTGCCGTGGTTTCGGCCGAGTCATAGGGGTGGACTGGGGACTGGTGATTCCCAATGAAAAGCTCACCTTGCGCACCGGTGTCATCAAGCCGATCCAGACGCCGGCCTGGAAGGAGATTCAGGACGATTTGATGCGCCATTCCGAGGCCGAGGGCATTCCACGCGATACGGCCTGGTCCAAGCTGACCCAGGCGCAGAAGGACTGGGTGATCGAAGGCTCGCCCAATTGGAACGGCAAGTGGAGCCAGACCTGGTATGGCATTCGCCGCTTTTTCGAGTATCTCGAAAGCAAGGCCTACAAGATGCATATCCGGGTGCTGCTGTCCAAGTACCGCAGCTATACCGAATGCCCGACATGCGGAGGTGCGCGTCTCAAGACCGAAAGCCTGCTCTGGCGCATAGGCGGCAAGCAGGCTGCGGATGCCGTGCTGCCGCCCGGCGACGAGAGCGGCAGATACCAGCGCTTCATGCCGCAGGCGGTGGGCTGGAGCCGCGAGCAGCTGGAAAGCCTGCCTGGCCTGTGTCTGCATGACCTGATGCGCCTGCCGATCACGCGCCTGCGTGACTTCTTTGCGCAGCTGGCGCCAGACAACAACGCCGTTAAAAATGATGGTGAAGCCCAGGCCTTGAAGATGCTGCATGCAGAAGTCATGACGCGGCTGCAGTATCTGTGCGATGTGGGCATAGGCTATCTCACGCTGGACCGTCAGAGCCGCACGCTGAGCGGTGGCGAGGTGCAGCGCATCAATCTGACCACCGCTTTGGGCACTTCGCTGGTCAATACCTTGTTCGTGCTCGACGAGCCATCGATAGGTCTGCACCCGCGCGATATGGAACGCATCACCGAGGCCATGCAGCGCCTGCGCGATGCGGGCAATACGCTGGTTGTGGTGGAGCATGACCCGGCCGTGATGTTTGCCGCCGACCGCATGATAGACATGGGGCCGGGCCCCGGTGCACGCGGCGGCCAGATCGTGTTCGACGGCACGCCCGAGGATCTGCGCCAGGCCGATACCCTCACCGGCGCCTATCTGGGCGGGCGCAAGCAGGTGGGCTTCGGTCTCAAGCGCATGGTGACCGAGAGCACGCCGCGCCTGATTCTCGAAGGCGCGCGCGAGCACAATCTGCGCGATATCAGCGTGGACTTTCCGCTGCAGCGCCTGGTCACCATCACCGGCGTTTCGGGCTCGGGCAAATCCACGCTGATCCAGGATGTGCTGGTGCCAGCGCTGATGCGCCATTTCGGCAAGCCCACCGATGCGGCGGGCGCGTTCGAGCGCCTGCTGGGCGCGGACCATCTGGCCGATGTGATGTTCGTGGACCAGTCGCCCATCGGCAAGACGGCGCGCTCCAACCCGGTCAGCTATGTGGGCGCCTGGGATGCGATCCGCGAGCTGTTCGCCGTGGCGCCGCTGTCGCGCCAGCGCGGCTACACGGCTGCCAAGTTCAGCTTCAACAGCGGCGACGGCCGCTGCCCGACCTGCGGCGGCTCGGGCTTCGAGCATGTGGAGATGCAGTTCCTCTCGGATGTCTATCTGCGCTGCCCCGATTGCAACGGCACGCGTTATCGCCCCGAGATTCTGGAGGTGAAAATCGAGCGCAACGGCCAGCCGCTGAATGTGGCCGATGTGCTGGAGCTCACGGTGGCCGAAGCCGCGCTGCTGTTTGCGCAGGACCGCGATGTGATCCGCGCGCTGCAGCCTATCGTCGATGTGGGCCTGGAATACGTGAAGCTCGGCCAGCCGGTGCCCACGCTGTCGGGCGGCGAGGCGCAGCGCTTGAAACTGGCAGGCTTCCTGGCCGAGGCGGCCAAGGCGCAGTCCAAATCCAAGCAGTCGCTGGCCAGGAAAGGCACGCTGTTCCTGTTCGACGAGCCCACGACCGGCCTGCATTTCGAAGATATTGCCAAGCTCATGCGCGCATTGCGCAAGCTGCTTGAAGCGGGCCACTCGCTGATCGTCATCGAGCACAACCTGGACGTGATTCGCGCCAGTGACTGGCTCATCGATCTGGGCCCCGAAGGCGGCGATGGCGGCGGTCTGATAGTGGCCCAGGGCACGCCTGAAGATGTGCGCCATGTGCAAGAGTCGCACACGGCCCAGGCCTTGCGTGAATACGACCTGGCCATGGGCGTGGGCGGCGAGGCGGTGCGCGAAGTCGCGCCCATGCTCTACAAACCAGAGCGCAAAGCCAAGGCCGCACAAGCGCTGCAGGCCAAGAATTCGATTGAAATCGTCAACGCCAAGGAGCACAACCTCAAGTCGCTGACGGTCGATGTGCCGCGCGGCAAGTTCAATGTGGTGACCGGTGTCTCGGGTTCCGGAAAATCCACGCTGGCTTTCGACATTCTGTTCAACGAAGGCCAGCGTCGCTATCTCGAATCGCTCAATGCCTATGCGCGCTCCATCGTGCAGCCTGCGGGCCGTCCCGAGGTCGATGCGGTCTACGGCATTCCGCCCACGGTGGCCATCGAGCAGCGCCTGTCGCGCGGCGGGCGCAAGTCCACGGTGGGCACGACCACCGAGGTCTGGCACTTTCTGCGTCTGCTCTATGTGAAGCTGGGCGTGCAGCACTGCATACACGACGATGCCATCGTGCAGCCGCAGACCGAGGAAAGCATTGCCGCGCAGCTGATGACGAACTTCCGTGGCCAGACCATAGGCCTCTTGAGTCCGCTGGTCGTCAACCGCAAGGGCGTCTATACCGAGCTGGCCGACTGGGCCAGACCCAAGGGCTACACGCATCTGCGCGTGGACGGCGAGTTTCTGCCGACCACGGGCTTTCCGCGCATAGACCGTTTCAAGGAGCACACCATCGAGCTGCCCGTGGCCAGCGTGACGGTGACAGCGGCCAACGAGAAGGAGTTGCGCGGCCATCTGCGCCAGGCGCTGGAGATCGGCAAGGGCGTGCTGCATGTACTCTCGGGCATCGAGAATCTGGCCGACGCCATGCAGGGCGGCCGGAGCACGGCCGGCATCGGTGCGCTGCAGGTGTTCTCCACCCAGCGCGCCTGCCCGGTCTGCGCCACCAGCTATGCCGAGCTGGACCCGCGTCTGTTCTCCTACAACAGCAAGCATGGCTGGTGTCCCGATTGCGTGGGCACGGGCGTGAAGCTGACCAAGGACCAGCGCAAGGTCTATGACGACACCTTGCTGGCCGACGACAACCGGGGCCGTGAGGTGAAGTTCGAAGGCCAGGAAGTGGAAGACCTGGCTGAAGTCGTTTGTCCCAAATGCCATGGCACACGTCTGAACCCTGTGGCGCGAGCCGTGAAGTTTCACGACGAGGCGATTACCGATATTGCCCAACTGTCGGTCAGCGATGTGCGCCACTGGATACAGAGCCTGGAGCTCACGGGCCGCGAAGCCGATATTGCGCGCGATCTGATTCCCGAGATCCAGAGTCGTCTCGAATTCCTTGAAGAAGTCGGTCTCAACTATCTGACGCTGGATCGCGGCGCACCCACGCTGAGCGGGGGCGAAGCCCAGCGCATCCGTCTGGCCGCGCAGCTGGGCAGCAATCTGCAAGGCGTCTGCTATGTGCTGGATGAGCCCACCATCGGCCTGCATGCGCGCGACAACCAGATTCTGCTCAATGCCCTGCACAAGCTAGGCGACAAGGGCAACACGCTGGTGGTGGTGGAGCACGACGAAGACACGATTCGCCGCGCCGACCACGTGATCGACATCGGCCCCAGCGCCGGCATTCGCGGCGGCCGTCTGGTGGCCGAGGGCACGGTGGATGACATCATGGCGGCCAAGGACTCGGTCACGGGGCGCTATCTGCTGCACGCCATGCGCCACCCTTTCAAGCCGCGTCTGTGGGTGGGCGAGGGTGAGCCTCCGGTGCAGCCAGATGCTATTAATACAGAAGCTGCTGACGCTGGTGATAAGGCGGTTTCAGATACGAAACCATCCAAAGCCAAGAAAAAGAAAGCGGTAGCTGCTACTGAAAATGTGGTGCAGCAAGACAGCGACGCACTGCACTGGCTCACGGTGCTGGGCGCGAATCTGCACAATCTGCAGAGCGTGGAGGCCCGGGTTCCGCTCAAGCGGCTGGTAGCCGTGACTGGGGTGTCCGGCTCGGGCAAGTCCACGCTGGCGCGCGATGTGCTGCTGAGCAATGTGGCGGCCTGGGTGCAGCAGCGCTCGACCAAGGCCGGCCGCGATGCCATGGATGACGGCAAGTCGCCGGCGCTCGTGGGCTGCAAGGGACTCAAGGGTTTCGAGACGATTGATCGCGTGCTCGAAGTCGACCAGACGCCGATCGGCAAGACACCGCGCTCCTGCCCTGCGACCTATATCGGCTTCTGGGACACGATTCGCAAGCTGTTTGCCGAGACCCTGGAAGCCAAGGCCCGGGGTTATGCGGCGGGCCGCTTCTCGTTCAACACCGGCGAAGGCCGTTGCCCGGCCTGCGAAGGCCAGGGCGTGCGCACCATCGAGATGAGCTTTCTGCCCGATGTGAAAGTGCCTTGTGAGGTCTGCCATGGTGCGCGCTTCAACCCCGAAACCCTGGCCGTGAGCTGGCGCGGCAAGAGCATTGGCGATGTGCTGAAGATGGAGGTCGACGAGGCCGTGGAGTTCTTCGCCTCCATGCCCTCGATTGCCCATCCGCTGCAGTTGCTGAAAGACGTGGGCCTGGGCTATCTCACCCTGGGTCAGCCATCGCCCACGCTGTCGGGCGGCGAGGCCCAGCGCATCAAGCTGGTGACCGAGCTGACCAAGGTGCGCGATGATATCGGCCGCCGCGGGCAGAAGGCTCCGCACACGCTGTACGTGCTGGACGAGCCCACCGTGGGCCTGCACATGGCCGATGTGGACAAGCTCATCCATGTGCTGCACCGCCTTGTCGACGGCGGCCACAGCGTGGTGGTCATCGAGCATGACCTCGACGTGATTGCCGAGGCGGACTGGATCATCGATCTGGGCCCCGAAGGCGGCAAGGACGGCGGGCGCATCGTGGCCACGGGAACTCCCGAGGAGCTGGTGAAGATCGGCACCCATACCGGCAAGGCGCTGGCGCCGGTCCTGGCGCGGTAAGAGGCGGCGCGCACCATGTCCTTCTCGCGTAGCAACTTTCCTGCACCGGCTGAGCTGGCGGCCTCGCGTGTCGCGTGGATGGCGCAGATCGCGCGCCCACCGCTGCCGCCGGCGGTGCAGACCTGGATGACCTGGGCGCTTGGCTGCAGGGATGCGATGCCGTGGTTGCAGCTTCCTGCATGGCGTGAAGGCGCAGGCAACTGGCTCGCGATGCAGCGTGCCACCGATGCGGAAGGGCTGTGGTCTCAGACTGGTGAGTACCGCTTCGGCCTGGACCTCAAGGCCAGCACGACCGGTGATCTGCGCTGGATCGATGGTGCGATGGCGGATGGCTGGAGCCCGCACTGGCTGGTGCTGACCCATGGCCTGGATGGCGACCCGCTGATCGGTGACATGAGTCGGCCCGAAGTGCCTGTGCTGTGGAAGTGGCATGACGAGCCGCACCGCGCTGCCAGGCCATTGTTCGCCTCGCTCGAGGAGTTGATGGCGCATGTGCAGGCCAAGGCAGCCAAAGCGCCACTGGTGCCGCGTGAAACGCGCTCTTCCACCATCTTCTACACCGTGCGCCTGCTGGAGCTGGGGCCCGATCCGGCCAGGGTCATGCTGGCGCTCAGGAAAATCTTCACGACGCTGTCTGTGCAGGAGCTGCTGAAACTCAAGACCAGGCTGCCGCTGACGCTGCTCGACGATAGCGTCAGCGCCTTGCAAAAGGACCGCCTGGTGCAGCATTTCGGGGCGCTGGGCGCGCGCGTGGAAGTGAGCGAACGTCGCTTGTAGCGCGTCCTTCCACAACACACCTCACCATCATCACGCATCACCAGTGCCATTTCTGCCAAGGCAGGTGCATGGTGTTCATGGGGCCGCGGCACCGATTATTTGATCGAAAAAAGGCCCGCGTGATGCACGCAGGCCTTGTGGTCCAGCACAGTCCGCTTTACTGGAAGCCCAGCGTATGCGGCAGCCAGGTGGACAGTGCCGGAATGAAGGTCAGCAGGCACAGCACGACGAAGTGGGCCAGCAGGAACAGCGGCATCTCGCGCGTCAGCTCGGTGATGAACACGCGCGTGGTTACGGGAACCTCCGAGGCGCTGGTCAGCATCGGCACCCACACCGGCAAGGCACTGGCGCCTGTGCTGGGCAGAGGCTGATGCCGTGGCCCAGGGTCGGGTATTGCCCCGTCTCGGATCGACGTTCAAGCGCTTCTGTACGTGCTTGCCGGGCGAGTGTCGGGCTGGCTTTCAGCCTGCGCTTGCGGGCTGCGGCCTATGGACATGGCGCACAAGGCGGAGACCAGGCCGGCAAACAGGACGTATAGGCAGATCAGCCAGGGCGAGCCGTCACCTGCCTTGATCAGGCTGGTCGCGATGATGGGAGTGATGCCCGCCGCAAAGATGCCCGAGAACTGATAGACGAAGGAGATGCCGGTGTAGCGAACCTTGGCGTCGAAAAGGTCGCAGAAAAGCGCTGCTTCCGGACCATAGACCGATGCATAAAGCACGCCAAACGGAATGACGATGGCAGCCCAGATCAGCATCGCATTGCCGTTGCTATTCGTCATCAGCCAGAAGGCTGGAAAAGCCGAGATGGCAGTAATGAGTGAGCCCCACATATAGGTGCGGGCTCGCCCCAGTCTGTCCGACATACGGCCAAAGAACGGGATGGTCACGCACATCACCACGGCCGCCAGCATTACGCCCATCAGCGCATCGGTGCGCGATATCTTCACAGTGTTGGTCAGGTAGCTGATGGAAAACACGCCGAAGACGTTGAAGAACACGCCGTCGATATAGCGGGCTCCCATGCCCTTGAGCACGTTGCCGGGATAGCGGCGCATCATGTCAAAAAAGGGAATCGCCGTTTCTGCGTTGCGCTCCTTGATGGCAGCAAATTCCGGCGTCTCCTTGACGTGCAGGCGGATGTACATGCCTACCAGTACCATCAGTCCCGATATCAGGAAGGCGATGCGCCAGCCCCAGGTCATGAACTGCTCGTCGGTACACAGCCAGGACAGCAGTGCCACGACGCCCGATGCCATGAACAAGCCTATGGCCAGCCCGATCTGAGGCAGTGATGCGTAGAAGCCTTGCTGGTTCTTGGGTGCATATTCATAGGCCATCAACACGGCTCCGCCCCATTCTCCGCCTAGCCCTATGCCTTGCGCGATACGCAGCAGCAACAGCAAAACGGGTGCGGCGATGCCGATTTGCGCGTAGGTCGGAGTCAGTCCGATGAGAAAGGTAGAAACGCCCATGATCATGAGCGTGATGACCAGCATGCTCTTGCGACCCACCTTGTCGCCGAAGTGGCCGAAGATGATGCCGCCAAGAGGGCGCGTGACAAAGCCGACCGCGAATGTGGTGTAGGCCAGCAAGGTGGAGATGAGCGGGTCTTCTCCGGGAAAGTAGAGTTTGCTGAAAACGATGCCGGCGACAACGCCGTAAAGAAAGAAGTCATACCACTCGATGGTGGCGCCGATGAGAGCAGAGGTGACTACCTTACGAACGACCTTGGGATCACTGTCTTTTGCCATGATGTCTCCTGGTGTCTTGTCGCGGTTTCTTGGAATAAAAGCAGTCATGCGACTTGGAACTGCTTTGCGTCTTCCTTGATCAGGTCTGCGGCCTTCTCGGCCATCATCACGACGGGGGCGTTGGTGTTGCCGGAGACCAGAGTGGGCATGACCGAGCAATCGACCACACGCAGACCCTGAATTCCGTGCACGCGCAGGCGGGCATCTACGACGGACATGGGGTTCTGGGCCGGGCCCATGCTGCAGGTGCCGCTGGGGTGGAAGATGGTGGCCCCGTTGTTACGGCAGAACTCCAGCAGCTCTTCATCGCTTTGCTGAGCCGGGCCAGGCTTGATTTCCTGCTTTACATAAGGCGCCATGGCCGAGGTCTGCGCAATCTCTCTGGCCGCGCGCACGGCAGCGACATTGGTGCGGCGATCGAGTTCGGTGCTCAGGTAGTTGGGCTGCATCGATGGCGGCTCAAACGGATCTTGTGAGCGTATGCGCACATGGCCGCGCGACTCGGGGCGCAACTGGCATACCGACATGGTGAAGCCCGAATAGGGATGCACCTTGCCACCCGCCATGTCTGCCGAAAGCGTGGAGACGTGAAATTGAATATCTGGCGTGCTCGCCACGGGCCGGCCATCCACATGCTTGAGTGCACGCATGAAACAGCCGCCTTGATTGATGCCCACGGCCAGCGGGCCAGATCGGTACAGCAGCCACTCCAACCCCAGCTTTGTTGTACCTATCCAGGAATTCAGCTGATCGTTGGTGGTAATGGGTTTGCTGCATTCAAAGCTTAGACGAATCTGCAAATGGTCCTGCAGGTTCTCGCCGACGCCCGGTAAGTCCAGCACCACGGGGATCCCTTTGCTTTGCAGCAGCGCACGTGGCCCCAGGCCTGAAAGCTGCATGAGCTGGGGGGACTGTATGGCTCCCGCACTCAGAATGACCTCGGCATTGGCCATGGCTTTGCGTGTCTTCCCGCGCTGAAAGAAGTTCACGCCTATGGCCCGTTTGCCTCGCATGATCAAGCTGGTTGCCATGGCATCGGTTTCGATGTGCAGATTGGGGCGGTTGCGAGCCGGCCCCAGATAGCCTTTGGCGGTGCTGCAGCGCAGGCCTTTGTGGGTGGTGAGTTGGTAGTAGCCGGCACCTTCCTGCAGACGGCCGTTGAAGTCATCGGTGCGGGGCACGCCAATCTGCTGAGCTCCGCCGATGAAGGCTTCGATCAGCTCATGTTTTGCGCCGATGTCGGAGACTCTGAGAGGGCCTGTGCCGCCATGCGAGGGAAACTCGCCGCGTGCATTGCCTTCGGACTTGATGAAGTAGGGCAGCACATCCTCATAAGACCAGCCCGGGTTGCCCAGCGCGGCCCAGTGATCGTAGTCCTGTGCCTGGCCTCGCACGTAGATCAGGCCGTTGATGGAACTGCTTCCACCCAAGGTCTTGCCTCTGGGCCAATAGATTCTTCGTCCGTTCATATTGGGGTCAGGGTCTGTCTCGAAACGCCAGTTGTATTGAGGGCTCCACATGGTCTTGCCATAACCGATGGGCAAGTGGATCCAGACAGAGCGATCAGGAGGCCCTGCCTCCAGCAGCAGGACCTTGTTGCCGGGGTCTTCGGAAAGTCGTGCGGCGAGAACGCATCCCGCAGAGCCGGCGCCGACGATGACGTAGTCATAACTTGCGATCGCTTCTGACACGAAAATCTCCTTTTGTTCTGTTTGGAGGAACTATTTGTTCCTTTTGATGGAACTCTAAATGCGTGATTGCCCGCTGCAATCAGCGCTTTCCCTTGCTGGTGTAAATACCGGGACGCATGGGCTTTCAACTGGCGTATCAGCGAGCTGTGCCATCATTCCTGTCATGCCCGTAGCAATTCCACAAAGTGCTTCCGATGCCGCACAACCCTCCCAGGAAGATCCCAGCTCAATGTCGGACCGTGCGCTCGCGGTGCTCGATTACGTGACCCAAAGCAGCGAACCTCCGGGGCTGATGGAAATTGCCAATGCGCTGCACTTTCCCAAGGCCACGGCTTCGCGTTTGTGCTCGGGGCTGGAGTCGCGCCAGTGGCTGACGCGGCACGAGGGAGACCGCAGTTTTGCACCGGGTCCACGCTTGCTCAGTCTCGCGGTGAAAGCCTTGCAATGCGATCCGCGCCAGGCTTTGCGCCATGAGGTTTTGTCCCAGCTGGTGCAGACCTTGGGTGAGACCTGCAACCTCACGGTTCTTGATGGAACCCGTGTACGTTATCTGGACCGTGTGGAGACGCACTGGCCCTTGCGCATGCAGCTGGAGGTCGGCTCCCTCGTACCCTTGCATGCGACGGCTAGTGGCAAGCTTTTCCTCGCGCATATGGCTGATCAGCGTCGTCAGGCCGTGCTGGAAAACCTGCTGCTGACGCCTTGTACGTCACGCACCTTGCAATCAGCCGAGGCATTGGCCCAACAGGTCCAGCAGATTCAAGCGCTTGGCTATGCCTGCGACCGTGAAGAGTTCATGCTGGGAATGATTGCCGTGGCCGTACCGATCAAGGACGACAAAGGGCTGTGCCGTGCTGCGCTGGCGGTGCATGCGCCGCAGGCACGCATGTCTCTGGAACAGGCGCTGATGGGTTTGCCGCATTTGCAGGCTGCTGCACAGCGCATGGGCAAGCTCTTGTTCTAGCGCTGCGCTATCCGCTGGACGCGGGATGTGCAGCAAAAAAGGGCTGCCCTGGGGCAGCCCTTTTTGCCGTGAGCATGGCGGTTACTGGAAGCCCAGCGTGTGAGGCAGCCAGGTCGACAGCTCGGGGATAAAGGTCAGCAGGCACAGCACGACGAAGTGGGCCAGCAGGAACAGCGGCATCTCGCGCGTCAGCTCGGTGATGGACACGCGCGTGGACACGGCGGTCACGAACAGCAGGCCGCCGACCGGCGGCGTGATCATGCCCAGCGTGAGGTTGACGATCACCACCATGGCGAAGTGCGTGGGATCGATGCCCAGGCTGAAGGCGATGGGCGCGAGAATGGGCACCAGAATCATCACGCCGGGCAGCGGCTCCATGAAGATGCCGAAGACCAGCAGCAGAATGTTCACGGCAATCAGGAACATCACGGGCGAGAGTTCCCAGCTCACGATCAGCTCGGACAGATACTGCGGAATGCCTTCCACCGTGAGCACCCAGGCAAAGGCGGCCGAGGTCGCCATCACCAGCAGCACCGAGGCCGTGAGCATGGCCGAGCGCGCCAGGATGCCGGGCAGGGCCGACCACTTGAGCGTGCGGTAAACCCATTTGCCGCAGACCAGGGCATAGAAGACGGCCACGACGGACGCTTCCGTGGGCGTGAAGATGCCGAAGCGGATACCGACCACGATGAGCACGATGAGCATCAGCGCGGGGATGGCCTTGAAGCTGGTGCTCCACATCTCGCGTGCCGAAGGGCGCGGCTCGGTGCTGCGGTAGTTGCGCTTCTTGCAGACCCACCAGTTGACGGCCGCCATGGCCAGCGCGATCAGAATGCCGGGAATGAAACCGGCCATGAACAGTCCGCCCACGGACACGTTCTCATCCTGCAGCGCATAGATGATCATGCTCACCGAGGGCGGAATGATGGGGCCGACGATGGCGGTGCTGGCCGTCAGCGCGGCCGCATAGGGACGGCTGTAGCCGGCCTTGTCCATCATCTTGACCATCATGGAGCCGGGGCCGGCGGCATCGGCCAGGGCCGAGCCCGAGATGCCCGAGAACATGGTCAGCGACAGCACATTGGCATAGCCCAGGCCGCCGCGCAGATGGCCGACGAACTGGGCGGCAAAGCGCAGCAGCACGGCCGTGAGCGCACCGCCCGACATCAGCTCTGCGGCCAGGATGAAGAAGGGCACGGCCATCAGCGGAAAGCTGTCGATGCCCGTGAACATTTCCTTGAAGACGATCAGCTGTGGATAACGTCCGCCGACAAAGACTGCAAGGGCTGCCGAGATGGCCAGCGCAAACGCCACCGGAAAGCCCAGCGTGAGCAGGGCGATGATGGCAACAAATAAAGTGATACCCATGATGTTTCAATCGATCAGTGATTCGTGGCGCAATGCATAAAACTGGCCTGAACCAAGCCAGGGACAGCGAGCAAGGGCCTATGCCGGCCGCGCCGCCCCGCAGCTAGGCTGTCGTCCCCCTTCCAGGGGGAAGGCGCACAGCGACTCAGATTCGTGGCGCAACGCATAAAACTGGCCTGACCCAAGCCAGGGGCAGCGAGCAAGGGCCTATGCCGGCCGCGCCGCCCCGCAGCTAGGCTGTCGTCCCCCTTCCAGGGGGAAGGCGCGCAGCGACTCAGGGGGTGTTTCATATCGACGCTGCGGCATCCGCATCCATTTCATCGGACTCGGCGAAGCTGCCTGTGGTGATGTAGCCGCGTGCGATGAACAGCAGATGGATCAGCATCAGCACAAAGCCCACAGGCATGGCGCCGTAGATATAGGAGATCGGAATGTCCGTGGCCGCCGTGGTCTGAAAGCGTGTGGCGTACACATACTGCGACGAGGTCACGGTCATCACCACAAAGAAGACCGCCAGGATCAGCACGACAAAGCCGCGCATGGCCTGCGCCTTGCGGGTGCTCACGCTGCGGTGCAGATTGTCGATGGCCACATGGCCGCCAAAGCGCAGCACCAGGCCGGAGCCCAGAAAAGTGACCCAGATCATCATGTGGCGGGCCACTTCCTCGGCCCAGACGATGGAGTCGCCCGTGGTGTAGCGCAGCACCACGTTGGCAAAGACGATGCAGGCCATGGCCAGCAGCAGCAAGATCAGCAGCCAGCGATTGCCGGCCACGAGAATGCGTTCGATACGATCAAGCATAGGAGTGGGGGTGAGCAGAGGCAGCGGCGAAACCTGCCGCAAGAGCCGGCTGCGTCACGGAGTTGAAGGCTGCGTCATCATCGGCGGGAATTGGCGCAAGTCCATTCGTGCTGACCGCAGCCGGGCAAGGACCTGCCTTGCCCAGGAGGGAGAAAAATGCACGGGCCCGTCTCCGCGGAGGCAGGCCCGTGTTGCCGGTTGCTTACTTGACGGCGGTGATGGAGTCCAGCGTCTTCTGGCCGAACTTCTTGGCGTATTCCTTGTACGCGGGCTCCAGCGCGGTGCGGAAGGCGGCCTGATCGACCTTCTCCACGACCTTCATGCCGTTGGCCTTGGCTTCTTCAACGCCCTTCTTCTCCACGTTGTCCACAAAGGCGCGCGAGGCCAGCGCACCCCTCTTGGCGGCTTCCGTGAAGGCGGTCTTCTGGGCGGCGTTCAGCGATCCCCAGAACGAGGGCGACACGATCAGGGCCATGGGGGCGTAGACGTGGGAAGTCAGGGTCAGGTGCTTTTGCACTTGCCACAGCTTGGCGGACACCAGCACGGAGATGGGGTTCTCCTGGCCGTCGATCGTGCCTTGCTGCAGCGCACCGATGACTTCGGGCCAGGACATGGGGGTGGGCGAGGCACCCAGGGTGCGGAAGGCCGTGATGTGCACGGGGTTCTCGGTCACGCGGATCTTCAGGCCCTTGAGGTCGGCCACGCCATTGACGGCATGCTTGTTGTTGCTCAGATGGCGAAAGCCCTGCTCGCCCCAGGCCAGGGCGATCAGGCCGCGCTTCTGGAACTTGGCCAGCAGGTCCTGACCGAAGGCGCCGTCCATCACGGCACGTGCGTGCTGGGTGTCGCGGAACAGGAAGGGGATGTCCACCACGCCCACATCGGGCACGAAGTTGCTCAGGGCGCCAGTGGAAACGATGGCGGCTTCCACGGTGCCCAGCTGCAGGCCTTCGATCAGCTCACGCTCGCCGCCCAGGGCGGAGGCAGGGAACTGCTTGAACTTGTAGGCACCGTTGGTGCCTTTTTCCACGCCCTCGGCCCAGGCGTTGGCGGCAGCGCCGTAGTGGGAGTTGACGGCCAGCGCATAGCCGATCTTGACTTCCTTGCCCTGGGCAAATGCAGTGCCTGCGCTCAGGGCGGCTGTTGCTGCCACGGCCGTGGCGACGAAGGTGCGGCGAATCATGCGCATGGTGTTGGTCTCTCAGAAATGTTTTGAAATGAATCAAAAATTGTAGTGAGTGCCAACCGTGGGTTTTTACGCGCCCGGGGGTCGTCTTGTACGGGTGGGTGCATCGTGTTTGGCGATGGATGGGCATCAAAAAAGGCCTCTGTGCCGGCAAGCACGGAGGCCTTTGAAAATGAGAGCTGCTTGCGCTTGTTTTCAAACGATTTCAGATTGTTTTGATAGTGAAATCGTTAAGCAAAGAGCGGTTGAAGCTACTATTTTTGCTGAGTCAGCAACTGATCGGCAAGCTGCACAAAGCCGTCGCCGCGCTCGGCCGAGGTCACATGGCGCGGCAGATGCCTGAGCTGAGGCACGAAGCGCGCGATATTGGCCACGCCCACGCTGTGGGGCATGTGCTCGAACATCTGCTGGTCGTTGGTCGAGTCGCCGATATACACCCAGCGCGCCAGCGTGGCGTCCAGATCGATGTCGAACAGCTCGCGTGTGATCCAGCGCGCGCCTTCGAGCTTGTTGTGCTCGCCGAACCAGCCGTTGATGTGGATGGAGCTGACGGTGGCGTTCATGCCGGCCGCCTTCATGATGGCCACGCATTCATCGATCTGTGCCTGGGGCATGTTCGTGAATTCGCTGTGGTCCACGGCGATATCGCATTCGCGGCCGGCCGAGTCCGTGGCGCGTCTGGCGCCGGGCACGGTGGCCTCGATCTGCTCGAGCACCTGCTGCATGCGGGCAAAGTTGCGGGTGCGCTCGTCGGCGGATTGCTGGTAGAGCTTGTCCAGGCCGCCCTGGGCATTGCGGCGCAGGGCCACGGCACCGTTCTCGGCCACGATGGCGTCCACGGGCCAGGCCGATGCAAAGGGCACGCTCCAGCCCACGGGACGGCCGGTGATGGGCACCACCTTCAGGCCCGCATCCTTGAGGCGCGCAATCGCGGCCACCACATGCTCGGGCACCACGCCGTCGGTGGTCAGCGTGTCGTCGATATCGGTCAGCACGCCCAGCAGCTTGGCAGGTGTCCGCAGTTCAGACAAAGGGCGCAGAAATTCTTGGCTCACAACAAACTCTCTCGATGTTGATCCTCGCCTGAAGCTAGCGCGGTCCAGCTCAGAGACATCGAGCAAGAGCCGCCTCGCAGCGAGGATGTCGTCCCCCTCCGGCGAAGCCAGAGAGGGGGAAGGCGCGGGGCCGCCTAGGCGAAGCGCCTCAGGGGGTGACCACGCTCAATTCGCCGAGCCCAGTGCCAGGCCCGCATGCTCGCGCAGCGGGTGGAAGTGGATCTTGGGGAAACGCTCCTGCGCCAGGCGCACGTCATAGGGGCTGGTGCACAGATAGGCCAGGGTGTCGGCTGCATCATGCGCCAGACGCATGGGGTAGGCGTTCTCGAACTCGCGCAGCTCGGCGGGCGAGTCGGCCGTGATCCAGCGCGCCCCTGTGTACTGGCAGCCTTCCAGGCGCACGTCGCAGTCGTACTCGGTCTTGAGGCGGTGCTGCACCACTTCGAACTGCAGCTGACCCACGGCGCCCAGCAGCATATTGCCGCCGACATCGGGCTTGAAGACCTGGATCGCGCCTTCCTCGCCCAGCTGCATCAGACCTTGCTGCAGCTGCTTGGTACGCAGCGGGTTCTTGAGCACCACGGTCATGAACATTTCGGGTGCGAAGAAGGGCAGGCCGGTGAACTGCAGGCTGGGGCCGTCGGTGATGGAGTCGCCCAGCTGCACGCCGCCGTGAATCGTGAAGCCGATGATGTCGCCCGCATAGGCCTCGTCGACGGCCTCGCGGCGCTGGCTCATGAAGGTCACCACGGACGTGGGGCGCAGCTCCTTGCCGGTGCGCTGCACCTTCATCTTCATGCCAGGCGTGTACTTGCCGCTGGCCACGCGCACGAAGGCGATACGGTCGCGGTGGTTGGCATCCATGTTCGCCTGCACCTTGAACACCACGCCTGCGAAGGTTTTGTCTTCGGGGTTGATGGTGACTTCTTCGCGCTGGCGGTTCACTTCGGTGAAGGCGACGCGCGGGCCGGGCGGGGGCGACATGTCGACCACTGCGTTCAGCACTTCCATCACACCGAAGTTGTTCACACCGGAGCCGAAGAACACGGGGGTCAGCTTGCCTTCCAGAAACGCCTGGTGATCCCATTCGGCCGATGCGCCCTGGGCCAGTTCCATGCTCTCGATGGCATCGTCGTAGGCCTGGCCGAAGCGGGCACGCAGCCTGTCGACTTCGGTCAGCGGGATGACTTCGAAGTCTTCGGGGCGCTTCTCGCTGCCGGCGGCAAACACCGTCATGCTCTGTGTCTGCAGATTGATGATGCCGCCGAAGCTCTTGCCCTGGCCCACGGGCCAGGTGATGGGGCAGCAGGGCATGCCCAGCTCGCGCTCGACTTCGTCCATGATGTCCAGCGGGTCGCGCACTTCACGGTCGAACTTGTTGACGAAGGAGATGATGGGCGTGTTGCGCTGGCGGCAGACCTCGATCAGGCGGCGGGTCTGCGACTCCACGCCGTTGGCCGCGTCGATCACCATCAGCGCCGAGTCCACGGCCGTCAGCACGCGGTAGGTATCTTCCGAGAAGTCCTTGTGGCCGGGAGTGTCGAGCAGGTTGATCACATGGTCGCGGTAGCTCATCTGCATCACCGACGAGGCCACCGAGATGCCGCGCTGCTTCTCGATTTCCATCCAGTCGGAGGTGGCGTGACGCGAGGCCTTGCGGCCCTTGACGGCGCCGGCAATCTGGATCGCGCCCGAGAACAGCAGCAGCTTTTCGGTCAGCGTGGTCTTACCCGCGTCCGGGTGGGAGATGATGGCGAACGTACGACGGCGCCGGGTTTCTGGGGCGTATGACACAGTATTGAGAGCTGTAAATACAGCCGGAGAACGCCGGCTGTGACAACAAAAGGTGCGGCGGTCCG
Source organism: Comamonas sp. Z1 (assembly GCF_008121555.1). Taxonomy (NCBI): domain Bacteria; kingdom Pseudomonadati; phylum Pseudomonadota; class Betaproteobacteria; order Burkholderiales; family Comamonadaceae; genus Comamonas; species Comamonas sp. Z1. The sequence goes on from NZ_VOQT01000005.1 coordinate 64,785, forward strand.
TTTGCCGCACCAGGCCCGCACCCATGCAGGGCAGACCTGTGAATAAGTCTTGAGGGCGCTTATTTTAACGGCAGGGCCAATTCATGGAGATGCTCCGGCAAATGCGGGACGGGCGACGCCATTGCCCAGGGCCGCTGGCTCCGGCAACTGGCAGATGCGGAGCACAATAGCGGCCTAGTCTCCGGTCCTTATTTACCCCTCATGAACAGCGCCCCGCAGGATGTGAACACCTCCTTGCCCATCCAGTCTCCAGCCTCTGCCGCTCCGGTATGGATCAAGCGCGGCACGCCCGAGTACCGGCGGGTCAGCGTGGCGCTGTTCCTGGCGGGGTTTGCCACCTTCTCCCTGCTGTACTGCGTGCAGCCGCTGCTGCCCGAGCTGGCCCACAGCTTTGCCGTCAGTCCGGCACAGAGCGCGCTGGCGCTGTCGGTATCCACGGCCTGCCTGGCCGGCTCCATTGTGCTGGCGGGGGCCTTGTCCGAGGGGCTGGGGCGGCGCAAGCTGATGTTCATCTCCATGGCACTGGCGGCGCTGTGCAATCTGCTGGCTTCGTTCATGCCGCAGTGGCATGCGCTGCTGGCCGCACGCGCGCTGGAAGGCTTGTTGCTGGGCGGCGTGCCTGCCGTGGCCATGGCCTATCTGTCCGAGGAGATCGACCCGCCCGGCCTGGGCTTTGCCATGGGCCTGTATGTGGGTGGCACGGCGCTGGGCGGCATGCTGGGCCGGGTCGGCATGAGCGCCATGACCGAGTTCTGGGGCTGGCGCCATGCCATGGCTGCACTGTCGGTGCTTGACCTGCTGGCAGCCCTGGGCTTTGTCTGGCTGCTGCCCAACTCGCGCAACTTCATCAAGAAGACCGGGCTGGGTGCCCGGTATCACCTGCAGGCCTGGGGCCGGCATCTGCGCCACCCGGGCCTGCCGCTGCTGTTTCTGATCGCCTTCGGCCTGATGGGCGTGTTTGTCAGCATCTACAACTATGCCGGCTTTCTGCTCAGCGCATCGCCCTATGGTCTGAGCCAGCTGCAGATCAGCCATATCTTCTACGCCTATCTGCTGGGCACGGCGGCGTCGCCGATTGCCGGGGGGCTGGCCGATAGGCTGGGCCGCGGCCCGGTGCTGGTTGCTGGCACTTTGCTGATGGCCGCAGGCGTGGTTCTGACCCTGTTGCAGCCGCTGGCCGTCATCGTGCTCGGCATCGTCCTGCTGACGGCAGGGTTCTTCATCGCGCATTCGGTAGCCAGCGGCTGGGTGGGGCGACTGGCCACGCAGTCCAAGGGGCACGCATCATCGCTATATCTCTGGGGCTATTACATGGGCTCCAGCGTGCTGGGGGCCGGGGCGGGCTGGTTCTGGTCGCGCTGGGGCTGGACGGGCGTGGGCTCCGTGGCCTTGGCTGTACTGGCGCTGGTCATCGTGCTGGCCTTGCGCGTTCAGTGGCTGGCCGGGATTGCGGCCGCGAATCGAGCCGCTTCTTGATGCCGTCTTGATATCGGCACGCCCAATCTCTACCCGTTCTTGACGGGCGAATTTCTACAGTTCCTCCATCGCAATCAAGCCGCGTGAACGGCTTGCGGGAGGAATGAAATGACCATCACCTGGATTGAAGCCCTGGCCGCCCTGACGGCGCTGGGGCTGTTTGCCTATTTGGGCTATGCGCTGCTGCGCCCCGAGAAATTCTGAAGGGGCTGCCATGCAAGTGCTGCAAGACCTGATTTTTGTGAGCCTGACGGTGGTCTGCTTTGTCGGACTGCTGGGCTTTGTGCGCGCCCTGGCGCGTCTGTGAAAGGGGTGGATCATGTGGTTACCCTGGATGGAATTTGCCGCCGTGCTGACTGCGGCAACCTTGCTGACCATACCCATGGGCCAATGGCTGGCACGCTGCTTTACCAGCGAGCGTCATGGCTGGCTGGAGCGCCTGAGCTACCGGGTCATGGGCGTGAACCCGCAGGAGCGCATGGGCTGGCAGCGCTATGGCGCCGCTGTGGTGCTGAGCAATGCGCTGATGATGCTGCTGGGTTATCTGCTGCTGCGTCTGCAGGGCGCACTGCCGCTGAACCCGCTGGAGATCGCGGCGCAGGCGCCCGACCTGGCCTTCAACACCGCAGCCTCCTTCATCACCAATACCAACTGGCAGGCCTACTCGGGTGAGAACAGCCTGAGCAATGCAACGCAGATGGTGGTCATCACCTTTCTGATGTTTGCCGGTGCCACCACGGGTGTTGCTGCCGGTGCCGGCTTTGTGCGCGGCCTGGCGCGATCCAGTAGCAAGGATGTCGGCAACTTCTGGGTCGACTTCGTGCGCGTGTTCTGGCGCGTACTGCTGCCGCTGTCCTTCATCATGGCCCTGGTCTATGTCTGGCAGGGCATTCCGCAGACTCTGCACACCGACGCGGTGGCGACGACGCTCGAAGGCGCCCGGCAGCAACTGCTGATGGGGCCCGTGGCCAGCCTGGAAAGCATCAAGCATCTGGGCACGAATGGCGGCGGCTTCTTCAGCATGAATGCGGCACATCCGTTCGAGAACCCGACGCCGCTGACCAATCTGCTGCACATCCTCTCGATGCTGCTGATCCCGGCCGGCATGACCTACGCATTTGGCTCCATGCTGCTGCGCCGCAAGCAGGGCTGGGTGCTGTTTGCGGCCTGCATGGTGATGTTCGTCGGCTTTCTGAGCCTGGTGTTTGTGGCCGAGCAAAACGGCAGCCAGCTGCTGGCGCGCGCCGGAGCCGATCAGCAATACAGCCTGATCCAGAGCGGCGGCAATATGGAGGGCAAGGAGCTGCGCTTCGGCATTGCCGATACGGCCTTGTTCGTGGCTACCACCACCGCGGCCACCACGGGCTCGGTCAACGCCATGCATGATTCGCTGACCCCGCTGGGCTCCATCACGCCGCTGGCGCAGATGATGCTCAACTGCGTGTTCGGCGGCGACGGCGTGGGACTGATCAACCTGATTCAGTACGCCATCCTCACGGTGTTTCTGGCCGGCATGATGATTGGGCGTACCCCTGAATTCCTGGGCAAGAAGATCGAGGTGCGCGAGATCAAGCTGGTCATGCTTGCGGTGCTGGTGCCGCCGGCCTGCGTTCTGGGCTTCACGGCGCTGGCCGTGCTTTGGCCGGATGCCGCAGCCAGCCTCAACAACCGCGGCCCGCATGGCTTCTCGGAGATTCTCTACGCCTATGCCTCGGCCACGGCCAACAACGGCTCGGCCTTTGCAGGGCTGAATGCCAACACGCCCTTCTTCAACACCACCACGGGCCTGGCCATGCTGGCAGGGCGCTTTCTGACGCTTGTGCCCATGCTGGCCGTGGCCGGCAGCCTGGCCGCCAAGGCCACCGTGCCTCCGGGCCCGGGCACTTTCCCCACGGCCACGCCGTTGTTCATGGGCCTGCTGGTGTTTGTGGTGCTGGTGGTGGGCGGTCTGACCTTTCTGCCGGCGCTGGCTCTGGGGCCCGTGATCGAGCACCTGCAAATGCTTGTGGCTCAGCTGTACGCCTAACGTTCTATCCAATTGATGCCAATGGTCTGCAGTCCATGCAAGGCTGCAGACCAGGGAGCAAATCATGAAAACATCGACTCAAACTCTTTGCGCTTCAGTGCTGCCAAGCCATGCTCAAGCGCAGCCCGAGGCGGAATCCGCCTCCTGGCCACATCTGCTGGGCAGCAGCGTGCGCGCCGCCCTGCTGGTGATGGCGATCTCCGGCATTGCCTATCCCTTGCTGACCACGGGTGTGGCGCAGGCACTGTTCCCGCATGCAGCCAATGGCAGCCTGATCGAACGCCAGGGTCGGATCGTGGGCTCGGCCCTGATCGGTCAGCAATTCACCGGGCCGCAGTACTTCCATGGCCGTCCCAGCGCCACAGTCGCTCCCGATCCGAGTCAGGAAGGGGCAAACATTGCGGCTCCCTACAACGCAGGCCTGTCTGGCGCCAGCAACCAGGGGGCCACGCACAAGGACTTGTCCGAAGCCGTGGCGCAGCGTGTCGCACAGTACCGCGCCGATAACGGTCTGGCCGCAGACCTGGCGGTGCCGGTGGATGCGGTCACGGCGTCGGCATCGGGCCTGGACCCGCATATCTCTATGGCCAATGCGCTGCTGCAACTGCCGCGTGTGGCGAAGGCGCGAGGGCTCTCGCCAGACCAGGTGCAGCCATTGCTGGCGCAGGAAACAGAGCAGCGCACGCTGGGCTTGCTGGGCGAGCCGCGTGTGAATGTATTGCAGCTCAATCTGGCGCTGGACGCCTTGCAGCCCGCCACCAGCGCAGTGAAGGAGTAAGCCATGAGCACGAAGAAAATGACGGCAGGCCGCAGCCTGCTCGATGCCAGGCTGGTGAAGTCGGCTCTGTGGGATGCGCTGCGCAAACTCTCGCCGCGTACGCAGTGGGCCAACCCAGTGATGTTTGTGGTGTATCTGGGTGCGATCCTGAGCAGTCTGTTGTGGTGGCAGAGCCTGATGGAGCCGGGCAGCGAGAACAGCGGCTTTGTTCTGGCGATTGCGCTGTGGCTGTGGTTCACCGTGCTGTTTGCCAACTTTGCCGAAGCATTGGCGGAGGGCCGCAGCCGCGCCCAGGCCGCCAGCCTGCGCGGCATGAAGCGCGATACGGTGGCCAAGCTGCTGCAGCAACCGCATTTCGGCAGTTCATGGATTCCCATGCGCGCCAGCGAACTGCGCAAGGGCGTGGTCATCTTCGTGGAAGCCGGCGACACGATTGCGCTTGACGGCACGGTGATCGAGGGCGTTGCTTCGGTGGACGAAAGCGCGATCACCGGCGAATCCGCGCCCGTGATCCGCGAGGCCGGAGGCGACTTCTCGTCGGTGACCGGCGGCACGCGCGTGCTGTCGGACTGGCTGGTGGTGGAAGTCACGGTCAACCCCGGCGAGTCGTTCCTGGATCGCATGATCTCCATGGTCGAGTCGGCCAAGCGCCAGAAGACTCCGAACGAGATGGCGCTGACGATTTTGCTCGTGGGGCTGACGCTGGTCTTTCTGCTGGTCATCGTCACGCTGTGGCCCTTCTCGGCCTTTGCGGTGTCACAGGCCGGAACGGGCTCGGTGGTCGGCATTGCCGTGCTGATTGCGCTGCTGGTCTGCCTGATTCCGACCACCATTGGCGGCCTGCTGTCGGCCATTGGCGTGGCCGGCATGAGCCGCATGATGCAGGCCAATGTCATCGCCACTTCGGGCCGGGCCGTGGAGGCTGCCGGTGATGTGGACGTGCTGCTGCTGGACAAGACCGGCACCATCACCCTGGGCAACCGCCAGGCCTGCGAGTTTCTGCCGGCCCCTGGAACGAGCGCCGCGCAGCTGGCCGAAGCCGCACAGCTCTCATCTCTGGCAGATGAAACACCTGAAGGCCGCAGCGTGGTGGCTCTGGCCAGGGAGCGTCATGGCTTGCCCGATCGCAGCAGTGCGGATTTTCCGGGCGAGTTCGTCCCCTTTACCGCACAGACGCGTATGAGTGGTGTGGATCTGCAGAGTCCACAAGGCTTGCGCAGCTTGCGCAAGGGGGCCGCCGATGCCGTGCGCCGGCATGTCGAGGCACTGGGAGGCAGCTTCCCGGCTCAGGTGCAACTGTCTGTGGATAACGTCTCGCGCAAGGGCAGCACGCCTTTGGTGGTGGCAGATGGCGCCAAGGTGCTGGGCGTGATCGAACTCAAGGACATCGTCAAGCCGGGCATGCGCGAGCGCTTTGCCGAGCTGCGCCGCATGGGCATAAAGACGGTGATGGTGACGGGCGACAACCCGCTGACGGCTGCCGCCATTGCCGCAGAGGCAGGGGTGGATGATTACCTGGCCGAAGCCAGGCCCGAAGACAAGCTGCAGCTGATCCGCTCGCACCAGGCTGCGGGCCGCCTGGTGGCGATGACGGGGGATGGCACCAACGATGCTCCGGCCCTGGCCCAGGCCGATGTGGCCGTGGCCATGAACAGCGGCACCCAGGCTGCCAAAGAGGCCGGCAATATGGTGGACCTGGACAGCAACCCCACCAAGCTGATCGAGGTGGTGGAAACCGGCAAGCAGATGCTGATGACGCGCGGCGCGTTGACCACCTTCAGCATTGCCAATGATGTGGCCAAGTATTTCGCCATCATTCCTGCCGCCTTTGTGGGCACTTATCCGCAACTGGCCTCGCTCAACGTGATGCAGCTGCACAGCGCCGATTCCGCCATCCTCAGTGCCGTGATCTTCAATGCACTGATCATCATCGCCCTGGTGCCGCTGGCCTTGCGTGGTGTGCAGTATCGCGCCGTGGGTGCGGCCCTGCTGCTGCGCCGAAACCTGCTGATCTATGGCCTGGGCGGGCTGATCGTGCCGTTTGTTGGCATCAAGCTCATCGACATGCTGCTGACAGTTCTGGGCCTCGTCTAAGTCATATCCAGGCCTTGCTTTCTCGTTTCTCTGGCTTGTCCGCGTTCCCTGCGGGCGCGGCAAGTCTGATCTGTTTGCTTCACCATCATGCGTCTCTTCCATCCCCAAAAACCATTTCACGCCTCGCGCTCCTGGGCCATCGGCTCTGCGTTGCTGATGATTGCCTTGAGCTGTGCAAAGCCCTCTGCTGCCGAGGAAACAAAAGCGCAATCTGCTTCTGAAAGCTCAGCTCCTGCGCAGGCCGACAGCAGGTCTTCCCTGACCGGCTCGCTGGGCCTGATCAGTGACTACCGCTTTCGCGGCATCTCGCAGACCTGGCAAGGTGCGGCCGTGCAGGGCGCAGTGGAACTGGCCTTGCCCAAGGGCTTTTATCTGGGCACGTCGCTGTCCAATGTCTCAACCAACAGCTATGGCCGGGGCCAGGGACTGGAGCACGATATCTATGGTGGCTGGCGCGGCGAGCTCGTGCCTGACTGGCTGCTGGATGCCGGGCTTTTGCAGTACCGCTATCCCGGTGCACGCCTGGGCGCAAGCGATGGCAGCAGCAAACGCTTTGACACCACCGAGCTCTATCTGGGGGCGACTCATGGTGGTCTGAGCATCAAATGGTCCGTGGCACTGACGCCTTATTTCGGCCTGGGCGAGAGTACCGCCGGCTCGGCGTTCGCCACTGCGCTGCAGCCGGCAGGCAGCAGCCGCGGCAGCCAGTATCTGGATCTGAACTATCAGCATCCGCTGGGCGATCTCGCCACCTTGGGCCTGCATGGCGGCTATACCTGGGTGCGCAATTACAGCGATGTTTCCTATGCCGACTGGCGCATCTCGCTATCCAGGGCCTGGGGGGCGTGGACTGCATCGCTTGCGTACGCGGGTACCTCGGCCGATGCCCGCTACTACAGCGCCGTCAACAGTCGTGGCCAATGGCGTGATCTGGCGCGCAGCGGCTGGCTGCTGGGCCTGAGTGCCGGGTTCTGACCGGACTTGAGTGATACGCTGATCGCCTGATGCCTTCATCCACACCCTCATCCGCCGCGCAGCGCCCCGACCCCGACGCGCTGGTCGCTCAACTGCAGGCAGATCGGCAGCGCGCCCATCTCGGCAAGCTGCGCATCTACTTTGGCTCCAATGCCGGAGTGGGCAAGACCTATTCCATGCTGGCGGCTGCGCAGCGCGAGCGGCAGGCAGGACGCAAGGTTCTGGTAGGGCTGGTGGAGACGCATGGCCGCGCCGAGACCGAGCAGCAGCTGCACGACCTGGAGCTGCTGCCGCGGCGCACGCTGGTCTACCAGGGCAGGCAGCTGGACGAGTTCGACCTCGATGCAGCTCTGGCGCGCCGCCCGGAGGTGCTGCTGCTCGACGAGCTGGCGCACAGCAATGTGAGCGGCTCACGCCACCCCAAGCGCTGGCAGGATGTGCAGGAGCTTCTGGAGGCGGGTATCGAGGTGTGGACCACGCTCAACGTTCAGCACCTGGAAAGCCTCAACGATGTGGTGGGCGGCATTGTGGGCATACAGGTCCATGAGACCGTGCCCGACCATATCTTTGACGATGCCGACGAGGTCATCGTGGTCGACATCCCGCCCGAGGAGCTGCTCAAGCGCCTCAAGTCGGGCAAGGTCTATCCGCTGGAGCAGGCCGAGCGGGCCTCGCGCAATTTCTTTCGCCAGGGCAATTTGCTGGCGCTGCGCGAGCTGGCCCTGCGCCGCACGGCCGATCGTGTCGATGAGGACATGCGCGACTACCGCCGCGAGCGCTCCATCGGCGATGTCTGGCCCACGCGCGAGCGCTTGCTGGTAGGCGTGGGCGGCCGCGCCGGTGATGATGCCCTGGTGCGCCAGGTGGCACGCCTGGCCAGGCGGCTGGAGGCCGACTGGGTGGTGGTCTATGTGGATGCGCCGGAGCGCCAGCATAGGCCTCGGGCAGCGCAGGAGGCCGTGCTCAAGACCCTGGCGCTGGCGGCGCGTCTGGGCGCGGAAACGGCCACCATCCCCGGTGCCCATGTGGCCCAGGCTCTGGTGGACTTTGCGCGTGAGCGCAATGCCAGTCATCTGGTGCTGGCGCGTGTGCACGAACCTTTGAGCCGATGGCTGCGCTGGCGTGCCTCCAGCCTGTCCGAACAGATCGCTGCGCTGGATCCCGGCCTGGACGTGCTGCTGCTGTCCGTCAAGCAAAGCAAGAACGAGAGCACCTTGCGATTGCCGGCGGCGCGTGAAAAAACCATTCCGTGGAAGGGCTATGCGGGCGTGACCCTGGCTTGCCTGGCCGCGACAGCGGTGGCTGAGCTGCTGCTGCGAGTGTTCGACCCTGCCAATGTCGTCATGCTTTTCCTGCTGGTGGTGGTGCTGTCCGCCGTGCGCTGGGGACGCGGCCCCGGAGCATGGGCGGCCCTGCTGTCAGTGCTGCTGTTCGATTTCTACTTTGTGCCGCCGCGCAACTCCTTCAGCGTCAACGATACGCAATACCTGTTCACCTTCAGCCTGATGCTGGGTGTGGCCCTGGTCTGCGGCCAGCTCACGGCGCGGCTGCGCCACGAGGCGCGCGTGGCCGCAGAGCGCGAAAGGCGGGCCGGCGCGCTGGCCAGGCTGGCGCGTGACCTGTCGGGTGCGCTGACGCAGGAGCAGGTCACGCAGATCGCGCTGACCACGATTTCAGGCGTTTTCGATGCCCAGACCGGGCTGCTGGTGCCCGATGCCGATGAGCGCCTGCAGCTGGCGCCTGGCAGCGAAGCTCAGATCGACACCAGCGTGGGTCGCTGGAGCATGGAGCATGGCCAGATGGCCGGCCATGGAACCGATACCCTGGCAGCTGCGCCGGCACTTTATGTGCCGCTGATGGCGCCCGTGCGTTCGCGTGGCGTGCTGGTGCTGCAGCTGCGTGCGCCGCAACGATTGCGAGTGCCCGAGGAGCGCCGTCTGCTTGAAGCCTGTGCCAGCCAGATCGCCCTGGCATTGGAGCGTGTGCATTTTGTGGAGGTGGCGCAGCAGACCCAGATCGCCATGGAAGGCGAGCGCATGCGCAACACCTTGCTCTCGGCCGTCTCGCATGATCTGCGCACGCCGCTGACGGGCATCCTGGGCGCGGCCCAGGCGGCCTTGCCACATGCGCCGCAGGGGCCGGCGCATCACATGCTGGTGCAGATTCGCAATCAGGCACAGGCGCTGCAGCAACTGGTGGACAACCTGCTGGCCATGGCGCGCCTGCAGCAAGGCGGCGTGCAGCTCAAGCGTGAATGGCTGCCGGTGGACGAACTGGTGGGCAGCGCGCTGGCGCAGATGCGCGAGCGACTGGCCGCTCATGTGCTGCAGACCTCGCTGCCGGCCGATCTGCCCTTGCTGCAGCTCGATGCCGTGCTGATGGAGCGTGTGCTGGTCAATCTGCTGGACAACGCCATCAAGTACACGCCCGAAGGCACGACGATCACCGTGGCAGCGAGCGTGGCCGACGGCAACTGTGTGCTGAGCGTGCAGGACGCGGGGCCGGGCCTGCCCGTGCATCTGTCCCCCGAGCAACTGTTCGAGCCGTTCACGCGTGGGCAGGCGGAGAGTGCCGTGTTCGGCATGGGGCTCGGCCTGGCGCTGGCTCAGCGGATTGTGCAAGCCCATGGCGGCAGTTTGCGGGTAGCGGCGGCAGACCCCGGGCCGGGCACCGTTTTCAGCATCTCGCTGCCCGTGCCCGAGCAGCCGGCCATGGACGAATGAGCCGACAATCCCGTGCATCACATGCAAATCCGAATATGACAAGCGCCGCACCCCGCATTTTGCTGATTGAAGACGACGCCAGCATCCGCCGCTTTGTGCGCCTGGCACTGGAGGACGAAGGCTGGCAGGTGTTCGAGTCAGAAACCGCCAGGCGCGGCCTGATCGAGGCCGCCAGCCGCCAGCCCGACGCCGTGGTGCTGGACCTGGGTCTGCCCGATGCCGATGGCAAGACCGTGATTGCCGAGCTGCGCGGCTGGAGCCAGTTGCCGATTCTGATCCTGTCCGCGCGCGAGCGAGAAGAGGACAAGGTGGCGGCGCTGGACGCCGGGGCCGATGACTATCTGACCAAGCCCTTCGGCGTGCCCGAGTTGCTGGCCAGGCTGCGCGTGATGCTGCGCCGCCGCCAGCAGGCGTCGGCGGCAGACAAGCCCGGCAGCTGTGCGCGTTTCGGCGCGGTGGTGGTGGATCTGGCGGCGCACGATGTCAGGCGCGACGGAGTGGCCGTGCACCTGACGCCCATAGAGTTCCGCCTGCTGGCGGCCCTGATTGCCGGCCATGGCAAGGTGCTGACCCACCGCCAGTTGCTGCTGCAGGTCTGGGGCGCTGAATATCTGGACCGCCCCCACTATCTGCGCGTGCACATGGCCAATCTGCGCCAGAAGATAGAGCTCGATCCGGCCCAGCCCCGGCATCTGGTAACCGAGTTGCAAGTCGGTTATCGCTTGGTGGGCCTGGAAGGCTGATTCCTTTATAATCGCCGTCCATCCGAGGAGCGTTGCAGCGTTCCCCAGCCAGCCATGAGCTGGTCTGCGCGGGGCGTGAGGCTCGGATTTCATCCCGCAACGACGCTCGCCCACGCTTTCTGTGCGGTGAGCCGGTTTATTCCCCCTCTGCTGCAGAACGTGGTTTTTCATTCAAGATTTGGAGAAAACCATGAACGCTGCCGTGCGCTTCAACCCCGCTGATTCGGCCATTACCGATATTTCCCTGGCTGCCTGGGGCCGCAAGGAAATCAGGATCGCCGAAACCGAAATGCCCGGTCTGATGGCCGTGCGCGAGGAGTTCGCCGCTGCCCAGCCCCTGAAGGGCGCGCGCATCACGGGCTCGCTGCACATGACCATCCAGACCGCCGTGCTGATCGAGACGCTGACGGCTCTGGGTGCACAAGTGCGCTGGGCTTCGTGCAACATCTTCTCGACCCAGGATCACGCAGCTGCCGCCATCGCCGAAACCGGCGTGCCTGTCTATGCCATCAAGGGCGAGTCGCTGGAAGACTACTGGAACTACACCCACTCCATCTTTGAATTCGGTGCCGCCGGTACCGAAGGCGAAGGCCCCAACATGATCCTGGACGACGGCGGCGACGCCACCATGCTCATGCACCTGGGCAAGCGCGCCGAGAAGGATCTGTCCGTGCTGGCCAACCCCGGTTCGGAAGAAGAGCGCATCGTCTTCGCCGCCATCAAGGCCAAGCTGGCCGTGGACTCCACCTGGTACAGCCGCAAGTCGGCCCAGATCATGGGCGTGACCGAAGAGACCACCACCGGCGTGCACCGCCTCAACGAAATGTCGGCCAAGGGCACGCTGCTGTTCCGCGCCATCAACGTCAACGACTCGGTGACCAAGTCCAAGTTCGACAATCTGTACGGCTGCCGCGAATCGCTGGTGGACGGCATCAAGCGCGCTACCGACGTGATGATCGCCGGCAAGGTGGCTTGCGTGGCCGGCTATGGCGACGTGGGCAAGGGCTCCGCCCAGGCTTTGCGCGCGCTGTCGGCCCAGGTCTGGGTGACCGAGATCGACCCCATCAACGCCCTGCAGGCCGCCATGGAAGGCTACAAGGTCGTGACCATGGAATACGCTGCCGACAAGGCCGATATCTTCGTGACCACCACCGGCAACAAGGACATCATCCGCCACGAGCACATGGTTGCCATGAAGGATCAGGCCATCGTCTGCAACATCGGTCACTTCGACAACGAAATCGATGTGGCTTCGATCGAGAAGTACAAGTGGGAAGAAGTGAAGCCCCAGGTCGACCAGATCGAGTTCCCCGACGGCAAGAAGATCACCCTGCTGGCCAAGGGCCGTCTGGTGAACCTGGGCTGCGCCACCGGCCACCCCAGCTTTGTGATGTCCAACTCCTTTGCCAACCAGACCCTGGCGCAGATCGAGCTGTTCACCCGCCCCGACGCCTACGAAGTGGGCAAGGTCTATGTGCTGCCCAAGATCCTGGACGAAAAGGTCGCCCGCCTGCACCTGAAGAAGGTCGGCGCCATGCTGACCGAACTGAGCGACGAGCAGGCCGCTTATATCGGCGTGAGCAAGCAAGGCCCTTACAAGCCTGAAACTTATCGTTATTAATAGCACCCCCCTGAGGCGCTTTGCGCCTTCCCCCCCTCTCTACGCGCTGCGCGCTAGGGGAGGGGGACGACAGCTTTGCTGCGCGGCGGCGCTTGCTCGCTGTCACTTTGCTAGGCTCTGCCAGTATTAGTGAGCGGCTGTCGTGGTTTAAATTTAATAGCTGCTTGCGCACGTCATACATAGATTTCAGGTGAATATTTATCTGAAATCAAGATGTATCAAGCGTAGGCTGCTATCTCAAAAGATTTCTTTTGCCCGCTGCACCTTTGTGCAGCGCCTGGCGCCGGTTTATTTCAAAGGAAGCGACGCTATGCGCGCAGATGTTTTTTTGGTTGAAGCAGGTCATGCTGCCACCCGTTCCCAGGCCCAGCGCCTGATCGCCTCGGGTGTGGAGTGGCGCCTGACGCCGCTGGCGCCATGGAAGAAAGTGGCCAAGAACGGCGATGACATTCCTGCCGGTGCCGAGCTGCAGCTGCTGGACGCCGCCGAGGCCAAATACATCTCGCGCGGCGGGCTCAAGCTCGAGGGCGCGCTGGCCGCGACCGGCCTGAGCGTCAAGGGCTTGCGCTGTCTGGATGTGGGCCAGAGCACGGGCGGCTTCACCGATTGCCTGCTGCAGGCCGGTGCGACCCAGGTCATCGGCATCGACGTGGGCCACGGCCAGTTGCACGAGCGCCTGAAAAATGACGAACGCGTGGTCTGCGTCGAGGGCTTCAACGCCCGCGCGCTGACGCCCGAGCTGCTGGAGAAGGCCTGCGACGAGGCGCTGTGCGAAGTCATCGAGGAAGAAGAGGACAACGACACCCAGCCCGTCGCTCCCTATGCCTGGATGCGCAACGGCGGTCAGGTCGATGAGGACTATGACGACAGCGACGACGCCAAGGAACAGGATGTCGAGAGCTTCAAAGCCGAGCGCGCCGCCAAGGCCAAGGCCCGGGCCGAAGGTCTGGCTCCGGTGGAGTTGCGTCGCAAGCCCGGTACCGAAAATATCGACATCAGCCCGGCCTTTGATTTCGTGACCGGCGATCTGTCCTTTATCTCGCTGACCCTGGTGCTGCCTGCCGTGGTGCAGCTGCTCAAGCCCCATGGCCAGCTGCTGATGCTGGTCAAGCCGCAGTTCGAGTTGCAGCCCGGCCAGATCGGCAAGGGCGGCATCGTGCGCGACACGGCCTTGTACGCCGAGGTCGAAAAGCGCATTCGCGACTGCCTCGGCGATCTGGGGCTGAGCGTCAAGCAGTGGCTGGACTCGCCCATAGAGGGCGGCGACGGCAATCACGAATTCTTTGTCTGGGCCCAGCAGGGCGCCGAAGTCAAGGCTCCGGCCCCCGTCGTTGCAGACGAAGCGGCTGCGGCCAGGCCGGCCGTCAAGGCGGCCGCCAAGCGCCCTTCGCGTGCCGACATCAAGGCCCAGCGCGCCAAGCAGGAGCTGTATGAAGACCCCGAGGTGGCCAGCTTCGGCCAGCCCGGCCCGGCCCGCAGCAAGCAGAAAAAGCGCAACGAACGTTGAGCGTTGAGTAAAAAGCGTGGCGGGTGCCGAGCCTTCGACGCCCGCACATGATCCAGGATTCAGAGACATAGACCGCCATGAGCTTTCCCGTCAGCTTCGAGTTTTTCCCCACCAAGACGCCCGAAGGCGCTGCCAAGCATGTGGGCGTGCGCCAGGCCCTGTATGCGCGCAAGCCCGAGTTCTGCTCCGTGACCTATGGCGCGGGCGGTTCCACCCAGGCAGGCACCTTCACCATGGTTCGCGACATTCAGAACGAAGGTGTGGGCGCGGCCTCGCACTTCTCCTGCATCGGCGCCACGCATGAGAAAGTGCGCGCCGAGCTGAACGAGCTCAAGGCCATGGGCGTCAAGCGCATCGTCGCCTTGCGCGGCGACCTGCCCAGCGGCTACGGCCTGGGCGGCGAGTTCCAGTACGCCAGCGATCTGGTGGCTTTCGTGCGCCAGGAGTTCGGCGACTGGTTTCACATCGAAGTCGCCGCCTATCCTGAAACTCACCCCCAAGCAAAGTCCCCTCGCAGCGATCTGGACGCATTTGTTGCTAAAGTGCGCGCTGGTGCAGATTCCGCCATCACGCAATACTTCTACAATGCCGACGCATACATGCGCTTTGTCGATGAGGTGAGGGCTCTGGGGCTCGACGTGCCGGTCGTGCCAGGAATCATGCCGATTACCAGCTCTACACAGCTGATGCGCTTCTCGGATGCATGTGGTGCCGAGATTCCGCGCTGGATTCGTCTGCGTCTGCAGGCGTTCGGAGATGACACCGCTTCCATTCGTGCGTTCGGTCTGGATGTCGTGACTCATCTATGCGAGCAGTTGCGCAGCCAGGGTGCTCCCGGGCTGCACTTCTATACGATGAACCAGAGCGTCGCCACTCTGGAGATCTGCGACCGTCTGGGTCTGTAAGCCAAAAGCTTGCCGGCCGCGAGGCGGCCGGTCTTGGGCGGCTCTCACTTGAGCTTTCAAGGAGATTGCGCCCGTGCAACCGAAATTTTGGCGCTTGCGTTGTTGTCAGTGGATAGGTCTTGCCGTCGTCACCGCGACCATGGCCGGCTGTGCTCCGCTGCAGGAAAAGCCCGAGGAACAGCCCCCCGTCGTTCAGAGCCAGCCCCGAAAAAAGGGCGCGCAGCCCACGGTCTCCGCCCCCCTGCTGCCCGACGCCTATGCGCGCAGCAACTATCGCGACAAAGGCCTGGGTGTCAAGGCCAACAAGCCTGCGGATGCCGACAAGGCAGACCTGCCCGAAGACAGCAGCAAGTACGAGCTGAGCCCTCCGCGAGAAAGCGACCAGGAGGGCCTGGCCTCTTGGTATGGCGGGCAGTTCCACGGCCGCAAGACGGCCAGCGGCGAGCGCTTTGACAGCATGGACATGACGGCAGCGCACAAGACCCTGCCTTTCGGGACGCGCGTTTGCGTGCGCAGCTCCGTGACCGGCAAGAGCGTGGTGGTGCGTATCAATGACCGCGGCCCCTTCGCGCCAGGTCGCGTCATCGACCTGAGCAAGGCCGCGGCCCAGGAGCTGGGCATGCTGGGTCTGGGCATCAAGCCCGTGGAGCTGTGGCAGCTGGACGCCGATGAGGACGAGTGCCCGGCCACGCTCAATGCTTCGGGCAAGAAGCGCCATCCCAGTGTGGCGCAGGGCGCTGCCGCCTCCAAGACGCGCGCGGCATCCGCGAATCAGCCCGCGCGCAAGGTCTCCCAGACCGCCAAGCGCAAGCGCTGAACCATTATTGCTGTTGAAGGGGGCTGCCAGTGAAGCTGGCGCGCCCGGACTGCAGAGGGCCGGCAAGGGCCGGCCTACAGCCGCCAATCAGCCGCCAGACTCCAGCGTAAAGCCTGCATTGCTGTCCTGACCCAGCAGTTTGACCAGCTGCGGCATGGCGGGCTTGAGTTGATCCCTGAGATTGAACGGCGGGTTGATCAGAAACATGCCGCTGGCGGGCAGGCCGCCGCGTTCGGAGGTTTTGTTGCTCTTGACCGTGAGCGTTGCATGCAGCCAGCTCTTGCCAGCCTTGGTGGCCATGGTCTTGAGCCGCTTGGGCAGATCATGGGCTTCGGGGCGCGGGATGATGGGGTACCAGACGGCGTAAGTGCCTGTGGGAAAGCGCTTGAGACCGTCCGCCGCCATGTCCAGCACACGGCCGTAGTCGGTCTTCAATTCGTAGCTCGGATCGCAGAGCAGCAAGGCGCGGCGCGATGGCGGAGGCAGGAATTTCTTCACGCCTTCGAAACCATCCTCATGCAGGATGGCGACCTGGCGCCTGACCTCCAGCTGGGCCATGTTGCCGGTCAGAGAGCGCATGTCCGTGGGGTGCAGCTCAAAGGCCTTGAGACGGTCATGACCGCGCAGCAGCGCCTGGGTGATGAAGGGCGAGCCGGGATAGTTGCGGATGGCATTGCCCTGGTTGAAGCGACGCACCATCTGAAGATAGTCCTGCAGCACAGGGGCCAGTTCGGCCTCCTTGGCGGCAGCCAGGCGCAGCACGCCTTCCTCGGCCTCGCCGCTCTTGCTGGCGTAGTCGCCGTCCAGGCGGTACAGGCCGGCGCCGCCGTGGGTGTCGAGCACCGTCAGCGCAGCCTCTTTTTGCGTGAGGTATTGCACGGTGGCAATCAGAACGGTGTGCTTGAGCACATCGGCGTGATTGCCTGCATGGAAGGCGTGGCGGTAACTGAACATAGAAATGGATGGTAACCAGCAGGGCAAGAGGGGAACAGCACTTTTTACCCTGTGGTCTTTAAAGGCTGTCGGCGCCTGGGTGCAGAGGGAGAAACAGGCACTAGGGGCTGTTTCACAACAGGCTGCTGCACGAAAACACGCAGATTCTGGCGTTTTTGTATAATGGCGGGCTTCGCAGCGATTTTATGGTTCCCGCGGCGAAGGCTTGGGCCAAGTTTAAATTGGTCCGAGTAACCCCGCCTAAGAGGCTTCCTTTAAAAGACCTGTCTTTTTCAAGAAGAAGCACCGACCGCGGAAAAGGGACCGCCAAACCTTCTTGAAAGAGAAAACTCATGTCTACATTCAGCGCAAAGCCCGCTGAGGTGCAACACGAGTGGTTTGTGATTGACGCCACCGATAAGGTGCTCGGACGTGTCGCCAGCGAAGTGGCACTCCGTCTGCGCGGCAAGCACAAGGCCATTTACACACCTCACGTTGACACCGGTGACTACATCGTCATCATCAACGCCTCCAAGCTCAAGGTCACTGGTACCAAGAACCTGGACAAGGTGTACTACCGTCACTCCGGTTTCCCCGGCGGCATCACTGCCACCAACTTCCGCGACCTGCAAGCCAAGTTCCCTGGCCGTGCTCTCGAGAAGGCCGTCAAGGGCATGCTGCCCAAGGGTCCTCTGGGCTACGCCATGATCAAGAAGCTGAAGGTTTACGGCGGTGCTGAGCACCCCCATACCGCACAGCAGCCTAAGGCTCTGGAAATCTAAGGAGACCTAGATGATTGGTGATTGGAACAATGGCACAGGCCGTCGCAAGTCCAGCGTCGCTCGCGTGTTTCTGAAGAAGGGCTCCGGCAAGATTACTGTGAATGGCAAGGACATTCAGCAGTACTTCGGTCGCGAAACCTCCATCATGATCGCAAAGCAACCCCTGGTTCTGACTGAGAACCTGGAGACTTTCGACATTCAAGTGAACGTCCATGGCGGCGGCGAATCCGGTCAAGCCGGTGCAACCCGTCACGGCATCACCCGTGCCCTGATCGACTATGACGCAGCTCTGAAGCCTGCACTGAGCCAAGCCGGCTTCGTGACTCGCGACGCTCGTGAAGTCGAACGTAAGAAGGTCGGTCTGCACTCCGCACGCCGCGCCAAGCAGTTCTCGAAGCGTTAATCCGTTTCCCCTGCAGAAAGGACTCTTCGGAGTCTTTTCACGAAAAAACCGCCTCGAATGCAATTCCTGGCGGTTTTTTCATGGGCGGCTGCAGCCTTGTCCAGCGCCTGCGCAAAGCCCCCACTTGCACTGGCGACAAAGAGATACGGCCGGTATTCCCGAGCCCCTTGCTGTAACATTTCAGGCAATCAAGAAACTACGGAGTAATGCCATGAGCGCCGTTGCTGAAACCACGACCACCGAAATGCCTTCCCCCATCGTCTTCACCGACAGCGCTGCTGCCAAGGTGGCAGACCTGATTGCCGAGGAAGGCAATCCCGATTTGAAGCTGCGCGTTTTTGTGCAAGGTGGTGGCTGCTCCGGTTTCCAGTACGGTTTCACCTTCGACGAGATCACCAACGACGACGACACCACCATGACCAAGAACGGTGTCTCGCTGCTGATCGATTCCATGAGCTATCAGTATCTGGTGGGTGCCGAGATCGACTACAAGGAAGACTTGCAGGGCGCTCAGTTCGTGATCAAGAATCCCAATGCCTCGACCACCTGCGGCTGCGGCTCCAGCTTCTCGGTCTGAGTGAAATGATTGTCTGCGCGCCGACCGCTCTGGTCTGGCGCCCGCATATTGCTTAAGCCGCTGCTTGTCAGCGGCTTTTTTGTTGCCTTGCCGCCTCGTTCCGGAGCTGCCCATGGGTGAGATGCCCACCGCGCACCATAGTGCCCCCCATAAAGAAAGACTGCTGTGGCTGGTGGCCATAGGCTTTTTCATGCAGTCGCTGGACGCGACCATCCTCAACACGGCGTTGCCGGCCATGGCGACCGAACTGGGCGAGAGCCCGATGAAGATGCAGTCGGTCATCGTGGCCTATGCGCTGACCACGGCCATGCTGATTCCGGCCACGGGCTGGGTGGCCGACCGCTTTGGCACGCGGCGCGTCTACGGCTGGGCGATAGGCCTGTTTGTGCTGGGTTCGGTGCTGTGCGCGCTCTCGCCCAGCCTGCCGTTTCTGATCGCGGCACGCGTGGTGCAGGGCGTGGGTGGCGCCATGATGCTGCCCGTGGGGCGGCTGGCCGTGCTGCGCACCTATCCGCGTGGCGAGTTCATTCGCGCCATGAGCTTCATTGCCATCCCGGGCCAGGTCGGCCCGTTGCTGGGGCCTACCCTGGGCGGCTGGATGGTGGAGTACGCCAGCTGGCACTGGATCTTCTGGATCAATGTGCCCGTGGGCCTGATCGGGCTGTGGGCCACCTGGCGCTGGTTTCCGCGCAGTGCGCCCGTGCCTGTGCACCGCTTTGACGGCAAGGGCTACGCCATGCTGGCCTTCGGCATGGTGGCCATTTCCATCGCGCTGGACGGCCTGTCCGGCATGGGGCTGGGCATGGCGCTGGTGGTGGTGCTCATGGTGTTCGGCCTGGCCAGTCTGGCCAGCTACTGGATGCATGCGCTGCGCGTGGATGAGCCGCTGTTTGCGCCGGGTCTGTTCAAGGTGCGCTCGCTGCGCGTGGGCCTGCTGGGCAATCTGTTCACGCGTTTCGGCAGCGGTGCCGCGCCGTTCCTGATCCCGCTGATGCTGCAGGTCGGTCTCAAGATGTCACCCATGAACGCGGGTCTGATGATGCTGGCCACCGTCACCGGCAGCATGCTGGTCAAGCGCATTGCCGTGCGCACGGTGCAGCGCTTTGGCTACAAACGCGTGCTGCAGGTCAATTCGGTGATGCTGGCGGTGATGTTGGCCTCCTTCGGGCTGGTGGTGCCGGGAACGCCGGTCTGGCTGCTGCTGGTGCAGCTGTTCATCTTCGGCGGCTTCAACTCCATGCAGTTTTCGGCCATGAATTCGGTCACGCTCAAGGACATGGAGGGCGAGTCTGCGAGCAGCGGCAACAGCCTGCTGTCCATGGTGCAGATGCTGTCCATGAGCATGGGCGTGGCACTGGCCGGAGCCCTGCTGACAGGCTTCAGCGATATGTGGCCGGCGCACAGCGACGAGCGCATGCAGGCCATTCGCGCCACCTTTGTGACGGTGGCTCTGATGACGCTGGCGGCGACGCTGGTGTTCAGCCAGCTCGATGCCGACGAGCCTGTGCGCCCGGCTCCGGATGGCGGCGACGCCTGAAAATTTGATAGCTTATAGCGCTTGCTAATAAAAGATTTCAGATTGTTTTCAATTTGAAGTCATTGATTAAAAGGCGCTATTAGCTATTGATAGGGGAGCGCGACTCGGCTCCCACTTCCTGGGACTTACCCGTAGGGAACCGGGTTTTGTACGGGTTCACCCTTGATTTTGGTCACGGATATATGACGCGCTACATAGCCCCTATGAGCGCGTCTGTATGAGAGGCTGCCCATGCAGGCGTAGCCTTCGATCTTGACGAATGCTGCGTTTGGAATGCATCTTGCATGCAGGCATTCAATCTCACCCTGTCCCACGATCATGAGCACCAGTCAGAACTCTCAACCGATACGCTTCTTCCACCGCGGCGAGGTGGTGGAAGTGCAAGGCCCGCACCCCACACGCTCCGTGCTTCAATGGCTGCGCGAGGATGCCCATTGCACCGGCACCAAGGAAGGCTGCAACGAAGGCGACTGCGGTGCCTGCACGGTAGTCATCGGCGAGCTGGCCGAAGCCGGCGATACCGAGGCCGTCAACGGCCTGCGCCTGCAGACCGTCAATGCCTGCATTCAGTTTCTGCCCAGCCTGCATGGCAAGGCCTTGTTCACGGTGGAAGACCTCAAGAGCCAGTGCGCGGGAAAGTCTGCCTGCGCCGGCAAGCCCGCAGGCCCGCAAAGCCTGCATCCGGTACAGCAGGCCATGGTGGAGTGCCATGGTTCGCAATGCGGCTTCTGCACGCCCGGCATCGTGATGACGCTGTGGTCGGCCTATGAGCATCATCAGCAGCAGGGCAGCGAGCCCACGCGTCAGCAACTGGCCGACGAACTCTCGGGCAATCTGTGCCGCTGCACGGGCTACCGCCCGATTCTCGATGCCGGTCAGCGTATGTTCGATCTGCCTGCCGTGCGTCTGGATACAGCGCCCGTGGTGGCTGCGCTGCAAGGCCTGCAGGCCGGCAACGCGGGTCTGAACTATGCGGCGCCCCAGGGCCTGCGCACCGACTTCTTCCATGCTCCACGCACGCTGGCGGATCTGGCCGGTCTGTGCGAGGCCAAGCCCAAGGCCCGCATCGTGGCAGGCTCCACCGATGTGGGGCTCTGGGTCAACAAGCAGTTCCGCGACCTGGGCGACATGATTTATGTCGGCGACGTGGCCGAGATGAAGCGCATCGAGGTGCGGCCCGATGCCGAGGGTGGCGAGCTGTACATCGGCGCCGGGGCTTCGCTGGAATCAGCCTGGAGTGCGCTGGTGCAGCGCTGGCCCAGCCTGACCGATGTCTGGCTGCGCTTTGCCTCCATGCCCATCCGCCATGCGGGAACCATGGGCGGCAATGTGGCCAATGGTTCGCCTATCGGCGATTCGCCGCCGGTGCTGATGGCGCTGGATGCCCAGATCGAGCTGCGCAAGGGCGAGCGCGTGCGCCGCATGCCTCTGACGGATTTCTATCTGGACTATATGAAGAACCAGCTGGAGCCTGGCGAGTTCGTGCAGGCTCTGGCGGTGCCGCTGGCGGCCATGCAGCGCCAGGTGCGCGGCTACAAGATCAGCAAGCGCTTCGACTGCGATATCTCGGCCCTGTGCGCCGGCTTTGCCATCGAGCTCGATGGCGAGATCGTGCAATCCATCAGGCTGGCTTTTGGCGGCATGGCCGCCACGGTCAAAAGAGCGGCGGCAGCCGAAGCGGCCCTGCTGGGCAAGCCCTGGAGCCTTGAAAACGTGAAGGCCGCGCAGGCCGCGCTGGCCCAGGATTTCAAGCCCATGAGCGATATGCGCGCCAGCGCCGATTACCGCCTCAAGGTGGCGCAGAACCTGATCCAGCGTCTGTGGCTGGAAACGCGCGCCGATCAGCCGCAGGGCACTGATGCGACCAGTGTCTGGAGCGTGATGCCCCACGTCGTTCCCGCCGCCGTGGAGCAAGGAGTCTGAAATGAACAACCCCCTTGAATTGACGAATGAACTGGTGGCGGAAGCCTTTGCCGACTACCGCAAGAATCAGGCCTATCGCATTGACGAAGTGACCGAAGCCAAGGCCCATGATCAGGGCGCACGCGTGGGCGTCAGTCGCAAGCATGAGTCCGCACACCTGCATGTGGCCGGCGAGGCCGCCTATATCGACGACCTGCCCGAGCTGGAAGGCACGCTGCACTGCGCGCTGGGGCTCTCGCCCGTGGCCCACGGCCGTCTGACGGCGCTGGCGCTGGAGGCCGTGCGCGCCATGCCCGAAGTGGTGGACGTGATCACGGCTGCCGACATCCCCGGTGTCAACGACTGCGGCTCCATCATTCATGACGACCCGATTCTGTGTGATGGCGAAATCCGCTACGTAGGCCAACCCTTGTTCGCCGTGATTGCCCGCTCGCGCGATGCGGCAAGACGTGCGGCCGCCCTGGCCAAGGCCGCGGCCACCATCAGCGAGCTGCCGCCCGTGCTGACACCGCGCAAGGCCCATGAGCTGGGCCAGTACGTGATGCCGCCCATGCACCTGGAGCGCAGCACCCGCGAAGGCGGCGCGCGCGCCGCCATGGATGCCGCGCCGCACCGCCTCAAGGGTTCCTTCGATGTGGGCGGGCAGGAGCAGTTCTATCTGGAAGGACAGATCAGCTACGCCACGCCCAAGGAAGACGGAGCTGTGCATATTCATTGCTCCACCCAGCATCCCAGCGAAATGCAGCATCTGGTGGCTCATGCTCTGGGCGTGGCTTCGCACAGCGTGCATGTGGAATGCCGGCGCATGGGTGGCGGCTTCGGCGGCAAGGAGTCGCAGTCGGCGCTGTTCGCCTGCGTGGCGGCCGTGGCGGCAACCAGGCTGCAGAAACCGGTCAAGCTGCGTCTGGACCGCGACGACGACTTCATGATCACCGGTCGCCGTCACTGCTTCTGGTATGAGTACGAAGTGGGCTATGACGATGAAGGCCGCGTGCTGGGAGCCGAGATTTCCATGGTCTCGCGCGCCGGTCACTCTGCCGATCTGTCGGCGCCGGTGATGACGCGTGCGCTCTGCCATTTCGACAATACCTACTGGCTGCCCGATGTGCTCATGCATGGCTATATGGGCAAGACCAACACCCAGAGCAATACGGCTTTCCGTGGCTTTGGCGGACCTCAGGGCGCGATTGCCATCGAGAACATTCTGGATACGGTGGCGCGCAGCCTGGGGCGCGATCCGCTCGATGTGCGGCGCGTCAACTTCTACGGCAAGGGCGAGCGCAACATCACGCCTTACGAGCAGGTCGTGACCGACAACGTGATTCACGAGCTGGTGGCCGAGCTGGAGGAGTCCAGCGACTATCGTGCGCGCCGTGCGGCCGTGAATGCCTTCAACGCCGGCAGTGCCGTGCTCAAGCGCGGTCTGGCGCTGACACCGCTGAAGTTCGGCATCTCCTTCAATGTGGCCCACTTCAACCAGGCCGGCGCACTGGTCCATATCTATACCGATGGCTCGATTCTCGTCAACCATGGCGGCACCGAAATGGGCCAGGGCCTGAACACCAAGGTGGCGCAGGTGGTGGCACATGAGCTGGGCGTGGCATTCGAGAATGTGCGTGTGACGGCCACCGATACCAGCAAGGTGGCCAACACCTCGGCCACGGCTGCCTCGACGGGAGCCGACCTCAACGGCAAGGCCGCACAGGATGCCGCACGCCAGCTGCGCGAGCGTCTGGCCGAATGCGCCGCACGCCTGCATGGCGGCGATGCCCATGACGTGCGCTTTGCCAACAATGAGGTGCAGGTCAATGGCCAGAATGTGCCGTTTGCCGAGCTGGTGCGCGCCGCCTATCTGCAGCGTGTGCAGTTGTGGTCGGATGGCTTCTATGCCACGCCCGGCCTGCACTGGGATGGCAAGCGCATGAAGGGCCACCCCTTCTTCTACTTTGCCTATGGCGCGGCCGTCAGCGAAGTGGTCATCGATACGCTGACGGGCGAATGGAAGCTGCTGCGCGCCGATGTGCTGCACGACGTGGGCCGCTCGCTGAACCCGGCCGTCGATGTGGGTCAGGTGGAGGGCGCCTTCATCCAGGGCATGGGCTGGCTGACGACCGAGGAGCTGGTCTGGCACCCGCAAAGCGGCAAGCTCATGACCCATGCGCCCAGCACCTACAAGATTCCCACGGCCAATGACTGCCCGCCGGTCTTCAATGTGCGCCTGTTCGAGGGCGACAACTACGAAGACTCCATCCACCGCAGCAAGGCCGTGGGTGAGCCACCGCTGCTGCTGCCGTTCTCGGTGTTTTTCGCGATTCGCGATGCGGTGTCCGCCGCCGGTGAGCACCGTGTGAACCCGCCCCTGCAGGCGCCTGCCACGTCAGAGGCCATCCTGCGAGCAGTGGAAGCCGTTCAAGGGCACACTGGCTAGTTTTTCCTCACAGGTGTTGTCGCCTTGCGAGGCGGCAGCCATTCTGAGTCATGGCTGTTTGCCGCGGGGCAAGGCCATATGCTGCGCCGTCCATCCGGCGGCGCAGGACCGGGCGCGTTCCTCGCGTTGCGCCTCGCATGCAAAACAACACGGAGACTATGCAATGAACTGGACAGAGCGGATATTCAAACTCAGGGAGCACAACACCAATGTGCGCACAGAACTGGTCGCAGGGCTGACGACCTTTCTTTCCATGGCCTACATCATGTTCGTCAACCCCTCCATTCTGGGTGATGCGGGCATGCCCAAGGGATCGGTCTTTGTCGCCACCTGCCTGATCGCAGCGCTGGGCTCGACCATCATGGCGCTGTATGCCAACTACCCGATTGCGCTGGCGCCGGGCATGGGGCTGAACGCCTATTTCGCCTACGTGGTGGTGCTCAAGATGGGCTATACGTGGGAGGCAGCCCTGGGGGCGGTGTTCGTCTCGGGATGTCTGTTCCTGATCTGCACCATGCTGGGACTGCGTGAGCTCATCATCAAGGGCATACCGCAGTCCATACGCGTTTCCATCACCGTGGGTCTGGGTCTTTTCCTGGCGCTGATCGCGCTCAAGACCGCCGGTGTGGTTGCGGCCGACCAGAACACCTATGTGACGCTGGGCGATCTGCACAAGCCCGAGGTCATCATGGCGCTGCTGGGCTTTTTGCTGATCGTGGTGCTGGACCGTCTCAAGGTGCCGGGCGCCTTGCTGATCGGCATCCTGGTCGTGACAGTGGCCTCGTTCTTCTTCGGCGGCAACACCTTCCACGGCATCTTCTCGGCACCTCCTTCCATCGAGCCCACTTTCATGAAGCTCGACATCAAGACGGCGCTGACCACGGGCTTCCTCAACGTGGTGCTGGTGTTCTTCCTGGTGGAGCTGTTCGATGCCACCGGCACGCTGATGGGCGTGGCGCGCCGCGCCGGCCTGCTGGTGCCTGAGCGCATGGGTCGTTTCAACCGCTCGCTGCTGGCCGATTCAGGTGCGATCTTTGTGGGCTCCATCCTGGGTACTTCCAGCACCACCGCCTATGTGGAGAGCGCTGCCGGTGTGCAGGCCGGCGGTCGTACGGGCCTGACGGCTCTCACGGTTGCCATGCTCTTCCTGGCCTGTCTGTTCATCGCGCCGCTGGCCGGTGTCGTGCCCGGCTATGCCACCGCACCTGCTCTGCTGTTCGTGGCCTGCCTGATGCTGCGTGACCTGACGGAAGTGCAGTGGGATGAAACCACCGAAGCCATACCGGCAGTCGTCACCGCGCTGATGATGCCTTTCACCTACTCCATCGCCAACGGTCTGGCCTTCGGCTTCATCACCTATGCCGTACTCAAGCTGTGCACAGGCAAGGTCAAGGAGGTGCACTGGATCATGTGGGTGATTGCTGCCTTGTTCCTGTTCAAGTTCATCTACGTCGGCGGCCACTGATCTTCAGGCGCTGATCGAACCCGGCATGGCTCGAAGGAGCCAGCCGGACAGGACATCCAAGATGCGAAAAGCAGTCCGGCTACTGGTGGGTCGGGCTGCTTTTTGCATTGTGAGGGTCAGGCCTGCCGATGGCCTGTGCCTTTATAGGCAGACGCCCGGATGGTCAGTCATTTCCCCGGGCCTCAACAACATTGATTTCATGAGCATATTGCCGAATCAAAGCTTGTTGTGCGTTCGTGCGCCTGGCCTCGATGGGCGCCTGCCGCCTTAAGTGCCTGACAGCACAGCGAAATCCATGTGCGTCCGCTGGACCGACACCGGCGCTCGGATGAGTTGGTTGTTTCCAAATTTGAAATCAATATTTTTTGATCTGTCGACTGCTCCCTAGCATCCGTCCCATTGCATACATGGGAGAAGAGAGTGGACAAGCGTCGATTCCTGCTGGCAGGGCCTTCATTGCTGGCAGTGGCTGCCATGGGCGCCGCCGGTGTTGCGCGTGCTGCGGCAGACGCCAGGACCAGGCTGGTTGTCGCTGATCAGAGCGAGCTGATTCGTCATCTGCTGGATGCCAGCGGTGAGCGCAAGAAGACAGGCTTTCAGCTGGAGCTGCCCAATTTTGCGGGCGGTCCGGCCATTTTCGAGGCCATCAGGGCCGGGGCGCTGGACATGGCTTATGTCGGTGACACGCCTCCCATCCAGGCTCGGGCCGCAGGCGTGAACCTGCCCATCATCGCAACCTTCACCCGAGCCAGGGCTGAATATCGTTTGCTCCAGCATGCCGGTGCCGGGGTGGAGCGCCTGAGCGATCTGCGTGGCAAGCGCGTGAGCTATGTCGAAGGCTCGGGTCGCCAGGTTTTCCTCATCGAGGCCCTGAACCGGGCGGGCCTGACGCTCAAGGATGTCACGCTGGTGCATCTGCGCGTGTCCGAACTCAACGATGCCTTGCGCGCCCGTGCCGTGGATGTCGCCACCATTGCCGAGCCGCATGTCACGCGGCTGTCCAGGCAGATCGGTGCGCGTGTGGTGCCCGATCCACTGGAGCGTCAACTGCTGCCGTCCACCTCCTATATCTATGCCCGCCCGGATGTGCTGGCCGATCCGCAGAAGGCAGAAGCCATCCGCGAGTTCCTGGCCTCCTTCGTGCGCGCGGGGCGCTGGAGCAATGTCCATCGCAAGGAATGGGAGCAGCATTACCTGCGCAATTTCCAGCGCCTCGATGCCGAGAGCGCTGCGGCCATACAGGCGGCGCAGGCTCCGCTCGAGTTCCAGACCGCCGCACAGGCCCAGCCTCATCATCAGAAGCTCATCGACATCCTGCACAGCGCTGGCAGTTTGCCCCGGCGCCTGGATGCCAGGGACTCCTTTGTGGCGAGCTATGACGGCGTGATCGTCGCCAATCGCTGAGGAGTTGCCGTGATGACTCCGATTCCTCTGGAAGCGCGCGTGGCCGGCTGGCAGTCTCAGACCGGAGCGCCGCTTGCCGCGCCGGACCGCAAGGCCCCGGCACTGGTGCAGGACCGCCTGTCGCCGGGCATGCTGCTGGCCGGGCCGGCCCTGCTGCTGCTGGTATGGGAGGCCGCATCGCGCCTGGGATATCTTTCGTCCGAGACGCTGACCGCACCGTCGCAGGCATTGCGTACAGGCTATGAAATGGCCCTTGATGGAAGCCTGCTGCCGCATCTGCTGGCTTCGGCCGGGCGAGCCTACACAGGGCTGTTTCTGGGCATTGTGGTGGGCGTGCTGCTGGCGCTGGTCGCCGGACTGAGCCGCAGCGGCGAGGCCCTGATCGATGGTCTGGTGCAGATCAAGCGGGCCGTTCCCACGCTGGCGCTGATTCCATTGGCCATCATCTGGCTGGGCATAGGCGAGGCGATGAAGGTCTTCCTCATCTTCACCGCCGTGCTGATTCCCATCTATATCAACACCCATGCAGCGCTGCGCAGCATCGACATCGGCCATGTGGAGCTGGCGCAGACGCTGGGACTGTCGCGTGCCGAGTTCATTCGCAAGGTGGCCCTGCCGGGAGCCTTGCCGGGCTTTTTTGTCGGCCTGCGCATGGCGGTCTCGCTGTGCTGGACGGCGCTGGTGGTGCTGGAGCTGATCAACACGCAGACCGGTATCGGCTATCTGATGAACCGTGCGCGCGATTGGGGGCAGACCGATGTGATCGTGGTGGGAATCCTGATCTACGCCTTGCTGGGTCTGTTCTCCGATGCCGCAGTGCGGCGCCTGGAGGCACGTGTGCTGTCCTATCGGAGGTCGCTGGGATCATGAGCCATCCATCATTGACCGGTACCGTGCAACTGCACGGCTTCAGCCGCAGCTTCCATGGCAAGCAGGTGCTCGACGACCTCCATCTCGATATCGTCCCCGGGCAGTTCGTGGCATTGCTGGGGGAGTCGGGCTCCGGCAAGACCACGCTGTTGCGGGCTCTGGCCGGCCTCAATGCCGAGGCCCGGAGTTCGGGGGCGGCGCTGGCCCATGGCAATGTCTCCGTGCTGTTCCAGGACTCGCGCCTGCTGCCCTGGCTGACGGTGCTGGACAACCTGACGCTGGGGCTGGATGCGCAGGCGGCCCGGCCTGCCGCAGTGCAATTACTGCGCGAGGTGGGCCTGGAAGACAAGGCCGGGGCCTGGCCCGCCACCCTGTCCGGTGGGCAAAAGCAAAGAGCGGCACTGGCTCGCTCCTTGCTGCGCGAGCCGCATGTGCTGCTGGCCGACGAGCCTTTTGGCGCCCTGGATGCGCTGACCCGCCTGCGCATGCAGGGCCTGCTGCGGCGCATGGTGGAGCGCATACGCCCGACGGTGATTCTGGTGACCCACGATGTGGACGAATCCCTGATGTTGGCAGACCGGATTCTGGTGCTCAGGGACGGAAAGATCGCCGAAGACCATGCGCTGGATCTGGCCCATCCGCGGCGACCGGATCACCCCGCTTTCATGCAGCTGCGCACGACCTTGCTGCGCAGCCTGGGTGTGGAAGCCGAATTTTCCTGAAAGAAGCCCTGCCATGACACGACAACTACACCTGAACCTGTTTCTGATGACACGAGGCCACCACGAAGGTGCCTGGCGTCACCCAGGAGCCAATCGCAAGGCACTGACCGATCTGGAGCTCTATGTGGATGCGGCCCGCATCGCCGAGGCCGCCAAGTTCGATGCCGTATTTCTGGCCGACGGGCTGGTCGGGCCCGACAACGGGCAGATGGCTTCTTCAGGCCAGCTCGAGCCGCTGCTGCTGCTGGCTGCACTGGCGCAGCATACCGAGCGTATCGGGCTGATCGGCACGGCTTCCACCACCTACAGCCTGCCCTATACGCTGGCGCGGCAGTTCGCCACGCTGGACCATCTTTCCAAGGGCCGGGCAGGCTGGAATATCGTGACCTCCTGGCTGCCCCGGGCCGGCGAGAACTACGGGTTGCAGCAGAACGTGGAGCATGCCGAGCGCTACCGCATCGCCGACGAGTTCGTGGCCGCAGTGGATGCGCTGTGGCGCAGCTTTCCGGGCGCTGCGGTGGTGGACGATGCCGAATCGGGCCAGTTCCTGGACATAGGCCAGGTGCGCCCCGTCAACTATGCGGGAACGCATATCCGTACGCGCGGACCGCTGAATGTGCCGGGCAGCCCCCAGGGCCGTCCGGTGCTGGTGCAGGCCGGGCAGTCCGAAACGGGCCGGGCCTTTGCCGCGCAATGGGCCGAGGCCATTTTCACGGCGCATGGCAGCAAGGAGTCGGCACAAGGCTTTTATGCCGATATCAAGGGGCAGGCGAAGGCTCTGGGGCGCAGGGCCGAGGACATTGTGATTCTGCCGGGCATCAGCGCCGCGATTGGATCCACGGAGTACGAAGCCCGCCAGGTGTGGGAGGAGCTCGACAGCCTGACCAGCATCGACGTGGGATTGGGGCGCCTGTCGGCCCGCTTTGGCGGCCATGACTTCAGCAGTCTGCTGCTGGACCGCCGCTTGACCCGCGACGATTTTCCCGACCCCGCGCTGGTGGAAGCTTCCAGGAGTCGCGCCATGGGCTATGTGGAGACCACGCTGCGCGATGGACTCACGCTGCGTCAGCTGCTCAAGCGACTGGCAGGCGCGCGCGGGCATCTGGCAATTGCCGGCACGCCCGAGCAGGTGGCGGACACGATCGAAGACTGGTTCCGCACGGGCGCCGCCGATGGCTTCAATGTGATGCCACCGGTCATCACCCAGCAGCTGGAGCTGTTTGCCAGCGAGGTCGTGCCCATCTTGCGCAAGCGCGGGTTGTTTCGCAGCGACTACCAGAGCAGCACGCTGCGCGGCCATTTCGGCTTGCCCGATCTGCCTGTGGTGCAGCACAAGGCGCAGGCGGATGCCGCAGTAGCGGCCTGAGCCTGCAGGCGGGCCGGCGGCCGCGCGGTCAAGCGGGGTGGATGGCGCCCAGAATGCGCGGGCCGCTGGCGCCTGTCACGCTGGCCAGATTGCCGGGCAGGCCCAGCAGGCACTGGCGTGCCAGCCAGGCAAAGGCGGCTGCTTCCACTTCGAGCGGGGGCAGGCCGCACTCTGCCGTGGAGGCCAACTTCACGCCCGGCAGCAGGGCGGCAAGACGCTGCATCAGATAGGTGTTCAGTGCGCCGCCGCCGCAGACCAGCAGTTCGGTGCCGTCCCTGCCGAAACGCTGCACGGCATGGGCGCAGCTGGCGGCCGTGAATTCGGCCAGGGTCGCCTGTACATCGGCCGCGGCGGCCTGGGCCGCATGCTGCTGCAGATGCCGCTCCAGCCACTCGGCGTGAAACAGATCGCGCCCCGTGCTCTTGGGCGGCTGCTGGGCCAGATAGGGATCGCCCAGCATGGCTGCCAGCAGCTCGGGCAGGACCTTGCCGCTGGCGGCCCACCGGCCGCTCTCGTCATAGCTCCTGCCGGTATGGCGCAGGCACCAGCCGTCCATCAGCGCATTGCCGGTGCCGGTGTCGAAGCCCAGCACTGAGCCGTCGGCACCCAGCACACTGAGATTGGCAATGCCGCCGATATTGAGCACCAGTGCGGTTTCAGCGGGCCTGCCGAACACGCTTTGGTGAAAGGCCGGCACCAGCGGCGCGCCCTGGCCGCCTGCCGCCACATCGCGGCTGCGCAGGTCGGCGACGACGCTGATGCCGGTCAGCTCGGCCAGCAGGGCGGGGTTGTTGAGCTGCAGCGTATAGCCCGTGCCATCGAACATCTGCGGACGGTGGCGCACGGTCTGGCCATGGGCGCCTATGGCTGCGATCTGCCCGGCCCGGACGCCGGCTGCAGTCAGCAGTTGCTCCACCACCTGAGCATAGTGGCGCACCAGTGCGTTGGCGGCCAGGGCGGCGCGATGCAGCTCGTCCTGGCCACCAGCGGTGTTGAGGGCCAGCAACTCGGCGCGCAATGCCGCGTCGAAGCCGCAGCTGGCATGTTGCAGCACTCGCGTGCCCTGGCTGAAGTCCACGAGAACCCCGTCGACGCCGTCCAGCGATGTACCGGACATCAGGCCGATATAGAGGTTGCTTTGAGCGGCTTGTTCAATGGCATTGGACATGGTAGATCAGAGGGTTGGCGTGCGGTTTACTATCTTAGCTGTAGCGTTTGCGGCTTTCCTGGCGGTCGCTGCAAACGATCCTGATGCGGAAATGAAAAAGGGCTGCAATTTGCAGCCCTCAGGTTGTGTCGCAGCGATGGATCAGCGTGTGCTGGCCAAGGCGAACGACTGCGTGCCGGCGTTAAGTTCGATGCGCATCTGCGCTGCCTGCTGCTCGAAGGCCGGGCGGGCAGCCTTGGAGATGGGCTGGGCGGCGTCGGTGATCTGGGCAATGGTCAGCGGGTCGCGCTGCTCGCCCTTGTCGCGGAACTCGAAGTGCAGATGAGGGCCGGTGGCCCAGCCCGTGGAGCCCACGGCTCCGATGATGTCGCCCTGGTCCACGCGCTGGCCGCGCTTGACGTCGATGCGGCTCAGGTGGGCGTAGACGGTGGTGTGCTGGTTGGCGTGATCGACAAAGATCACATTGCCGTAACCGTTTTGCACGCCGGCAAAGGACACGACGCCGTCGCCCACGGTGCGCACCTTGGTGCCGGTGGGTGCAGCGAAGTCGGTGCCCAGATGAGCGCGCCAGGTTTTCTGGATGGGGTGGACGCGCATGGAAAAACCGCTGCTGATGCGCGAGAACTCCACGGGGTAGTTCAGGTAGGCCTGGCGCAGGCTCTTGCCGTCCAGCGTGTAGTAGGCGCCTTTCTTGCCTGCTTCCTGGAACCACATGGCCTGATGCGACTTGCCATTGTTGTAGAACTCGGTGCTCAGCACGCGGCCGGCACGCAGCGGCTCGCCGTCGGCTTCCAGCGATTCATAGACCACGGCAAAGCGGTCGCCCTTGCGCAGGCCGCGGCGGAAGTCCAGCTCGCCCTGGAAGATGTCGGCCATCTGCATGGAGACACTGTCGGGAATGTCGGAGGCATCCGTGGCGGCAAAGAAGGAGGAGCGAATCACGCCGCCCGCGAGGCGGGGGCTGGCCGTGAGCTTGCCGGTCTCGATCTTGGATTGCAGCTTGCCGTCAACACGTTCCACCGTCAGGCGCTGAAAGCTGCCATCTTCGCTGGGAGCCCAGCGCACGGTCAGCTGGCTCAGCTGCTGGTCGGGTGTGGTCTCTGCTGACACCAGGCGGCCGGCGCGGCCCAGCACGTTCTGGCGCACGGCTTCGTTGCTGCGCATGAAGGCTGCGGCCTGCGGGTCGGCAATGCCAAGGCGCTGCAGCAGCGACTCGGTGGTGTCGTTGCTGCGGGTGTATTCGGAACGGTAGAGGGAGAAGGACTGCAGATCCGTCAGATCGGCCAGATCCTGGCCGGCGGCCAGGGAGGTGACGGGTTCGGTCAGTGTACGTACGGGGAGGTCGGCGGGGTCGGGGCCCAGGCTGGCCACTGCGAAGGCGCCGCTGCCACCGGTCAGCAAAACAGTCGCCAGCGCCGCCGTAGCGCGCTTGGGGTGTTTTTGCAGAGCCGATGTCAGCCGCGCAAGCAGAGCACCGCCGGCATTTTTCAAGCCAGTCATCAAAACATCAAATCCTTGGGAAAGCGTGTCGGTGGAGTTGGTATTTGTTACGACTGACACGTCTCCAGCAGCTCTACCGTGCCATAAGTCCATCCAAAGAGGTCTTTATGAGGGAGCAGTCTAGAATTGACCGTAACACCAAACCTCCAAGTATATCGGCCGCGTCCTACCTCGCCTGCCGAAAAACCCTTATGAATCAATCTGCTGTTACAAGTTTTCCCGTGACCGACAGAGTGAACCAGGCGCTGGAAGTCACTCTGCGTGGAGTCGATGAGCTGCTGCCCAAGGACGAGTGG
Organism: Comamonas sp. Z1; assembly: GCF_008121555.1. Lineage (NCBI taxonomy): Bacteria > Pseudomonadati > Pseudomonadota > Betaproteobacteria > Burkholderiales > Comamonadaceae > Comamonas > Comamonas sp. Z1. The sequence goes on from NZ_VOQT01000005.1 coordinate 97,824, forward strand.
GTCCAGAAGCTGGCCAGGTCCGAAGCCACCGGCGTGCCCCTGCGCATCAAGCTGGGTCTGGATCCGACAGCTCCCGACATTCACCTGGGCCATACCGTGGTGCTCAACAAGATGCGCCAGCTGCAGGATCTGGGCCATCAGGTGATCTTCCTGATCGGCGACTTCACGACGCTGATCGGCGACCCTTCGGGCCGCAACTCCACGCGTCCGCCGCTGACGGCCGAGCAGATCAAGGTGAACGCCGAGACCTATTACACCCAGGCCGCCAAGGTGCTGGACCCGGCCAGGACCGAGGTGCGCTACAACAGCGAGTGGTGCGACCAGCTGGGCGCGCGCGGCATGATCCAGCTGTCGGCCAAGTACACGGTGGCGCGCATGATGGAGCGCAACGACTTCCATACGCGTTTCACCGACGGCAGCTCCATCAGCCTGCACGAGTTTCTCTACCCGCTGCTGCAGGGCTATGACTCGGTGGCGCTCAAGTCCGACCTGGAGCTGGGCGGTACCGATCAGAAGTTCAATCTGATGATGGGCAGGCATCTGCAGGCCGAGTATGGTCAGGAGCAGCAGTGTGTGCTCACAATGCCGCTGCTGGTGGGCCTGGATGGCGTGCACAAGATGTCCAAGTCCAAGAACAACTACATCGGCATCACCGAGGACGCCAACACCATGTTCGCCAAGGTGCTGTCGATCTCGGACGAGCTGATGTGGGACTGGTACACCCTGCTGTCCTTCAAGAGCCTGGCCGAGATCGCCGCGCTCAAGGCCGAGATCGAGGCCGGCGGCAATCCCAAGCATGCCAAGGTGGCGCTGGCCAAGGAGATCACCGCGCGCTTCCACAGCGCCGAAGCCGCCGATGCGGCCGAGCAGGATTTCATCAACCGCTCCAAGGGCGGCATTCCCGATGACATCCCTGAAATCAGCCTGTCCGGCGCTCCGCTGGGCATTGGTGCGCTGGTCAAGCAGGCCAATCTGGCTGCATCGACCGGCGAAGCCAACCGCCTGATCGATGGCGGCGGCGTGCGCGTCGACGGCAACGTCATCAGCGACCGCGCACTGAAGCTGGATGCCGGCACCTTTGTGCTGCAGGTGGGCAAGCGCAAGTTTGCGCGTGTCACGCTGAGCTGAGCGCCCTGGGGCGCTTCGCCCCATTCGCCTCTTTGCGCTTGGCGCCACAGGGGAAGGCCTTTGCCGCTGTGGCGCGGCCTAAAGAGGTGACAGTAAAAATGAGAGCTTTTTACGCTTGATACATCTGCGTTTCAAATCACTTTGTATTTGAAACCGATGCAGGTCATACGTGAGTAGCTCTCTTTTTTATTGGGTTGACTCGCTCGCGCCTTGCATGGCGTCGCGCGTCTGGCGGGCTTGTTCCATCAGCCACTGACAGAAGGCCTGCACTTCGGGCCGCTCGCTGCTGCGTGGGCCTTGCAGCAGCCAGTACGACAGAGGCGAGGCCAGGCGATGTTCGGGCAATACCTCGATCAGGGTGCCGGCCGCCAGCGCATCGGCTACCAGCGGCAGGCGCGCGATGGCCAGACCCTGGCCCGCCAGCGCGGCCTGCACGATCTGGTGGGCGTAGTTGAAGTACAGCCAGCGCGGCGGCTGCAGCTGGTCGCAGCCGTTGGCGGCAAACCAGCGTTGCCAGCTCAGCCACTCCAGCTGGGGCATGCGGTGCACGTCGCCGGTTTCAATCAAGGTGTAGCGGGCCGCATCGGCGGGGCTGTGCACGGCGGGGCCGCTCCTGAGCAGGGCTGGGCTTGCGACCAGCACCAGCTCTTCGCCGAACAAAGCCTTTGCCGAAGCATCGGCGACGCCGGCGCTGTAGCGTATGGCCAGGTCCACATCGGTGGTCTCCAGATCCACCACGGCGTCGCCCGTGTCTATGCGAATGTCGATATCGGGATAGGCGCGCTGGAAAGCCTCCAGACGCGGAATCAGCCACATGGCAGCAAAGCTGGCCCAGGTGGTGATGGCCACGCTCTTGCGGCCCACGGTCTGGCGGATCTGGCGCACGGTGGCGTCGATCGACTCCAGTGCAGGCTGAACGGCATGCAGCAGCTGGGCGCCGGCACCCGTGAGTTCCACGGCTCGCGAATGGCGCAGGAACAGCGGGATGCCCACCTCGTCTTCCAGCGACTGGATCTGGCGGCTGACGGCAGACTGGGTCAGTGCCAGCTCGTCCGCCGCGGCACGAAAGTTCAGGTGTCGGGCCACGGCCAGAAAGGCGCGCAGATGGCCGGCGCCGACGGCGCGGGTGCGAAGCAGCGGAGTGGGGCTGGTGGTTGCATGAGGCATGGCAGGGCAAGCATAAGGTGTTTGCGGCGACTGTTGCCTGCGCTTGCAGTTGCCGAGCACGGCTATGGGTCGATAATCAGGCGGTTTTCATTCCACAAATCAATATGACTGCACCTCTGGACATCGTCGTCATGGCTGCCGGCAAAGGCACCCGCATGAAAAGCCGCCATCCCAAGGTGCTGCAAAAGCTGGCCGGACGCGCCCTGTTGCAGCATGTGCTGGATACTGCTGCGCAGCTCAAGGCGCGCTCGGCCGTGGTGGTGACGGGCCATGGTGCTGCGGAAGTGGAAGCGGCCATCGCCGCTGCCAATGGCGCAGATGGCGCCAATGGTGCAATGGACCTGAAGTTTGTGCGCCAGGAGCCCCAGCTGGGAACCGGCCATGCCGTGCAGCAGGCCGTGCCTGCGCTCAAGGACGATGGCCTGGTCGTGGTGCTGTCGGGTGATGTGCCGCTGACCCGGGCCGACACGCTGCAGGGTCTGCTCGATGCCGCCGGCAGCGACAAGATGGCGCTGCTTACCGTGACCATGGCCGATCCCACGGGCTATGGCCGCATCGTGCGCAACGATGCCGGCACGGTGCAGCGCATCGTCGAGCAAAAGGACGCCAGCGAGGCCGAACGCGCCATCACCGAGATCTACAGCGGCATCATGGCCGTGCCCGCCAGGCATCTGACGGCCTGGCTTGCCAAGCTCGACAACAACAATGCCCAGGGCGAGTACTACCTGACCGATATCGTCGCCATGGCCGTGGCCGACGGCGTACCCGTGGTGGGCCACCGCATTGCCGATGCGCTGCAGGTGGCGGGCGTCAACAGCCCGCTGCAACTGGCAGAGCTGGAGCGCGCCCACCAGCTGCGCCAGGCGCGCGAGCTGATGGAGCAGGGCGTGCGCATGGCCGATCCTGCGCGCTTCGACCTGCGTGACGATGCGCGCGGCGCCAAGGCCAACCTGAGCTGCGGCCAGGATGTGGAAATCGACGTGAACTGCATCTTTGCCGGCAAGGTGACGATTGGCGCCGGCGCCCGGATCGGGGCCAACTGCCATCTCAGCAATGTGAGCATTGCCGACGATGCCGTGATCCACCCCTTCACGCACATTGATGGCGAGAAGGCCGGCGTGGAAGTGGGCCAGGGTGCGCTGGTCGGCCCGTTTGCCCGCCTGCGCCCCGGCGCCAGACTGGGTCGCGAAGTGCATATCGGCAACTTCGTGGAGGTGAAGAATTCCACGCTGGCCGACGGCGCCAAGGCCAATCATCTGGCCTATCTGGGCGACGCCACGGTGGGTGAGCGCGTGAACTACGGCGCAGGCAGCATCACTGCCAACTATGACGGCGTGAACAAGCACCGTACCGTGATCGAGGCCGATGTGCATATCGGCAGCAACTGCGTGCTGGTGGCTCCGGTGACGATTGCCGCCGGCGGCACCGTGGGCGGTGGCTCCACCGTGACCAAGAACACCGAGGCTGGTGCCTTGACGGTAGGACGTGGCAGGCAGGTCAGCATCCGCAACTGGAAGCGCCCTGAAAAGCTGCCCAAAGCCTGATGGAACAAGCGCAGCAAGCTTTGGAGAGCATGGCGCCTCAGTCCCTGGACGAAGCGCTGGCGCTGCTGGCCAGGCGCGAGGCCGAACTGGCCGCCTTGCGCACGGCCCAGCAGGAGTGGATGCATGCCGTCTCGCATGATTTGCGGGCGCCGCTGCGCCATCTGCTGGCTTTCAATCCGCTGGTTGCCGAGCTGCTGCAGTCCGCCAGCCCCGGTGCCGAAGACCTGGAGGAAGCGCGCAGCTTCCTCCAGACCATGGATCAGTCCGCCCAGCGCATGGCGGCCATGTTCGACGGCTTGCTGCAGCTGAATCGGGCTCAGAGCCATGTGCTGCAGCCGCAGCCTGTGGACTTGCTGGCCTTGCTGGGCAGTCTGCGCCAGCGTCTGCAGGCAGGCGCGCAAGGCCGACGCATAGAGTGGTGTCTGCCCGCTGTCGCCCCCATGTTGCAGGCAGATCCGCGTCTGCTGGAGCAGGCTTTGGACGCAGCTCTCGCCAATGCCGTCAAGTTCACGCGGGCCGTGCCGCTGGCGCGCATTCAGGTCGATGTGCAGCGCGACGGGCAGGGAGGCTGCTTCATCACCGTGGCCGACAACGGAGCCGGCTTCGAGCAGGCGCGGTCAGGCAAGCTGTTTGGCGTCTTTCAGCGCATGCATCGCGAGGCCGAGTTCGAGGGCCTCGGCATCGGCCTGGCGCTGGTGCGCGATATCTGCCGCCGCCATGGCGGCGAGGCGGAAATCCAGGCCCAGCTCAATGCGGGATGCCAGTTGCAGATGCATTGGCCCACCTGCCTGCCCTGAGTGGTCAGACCACGTCGCGGTCCAGGCTTTCCTGCTCGGCGCTCGCCGGGCTGATTCGCGTGGATTCCGGTCGCATGGGCATGGTCGAGGGACTGTGCTGCCGCTCGGGTTGTTGCGTGGCATCCATCACCTGGTCGCGCCCGCCGCTCTTGGCACTGTAAAGCGCACTGTCGGCCGCTTTTATCCACTCGGTCACCGAGCCAAAACCTTCATCGGCTGCCGCAACGCCGATACTCGCACTGATGTGCAGCTGTGGATATTCGCGAATGCGTATCTGAGCAATTTTCTCGCAAATACGCATGGCGACCGAATATGCCTCCTTGGCCGTGGTGTGCTTGCAAAGCACGGTGAATTCATCGCCGCCGTAGCGCCCTGCAATATCGTTGCTGCGCAGGCTGTTTCTAATTGCCAGCCCGATCATTTTCAAAACATCGTCGCCCACAATATGGCCGTACAGATCATTCACGCTTTTGAAACGGTCAATGTCAATCACCAGCAGGCAGGTCTGCTCCTTGGCGGTGCGGTGCTGATGCAGCGCGGCACGGGCTTTTTTCCACCAGTAATCGCGGCTGTATACCGTGGTCAGAGGATCAATGCGCCCCAGCAACTTGAGCTGCAGGTTCTGCCTGGCCAGAGTCTTGAGCATTCGGCTGTTGGACCAGCTTGCATAGGCGCTGTGCAGGATGATCAGCGGCAGCAGGCTGAGCTGTACCGCCAGTGGCGCGGCCCATTGCGGGGTGGGCCTTATGGCGATGCTCATGAAAAGCATGCCGCACAGCAGCGCGATCAGTGAGGGCAGCCAGCGGCGCTTCAAACCGGTATAGAAGCGATCGGCCACGCCTATGGCCAGAATGCAGATGCTGGGCAGCAGGCTCCAGTGCATCAGAGAAATCCAGCAGCCGACGATCAGCGCATCTATCAGAGAATTGAAATACTCGGCATGGAACTGATCCTGTTGCCGGCTTGAATGCAAGAAAGCAATATGCGGCCATACCAGCGCACTGACCGTCGTGAATGCCCACCAGGCGAGATTGGTCGGGAGATATGACAGGCTCGCAGCCACCACCGCTCCGCCCAGTGCCATATAAGAGGCGCGCAGAGGGTAGGTCCGGCGGTGAATATCTCGATGCAAGGGCATCTGGTGGAATTGGCTTAAGTCAAGGATGCGAGAATAATCTATTTAATACAATTTGTATCAAATATTGAGGGGCTTGCGCGGCATCCACACCACACATGGCAGTTCAAAAATAAAGGCGTGCAAGTCCCTAATGATTGGAGACGGGCAAGGGCAGTTCGGTACTGAATTTGGCGCGCTTGATGCTGAAGAAGGCTTTGACATTGCGCACATTGGCATCCTGCGTGAACAGCTTCTGGCTCAATGCCAGGTAGGCAGGCATATCGATGGTGGCAATGACGAGGATGAAGTCGGGGCCGGGAGAGACGCGCCAGCATTGCTGCACGCCGGGTTCGGACACGGCTTTGTGCTCGAATTGCAGCAGTGAGCTGCTGTCCTGCCGGTCCAGCGAGACTTCCACAATGGCCTGCAGGCCATGACCGGTGAGGCGGGCGATGTGTTCGCTGCTCAGGATGGCGACTTGTTTCTCGATCAGACCCAGCTCCTGCAGGCGTTTGACCCGGCGTAGGCAGGTAGGGGCAGACAGCTCGAGATGCCGGGCCAGGGCCTGGTTGCTCAGGCTGGAATCCAGCTGCAATTGCTGCAGCAGTTGCAAGTCGATGTCATCCAGATTGATGGAATTTTCATTCATTTATTTAAATTTTATTGAATAAATAATCAATATTCCGATTCTGTGAAATTTTCAATCATTTTGTTGTTTTTATTGGTTGAAAATTTTTTATTGCAACCGTTAGCATGCTCGCTCAAACAACCTAAGGTGTACCTCTATGTGTGGCATTGTTGCTGCGGTGTCTCATCGCAATATCGTTCCGGTTCTGGTCCAGGGTCTGCAGCGGCTGGAGTACCGCGGCTATGACTCCTGTGGTGTGGCTGTACAGGCAGCGGATGCCAGCGGCTTGAGCCTGGGCTTGCAGCGTGCGCGCTCTACAGCCCGCGTGGCCGAGTTGATGGAGCAGGTCAAGACCGAGCATGTGGAAGGTTTCACCGGCATTGCCCATACCCGCTGGGCCACTCATGGCGAGCCTGCCGTACGCAATGCCCACCCCCACTTCAGCCATGGTCCCGGCATCTCGCCCGTGGCCGATGCCGATGCGCCGGCCCGCGTGGCCCTGGTGCACAACGGCATCATCGAGAACTACGAAGCCCTGCGTACCGAGCTGCAGGCCAAGGGCTATGTATTTGCCAGCCAGACCGACACCGAGGTCATTGCTCACCTGGTGGACAGCCTCTACAACGGCGATCTTTTCGAAGCCGTGCAAGCCGCGACGGCTCGCCTGCATGGCGCCTATGCGATCGGCGTGATGCACCGGGATGAACCCCGCCGTGTGGTGGGCGCTCGTGCCGGCTCGCCGCTGATTCTGGGTGTGGGCAAGGACGGCGCGGAACATTTCCTGGCCAGCGATGCAATGGCGCTGGCGGGTGTGACCGACCAGATCGTGTACCTGGAAGAGGGCGATCTGATCGATCTGCAGCCAGGACGCTACTGGGTCATCAGCAAGAGCGGCGAGCGCCTGACAGAGCAGCAACGCCCGGTCAGGACCGTGATGGCGCACAGCGGCGCAGCCGAACTGGGCCCTTATCGCCACTACATGCAAAAGGAAATCTTCGAGCAGCCGCGCGCTTTGGGCGATACGCTGGAAGGCCTGAAGAACATTGCCCCCGAGCTGTTTGACGGGGTCACTTCGGAAGGCAAGACCGGCGCGGCGGCCTGGCGAGTATTCAAGGAGATCGACCGGGTCCTGATCCTGGCCTGCGGCACCAGCTATTACAGCGGCTGCACGGCCAAGTACTGGATAGAGGCGATTGCCGGCATCCCCTGCAATGTGGAGGTGGCCAGCGAGTACCGTTACCGCACCAGCGTGCCCGATCCCAAGACACTGATCGTGACCATCAGCCAGTCGGGCGAGACGGCCGATACATTGGCGGCCCTGCGCCATGCCCAGAGCCTGGGCATGAAGCACAGCCTGACCATCTGCAATGTGGCCACCAGCGCCATGGTGCGCGAGTGCGAGCTGGCCTATATCACGCGCGCCGGCGTGGAAATCGGCGTGGCATCGACCAAGGCCTTCACGACGCAGCTTGCAGGTCTGTTCCTGCTGACGCTGGCGCTGGCCCAGTCCAAGGGACGTCTGACGGAAGAGAAGGAGCAGCAGTATCTGACGGCCATGCGCCACCTTCCCGTGGCCCTGCAATCCGTGCTGGCGCTGGAGCCGCAGATCATCAGCTGGGCCGAAGACTTTGCGAAGAAGGAAAACGCGCTGTTCCTGGGTCGCGGCATTCACTACCCCATCGCTCTGGAAGGCGCGCTCAAGCTCAAGGAAATCAGCTATATCCACGCCGAAGCCTATCCTGCCGGCGAGCTCAAGCATGGCCCGCTGGCACTGGTGGACAGCCAGATGCCTGTGGTCACCGTGGCACCCAACGACGAACTGCTGGAAAAGCTCAAGAGCAATATGCAGGAAGTGCGTGCGCGCGGCGGTGTTCTCTATGTGCTGGCCGATGCCAAGACCAATATCGAAAGCAGCGAAGGCATGCATGTGATTCGCATGCCCGAGAACTATGGTGCCCTGAGCCCCATTCTGCACGTGGTGCCGCTGCAGCTGCTGGCCTATCACACGGCGGTGGCACGCGGCACCGATGTGGACAAGCCGCGCAACCTGGCCAAGTCGGTCACGGTGGAATAAGCCGGTTGCTTCGTGCCACGAAAAAGCGCTCCCATGGAGCGCTGTTTCGTTTTTGGCATGACAGGTGGATGGCTGGCTTCAGCGCTGGCTAGACTCCTGCCGCTTTGAAGACCCGGCGCAGTACCTGCATGGGCAGAAACTTCACGCGGCGGCGTTTGAGTTCATGTCGGTAGAGGCGCTCCCTCTCAATGAAGTTGATTTTTTCTTTCATTGCGATGTGTCTGGATGGCTAACCCAACTAATCTAACAGCGTAGTGAGCATTTTTCGTAACACCCTGTCAGATGGATGCGGCATCAACATCCCGGCGTTGAAGCCCGCATGTCCTGGCATGCATGCGGCCATCTTGGCTCGCCTATGAAAAACGCCCCTTGCGGGGCGTTCGAGTAGAGCGATTTTGCTTACATATTATTGGGCAGCACGGTCACGATCTGCGGGAAGAACCACAGTATGACCAGTGCCAGCACCATCAGCAGGAAGTAGGGTGCGCAGACGCGGGCCAGATAGGTGATCTGCTTGCCCGTCATGCCCTGCAGCACGAACAGGTTGAAGCCCACCGGTGGCGTGATCTGAGCGGTCTCCACTGTGATCACGAGGAAGATGCCGAACCACAGGGGGTCTATGCCTGCGGCCTGGATGATGGGCAGAACCACGCCGGAGGTCAGCACAATGGTGGAGATGCCGTCCAGAAAGCAGCCGATGAGAATGTAGAACAGGCCCAGTACCGCAATCAGCATGGCGGGCGACAGGTTCAGGCTGCCCACGTATTCAGCCAGCTGGCGTGGCAGTCCGATATAGCCCATGGACAAGGTCATGAAGGCTGCACCGGCGAGGATCAGCGCAATCATGCAGTACAGCCGGGTGGCTCCGAACAGCGATTCCTTGAAGTTCTTCCAGCTCAGTGCACCTTGCAGGGCCGACAGAATCAGCGCTCCCATCACGCCTATGCCGGCGGCTTCGGTCGCCGTGGCAATGCCGCTGTAAATGCTGGCAATCACGCCCGAGATCAGCAGCACGACGGGGATCAGGTGGCGCGACTCGTAGACTTTCTGCTTGAAGCTCATGGTGCTGTCGGCCTTGGGCACCTTGTCCGGGTTCATCAGGGCCCAGACCACGATCCAGCCGCTGAACATCAGGGCCAGCATGATGCCTGGCAGCACGCCTGCCATGAAGAGCTTGGAGATCGACAGCTCGGCCGATACGCCGTAGACGATCAAGATGATGGAGGGCGGGATCAGCAGACCCAGTGTGGCGGGGCCGCCCAGCGAGCCGATCACCATGTTCTCGGGATAGCCGCGTTTGCGCAGCTCGGGCACATTCATCTTGCCCACGGTGGCGCAGGTGGCGGCCGAGGAGCCGGACACTGCCGCAAAAATCGTGCAGCCAATGACATTGGTGTGCAGCAGGCGGCCCGGCAGCGCATTGACCCAGGGCGCCAGACCTCGAAACATGCTCTCGGACAGATTGGTGCGGTAGAGAATCTCGCCCATCCAGACAAACAGGGGCAAGGCCGTCAAGGTCCAGCTGCTGGCAGAGCCCCAGATGGTCATGGCCATGGCATCGCCCGCAGCGCGCGCGGTGAAGAATTCCATGCCGAACCAGGCAACGCCTGCCAGCGTCAGTCCGACCCAGACGCCGCCGCCAAGCAGGACCAGCAGCACCACAATCAGTGCAATGCTTGCGGTGATTTCATTCATGAGGGGTTCCCTCCTTCTCTACCGCCTTGCGTTTACCCAGCAGCTCCAGCACCAGTTCGTCACAGAACGCGATGAAAAAAACAATCGTGCCAAGAGCCATGAAGATCTGCGGAATCCACAGCGGTGTGGCGTCTATGCCCACGGAGATGTCTTCGATCTCCCAGGACTGCCATACCAGACGCGTGGAATAGAAAGCCAGAAAGGCCGAAAGAATGGTGGCGACGCCAAGGGCGGTCAATTCCAGCGCCTTGTAGGCCTTGCCCTTGAGCGCGCCCAGCAGCAGGGTGACGCGGATATGTTCACCTTTCTTCAAGGTGCTGGCCAGGGCCATGAAGCCAGCGCCCGCCATGGCATAGCCTGCGTAGGCATCGGTGCCCGGGGCGCTGAAGCCAAAGAGTCGGCTGGTGATGGTCAGCAGCACCATCGCCAGCACGCCGATCATGGCGATGCCGGCAAGCCAGGCACTGCCGTCATAGAGGCCGTTGAGTAACTTGCGCATGCTTGTCTTCCTGAGAGGATGAGGTCGTCGGCCGCCCGCCCCGGATGACGGGGTCGGGCGAGCCGATGCAATCTGCGCCTTACTTGCCAGCCTTGTAGCCGTCGAGAATGGCCTGGCCGTCAGCGCCGGCCTTGTCCGTCCATTCCTTGATCACGGTCGCGCCGATCTTGCCCAGGTCTGCCTTGAGCTGGGCGGAGGGTTGCTCGACCTGCATGCCACCTTGCTTGAGGGCGGCAATCGAGCGTGCATCCACTTCCCTGGACTCTTTCCAGCCGCGCTGCTCGGCAGCGGCAGCGGCCTTGAGCACGGCCTCCTGCGTGCTCTTGTCCAGCGCGCCAAAGGCCTTCTTGCTCACGGTCACGGCATTCTTGGGAATCCAGGCCTGCACGTTGTAGTAGTACTTCAGGCTTTCAAACAGCTTGTTGTCGGCACCGGTTGCGCTGGAGGTGATCAGGCCATCCACCACGCCGGTCGCCAGAGCCTGGGACAGCTCGGCCTCCTGCACGGTCACGGGCTGGGCGCCAATCAGTTCGCCAATACGGGCGGTAGTGGGGGAGTACACGCGCCACTTCATGCCCTTGAGATCGGCCGCGGAGTTGACGGGCTTTTTGGTGTAGATCCCCTGGGGAGGCCAGGCCACGGAATACAACAGCACCTGTCCCTGCTTGTCCAGCAGCTTTTGCAGCGCGGGTTTCTGAGCCTGATAGAGCTTGTAGGCCTCGTCATAGTTGCTCACCAGGAACGGGAGTCCGTCGGCGCCGAAGATCTGCGACTCATTCTGAAAGCTCACCAGAAAGAATTCGCCCATCTGTGCATTGCCGGTCTGCACGGCACGCTTGATTTCGGGCATCTTGAACAGCGACGCACCAAAGTGCGGCGTGATCTTGAGCTTGCCACCCGTGGCAGCATCCACATCCTTCACAAACAGTTCGTTGTTCTTGGAGTGAAAGTTTCCAGGCCCGTATGCGGTGGCGAAATCCCACTTGGTTTGTGCCATGGCATGACCGGCAATGCCGATGCCGGCGAGCAAGGTTGCGGTGGCGCAGAAAATGCGACGCTTCATGAGAACTCCTCGGATAAGAGATGCAGACGAATGAACTCAGGCAAGAGTTGTGCCAAAAGTAGCATTTGTCTCAACAAACATCCATGAGGGATTTCAACGAGTTTCAAAGAAACGTAGGGTGTTTTATTGCTTTGCCTCTATTGAAAATGGCATTTTGTTGAACAAGATCCCTCAAGGGGCCTTGATCCCCGCCTCTGCCAGACGCCGGGCATAGGCGGCCAGAATGATGCGTTCGGAATGCACCAGATAGGCACTGAGCTCCTGTGCCGCCTCCGCGGGCCTGCCGGCTTCGAAGATCTGCAGAATCTTCAGGTTCATGCTCACATAAGGTGCATGCAGAAAATGCGGGTCGCGCAGCAGGCCGAAGGCCAGGCGCAGCTCCGCCAGCAGATGCGAGAACATCTCGTTGAGGCGTTCGCTGTCGGCCAGGGCCACGATGGCTTTGTGAAACGCCATATTGGCTGTGCCCACCTCGGACCAGTCCTCGGCCTCGCTGTGCCGCTGGCCGCTTTCCACGGCCTCGCGCATCCGCGTCAGCGCCGGGTGCATGGGGTAAGCCTGTGCAAGGGCCTGACACTCGATCATGCGCCGCACGCGATAGATGTCGATGATGGACGCCATGCTGGGCACGGCCACCGATACGCCCTTGTTGGGCTCGTGCACCAGCAGACCTTCCTTGGTCAGCATGCGGAACACCTCGCGCAAGGTGTTGCGCGAAATATCCAGCGCTTCGCTGAGTGCCGCTTCGGACAGTCGCTGGCCCGGGCTCAGCACGCCCTTGACCAGCTGGCTGCGTATTTCTTCGGCGATGCGTTCGGTCAGGTTCTGGACCTCTGCTGCGACTTTCATGGCGTTCCCTTTTGGCTGTCGCCAGAGTGTAGCCATCGTTCTGTTGACTCAGAGAAGTCCCAAAGAGTGGTGCAACCTAGGGTTTGCTCTATTACAAAGTCTATTTGTTCTGCAAACAATTTCATTTGTGGAATCAATCTAAATAGATTGTTCAACAATATGAGGAATGAAGCAGGTCTGAAGCAGAGCTGCCCGGCCTTCCTCAAAAGAGCTGGGCGGGGTTGCCGATAGCGTTCCCGTCTTTGGTAGAGCCCGCCGCGCAGCGGATCAGGGCGTGATTTCCGGAGGCTTCCATGCCTGTAGACGTAAACCTGTGGCCGCTGATCGGCGTGCTCATCATCATTGCCGGCTTCGCGCTGCGCTTTAATCCCATGCTGGTGGTCATCGTGACCGCCATCGGCACAGCCTTTGCGGCGGGCTTTCCGCTGGACAAGGTTCTGGCCGCCATCGGGACCGGCTTCATCAAGACCCGCAATCTGCCACTCATCATCTTGCTGCCGCTGGCCGTGATCGGCCTGCTGGAGCGCCATGGCCTGCGTCAGCATGCGCAGAACTGGATCAGCTCCATCAAGTCGGCCACAGCCGGCCGTCTGCTGATCGTCTACCTGGCAGCGCGTCAGCTCACGGCAGCCATCGGCCTGACCAGCCTTGGCGGGCATCCCCAGATGGTGCGTCCGCTGCTGGCTCCCATGGCCGAAGGCGCGACGGAAAACCGCTACGGCAAGCTGTCGGGCAAGGTGCGCGAGAAGCTGCGCGCCTTGTCGGCTGCCACGGACAACGTGGGCCTGTTCTTTGGTGAAGACATCTTTGTGGCCTTCGGCGCGATCGTGCTGATGACCACCTTCCTCAAGGAGGCCGGCATCGAGGTCGAGCCGATTCATGTCGCGCTGTGGGGCATTCCCACGGCCATCTCGGCATTTGCCATCCATGCCTTCCGCCTGCATCGCCTGGACAAGCAGCTGGCGCGTGAAATTGCTGCGGAAAAGAAATCTGCCCAGGGAGAACAGGCATGACCATCACCATTCAATACCTGTACTACCTCGTCGGCCTGGTGCTGGCGGTGACGGCCTTGATGACGCTGCGCGATGGCAGCAACCCGCGCCGTTTCTCGGCTGGCCTGTTCTGGGCGCTGTATGCGCTGGTGTTCCTCGTCGGTGATCTGCTGCCGCCCGTATGGGTGGGAGCGGTCGCGGTCGTCATGGCCCTGATTGCCGGCTTCGGCGGCGTGATGGGCGGCAAGCACCAGCCGCGCACCGATGCGCAGTACCTGGAAAGCGCCAAGCGCCTGGGCAACAAGCTGTTCGTGCCGGCGCTGGCCATCCCGCTGATCACCATGGTGGGCACGCTGTCGGCCAAGCATCTGGTCTTTGGCGGCACTCCCCTGATCGACCCCAAGAACAGCACGCTGGTCAGTCTGGGCATCGGCTGCGTGATCGCGCTGGTGCTGGCCTGCAAGATGACACGCGAGACCCCGGTGCAGGGCCTGCGCGAGTCGCACCGCCTGATCGACGCGCTGGGCTGGGCCCTGGTGCTGCCGCAGATGCTGGGCATGCTGGGTCTGGTGTTCTCGGATGCCGGCGTGGGCAAGGCAGTGGCCTATGTGACCACCACCTACATCAACATGGATGTGCGCTTTGTGGCCGTGGCCGTGTACGTGATCGGCATGGCGCTGTTCACCGTCATCATGGGCAATGGCTTTGCGGCCTTTCCGGTGATGACGGGCGGTGTGGGCGTGCCCGTGCTGGTTGGCGTCTACCATGGTGACCCGGCCGTGATGGCTGCGGTCGGCATGTTGTCGGGCTACTGCGGCACCTTGCTCACACCCATGGCGGCCAACTTCAACCTGGTGCCCGCAGCACTGCTGGAAATTGACAAAAATGCCGTCATCCGTGCGCAGGTTCCCACGGCCATCACGCTGCTGATCGTCAATGTGTTCCTGCTCAACTTCCTGATGTTCCGTTAAGAGAGAGTTGCCATGACTGAGGCTGCCCACCGAATCCTGCTGACCGGCTTCGAGCCCTTCGACAAAGACAGCGTCAACCCCTCGTGGGAAGTGGCGCGAGCGCTGGATGGCGAGCTGATTGCTGATGGCGTGGTGCATGCCGTGCAACTGCCCTGCGTGTTCGGCGCGGCCATGGTTGCGCTCGACGAGGCGCTGGCCAGGCTGCAGCCCACGCTGATCATCAGCCTCGGACTGGCCGGCGGGCGCCGCGAAATCACGCCCGAGCGCGTGGCCATCAATATCGACGATGCCCGCATTCCGGACAACGCTGGCCATCAGCCCGTCGATCAGTCCGTGGTGCGCGACGCGCCCGCGGCCTACTTCTCGACCCTGCCCATCAAGGCCATGGTGCGCCATCTGCGCGATGCGGGCATTCCGGCTTCGGTATCGAACACGGCGGGCACTTTTGTCTGCAACCATGTGTTCTATGCCCTGATGCACAGGCTGTCTCGCCGTGCGGGCCCCGGCGTGCGCGGCGGCTTTATTCACATACCTGCGCTGCCGCAGCAGGCCGCGCGCCAGCCAGGCATGGCCAGCATGGCGCTGGACACACAGATCCAGGGCATACGTACAGCCATTCATACGGCCATGACGGTGCAGCAGGATTTGCTGGAACACGCAGGTCAGCTGCATTGAGGCTGACCGGGAGACGAATGATGAAAATGGATTTGAACAGCGATCTGGGCGAGAGCTTTGGCGCCTGGCGCATGGGCGACGATGCGGCCATGCTGGACATCGTCAGCAGCGCCAATGTGGCTTGCGGCTTTCATGCCGGCGACCCGGCCGGGATGCTGACCACGCTCAGGGCTGCCAAGGCGCGCGGCGTGGTCGTGGGTGCGCATGTGGCCTACCGCGACCTGTCGGGTTTCGGGCGTCGCAACATGGATGTGGCCAGCGGCGATCTGGTGGCCGACGTGATCTACCAGATCGGCGCTCTGCAAGGCCTGGCGCAGGCAGCCGGCACCAGCGTCCAATATGTCAAGCCGCACGGCGCGCTCTACAACACCATTGCCCAGGACAAGCGCCAGGCCATGGATGTGATCAATGCCATCAAGGCCATCAATCCCAAGCTGGTGCTGATGGCTCTGGCAGGTGCGCCCCTGATAGCCTGGGCCCGCGATGCGGGTCTCTGCGTAGTGGCCGAGGCCTTTGCCGATCGCGGATATACGCCCGACGGCGCCCTGGTCTCGCGCCGCGAGCCTGGTGCCGTGCTGCACGACGAAAACCTGATCGCCCAGCGCATGCTGACCCTGGTGCGTGAGGGCGTGATCGAGGCCGTGGACGGCAGCCTGGTGCGCGTGGAGGCAGACTCCATCTGTGTGCACGGCGACAGTCCCGGTGCCGTGGCCATTGCGCGCAACATCCGCCAGCGTTTCGAGCAGGAGGGCGTGCAGATCACCTCCTTTGTGGAAACAGCACCATGAGTTCCATGCGCTTTTTGCCCGTCAACCGCCAGGCCATTCTGGTGGAGTTGGCCGACCTGCAGCAGACGCTGGTGCTGCTGGGTGCCTTGCAGGCCCAACCCATAGAGGGCGTGCAGGAGCTGGTGCCTGCCGCGCGCACCATTCTTGTCCAGTTCGCGCCCCATATCATCGGCGCGGCGCAACTGGTAAGACGCATTGCCGACTGCGATCTCAGCGGCAGCGTGCAGCGCTCGGATGTGCTGGTGCAGATTCCCGTGCGCTATGACGGCGAAGATCTGGCCGAGGTTGCGCAGATACTGGGCATCACAGCCGAGGAAGTGGTGAGCCGCCACACCGGCAGCGAATGGTCGGTGGCCTTCACCGGCTTTGCGCCGGGCTTTGCCTATCTGAGCGGTGGGGATCCCATCTTCAACGTGCCACGCCGTGCCACGCCGCGAACCAAGGTTCCGGCCGGTGCGGTGGCGCTGGCCGGCAGCTTCAGCGCGGTCTATCCACAGGCCAGCCCCGGCGGCTGGCAGATCATCGGCGTGACCGATGCCGCGATGTGGGATCTGGCGCGCGATCTGCCGGCTTTGCTGCAGCCCGGCTACCGCGTGCAGTTTGTCGATGCTGCTACTCAAAAAGTAGCTGCTGGCGATTTCTCTGATTCGATTTCAGATGGAAAAGTATCTGAGACCAAAAGCGAACAGGCGCAAGCAGCTACGAGTTTCAATGGCTGCGCCTTGCGTGTGCGCGCCACGGGTCTGCTCACGCTGTTCCAGGACATGGGTCGCCACGGCCAGGCCGGGCAGGGTGTTTCTGCCTCCGGTGCCATGGATCAGGCGGCGTTCAAGACGGCCAACCGGCTGGTCGGCAATGCCAGCCAGCTGCCGGTGCTGGAGACAGTAGGTGGGGGCCTGTCGCTGCAAAGCGTGGGCGAGAACGTCGTTGCAGTGACGGGCGCGGATGCACCCATCAGCATCACCACGGCCGACGGACGCCGCTGGTCTGCGCCGCGTCATGCCGCGATTGCGCTGGCCGATGGCGACACGCTGAGCCTTGCCCAACCCGTCGCCGGTGCCCGCTGCTATGTGGCGGTGCGCGGCGGCTATGAGGTGGCGCCCGTGCTGGGCAGCGCTTCGACGGACACCCTGGCCCATGTCGGCCCGCCCGCCCTGCACAGCGGCCAGTTGCTGGCGGTGCTTCCGGCAGCCCATGCCGTGGTGGCCGAGCTGGCCCTGCCTGCGCAGGACCTGCCGGCCCCGGACGGCGAGGTGGTGCTGGATGTGGAGCTGGGTCCGCGCACCGACTGGTTCAAGCCCGAGGCCGTGGCCTTGCTGGCCGCCCAGCGCTGGCAGGTCACGCCCCAGTCCAATCGCGTGGGTTTGCGCCTTGCCGGCGAGCAGGCGCTGACGCGCGCCGTGACCAGCGAGCTGCCCAGCGAAGGCACGCCGCTGGGGGCCATCCAGGTCCCCGCCAGCGGCCAGCCCGTGCTGTTTCTGGCCGACCACCCCTTGACCGGTGGCTATCCCGTGATCGGTTGCGTAGCACCCCATCATCTGGACCTTGCGGGGCAGATTCCCGTAGGTGCCTGGATTCGTTTTAACCCTGTTCGTTCTTTTGAAGAACTCACACCCACTTTGTGAGGACCTTCCATGATTACCAAAGTTCTGATTGCCAACCGTGGCGAGATCGCCGTGCGCATCGCGCGAGCCTGCGCGGATTACGGAGTGAAGTCCGTCGCCGTCTATGCCGATGCCGATATCGATGCTCTGCATGTGCGCCGCGCCGATGAAGCCTACGGCCTCGACGGCGACAAGCCCGCCGACACCTATCTGAACATCGCCAAGCTGATTGCGATCGCCAGGCGCTCGGGCGCCGACGCCGTCCATCCCGGCTATGGCTTTCTGTCCGAGAGCGAAGCCTTTGCCCAGGCCGTGCTGGATGCGGGTCTGATCTGGATCGGTCCGCGTCCCGACACCATTGCCAAGCTGGGCGACAAGGTCGAGGCGCGCAAGATTGCGCTGCAGGTCGGAGCGCCGCTGGTGGCTGGCACGCCGGATCCCGTCAAGGATGCCGACGAAGTGCTGGCCTTTGCCCAGCAGCATGGCTTGCCCATCATCATCAAGGCTGCTTTTGGTGGCGGTGGCCGTGGCATGAAGGTCGCCTGGCGCATGGACGAAGTGGCCGAGCTGTATGCCTCTGCCGTGCGCGAGGCCGTGACGGCTTTCGGCCGTGGTGAATGCTTTGTGGAACAGTTCCTCGACAAGCCGCGCCATATCGAGGCGCAGGTGATTGCCGACACGCATGGCAATGTGGTGGTGCTGGGTACGCGCGACTGTTCGCTGCAGCGCCGCAACCAGAAGCTGGTGGAAGAAGCGCCCGCACCCTTCATCACCGAGGCGCAGCGTGAACGCATTCACAGCGCGGCGAAGGCGATCTGTGCGCAAGCCGGCTATGTCAGCGCCGGAACCGTGGAGTTTTTGCTCAGCGGCAACGGTGCCATCTCCTTCCTCGAGGTCAATACCCGCTTGCAGGTCGAGCACACCGTGACCGAGGAAACCACGGGCATCGATCTGGTGCAGGAGCAGTTGCGCGTGGCCGACGGCTTGCCGCTGTCTTTCACGCAGACTCCTGCACCACGGGCTCATTCCATCGAGTTCCGCATCAATGCCGAAGATGTGGGGCGCGGCTTTCTGCCCACACCGGGTCTGATCACGCGCTTTGCCCCTCCTTCGGGGCCGGGCGTGCGACTCGATTCGGGCGTCGAAACCGGTTCGGTGATCCCCGGCACGTTCGACTCCATGATGGCCAAGCTCATCGTCACCGGGGCCACGCGTGAGCAGGCCCTGGCCCGCGCCCGACGTGCGCTGGCCGAGTTCCGCATCGAGGGCGTGGCTTCGGTGCTGCCTTTCCACAAGGCCGTGCTGAATCAGGCCGACTTTGTGGGGACTGCTGGTTTCAATGTCCACACCCGCTGGATCGAGACCGAGTTTGCCGAGCCGCTGGCAGCGGCTGCCCGCGCCGAACCTGTGGCCGATACCAGCCTGCTGCGCACCGCCATCGAGATCGACGGCCGCCGCGTGCAACTGGGCCTGCCCGCCATGCTGCTGCAAGGTCTGTCCGCGCCGACGACTGGCGTGTCTCAGTCCGTCACGCAGCAAAGCGTGGACCCTGAGGCGGTCATCTCGCCGATTGCCGGCAATCTGCATGCCTGGAAGGTCGCCGATGGCGACGAGGTCAAGGAAGGCGATGTGATCGCAGTGATGGAAGCCATGAAAATGGAAATGCAGGTCTCGGCCCACAAGAGCGGTCGTGTCACATTGGCCGCACAGGCAGGCTCTGCACAGACCTTGGGTGCCGTGATCGCGCATATCCGATAGGCATAGCCAGCCCCGCTCGAAGCGCGACCTCTGTGTCGCGCTTTGTCTTTTCTGGCCTTGCTGCGCACAGGCCAAACTCCGCATGTTTGCACCCTGCCGAAAGAGGTTTTTGCCGGGGGTTGACCTTTACATGATGTCAATCTCTACAGTGGCCTTCAACGTGAATGGAGAACGCGATGAATGCACTGACCAAAAGCGGAGCCTTTGAGCTGTCTGTGGAAGGAATGACCTGCGCTTCCTGCGTGGGCCGGGTGGAGCGGGCGCTCAAGAAAGTGCCCGGTGTGCAGGAGGCCGTGGTCAATCTGGCCACGGAAAAAGCCAGCCTTACCGTGGCAGACCCGACCCAGGCATCGGCCATCCTGCCGCAGGCCGTGGCGGCGATTGAAAAAGCGGGCTATGCGGTGCCCGCGCAAAGCGTGGACCTGCAGGTGGGCGGCATGACCTGTGCGTCCTGCGTGGGCCGTGTGGAGCGTGCGCTCAAGAAAGTGCCCGGTGTCCAGAATGCCGTGGTGAATCTTGCGACCGAGCGTGCCAGCGTGCAACTGCAGGGCAGCGTGGATGTGAGCAGCTTGATTGCGGCGATCGAAAAGGCCGGCTATGAAGCTCAACCCGTGCTGCACAACGTTGCCGCAACCGGTGAGGACGCCGCAGCCCAGCGCCAGGCGCAGGAGCGCGAGTCGCTCAAGCGCTCGCTGATCTTTGCGACCGTGTTCGCACTGCCCGTGTTTCTGCTGGAAATGGGCGGTCACATGGTGCCCGCGTTTCACCACTGGATTGCAGGCAGCATCGGCACGCAGAACAGCTGGTACATCCAGTTCGCGTTGACGGCCGTGGTGCTGTTCGGGCCGGGCCGGCGCTTTTTCGAGAAAGGCGTGCCCGCCCTGCTGCGCGCTGCGCCCGATATGAATTCGCTGGTCGCGGTGGGCACCTCGGCGGCATTCGCTTATTCGGTAGTCGCGACCTTTGTGCCGCAATGGCTGCCCGCAGGCACGGTGAATGTGTACTTCGAAGCCGCGGCCGTCATCGTCGCGCTGATCCTGCTGGGCCGCTTTCTGGAGGCGCGTGCCAAGGGCAATACCTCGGAGGCCATTCGCCGCCTGGTGCAGTTGCAGGCCAAGACCGCGCGCGTGCGTCGCGAAGGCCTGGTGCAGGAAATCGATATCGCCCAGGTGCGCGCCGGCGACCTGATCGAAGTGCGGCCGGGCGAGCGTATTCCCGTCGATGGAGAGGTCATCGAAGGCCGCAGCTTTGTCGACGAATCCATGATCAGCGGCGAGCCCGTGCCGGTCGAGAAGGCCGAGGGCGCCGAAGTGGTGGGCGGCACCGTCAATCAGAACGGTGCGCTGGCATTCAGGGCCACCAAGGTGGGCGCCGATACGCTGCTGGCGCAGATCATCCGCATGGTGGAGCAGGCCCAGGGCAGCAAGCTGCCGATCCAGGCGCTGGTGGACAAGATCACCATGTGGTTTGTGCCGGCCGTGATGGCGGCGGCCCTGCTGACTTTTGTGATCTGGCTGATCTGGGGTCCCGATCCCGCGCTGAGCTTTGCCCTGGTCAATGCCGTGGCCGTGCTCATCATTGCCTGCCCCTGCGCCATGGGGCTGGCCACGCCGACTTCCATCATGGTGGGCACCGGCCGTGCCGCACAAATGGGCGTGTTGCTGCGCAAGGGCGAGGCACTGCAGCAGCTCAAGGATGCCAGGGTGGTGGCGGTGGACAAGACCGGCACGCTGACCCGTGGCCGTCCCGAACTCACCGACCTGGTGCTGGCCGATGGTTTTGAACGTGCCGCCGTGCTGGCGCAGGTGGCTGCCGTGGAAGATCGCAGCGAGCATCCGATTGCACGCGCCATTGTCGATGCAGCCAAGGCCGAGGGGCTGGAGGTTCCGGCCATCAGCGACTTCGCATCGGTGACCGGTTTCGGCGTGCGTGCCCTGGTGCTGGGCGACCAGGTGGAGATTGGTGCCGACCGGTTCATGCGCGAACTTGGCCTGAGCGTTGACGGCTTTGCGGCCGAGGCCGAGCGCCTGGGCAGCGAAGGCAAGACGCCGCTGTATGCGGCCATCGGCGGCAAGGTGGCGGCCATGATTGCCGTGGCTGATCCGATCAAGTCCACCACCAAGCCGGCGATCGATGCCTTGCATGCGCTGGGCCTGAAGGTGGCCATGATTACCGGCGACAACCGCCACACGGCCGAGGCGATCGCCAGGCAGCTGGGCATTGATGAGGTGGTGGCAGAAGTGCTGCCCGGCGGCAAGGTCGAGAGCGTGAAGCGCCTCAAGGCTGAGCATGGCACGCTGGCCTATGTGGGCGACGGCATCAACGACGCGCCAGCCCTGGCCGAAGCCGATGTGGGCATTGCCATAGGCACGGGCACCGATATCGCCATCGAGGCGGCCGATGTGGTGCTGATGTCGGGCGATCTCTCGGGCGTGCCGAATGCAATCGCGCTGTCCAAGGCCACCATGAAGAACATTGGCGAGAACCTGTTCTGGGCCTTTGCCTACAACGTGGCGCTGATACCGGTGGCGGCAGGTCTGCTCTATCCGTTCAACGGCATGTTGCTGTCACCGGTGTTTGCGGCCGGAGCCATGGCACTTTCGAGCGTATTCGTGCTCTCCAACGCGCTGCGGCTCAAGCGCTTCAAACCGGCTCTCTGAAAAGAGGGCATGGGGTGGGCGCCGGAAGATGTTCTGACGCTTGCCTCTGACCCGGGGCTATTGCTTGGGCAGTTGCGGCACATCCACAAAATCGTCCAGGCTCAGACCTTTTTCCTGCAGCAGGGCTTCGAGCACGGGTTTGAGCCGGCCCAGGCTGGCTTCCACGGTCTCGCGCACGGTATCGACCACCACCTGGGTGCTGCGCTCGATCTCGATATTGACCAGATCGCCGACCTTCTTGTCGCCGAACACCGTCATGCGCAGGGTTTCGGGAATCAGCCAGACCTCGAACCAGCCCTCCTTGCGATTCACCTCGGCCACCGTCAGGCTGGCGCCGTTGACGGCGATATAGCCCTTGGCAAACACATAGGGGCGAAAGGCCTCGGGAATGCCGAAGCGGATCTTGTGATTGGTCTCGGTCTGCATCACCTCCAGCAGCGGCGCCGTGAAGTCCACATGGCCCGACAGCGGGTGGCCACCGATCTCGGCGCCATCCCTGGCAGCGCGCTCTACATTGAGCGTGTCGCCGGCCTTGTAGCTGCCCAGCGTGGTGATGTTCAGGCTTTGCAGCATCACATCAAAGCTGGCGCTGGTGGGCGAGAGGTTTTCGGTCACCGTCAGGCAGACGCCGTCGTGCGAGACGCTGGCGCCAATGGCCAGGTCCTGGCAGAAGCCTTCGGGGAACTCCATGATGAAGGTGCGCAGGCCGTCCTGGTCGCGCAGCGCGGCAATCTTTGCCACGGCCTGAATGATGCCGGTAAACACGGGGCAGACTCTCTTATCAACAGGCGGGCGCCGGGCGCTGGCCTTGGGTCAAAAAAGCTATTTTGCCTGCTTGCACCTTAACCCGACCAGCGTCTAGGCGAAGGCCGGCCGGCCTTCCCAGAAGCCGCTGATCAGCGCCTCGGGCTTTTTGAGCGCACGCACCCAGGCGCAGTCGGGCCAGGCCTGCATCTGCACATTCATGCCGGCAAACACGCCATAGCCCGGGCCGGCCGCGATCTCGCCATCGGCCTGCAGGGTCTCGCCGCTGCGGATGCTGCAGGTCGCGCGGATATCGCCCTGTGCCTTGATGCCCCAGCCGGCCTGAATATGGTTGCCGCACAGAATGCCGTCGTTGCCGGCAATGCCATGGCCTACATCGAGCAGGCCCTGCACCTCGATGGCGCCGCCTGCCTTCAGGCCCTTGCTGCAGTGCATATCGCCTTGCACCTGCACTTCCTGGCCGATATGGGCATTGCCCTTGAGCTTCACGTGGCTGCCGCCGCGCAGCTCCCAGCCGCAGCGCAGGTCTTCGGCGCGCACCTCGCCTTGCACCTCCACGCTCCAGGCCGCCTTGATGCTGCCGCCGGCCTGGAGCAATTCACCGGCAAAGATGGCGCCGCCGCATTGAATCTCTTCGCCCGCTTCCAGCTTGCCCGCGCGTATGCCGCCGCCCGCCTGCAGGCTGCGACCCACCAGCAGCTGGCCGGGGACGCGCACATCGCCGTGCACGATCAGCGTGCCGGCATAGACGAAGTTGTCGGCCTCCAGGTGCTCGAGCTCCAGCACGCTGTTGGTGGAGCCGAAGTTCTCCAGCAGCCAGCGTGCGTCTTCCACGCGGCCGGCGGCCACCTGGGTGTCCATGGCCGCCTGGTAGTCGCCGCCGGCCAGGTTGTTGCGCACAAACCAGCGGTAGCCCATGGCACATGGGTTTTTGCCGCGCAAGAAATTTTGAGTGAGTTCCATGTCCATGGCTGACCTCCGGATCGTCCTTTGAGCAAGATGCGGTGCGCGTGACAGTGCGGACGCCTTAGACGTGGACGTACCTCTCCCATGCACCAGGGAAATGCTGTTTGGGAAGGCCGTGCGGAGGATGTGAGCTGTGTGCTTCAAGCCTTCCGCACGGCGGCGGAAAGCATGGCCGTGACACCGCTCAGGCTCACGAATGCGGTGGGAATGCCATGGCGGCGGGTGTGCAGCGCACGCAGCACGCAGGCACGCGCGGACAGCTCTGCAGCAAGGGCAGAGCGGCGCAGGCGGGCGGCGGTGGACAGGTGCAGGCAGGCCATGGCTAAGAAGATGACTGAGCCCCGATTATGCCGCGCGGCCCGGGCCGGTGCAGCCGGGCTCCTGTATCTCCGTGATTTCATGGCGCTGTGCATGGCCGGACGCCGCGCAAGGGCCGCCCCGCAGCGTTGGTGCCGTCCCCCTCCGGCGAAGCCAGAGAGGGGGAAGACGCGAAGCGGCACAGGGTGGGCTTTATCTCAGCGGCTTTGCGCGGCGGCCTGACACAGGCGCTCCACGGCCTGCGCGATCTGCGGCACCTCGGGCGCGGCAAACGACATGCGCAGCGTGTGCAGGTCGGGGTCGGCCGGATAGAAGGCCTTGCCAGGCACATAGACCACGCCCTGGGCCACGGCAGCGTCGAAGAGCTTTTGCGGGTCGATGCGGTGGTCCAGCTCGGCCCAGACGAACATGCCGCCCGCGGGACGCGAGCAGCGTATGCCGCTGTCCGGCGCTGCGTTCAGGCCCTGGACCAGTGCCTGCATGCGGCGCTGGTATTCCTGGCGCGCGCGCTGCACGGTGGCCGGGTAGCGCCCGCTGCCCAGATAGCAGGCGGCCACCGACTGCGTCAGCGGCGAGGTGCACAGGTCGGCCGTCTGCTTGGCCACCGTGCAGCGGCGCAGCAGCGGCGCGTCGGCCAGCATCCAGCCCACGCGCAGCGCGGGGGCCACGGTCTTGGACAGGCTGGACAGATAGACGACCGGGTTGCTGCCGCCCGCTGCCAGCCGCTCGCCAGCGGCGCGCACGGTGCCGGGCATGGCCTGGGGGACGTCGCCGGGCTCGTCGAAGCGCAGCTCGCCATAGGGATCGTCCTCGACCACCCAGAAGCCGTGCTGCCTGGCCAGTTGCACCAGAGCCTCGCGGCGCTCGGCCGCCAGCAGCGTGCCGCGCGGGTTGGAGAAGTTCGGCACGGTGTAGAGCAGCTTGGGGCGCTGGCCGGCGGGCAGTGCGGCCAGCAGATCGGCCAGGGCTTCTGTCTGCAGGCCTTGCTCGTCCATGGGAACGGGCAGGATGCGCGCCTGGGCCAGACGCAGGGCCTGCAGCGTGGCGGGATAGGCCGGCACCTCGACCAGCACCGTGTCGCCGGGCTCGACGAGCACGCGCACCAGCAGGTCAAAGGCCTGCTGCGATCCGGTGGTCACGAGTATGTCGGCGGCCGTCGCATGCATGCCGCGCTCGCGCGCCTGCTGCGCCAGGGCCTCGCGCAGCTCGCTCAGGCCTTCGGTGGCGCCATACTGCAGCGCGCCGGGGCCCTGGGCCATGGACTGCTGTGCAGCCTGGGCCAGGCCCTCGGCATCGAAGAGGCTGGGCGATGGATAGCCGCCGGCCAGCGAGATCATGCCGGGGCGCGAGAGGTAAGGAAATAGCTCGCGTATCGGAGACCCCGCAGGCTCGGCAAACACCGCGGCAAAGGGAGCCAGTGCGCTGTCCCGACTCATGCCACAGCTCCCGACAGCATTGCGAGAACCTGAGCCCTGGATTGCTGCTCGGAGGCCTCGTACAGGGCGATCTCGTCATGCACGCGCGCGCCCAGCGCGCTTTCGAAGACCTGCTGCGCGGCATGGGCCTGGTATTGCTTTTGCTCCTCGCCGCCGAGGTTGGACTGGAAGATGCCGGCCGCGCTCACGGGCAGAAAATCTTCATAGGTAATCGGCTCGGCCTGCACCAGACCCCGGTCGATCAGTGCTTCCAGGTCTGCACCGGCAGGGCTTTGGGCAAGCGAGGCCTGAGCCTGCTCGGTCAGGCGGTAGCGGTAGAAGGCCAGACCCTGGCGGCGCAATTGTTCGTGCGTGTCGGGAAACTGCGTGAAGACCTGCTGCAGGCGGTGTGCATAGTCGGGCGCGGCGCTGCCCGCGCTGTCTATGCCGCGCACCAGGCCCAGCAGCTCGTCGTACAGGGCGCGGCCCTTGCGTGTCAGCGCGACACCGCGCTGCTCGATCTCGCCAAAGCGCGCGGTATGGGCGCCGGAACTGTCCGCGGCGTCCGCATCGGTAAAGCGCACGGCCTCCTTGAGTGCCTTGAAGCTGGTCTGGCGCAGCAGGATGGGGCAGGCGCGCTGCGGCGGGCCTTCGACCACGTCCTTGGCATCCATGCCGCGCGCGGGCATATCGGCCTGGGCCATGTCTATGTCCAGCGTGCGTGGCGTCAGATGGTTGATGTGCGGGCCCTTGAAGCACACCACATCGGCCACCAGGCGGTGGGCTTGCTGCAGGGCCTTGTAGGTGGCGGCATCCACAGTGGCGTCGCTGTGCCAGCGGAAGGTCTCCAGGGCCTGCTGCACGAAGGCGTCGGCGTTGCTGCTGTCCAGGCCTCCGTCACGCTCGGCCTGGGCAATGAGCTCCAGTGCGCGTGGCGTGAAGATGCTGCGGCGCTCGAGGATCTCGGCGGCCTGCGCGCGCAGCGCTGCATCGGCAATCAGCTCCAGGCGCAGCAGCGAGGTGAAGACACGAAACGGGTTGGCCAGCAGTGCCTCGTCGTGCACGGGGCGAAAGGCCGTGGAGTGCACGGGAACGCCGGCCACCGAGAGGTCGTAATAGCCCACGGGCTCCATGCCCATCACGGCGAACAGGCGGCGCAGCGTGGCCAGTTCCTCGGCCGTGCCCACGCGGATGGCGCCATGGCGCTCCACATCCAGGCGCTCGAGCTCGCCGCTGCTGTTCATGCGCTGGCGCAGTTCGGGGTCGGCCTGCAGCGCCACGGCGTTGACATCGGCCACCAGGTCGATCAGGGTGCCGTACTGCGGCACTTCCTTGCGGTACATCTCGGACATGGCACGCGAGAAGCGCGTGCGGATCTCGTCGACGCTGACAAAGCGGGCTGCGGTGGAAGAGGCGTGGGGCGTGGCGCTCATGACAAAACAGAAGGGCTGGGGTTCGAGGGATGGCCGCGCCGCTGGCGGGGCCGCAGGAATATGCAGCATGTTCTGCGCCGTCATGACTTTGGTCAAACGATAATCCGGCCTGCAGGTCATACCCGGATGGAATGAACCTGCACCCGAATCCCTCCCACATCCTTGCCGCCATGCAGTTATCCCGTCGCTTTCTGCCCCCCATGTCCCTGCTCTGCGCCTTCGAGGCTTCGGCGCGGCACCAGAGCTTTACTGCGGCGGCCGCCGAGCTGCATCTCACGCAAAGCGCCGTCAGCCGCCAGATCCGCGCGCTGGAGGAGCGCCTGGGCACCGAGCTGTTCGTGCGCGAGCGCCAGACCGTGCGCCTGAGCGCTGCGGGCCAGGCCTATGCGCAGGAGATACGCGCTGCCCTGGCGCGCATCTCCAATGCCACGCTGGGCTTTCGCACCAATCCGCAGGGCGGCAGCCTGAACCTGGCCATCCTGCCGACCTTCGGCACGCGCTGGCTGGCGCCGCGGCTGCCGCAGTTCTTCAGCGCCCATCCGGGCATCACCATCAATCTGACAACGCGGCTGTCGCAGTTCGATTTCCAGCTCGAGGCCGTGGATGCGGCCATTCATTTCGGCTTGCCGAACTGGCCGGGCGCGGAGCTGGAGTTCCTCATGAGCGAGACCGTGGTGCCGGCCTGCAGCCCCGATGTGGCGGCCCGCCATGGCTTTGCCCGGCCCCAGGACCTGCTGCACGCGCCGCTGCTGCATCTGGCGTCGCGCCCCGACGCCTGGCAGCGCTGGTTTGGCAGCCAGGGCTGCCAGGGCGGCGATATGCAGGGCATGCTGTTCGATCAGTTCGCCACGGCGGCGCAGGCCGCGATTGCCGGCGTGGGCGTGGCGCTGCTGCCCAAGTTTCTGATCCTGCGCGAGCTGCAGGCCGGTGATCTGGTCCAGGCTCTGCCGCAGCTGCCCGAGGTGCAAAGCGCCGAGCGCTACTACCTGGCCTGGCCGACCAGCCGCTCTGCCTATCCGCCGTTGCAGGCCTTCCAGGGCTGGCTCAAGCAGGTCGCGCAGGAGTTTGCCTCTTCTGCGCCGCTGTAATGAAAAAAGGAGCTGCTAGCGCAGATCCTTCAATGAGTTCAGCAATGAATATGCCTGAACTTGTTGTTCAACAAGCGCAACCAGCTATCAATAAAGCATGACTTCAGGCGCAGGCTTGCGGTCGTTTCAGCTGTTATAGGCTTCCAGCGGCTTGTCATTGGGCGCTTGCAGCAGCTGCTTGAGCGTCTCGCTCATGGGCAGGTTCAGCGGCATTTCCTTGGGCGGAATGGGCTGCATAAACCATTTGTCGTAGACCTTTGCCACTTCGCCGGACTTCATCATGCGCACCAGGGCATCGTCCACGGCCTTCTTGAAGCCGGGATCGTCCTTGCGCATCAGCAGCGCGATGGGCTCCGATCCCAGCGCCTCGCCCACGATCTTGTAGCCCTTGGGATCCTTGGAGTTGGCGATCACGCCGGCCAGCAGATTGTCGTCAAGCACAAAAGCGTCAGCGCGGCCGGACTCCAGCATCAGAAAGCTCTCGAAATGGTCCTTGCCCAGCTGGGTCGGCAGCTTCACATTGTTGTCATGGCTGTACTTGCGCAGCAACTGCACGGCGGTGGTGCCTGCCGAAGCTGCCACGGTCTTGCCGTCGAGCTGCTTGAACGAGGTCACAGGCGAGTCTGCGCGCACGGCCATGCGCACCTGGCTGACATAGGTGGTGACGGCAAACGAGACCTGCTTCTGGCGGCTGAGGTTGTTGGTCGTGGGGCCGCAGCCCAGATCCACCGTGCCGTTCTGTACCAGTGGCATGGTGTTCTGCGCGGTGATGGCCATGTATTCGATCTTGGCACTGGGCGCGATCTGGGCCAGTACCTTTTCGCACAACTCCACGTGGTAGCCGGTGAAGCGGTGGTTGGCACCTATGGCATAGGCCATGGGGGCCGAGCTTTCGCGCACGCCTATGACCACCTTGCCGGTCTTCTGCAGTTTTTCCAGCGTGCTGCCGGAGGCGGCCATGGCGGCTACAAGGGCGGTACATGCCAGCGTTATGTTCGCGGTCATCAGGCGCATGGGGGAAGTCTCCTCGGGAAGTGGGCGTATCGAAAACGCAATGCAATTGTTGTGCGGTCGTCCATGGTGCCGCGCATTGCCTGCAGCCCATGAATCGGCAAGACCCGTTGCCGGGGCGGCCTGTTTGTCAAGATCCTGCATCAACTATCCGGCAAATGGCAGCGGTTTCATAACGATGAAACGGAAGAAGGTCATGCTTGCGGCGTATGACCCGGCAGCGCGTGTCTAGGTGCGGCAGCCGGCGCGGCAAAGCCATAGCGGGACGGCTGACCGGGCTTTTTGGGTAATATCTGCGCCTGTTGCACAGGCCCGCGCGCATCGCTTGCGGCGCGTCCAGCCTTGTGTCGCCAGGGTCGGCCGTGCTGCTGCCGCCTGGTCAGGCTCCGTTTTCGGTTCGCGCAGCGCAGCCCGCAAGGGCGCCACAGAATGACTCTGCATGCGTGAACCCGTTTTGAGACAGACTCCATGACTGCCAATACCCCCCCCTCATTCCTGAGCCGCATCGCCATCGCGATCGGCAGTTTCTTTGCCATCCTTGGTAACGGCCGTCTGGCCGCCGACGTGAGTCGTGTGCGCGCCGGTGAGGCTTTTGCCGCCGACGTCGCCCCCAGGGAAGTACGCGTGGAAGTGCCGGTCGAGAAGATCGTCGAGGTTCGCGTCGAAGTGCCGGTCGAAAAAATCGTGGAAAAGACCGTCGAGGTTCCGGTCGAGAAGCTGATCGAAAAAACCGTCGAAGTGGAAAAGCGCGTCGCCACCGATAGCGCCGCCCTGCAACTGCTGGGCCTGATGCAGCGCGAGGCCCGTTTTGTGGACTTCATCCAGGAAGACGTCGCGCCCTATAC
The DNA here is from genome assembly GCF_008121555.1 of Comamonas sp. Z1. NCBI lineage: Bacteria > Pseudomonadati > Pseudomonadota > Betaproteobacteria > Burkholderiales > Comamonadaceae > Comamonas > Comamonas sp. Z1. The sequence goes on from NZ_VOQT01000005.1 coordinate 127,674, forward strand.
CGATGCCGAGATCGGCGCGGCTGCGCGCGTGGTGCATGAAGGCTGCCGCAAGGTGCTGCGCGAGCATTTCACGCTCTCCCCCGTTTGCAGCGAAGCCGAAGGCTCGCGCATCACTTTGCAGGCCGGTTTTGACGCTGCTGCCGTGCGACTGACGGGCAATGTGGTCGGCCAGCCTCCGTTTACCGGCACGCTGTCCCATCGCGGCTGGCTGGTGACGCAGGTCAAGCTGCCCCAGCTCACCGACATTCAGGCCGCCAAGGTCATCGCCCAAGCCGATGTGGAGCTGTGAGCCATGAATATGTTTGCCTCCATCGCCGCATCGGGTGCGGCCAGTCAAGCTGCGGACGCTCCTGATTCCGTGGCTGCCACCGCTCAGCCGCAAAGCGCTGCTGGCCAAGTCGATGCTCCATCTGCCGGCACTCAGTTCAGTATCGGCATCGATCTGGGCACCACGCATTGCGCGCTGTCCTATGTGAACAAGAGCGCCAGCGATGGCGAGAAGGTGGTGCAGGGCGTGTTGGACATTCCCCAGCTCACGGCTCCCGGCAGTGTCGAGGCCAGGCCCCTGCTGCCGTCCTTTCTCTATCTGCCGCACGACAGCGAGCTGACCGAAGCCGAGCGCAGCTTGCCCGGTGCGCCCTGCAACTTCATCACCGGCGAATTTGCCCGCAGCCGCGGCGCGGCCACGCCCATCCGTCTGGTCAGCAGCGCCAAGAGCTGGCTCTGCCACCCTGGCGTCGATCGCCGCGCCGGCATTCTTCCGGCCGATGCCCCCGAGGAAGTCAGCCGCATTTCACCGCTGACCGCTTCAACCCGCTATCTCGAGCATTTGCGCCGCGCCTGGGAGCAGGCCCACCCCGAGGCCCCGTTTGCCCAGCAGGACATCACCGTCACCATCCCGGCATCGTTCGACCCCGCCGCGCGCGAGTTGACGGCCGAGGCCTGTAAGGCTGCGGGCTTTGCCAGGCTGACACTGCTCGAAGAACCTCAGGCCGCGCTTTACAGCTGGATCCAGGCCAGTGGCGGCCAGTGGCGCAAGCAGGTCAAGCATGGCGACATCATCCTCGTCGTGGACGTGGGTGGCGGCACCACCGACCTCTCGCTGATCGCCGTGCTGGAGCGCGATGGCAATCTGGAGCTGCAGCGCATTGCCGTGGGCGAACACATTTTGCTGGGCGGCGACAACATGGACCTGGCCCTGGCCTATGGCGTTGCACGCAAGCTGGCGGCCGAAGGCAAGCAGCTCGATGCCTGGCAAACCCGTGCGCTGGCCCATGGCTGCCGCGCAGCCAAGGAGCAATTGCTGGCTGACGCAAGCCTGCAAGCCGTGCCCGTGGTCGTACCCAGCCGGGGCAGCAAGCTCATCGGCGGCAGCATCCGTACCGAAGTGACACGCGACGAAGTGCTGGCCATGCTGGTCGAGGGCTTTTTCCCCAAGGTGGCCGTCAGCGACAAGCCCAAGACCCGTGCGCGCGGCGCGCTCACGCAACTGGGCCTGCCCTATGCGCAAGATGCCGCCGTCACGCGCCATCTGGCGGCCTTTCTGAGCCGCCAGGTTCATGCGCTGGCCGAGATCGAGGGCCTGGACGGCGATCAGATCGACGGCTCCACCTTTTTGCATCCCACGGCCATTCTGTTCAACGGCGGCGTGCTCAAGGCGCCCCAGATCGAGCAGCGCATCCTGGAGGTCATCAACGGCTGGCTGGACGACGAGGCCTGCGAGCCTGCGCGCCTGCTGGACGGTGCCAACCTTGATCTGGCCGTGGCCCGCGGTGCAGCCTATTACGGCCATATCGCCACCAGCGGCCGCGGCGTGCGCATTCGCGGTGGAACGGCCCAGTCCTATTACGTGGGTGTGGAGAGCAATATGCCCGCCATCCCTGGCATGGAGCCGCCCCTGTCCGCCCTGTGCCTGGCACCGTTCGGCATGGAGGAGGGCACGGAAGTCGCTCTGCCTGACGAGGAGTTCGGCCTGGTCGTGGGCGAGCCTGTGCGTCTGCGCTTCTTTGGCTCGTCCGTGCGCCGCACCGATCAGGTCGGCACCATGCTGGACTTCTGGTCGCCCGAAGAGCTGGTGGAGCTGCAGGAGATCGAGCTGAATCTGCCCGCCGCCGGCCGTGCGGCCGGCGAGGTGGTGCCCGTGACCCTGGCGGCGCGCGTGACCGATATCGGCACCCTGGAGCTCAATGCCGTGCCTGTGGGCGGAAGCGAGCGCTGGAAGGTGGAGTTCGATGTGCGCGCGGAGACCTCTGCGGAGGCCGCCGAGTAAGGCTGTTGAATTGCTTGACTGCGAAAGCCCGCTGGCCGATTGGTTGGCGGGCTTTTTTGTTCTCTCTTTTGTTCTCTCGTTTGCGGCTGCGCTTTTGGCCGAGACCCGCCCTCTTTCCGTGACAAAGGCATGTCACAAAAAGGTTCAGGCCCAATCACGCCAGGAGCAAGATCATGAAGCTCTTCTTTCGAGAAGCAGGGCGCGTACCATGCCCACCAGCAACATGGCACGCGCCCGCCACTCAAGCAGGTCAGAACGCGTGGCGCAGACCCACGCTCAGGCTGCTGGCATCCTGCCCGTAGCCCACGCCACCCTTGAAGTTATAGCCATAGGCCACGCCGGATCCGTTGTCTATGTGCGTGTAGGCCGCGTAGAGTTTGGTGCGTTTGCTCAGGTGGTGGTTGTAGCCAAGAATCCACTGGCGTGCGCTGCTGCCGGGCACATGGCTCCATCGGCTCGCCCAGCCGTAGCCCAGGGCAAGCTCCGAAGCGCCGGACCGGTAGACCGCAGTCACGCGGGCGGCATCGCGGCTGCCGCAACCGGCACCGCCATTGCTGCACAGTGAACCCGAGCCGTTGTCCGAGCGCTGGTAGTAGGCACCGACCTGCAGCGCATTCCAGATGTAGTGGCCGCGCAGGGCAAACTGCTTGTCGTCACCCAGCTGGGTAAAGCCCGCGCCCAGGGCCAACGGGCCGCGTTCCCAGTTTGCATAGAGGTCATAGCCGTTCTTCTGCACGGCGCCTGTCGTCTTTTCGTGTAGCGATGCCTGAGCTTCCAAGGTCAGCCCGGCCATCACAGGGCTGCGGTAGGCGATCTTGTTGGTGTTGCGCATCACGTAGTCGTAGAGCGCATCGGCGATGGAGCCGGTGTCGTGGTTGGGCTCATCCAGTGCACCATAGTCGGCAATGCCGAAATAGGTGGCGGCACCAAAACGGCCCAGGCGCAGCTTGCCCAGACTGCCCGAGAGGTTGACTTCGCTCTGGCGCTGAAAGGCCAGGGCGCCGGTGCTGCCGGTACCGGCGCCGGTATCGGATTCGAAGCCGGATTCGAGCTGGAAGCCGGCCTTGAGGCCGCCGCCCAGGTCTTCGCTGCCCACAAAGCCAAAGCGCGAGTTGTTGTTGAAGAGCCCGGTCAGGCTGCTGTTTCCGACCTTCTGATGCTCGACCGAGGTATTGAGGCGGCCATAGATCTGCACGCTGCTTTGTGCGAGCGCGACGGAAGCTCCGGCGGTGGCCAGAGCGGCGAGGAGGACACGAGACACAGTTGTTGTTTTGACTGGCATGTAGCGACTAGCCTTCGATCTTTGCTATGAAACTTGCGCGAATCTGCGCGCTTGTTACAAGGCAAATCCCGTGCCAGCCACCGTGCACTGCTTTGGACAGTTGTTGTCGCGGCAGCAGCTCATCCCGGCAGGCGGTTCGGGCATCCGGCTCTTGTTACGATCGGCGACAGATTTTTACGTGTCTCCGCCTCAGCCCATGCATTCATCTCGCCCCACCTACGCCGTCGGCATCGACCTGGGCACCAGTCACACGGTCGTGGCAAGCGTTGCGCTGGACGCTGCGACAAGCGATATCGCGCTGCTCGATATTCCGCAGCGCAGCACGGCAGGCGAGGTCGTGGCTCAGTCTCTGCTGCCTTCGGTACGTTACCAGGCGGCAAAGGGCGAGCTGGGCGAGGCCTGGCAGCAGCCCTGGCCGCCGCAGGGCGCGGATGAAGCTGCGCCTGCCGTCATCGGCCGCTGGGCGCGAGATCTGGGGGCTGCCGTGCCGGGGCGGCTGGTGGCCAGTGCCAAAAGCTGGCTCTCGCACACCGGCGTGGATCGCACGGCGCCCATACTGCCCTGGGGCGCGGGTGACGATGTAGTCAAGGTCTCCCCACTGGTCGCGTCAAGCTCCTATCTAGCCCATGTCAGAACGGCCTGGGACAGAGCCTATCCCGAGGCGCCGTTGCATCAGCAGGCCGTGGTGCTGACCGTACCTGCCTCGTTTGATGAAGGCGCACGCGCGCTGACGCTGGAGGCTGCACAGCTGGCCGGTCTGCCGCGCGTGCAATTGCTGGAGGAGCCCAAGGCCGCGTTTCACGACTGGCTGGTGCTGCAGGGCGATGAGCTGGCCGCGCAACTGGCGGACAGCCGGCTGGTGCTGGTGGTGGATGTGGGCGGGGGAACTACCGATCTGACGCTGATCCGCGTGGGTGCATCGGCTGACGGCAGCCTGCCCACGCTGACGCGTACGGCCGTCGGCGAGCACCTGATGCTGGGCGGCGACAACATGGATTTGGCGCTGGCTCACCAACTCGAATCTGCATTTGCTGGCGAAGGTCAGAAGCTCCCTGCCCAGCGCTTTGCCCAGCTGGTCCAGCGCTGCCGCATGGCCAAGGAGCAGTTGCTGGCGCAGAACGCGCCAGAGCAGATCGGCATCACCTTGCTCGGGGGCGGCAGCAAGCTGATGGCGGCGACTCAAAGCGTCACGCTGACCCGTGAGCAGGTGCTGCAGTCGGTGGTCGATGGCTTTTTGCCGGTCGTGCAGATCAGCGATATGCCCGCCAGGCGGCAGGGCGCGCTGCGCGGCTTTGGTCTGCCCTATCCGGCCGATGCGGCGATCAGTCGTCATCTGGCGCATTTTCTCGCCCAGCATGCAAGTGAAGGTCTGCCCGATACCGTGTTGCTCAACGGCGGCGTGTTCCATGCCCATGTCATGGTTCAGCGTCTGACGCAATTGCTTGGCCGCTGGCGCGGCAGCCCGGTGCGCGTGCTGCACAACCCGCACCCCGACTGGGCCGTGGCGCGCGGTGCGGCAGCCTACGGGCTGGCCCGCCATCAGGCAGAGCTGTCGGTGGCACAGATTGCTGCGCCCAATCAGCCAGCAGCACGGGCCGGGCAGGCGTCGGCAGCGATCAAGCCCATGGTGCCGCGCATTGGCGGCGGTTCGGCACGCAGCTACTGGCTGCTGCTGCCGGGCAAGAGGGGTGAGGCTCCGCAAGGCCTGTGCCTGCTGCCGCGTGGCACGGAAGAGGGTGTGCGCATGGTGCTCTCTGGCCGGCGTTTTGCGCTCAAGCTGGGCCAGGCCGTGCGCTTCAATTTGCTGGCCAATAGCCAGAGCCACGCGCCCGTGCAGGCCGGCCAGATTGCACCCTTGACCGGCGATGGCTGGGTGGAGCTGCCGCCACTGGCCACCGTTCTGCCAGCGCCCGAAGGCCGCTCTGCGGCCCAGATCGAGGTGCAACTGCAAGCCTGCATGAGCGAGGTCGGCACGCTGGAAGTGCGCTGCGTGGCCGTGCAGGATGCGGGCCAGTCCTGGCTGCTGCCCTTTGCTGTACGCGGTGCTTCGGCTTCGGAGCCCAAAGCTGGCAGTGCGGGTGGGCAAAGCGCTGAAGGCCAAAAACAGTCTGACTCTTTGGCAGCCAGGCTGCCCGAAGCCGTGGCACTGTTGGACCGTATCTTCGGCACGCAGGCGCAGGAGGTGACGGCCCGGGAAGTGCGCCAGCTGCGCCAGTCGCTCGAGAGAGTCCTCGGCCCGCGCGAGGGCTGGGAGTTGGACCTGCTGCGTGCCTTGTTCGATGCACTGCTGGCCCGTTCCAGGCGCCGCCGCCGCACGGCCGACCATGAGCGCGTCTGGTTCAACCTTGCAGGCTGGTGTCTGCGCCCAGGCGTGGGGGCGCAGCTCGATGGCTGGCGCATAGACCAGGTTTGGGCCCTGTATGGCCAGGGCCTGGGTCATGCCAAAGAGGCTGCCAACTGGACGGAGTGGTGGGTGTTCTGGCGCCGCGTGGCTGCGGGTCTGAACGAGGCCCGGCAGATGGAGCTGCTCGAAGACGTGGCCGGTCAGATGCAAAAAGCCGTGCAGCAGAATACGCGCGGCAAATCCAGCCATGGCAGCTATGACGACATGCTGCGCCTGTTCGCGGCCATGGAGGCAGTGCCCTGGCAGTACCGCCAGGAAATGGGGCAGTGGATGCTGCAGCGTCTCAGGCGCGAGGATGAAACCGTGCAGACCTGGTGGGCCATAGGCCGCCTGGCGGCACGCCAATCGCTGGCCGCCAACGCCCATCTGGTGATGCCGCCCGACGCGGCGCTGGAGTTCCTGAACGCCACGCTGGCTCAGGACTGGCGCAAGAACGAAACCGCTATGTTTGCCGCCGTGCAGATGGCCCGCATGACGGGTGACCGCGCGCGCGATCTGCCCGATGCCGTCAGGGCGCAGGTGCTGGAGAAGATGCGAAGCAGCGGCGCTCCCGAGCGCTGGATGGCCATGGTCGAGCAGGTGGTGCAGATGGAGGCAGAGGATCACAGGCGCAGTCTGGGCGATAGTCTGCCGCCGGGGCTGGTGCTGCTGTGAAGAGGCCGTGCCGCTGCGGCCAGGCTTTTGGTCACGGCATTTGCAGGAGGCTGCCACTGCCAAACGCGATGGCCGAACAGTGAGCGCTGCTCAGGTCGCCCGACCAGCGATACAAGAATGGCCTGTTGCATGGGACGACAGGCCGGCATGGAGGGCTGGCAGCATCCATGTCCACCACCACAGAAAGTGATTGCCATGAAGTTTGAAGAAGCTGCGCGCACCGAGATGGCGCGAAACGCTGTTTTTATATCCGGAACCCGACGCCGCCCGCTGCTGCTGGCTGCGGTGGCTGCCGTGGTGGCGGCTCCTCTGACGCAAGCACTGGCGCAGGGCAGCAACTGGCCTGCCAAGCCGATTACCTTTGTCGTGCCCCAGGCACCTGGCGGTGCCAACGATGTGATTGCGCGTGCCGTGGCGCAGGGGCTGGAGAATTCGCTGGGCCAGCCCGTCATCGTGGAAAACCGCGCCGGTGCCAACGGCAATCTGGGTACGGGCCAGGTGGCGCGCAGCGCGGCCGACGGCTACACCTTTCTGGTGACGGCGCAAAGCGCCTACACCATCAATCCGGCGCTTTATTCCAGGGTGCCGTTCGATCCCATCAAGGATTTCACTCCCGTGATGCAGCTGGCCGTCGCGCCTTATCTGCTGGTGGTAAATCCGAACTTCCCGGCCAAGAATCTGGACGAACTGGTGGCCTATGCCAAGGCGCATCCGGGCAAGGTGGAATACGCTTCTGCCGGCAATGGCACGCTCAACCATCTGTTGGGCGAGATGCTGAAAAAGCAGAAGAACGTGAGCCTGCTGCATGTGCCTTACAAGGGGGCGTCGGCTGCCGCCACCGATGTGGTGGCCGGCCAGTTGCCGGTGACCTTTGGCAGCTTTCCCGGTGTGATGCCTTTTGTCAGCAGCGGCAAGCTGCGCGTGCTGGGCGTGGCGTCCGACAGGCCGACATCGCTGGCGCCCGAGATCCCCGTGCTGGGCAAGGGGCTGGCCGTGACCAGCTGGTATGGCTTGTTTGCACCGGCCGGTACGCCGCAGCCGGTGGTGGACACGCTTTATCAGACCGTGAAGACCGTGCTGGCCAGGCCCGAGATGGCCGAGCGCCTCAAGACTCTGGGCGCCGAGCGCGTGGAGTCCACGCCGCAAAGCTTCAAGGCCATGCTGCCGGCCGAGCTGGCGTACTGGAAGCAGGTGGTCAAGGACTCCGGCGCGCATATCGACTAAAGGGGACGACAGCTTGTTGATACATCTGGCCGCTGCCGGGCCCTTTCGTCGCTCACGGATGGGGTTGACCCTGCTCATTGTGGCGGTCATCGCCATCGGGCTGGCATCGCGCCGGGGCTACATGCCCTTTCCCGCCGTGCTGGGCAACTATCCGGGCGATGCGCTCTGGGCCTGGGTGGTGCTGCTGTGCGTGGCCTGGCTGCGGCCGGCCATCACGCGCGGCAAGCTCATGGCCTGGACCCTGGTCATCGCCTTTGCCGTCGAGTTGCTGCAGCTCTATCAGGCCCCCTGGATGCAGGCCCTGCGCGCCAACAAGCTGGCCTACCTGGTGCTGGGCAATGGCTTCGATCCCCTGGATCTGCTGGCCTATGTCGTGGGAATCGGTGCGGGTGCCATGGTGGACCGGCTCTGGGAGAGGCGGCAGCGTCGCCTTGCCTGAGATGGCATGAAATGTGCTGGTCGTCCATGGCATCAACATGACGACAAGCACTACCCCATGAAAACGCCTCTGCACTATCTGGTGGCTGCAAGGCAAAGCGAGATTGCCGAGCTGGAGCAGATCAGCCGCGCCAGCAGCCTGGTGGCGAGCATGTCCGAGCTCGTCCATGCGCTGCAAAAAGAGCGCGGTCTATCGAATATCTTTCTGGTCAGCGGCGGCGCACAGGCGCAGCAGAGCCTGCTCGACCACGGCCTTCATGTGGACCAGGTCATGGAGCGAGTCTGCCTCGCGCTTGAAGAGCTGGGCGCGCGGGCGCCAGGTGCGCATGGCGCTCGCCTGTTCAATGCGATCGCCAATGCGCTGCAAGGCTTTGAAGCCCTGCCGTTGCTGCGCCGCCGGCGCGATGCGCTGCAGCTGAGTGCCGAGGACTGCACGCAGGCGCTGATCCGCATGATTGCGGCCTGCCTGACCGTGGTGTTCGAGGCGGCGGACAGCGCTTGCGATCCCGATATCGCGAAATCGCTGGTGGCGCTGTTTCATTTTATGCAGGGCAAGGAACTGGCGGGCCAGGAGCGTGCCACGGGGGTCGCGGCGTTTACCACAGGGGTAGGCAGGACGGAGCGTCAGCGCCATTGGCTGCATCTGATCGAATCGCAGGAGCGCTGCTTTCAGGTGTTTGCAGACTTCGCCACTCCCTCGGGGATGGAGCGCTGGCAGCAGCAATGCGGGGCCTGTCCCGATATGACGGTGATCGAGCGGCTGCGGCGCCTGGGCTGCACGGCTGGGGACGGCATGGCGCTGGACTGCAGCCTGAGCTCGCCATGGTTCGAAGCCTGTTCCAGCCGGCTCGATGCCATGCACCAGATTGAGGCATTCCTGGCCGAAGAGCTGCAGGCCCAATGTCTGCGCAAGCTGGAGCAGGCCCGTACAGCGCTCTGCCAGCAACTGGCGCTGCTGGAGATGCAGCCGCAGCCCGGGACTCGCGCCGAAGCGGCTGCGGCCTTTCTGGGGGGCGCGCAGTCAACTGCCTCCTTGCCTGCGGAGGGCGCATACGGGTTGCAGCTCGAGAAAAGCATTGTCTTGCTGGTGCAGGAGCAATCCATGCGCCTGCAGGACATGCAGACCGAAATCGACAAGGCACGTGCCACGCTCAAGGAGCGCAAGACCATAGAGCGGGCCAAGGGCGTGCTGATGAACTACCGCCAGCTCAGCGAGGGCGAGGCCTACAAGTTGATCCGGCAGACGGCCATGAACCAGAACCGGCGCATGCTGGATGTGGCCGAGGCGATTCTGGCCACGGTGGACCTGTTGCCGGGCAGCACCAATTCATAGCGCTTGGCAGCTCGGTGTTTGTTGCGCTGCACCAAATATGGGCCAAAACCGGAGGCGCAAAGCATGCTCCGCCTCTGATCAAGGTCTGGCATGGTTTGTGCATGACTGTTGATGTCAAGCAGACCAAAGGCGGTCGCGCTTAAAGCGTTATTACGAGTGACCTGGGACAACGGCGTCCTTTTCTCCTCACACCCGAGGAGGGAAGGGCGCCTTTTTGTTTTCCGGATCGCCTTCACCACGATTCTTGATGGAGTTTTCTCATGAGCCAGCGCCTTCCTTCGACTACTGCTCCTGCGCCCGAGCCCGTATCTGCCGGTGGCCGGCGTGAGTTTCTGCGCGTGGCCGGCGCTGCCGCCCTCTATGGCATGCTGGGCCACCATGGCGCCTGGGCCGCAGGCTCCGACGCGCCGGAGAAGAAAGAGGTCAAGATCGGCTTCATACCGCTGACCGATTGCGCCAGCGTGGTCATGGCCTCTGTGCTGGGCTTCGATCAGAAATACGGCGTGAAGATCGTCCCCAGCAAGGAGGCAAGCTGGGCCGGCGTGCGCGACAAGCTGGTCAACGGCGAGCTGGACTTTGCCCATGTGCTCTACGGCCTGGTCTACGGTCTGCACCTGGGCGTAGGCGGCCCCAGGAAGGACATGGCTGTGCTCATGAGCCTGAACAACAACGGCCAGGCGATAACGCTGTCCAAGGCTCTTGCCGACAAGGGCGCGGTCGACGGAGCCAGCCTGGCCAAGGTCATGGCCAGGGAAAAACGCGAATACACCTTCGCCGGCACTTTCCCCACAGGCACCCATGCCATGTGGATGCATTACTGGCTGGCGGCTGCGGGCATCAACCCGTTATCCGAGGCCAAGCTGATCACCGTGCCGCCGCCCCAGATGGTGGCCAATATGCGCGTGGGCAATATGGATGGCTTCTGCGTGGGCGAGCCCTGGAACCATCGCGCCATCATGGACGGCATCGGCATTACGGCCAATACCACGCAGGACATCTGGAAGGATCACCCCGAGAAAGTGCTGGGCACCACGGGCGAGTTCGCGCAGAAGAATCCAAACACCTGCCGCGCCGTGATGATGGCGATTCTCGAGGCCAGCCGCTGGATCGATGCCAGCCTGCAGAACAAGACGAAGATGGCCGAGACCGTGGCCCAGAAGTCGTACATCAATACCAGTGTGGACGCCATCAATCAGCGCATTCTGGGCCGCTACCAGAACGGACTGGGCAAGACCTGGGACGACCCCAACCACATGAGGTTCTTCAACGATGGTGCCGTGAACTTCCCCTATCTGTCGGACGGCATGTGGTTTCTTACCCAGCACAAGCGCTGGGGTCTGCTCAAGGCCCATCCCGACTATCTGGCCGTGGCCAAGCAGATCAATCGCATCGACCTCTACCAGCAGGCGGCAAGCCAGCTCAAGGTCAGCGTGCCCAAGGATGTACTGCGCACCAGCAAGCTGATCGACGGCGTGGTGTGGGACGGCAAGAACCCTGCCCAGTACGCCGACAGCTTCAAGATCAAGGCCTGAGGCCGCCACCTTAACGGAGAACCATCATGGTCAGTGCCGTACTTCACTCACCGCTTGAACTCGACCCCCCGCACGATCCGCAACTGGCAGCCCAGGCGGCCAACGATGCGCTGCTCGAAACTTCAAAAGAGATAGCTGCTGGCTCAGAACTTGTAAAGGCTGAAGTGCAAAAAGATATCAAACCCAAAGCGATAGTCACGGCTCCGGTTGCGGTGGTACCCAGCCGCCTACGCCAATGGGCTGAACAGCTATTTGGTCAGGCCCTGCCTCCGGTGCTGGGGCTGGCACTGCTGGTCGGCCTGTGGTCGCTGGTCTCGAGCAGCACCGGCAAGAGCATTCCGACCCCGGCCGAGACCTGGGAACAGGCCCTGCAGGTGTTCAGCGATCCCTTCTACCGCAACGGACCCAATGACCAGGGCGTGGGCTGGAATGTGCTGTCCTCGCTGCAGCGCGTGGCCCTGGGTTTCGGTCTTGCGGCACTGGTCGGCATCCCTTTGGGCTTCGCGATCGGACGCTTCAGCTTTCTGTCGCGCATGTTCAACCCCTTGATCAGCCTGCTGCGTCCGGTTTCGCCGCTGGCCTGGCTGCCGATCGGCCTGCTGGTGTTCAAGGGCGCCAATCCGGCAGCCATCTGGACCATCTTCATCTGCTCGATCTGGCCCATGGTCATCAACACCGCCGTGGGCGTGCAGCGCGTGCCCCAGGACTATATGAATGTGGCGCGCGTGCTCAATCTGTCGGAGTGGAAGATCGCCACCACCATTCTGTTTCCTGCGGTGCTGCCCTATATGCTGACCGGCGTGCGCCTGGCCGTGGGCACGGCCTGGCTGGTGATCGTGGCCGCCGAGATGTTGACGGGCGGCGTGGGCATAGGCTTCTGGGTCTGGGACGAATGGAACAACCTCAACGTCAAGAACATCATCATCGCCATCTTCGTGATCGGCATCGTGGGCCTGGTGCTGGAGTGGGCCCTGGTCAAGCTGGCTTCGGCCTTTACGTTTGAAGAGGTCAAGACTTAACCCACCCCTGAGCCGCGCCCTCGGGCGCGTCACCCCCTCAAGGGGGCACCACCGGTGGCCCGGCAAAGCCGGCGCCACGGTGGTCTCGGAACAAAGCAAGGAGTACCTCATGCATACATCTCTCAGCACCAAGTACATCGAGATCCACGGGGTGGAGCAGACCTTCAAGACCGCCAAGGGCCTGTTTCCCGCACTGCGCGACATCAATCTGAACATTGCCAAGGGCGAGTTCGTCAGTCTCATCGGGCATTCGGGCTGCGGCAAGTCGACGCTGCTCAATCTGATTGCCGGCCTGACCATTCCCTCGGGCGGTGCATTGCTGTGCGCCAACAAGGAAATCAAGGGCCCCGGCCCCGAGCGTGCGGTGGTCTTCCAGAATCATTCGCTGCTGCCCTGGCTGAGCTGCTGGGGCAATGTGCACCTGGCCGTGGAGCGTGTCTTCGGCAAGCGCGAAAGCAAGGCACAGCTGGCGCAGCGCACCGATGCGGCGCTGGCCATGGTGGGCCTCAGCCATGCGGCGCAAAAGCGCCCTGGCGAAATCTCGGGCGGCATGAAGCAGCGCGTGGGCATTGCCCGCGCCCTGTCCATGGAGCCCCAGGTGCTGCTCATGGACGAGCCCTTCGGCGCTCTCGACGCCCTGACGCGTGCCAAGCTGCAGGACGAGCTGCTGGAGATCGTGGAACGCACCCAGAGCACCGTGGTCATGGTCACGCACGATGTGGATGAGGCCGTGCTGCTGTCCGACAAGATCGTGATGATGACCAACGGTCCCGCTGCCACGATTGGCGAGGTGCTGCATGTAGAGCTGCCACGCCCGCGCAGCCGGGTGGAGTTGGCCGAGGATGCGCATTACCAAAGCTATCGCAAGGCCGTGATCGACTTTCTCTACACGCGTCAGGGCCATGTGGAGAAGGCGGCCTGAGCCTTTTTGATTTCAAGCTGCATGGCGCCTTGGGGCGCCATGTTTGTTTTGCACAGCAATAAAGCGGCCATGCACAAAAGCAGTGCATGCCGCAGGATGAAATAGTCTCTGCAGGCTGAGAAAAGCTGGCACAGCAATTGCGTGTTGTTCAGCGTGGCCAAGGTGGGTCACCGGGGGATGGTGCAAGGCTGGACCAGAACCCACAGACAAAGACGTCTACGCGTTCATGCAAGTCATGAAGCGCGCAGACGTCTTTTTTTTGGCTTTGCAAATGCCCACGGGGACTCAGATGAAAAAATCCAAACTGGTCATGATTGGTAACGGAATGGCAGGCGTGCGCGCGCTGGAAGAGCTGCTGGCCATTGCCCCCGATCTGTACGACATCACGGTCTTCGGCGCCGAGCCGCATCCCAACTACAACCGCATTCTGCTGTCGCCCGTGCTCGCCGGCGAGCAGACGCTCGGCGATATCGTGCTCAACGACTGGTCCTGGTACCAGGACCACCATATCTTGCTGCACGCCGGCTATACCGTGACGGCCGTTGACCGGGCACGGCGCACGGTACATGCAGTCAATGCCCAGGGCGAGACCGCCAGCGCCGAGTACGACCGCCTGATCATGGCGACGGGCTCCAGGCCCTTCATCCTGCCCATCCCCGGCAAGGACCTGGAGGGCGTGCTGGCCTACCGCGACATCGCCGATACCGAGGCCATGATCGAGGCGGCCAAGACGCTCAAGCATGCGGTGGTGATCGGCGGTGGCCTGCTGGGACTGGAAGCGGCCAACGGCCTCATGAAGCGCGGCATGCAGGTCACCGTGGTGCATGTCGGCGACTGGCTGATGGAGCGCCAGCTCGACGATCAGGCGGGCCGCATGCTGCAGAAATCGCTGGCTGAGCGCGGCATGCAGTTCCGCATGCAGGCACAGACACAGGAGCTGCTGGGCGACGAAGACGGTGGGCGCAGTGGCCGCGTGCGTGCCGTGCGTTTCAAGGACGGCAGCGAGATCCCGGCCGAACTGGTGGTGATGGCCGTGGGCATTCGCCCCAGCACCGAACTGGCCGAGTCCATGCACCTGCATGTGAGTCGCGGCATCGTGGTCAGCGATACGCTGCAGACCGTGACCGATCCGCGCATCTATGCGGTGGGCGAATGCGCGGCACACCGAGGCATTGCCTACGGACTGGTGGCGCCCTTGTTCGAGCAGGGCAAGGTACTGGCCAACCATCTGGCGGAGTTCGGCATCGGTCGCTATCTGGGTTCGCTGACCTCGACCAAGCTCAAGGTCACGGGCATCGATCTGTTCTCTGCAGGCGATTTCCAGGGCGGCGGCGATACCGAGGAAATCCTCATGAGCGACCCCTATGCGGGGGTCTACAAAAAGCTGGTCATCAAGGATGACAAGCTGGTCGGTGCCTGCCTGTACGGCGACACGGTGGACGGCAGCTGGTACTTCAAGCTGCTGCGCGAAGGGCGCAGCGTGGCCGATATCCGCGACAAGCTGATGTTCGGCGAATCCAATCTCGGCGACACCGGCCACCAGGGGCAGAGCAAGGCCGCGGCCATGGCCGACGGCGACGAGGTCTGCGGCTGCAACGGCGTGACCAAGGGAGCGATCTGCAAGGCCATCAAGGACAAGGGCCTGTTCACGCTCGACGATGTGCGCAAGCACACCAAGGCCAGTGCCAGCTGCGGCTCCTGCACGGGCCTGGTGGAGCAGATCATCATGTTCACGGCCGGTGGCGACTACTCGGCGGCCCCCAAGACCAAGGCCATGTGCGGCTGCACCGACCACGGGCACCAGGCTGTGCGCGACGCGATCGCTGAGCACAAGCTGCTCAGCACCGATGCGGTGTTCCGCTTCATGGAGTGGCGCACGCCCAATGGCTGTGCCTCCTGCCGTCCGGCCGTCAACTACTATCTTGTAAGCACCTGGCCCAAGGAGGCCAGGGACGACCCGCAAAGCCGCTTCATCAACGAACGCAGCCACGCGAATATCCAGAAGGACGGAACATACAGCGTGATTCCGCGCATGTGGGGCGGCGAGACCACGGCCTCCGAGTTGCGCCGCATTGCCGATGTGGTGGACAAGTACCAGATCCCCACCGTGAAGGTCACGGGCGGTCAGCGCATCGATCTGCTGGGCGTGAAGAAGGAGGATCTGCAGGCCGTCTGGAACGATATAGGCATGCCCTGCGGCCATGCCTATGCCAAGGCATTGCGCACGGTCAAGACCTGTGTGGGCAGCGAATGGTGCCGCATGGGCACGCAGGACAGCACCCAGATGGGCAAGGACCTGGAGCGCGCCATGTGGCGCATGTACGCACCGCACAAGGTGAAGTTCGCCGTCAGCGGCTGCCCGCGCAACTGCGCGGAGTCCGGCATCAAGGATGTGGGAATCATCGGTGTGGATTCGGGCTGGGAGATGTATGTGGGCGGCAACGGCGGCATCAAGACCGAGGTCGCGCATTTCTTCACCAAGCTCAAGACCGCCGAAGAGGTGATGGAGTACACGGGCGCCTTCATGCAGCTGTATCGCCTGGAAGGCTGGTATCTGGAGCGCACGGTGCACTACATCAATCGCGTGGGTCTGGACTATGTCAAGCGCCGCATTCTCGACGATGCCGAGGGCCGCAAGGCGCTGTGGGAGCAGCTGCAGTTTGCACTGGACGGCGAGCCCGACCCCTGGTTCGAAGCCGACAAGGCATCCGTGGATACGCGGCAGTTCCAGCGATTGATGGCTGCGCAAACCGAAAGCGCCAGCGTCTGATCACAAGCACCGAGGAGCCAGAAATGAGCGAATGGATTTCTATCTGCACGATCGATGACATCCCCGTGCTGGGAGCACGCCGCGTGGCGCGTGCACAAGGGCTGGATGTGGCCGTGTTTCGCAATGCCGACGATGAGGTGTTTGCGCTGCTGGACCGCTGCCCGCACAAGGGCGGCCCGCTGTCGCAAGGCATTGTGTTCGGCCGCAGCGTGGCCTGCCCGCTGCACAACTGGACGATTGCGCTCAGCACCGGCGAGGCGGCGGCGCCCGATGAGGGCTGCACGCCCTATTTCAGCGTGCGTGTGCAGGACGGCGAGGTGCAGCTGCGCGCCGACGAGCTGGCCAGCCGTGCCCTGGAGCAGACCCGCCCGCATGCCGGTCCTGCGCATTGCGCAGCCAGGTCAGGCTGCGCCACGGCCTAGTGTCTCTGTTGATATGAAATAAATAGCTGCATGCGCTTGTTCAGAAAGCGTTACAGCATGATTTCACTGAAAGTCTGCCATGTGTGAGACCCAATCCAGCTGCCCTTGTTGCCGTGTGGGCTGCGAACTCGACTTCGGCGGTCCGCGTAGGAGTGAATCTGAACGCCGCCGCCTCTCTCTGGTGACGCCATGAAAGAAACCAAGTCCACCTGTCCCTATTGCGGTGTCGGCTGCGGCGTGGTCATCGAGTCCGATGGCCTGCAGATTACCGGCGTGCGCGGCGATCCCGAGCATCCTGCCAACTTGGGCCGTCTGTGCACCAAGGGCAGCACCCTGCATCTGACGGCCGCGCCCGCCTATGCCCAGCAGGCACGTTTGCTGCAGCCCATGCGCCGGCTGGAGCGTACAGCCGTACCGCAGGCGGTCAGCTGGGATCTGGCACTGGACGAACTGGCCGGGCGCATCGCCCAGATTCATGCAGCCCATGGTCCCGACGCGCTGGGTTTCTACCTCAGTGGCCAGCTGCTGACCGAGGACTACTACGTCTTCAACAAGCTGGTCAAAGGCCTGCTGGGCACCAATAATCTCGACACCAATTCGCGCCTGTGCATGAGTAGCGCCGTGGCCGGCTACAAGGCCACGCTGGGCGCCGATGCACCACCGGCCTGCTATGAGGACATAGACCTGGCCGGCTGCATGTTCATCACGGGCAGCAATATGGCCTGGGCGCATCCCATTCTGTGCCGGCGTGTGGAGGAGGCCAGGGCGCGCAATCCGCAACTCAGGATCATCGTGGCCGATCCGCGCCGTACCGAGACCGCCGAACTGGCCGATCTTTATCTGCCGTTGCAGCCGGGCAGCGATGTGATGCTGTTTCACGGTCTGCTGCACATCATGCTTTGGGAGGGCTGGACGGACAGCACCTTCATCGCGCAGCACACCAGCGGCTTTGCAGCGCTCAAGGAACTGGTGCGCGAAGCCACGCCCGAGAAGGTCGCTGCCATCTGCGGCCTGCCCGTGGCGGACCTGTACCGGGCGGCGCGCTGGATGGCGCTGGGCGGTGCCGAGGAGTCGGCGGAAGCGCGTCGTCCCACGCTCAGCCTGTACTGCCAGGGTCTGAACCAAAGCCGCAGCGGCACGGCGAACAACGCCGCGCTGATCAATCTGCATCTGGCAACGGGCCAGATCGGCAGGCCTGGCGCCGGGCCCCTGTCGCTGACGGGCCAGCCCAATGCCATGGGCGGGCGCGAGGTGGGCGGGCTGTCCAATCTGCTGAGCGCGCATCGTGATCTTTCCAACGCAGGGCACAGGGCCGAAGTGGCGCGGCTATGGGGTGTGGAGTCGATTCCGCAGCGGCCAGGCAAGTCTGCGCTGGAGATGTTCGAGGCCGCTGCCGACGGGCAGATCAAGGCCTTGTGGATTGCCTGCACCAATCCCGCGCAGAGCATGCCCGAACAGGCCATGGTGCGCAGGGCGCTGGAGCGTGCCGAGCTGGTGGTGGTGCAGGAGGCTTTTGCCGCGACCGAGACCACGGCCTATGCCGACTGGTTGCTGCCTGCCTCCACCTGGGGCGAGAAGCTGGGCACGGTCACGAACAGCGAGCGGCGCATCTCGCGGGTGCGCGCTGCCGTGGTCGCGCCGGGGGCGGCACGCCATGACTGGCAGATAGGCGTGCAGCTGGCGCGGCGCCTGGAGCAGCATCTGCGGCCCTCGCTGCCAAGCTTGTTTCCCTATGACACTGTGAATGCGGACGTGGGTGCCGAAGCCATCTGGAACGAGCACCGCGAGTCCACACGCGGGCGCGATCTGGATATCACGGGTCTGAGCTGGACGGTGCTGGAAGTCAAGGGACCCCAGCAATGGCCCATGCCCCAAGGCGCCAGCCAGGGCCGTCAGCGTCTGTATGGCGACGCAGTCTTTGCAACCGATGACGGGCGCGCACGCTTTGATGCCCAGCCCTGGCAGGCGCCGGCCGTGCCGCGCGATGCAAGGCATCCGTTCAGTCTCAATACCGGTCGCCTGCGCGATCAATGGCATGGCATGACGCGCACCGGCCAGCTGGGGCGCCTGTTCGCCCATGTCAGCGAACCGCAGCTGCAAGTCAGTCTCCAGGACATGCAGCGCCTGCAGCTGCAGGACGGCGATTTGGTCCATGTCTCCAACCGCTATGGCGCCATCGTGTTGCCCGTGCAGATGGACCCGGGCCTGCAGCCCGCGCAGCTCTATCTGCCCATGCACTGGGGCAGCATGTATCTGAGCGGCATGGGCTCCAAGGGGCAGCGGCTTGCGGGCGTCAACGCCCTGACCACGCCCGAGCGCTGCCCGCGCTCGAAGCAGCCCGAGCTCAAGCATGTGGCCGTCAAGCTGCTCAAGGCCGAGCTGCCCTGGACTTGTCTGGGCATGGCCTGGCTGGATGAGCAGCAGGTGCAGTCGGTTCGCCAGGCTTTGACTGAATTGATGGCCGAGTTCGACTTCGCCAGCTGCGTGTTGTTCGGGCGCGCCGTGCCGCTGGAGCAAGCGGATCAGGGGCGCGCCGGCGTGCAGTTTCGCGCAGCGGCCTATGCCCAGCCCGGCGCCGAGGTGCTGGCGCGGCTGCATGGTCTGCTGCAGCTCGATGGCCCGCAGGCCATGCGCTATGCCGACGCACGTCGCCAATGCAGCCGTGCCATGGCGATTGGCCGGCAGACCGAGGAGCCCAGGCTCGATGCCTTTTTGCTCTGCGGCGACGCCAGCGCTGGCCGCTGGCTGGGGCCGGTATTGCGCGACGAGCAATCGGTGCAAAGCTATGGGCGTCTGCTGCTGTCCTCGGGGGCCAGGCCGCCCGCCGCCATGCCGGCCCGGTCGCCGCAGATCTGTGCCTGCATGAATGTGGATGAGGCCAGCATCAACTCGGCGCTGACCACCTGCGAGGGCTCCGCCGACGAGCGACTCGCGCAGCTCAAGACTTCTCTGGGTTGCGGCACGCGCTGCGGCTCCTGTATTCCCAGGATCAAACAACTGGTGCATGCGATGCCTGCGCCGCAGTCGGCAGCCTTGCCGGTTGCCGCCTAGATTCCGATGTCCGGCAATGCATATGAAAGGCCAGCCATGACAAACAGCCATGCCACTTCCCTGCCGCCCGTGGGCCGCTGCTACCTGGTCGGTGCCGGCCCCGGTGATCCGGAGCTGCTCACGCTCAAGGCGCTGAGACTGATCCAGTCCGCCACGCTGCTGCTGGCAGACGATCTGGTGTCTGCCGACATCGTGAAGCTTGCCAGCGCTAGCGCCCGCATCGTTCATGTGGGCAAGCGTGGCGGGCGCGAGAGCACCTCGCAGGAATTCATCGAAAAGCTCATGATCATGGCGGTCCGCCAGGGTGAGCTGGTGGTGCGCCTCAAGGGCGGCGACCCCTTCATCTTTGGCCGTGGCGGCGAGGAGATCGAGCATTTGCGCATGGCGGGCATAGCCGTCGAAGTGGTCAACGGCATCACTGCCGGGCTGGCCGCGGCCACCAGCCTCGGCGTGCCGCTGACCCATCGCGACCATGCCCATGGTGTGGTGTTCATCACCGGTCATGCCAAGCCAGGCAGTGCCGGTCACGACTGGCAGTTGCTGGCCGGCACGGCCCGCATGCTGGGGCTGACGCTGGTGATCTACATGGGCGTTGCCACTGCCGCCCTCATCCAGCAGCAGCTGCTGGCCGGCGGACTGCCGGCATCTACTCCGGTGGCCCTGGTCCAGAGCGCCAGCCTGCCCGCACAGCAGCAAATACTGACCGATCTGGGGCAGATGACGCAGGCGCTGGCATGCAGCGGACTGGGCAGTCCCTGCGTGTTCGTGGTGGGCGAGGTGGTCAGGCAGGCCACATCGTCCGCCGAGGGCTTGGACGGGCTGCTGGAGCAGGCGCAGCTGCGCCGGGCCGTGGGCGCATGAGGCCGATTGCTGACAGCTGTCTCCCTTTTGTCTGAGTGCCGAGCCCGCATGACTAGAATTTGTCCGGTAACCCCTGAACATTTGTCACACCCGGCCTCGTCAGTCTGCAGGGGGATAGCGGCGGCCGACACCTATGAGTCATGCGATGAGCACTGCATATCCCGATACCCAGCTTTTGATCGACGGACAGTGGCAGGACGCTGCCAGCGGCAAGAAAATTGATGTGCGCAACCCTGCAAGCGGCGAGGTGATTGGCCGTGTGGCCCATGCCGATATTGCCGACCTGGACCGCGCCCTGGCGGCGGCAGACAAGGGCTTTCAGGTCTGGCGCAAGGTGTCTGCCCATGAGCGCGGCGCCATCATGCGCCGTGCCGCAGCTCTGCTCAAGGAGCGTGCCGACGAGATCGCCGCGCTGCTGACGCAGGAGCAGGGCAAGCCGCTGGCCGAGGCCAAGGTGGAAATCATTGCCGGCGCCGGCATCATCGAATGGTTTGCCGACGAGGCCCTGCGTGTCTATGGCCGCATCGTGCCTTCGCGTCGCCCCGAGCAGCAGCAGTTGGTGATCAAGGACCCCGTAGGCCCGGTCGCCGCCTTCACGCCCTGGAACTTCCCCGTCAACCAGATCGTGCGCAAGATCGGCGCGGCCCTGGCTTCGGGCTGCTCCTTCCTGGTCAAAGCGCCCGAGGAAACCCCGGCCTCGCCCGCAGCCCTGCTCAAGTGCTTTGTCGATGCCGGCATTCCTGCCGGTGTTGTGGGCCTGGTCTATGGCAACCCCGCACAGATTTCCGAATATCTGATTGCTCACCCCGTAATCCGCAAGGTGACCTTCACGGGCTCCACGGCCGTGGGCAAGCAGCTGGCGGCGCTGGCCGGCCAGCACATGAAGCGCTCAACCATGGAGCTCGGCGGCCATGCCCCCGTGATCGTGGCCGAGGATGCCGATGTGCAACTGGCCGTCAAGGCCGCGGGTGCGGCCAAGTTCCGCAACGCGGGCCAGGTCTGCATCTCGCCCACGCGCTTTCTGGTGCACAACAGCGTGCGCGAGGAGTTCACGCGTGCCATGGTGGCCCATGCCGAGGCATTGAAGGTCGGCAACGGCCTGGAGCAGGGCACGCAGATGGGCCCGCTGGCCAATCCGCGTCGCGTGACGGCGCTGACCCAGCTGATCCAGAACGCCGAGCAAAGCGGTGCCAAGCTGATGACGGGCGGCGCATCCTTTGGCTCTGCCGGCAACTTCTTTGCGCCCACGGTGCTGGCCGACGTGCCTTTGACGGCCGATATCTTCAACCAGGAGCCCTTCGGCCCCGTGGCGGCGATTCGCGGCTTCGACAAGATCGAAGACGCCATTCAAGAGGCCAATCGCCTGTCCTATGGCCTGGCCGCCTATGCCTTCACGCGCTCGCTCAAGACGACGCACCAGCTGTCGCAGGATGTGGAAGCCGGCATGCTGTGGATCAACCAGCCGGCACTGCCGTCTGCCGAGCTGCCCTTTGGCGGCATCAAGGATTCGGGCTATGGCTCCGAAGGCGGCCCGGAGGCGCTGGAGGCCTATCTGGTGGCCAAGGCCGTGGCGATCAGCTGCGTTTGAATCTGCAAGGCATTTGATGCAAGGCCACCCTCGGGTGGCCTTTTTTCATGGGATGTGTATGCCGTGGGGCGTATGGGGACTGTTTGTCGATCGTTATTCCATAAATGAATAGCGGTGGCTAGAATCGACGGTTTTTTACATTCGACAACAAATTCCAGCCCGCGCCATGCCATTGCACTCCACGGTTTCCCAGATCCATCCTCCAAGTTTTGTTCTACGCCGCAGCTGGTTGTGGGGCGCGCTGGCCATCGTGCCCATGGGCACGGCCTGGGCCCAGGTGGCAGCTGCGGGCGCAGCCGAAGCCGCCAGCCAGACTTTCACGCTGGGGACGGTGGAAGTCAGCGCGCGGCGCGAGGCCGAGGAACTCGGGGCCGGCGATATGCAGCGCGTGGGCAGTGCCGAGATGGAGCGCAGCAACGCCAGCACCGTGGCCGATGCCGTGCGCAATCTCCCCGGCGTGAGCCTGTCGCGCAACAACCGCAACGAGGAAATGATCAGCCTGCGCGGCTTCGACTCGCGCCAGGTGCCGATTTTTGTGGATGGCGTGCCGCTATACGTGCCCTATGACGGCTATGTGGACCTGGGCCGCTTCACCACCTTCGACCTGGCCGAGATCAATGTGGCCAAGGCCGGCGCCTCGCTGCTGTACGGCCCCAATACGCTGGGCGGTGCCGTGAATCTGGTCACGCGCAAACCGGTCAAGCCCTTCGAAGGCGATGTGCGCCTGGGTGTGGGCAGCGGCGGCGAGCGCAGGGCGAGCTTCAACCTGGGAGGTAACCAGGGCAGTTGGTACTACCAGCTGGGTGCCTCCTACCTGGATGCCGACAGCTTTCCTCTGCCCCGGGGCTTCAGGGATTACAAGAAGCAGCCCACCGATACCGGCAGCAAGCGCGAGAACGCGGACCGCACCGACAAGCGCTTGTCCTTCAAGCTGGGACTCACGCCCAATGCCACGGACGAATACGCCATCGGCTATGTGCGCCAGGAAGGCGAGAAGGGCAATCCCGTCTACACCGGCCAGTCCACGCAGAAGAACGCCGTGCGCTACTGGCGCTGGCCCTACTGGGACAAGGACAGCCTGTATTTCCTGAGCACCACCCGTCTGAACGGCAGCAATGTGCTCAAGACGCGTCTCTACCACGATACCTACAAAAACGGTCTCGACATGTACAAGGACGCCAGCTACACGGCCCACGATCCGACCAGCAGCTACAAGGATGTGAGCAAGGGGGCCAGCGTGGAGTGGGTCAACTACGCCTTCTCCGGCCACGAGCTGCATGCGGCCTTCCACTACAAGCAGGACGAGCACACCGACGCGGCCTCGGGCAAGGACCCGCAGAAGCACTACCGCGATGTGACCACCTCGCTGGTGCTCGAGGATCACATCGCCCTGGCCGAGCGCTGGCGCCTGACGCTGGGCCTGAGCCATGACCAGCGCGACGCCAAGCAGGTCTACCAGTGGCCCACGGGCTCGACCAGCGCCACCAACGGCCTGGCACGCCTGAGCTATGCGCTCACGGCTCAGGGCGACGAGGTCTATCTGATTGCCTCGCACAAGACCCGTTTTGCGACCATCAAGGACCGCTATTCGGCACGCATGGGCACGGCCCTGGCCAACCCCGACCTCAAGCCCGAGGTGGCCAACCATCTGGAGTTGGGCCTGAGCGGCAAGCCCTGGCAGGGCGGCAAGGGCCAGGCGGCGCTGTTCTACAGCCGGGTGCGCGATCAGATCCAGACCATGGTCGTTGACTCCACGGCCTGCGGCGGCAAGACCTGCAACCAGGCGCAGAACGTGGGACGCACGCGCAATGCCGGTTTTGAGGTGTCGCTGGCGCAGCAACTGTCGGCCCAATGGACTCTGCATGCGGGCTACACCTATCTGAGCCGCACCAACCTCAGCGACCGCAGCATCACCTTGACGGACACGCCGCGCCAGCGCCTGACAGCGGCCCTGCAATGGAATCCGCAGGCCCAGTGGCAGCTGCGCGCCGAGCTGGAGGCAGAACAGGGCCGCAAGGTGCCGCTGTCGGCCAGCGGCCAGGCCCAGGTCTATCAGATGGCCGGCTACGGCGTGGCCAATCTGCGCGCGCGCTATCTGCCGCGTCCGGACACCACGCTGGACTTCGGCGTGGCCAATCTGGGCGACAAGTGGTATCAGCTGGCCGACGGCCTGCCCATGCCGGGGCGCAGCTGGTATGTGAACCTGGGCTACCGGTTCTGACGGTCATGCAAAACCTGCTTCGGACATCGCTGGCAAGGCGTGACTGGCTGCGCAGTCTGGCTGCCCTGGGCATGGCCGGTGGCCCGGCCCTGGCGGTGAGGGCACAACCCGCTTCGGGCACCGGCATACAGGTGGCGGCCGTGGGCGGACTCGTGCTGTGCGGCGTGTGGCCGCGCGTGGCCGAGCAGGCCAGCCAGGCCCTGGCCATGCCGGTCACCACCGTAGCGGCCGCGCCGAAGGAGGGCGTGGTGCCCGCCTTCGCGCGCGGCGAGGCGCAGATGCTGCTGATCCACGCCAGCGACGAAGCCATGGCACTGGAGGCCAGCGGCATGGCTTCCGCCGCGCGCATCTGGGGTTGGAACCAGCATGTGATTGCCGGACCCGCTCATGACCCCGCAGGCGTGCGTTCGGTCGCTGACGGCACGCAGGCGCTGCGGCGCATTGCCGAGACCGGCTCGCCCTTCATCGCGCTGCGCGACCCCGGCAGCTATACCGTGGTGCAGCGTCTGTGGCGGCGCGGCGGCATACGACCCGATGCGCGCTGGCTGCGCGCCGACACCGGCCCGCGACCACAGGCCGTGCTGGAGCTGGCGGCGCGCGAGCAGGCCTATGCCGTGGTCGGCCATATTCCCCTGGCCTTCGGCAAGATGGGCGCCCCTGGCATAGAACTTCTGCTGCATGGCGATCCGCTGATGCGCAGACCCTATGTGCTGCTCACGCCCGGCTCGCGCCATCCGGCCACGCCGGAGCAGCGCCGGGCGGCGGGCCTGCTGGCCGAGTACCTGCTGTCTGAGGCCGGCCAGCAGGCGCTGGAAGCGGCCAGCGGCGCGGGCGGCCCTTGGGTGTTTGGGCGCGACAGCGTGCCCGCCGGCATGAGCGCCGGTGCCGATGGACAGACTTGAGCGAAGGAGCAGCATGAGCACCGCTATGACGCCGCCGCTGGCGGCATTGATTTACCCCGATGAGCGGCACGATATCGAGGACTTGCTCGAAGGCGTGGCGCGGCGGCTGCAACAGTCGGGCCGGCAGGTGGGCGGGCTGGTGCATCGCCAGAGCCGCTATGCCAATGGCAACAAGTGCATGCGTCTCTTGGATCTGCGCAGCGGCCAGCAGTTCGAGATGACCGAGGACCTGGGCGCTGCCTCGCAGGCCTGCAGCCTCAATCCGCAGGCCCTGGCCCGGGCCAGCGTGGTGCTGCGCCAGGCACTGGCCGATGGTGTGGAGCTGGCCGTCGTCAACTGCTTCGGCCAGCTCGAAGCCGCTGGCGGCGGTTTTGTCCAGGAGATCGCCGCTTTTGTCGAGGCCGGCATTCCCGTGGTCACGGCCGTGGCGGCCCGCCACGAGGCTGGCTGGCAGAGCTTTACCGGTGGCGCCTTCGTGCGCCTGCCGGTTGACGAACAGGCACTGCTGCACTGGTGCCGTCAGCAGCTGCAGCGCGAAGACCAGGGAGACCGGTCATGCTGACGCGGCGCCAATGGCTGCAGGCCGGTGCTGCGACGCTGGCCCCCGGGGCCTGGGCCCAGGATGGCGGCTCGGTCATCGCAGCCCGCTTTGGCTCGCTGCCGGCACGGCCGGGTCGCGTTTTCGCTTCAGGTCCGCCGGCCGGCGTGCTGCTGGCCGCGCTGGCGCCGCAGCAACTGCTGGGCTGGCCCATGGAGCTTGGCGATGCGGCGCGCGCCCATCTGGGATCGCCGCTGCAGGCCTTACCCTATCTGGGGCGCCTGTCGGGGCGCGGCAGCACGCTGTCGCTTGAAAAGCTGCTGGCGCTGCAACCCGATCTGGTGCTGGACTCCGGGACCTCCGACGCCACCCATGTCTCTGCCACTGAACGTCTGGCCCGCCAGACGGGCCTGGCATGTGTGCTGGTGCAGGGCAGTCTGAGCGACCATGCGCGCCAGCTGCGCGAGGTCGGTAGCTTGCTGGGTGCGTCCGAACGTGGCGAGACCCTGGCCCGACATGCCGACGAAGTGGCCAGACTGGTGCGCGCCGTGACCGCAGGGCTGGGGGAGCAGGCCCGGCCGCGTATCTATCTGGGGCGCGGCGCCAACGGCCTGGAAACCGGGCTGGCCGGCTCCATCAATGTCGAGGTGATCGAGTATGCGGGCGGCCGCAATGTGGCAGCTCAGGCCGCCAGGGGCGGACTCACGCGCGTTTCCATGGAGCAGATCCTGGCCTGGGACCCCGAAGTCATACTTACCCAGGAGGCGGGTTTTGCAGAGCGCGTGCGCCAGGACCCCTTGTGGCGCGGCATCAGCGCCGTGCGCAGCGGCAGAGTGCACTGTGCGCCCGTGCTGCCTTTCGGCTGGCTGGACGGCCCGCCCAGCGTGAACCGGCTGATCGGCGTACGCTGGCTGCTTGAGAAGCTGCATCCTGGCCGGCCTGCGCGGCATGGCGCCACGCCCCTGGAGCAGGCGGTGCGTGAGTTCTATGCGCTGTTCTATGGTGTCCAGCTGTCGCCTGCGCAGTTGCAAGCGCTGCTGCAGGCGGCGCGCTGAATGCATGGGGCTGGCATGAAGTCATTCGATATCAGCGAAGGCGCTCAAAGCCCGAAAGAAGCGGGAAGCCCGGAAAGCGCGGCATCCAGCAATGCCTCCGGGCATAGTCGCCAGCGCAGTCATCTGCGTGTGGGCATGGGCTGGTGGCTGGCCCTGGTCCTGCTGGCTCTGGTGCTGCTGTGGGCGTTGGGCTCGGGCCAGTTTGCGCTCGAGCCGGCACAACTGGTCGAAGCATTGTGGGCGCGGGCCACGGGGGCGGCTTCGCCGCTGCCGCCAGCGGCCGAAACCGTGCTCTGGAACATCAGGCTGCCGCGCATCGCAGCCGGCGTGGCGGTCGGTGCGATGCTGGCTGCAGCCGGTGCGGCCTACCAGGGCATGTTTCGCAACCCGCTGGTCTCGCCTGACATCCTGGGCGTTTCGGCCGGTGCCGGCCTGGGGGCCGTCGTCGCCATCTATCTGGGCCTGTCGATGTTTGCCGTGCAGTGGCTGGCCTTTGGCGGCGGACTGGTCGCAGTGGCCGTCGTGGTGGCTATCAGCGCCTGCGTGCGCAGGCACGATCCGGTGCTGGTGTTGGTACTGGCAGGTATTGCTCTGGGCGCTTTGCTGGGTGCCGGCATTGCCCTGATCAAGACCCTGGCCGACCCGAACACCCAGCTGCCGTCCATCACCTTCTGGCTCATGGGTGGCCTGTCGGCCGTGACGCTGCAGGAAGTGGGCGCCACGACGCCCGTGATGTTGGCAGCCCTGCTGCCCTTGCTGCTGCTGCGCTGGCGTATCAATCTGCTGGCACTGCACGATGAGGAAGCACGGGCTCTGGGCGTTCCGGTCGGGCGGCTGCGCCTGGTGCTGGTGGTTTGCGCCACGCTGGGCACGGCGGCGGCCGTGTCGCTGGCCGGCATCATTGGCTGGGTCGGGCTGGTGGTGCCGCATGTGGCACGCCTGCTGGTCGGTCCCGATTTCGTGCGGCTGCTGCCGGCTTCGGCTCTGCTGGGCGCGGGCTTTGTGGTCGCGGCCGATACGCTGGCCCGTACCATGGCGCGTATCGAGCTGCCGCTGGGCATTCTGACGGCCCTGGTCGGTGCACCATTCTTTCTGTATCTGCTGGCCCGCACGGGCCACCGCGAAGGAGATACCTGATGACGGTGCTGGACTTGCAGGGTCTGCGTACCGGCCATGGCCGCAGCGTGGTCAGCGAAGCGGTGGATCTGTCCATTGCCGCCGGCGAGGTACTGTGTCTGCTCGGCCCCAACGGCTGTGGCAAGACCACGCTGTTTCGCACGGTTCTGGGCCTGTTGCCGCCACTGGCGGGTCGGGTGCTGGTGCAGGGCCAGCCGGTGCAGCACTGGCCGCGCGCGGAGTTCGCGCGCCGCGTCGGCTATGTGCCTCAGGCCCAGGCCGGGGTGTTTGCCTTCGAGGCGCTGGACATGGTGCTCATGGGCCGCGCTGCGCGCCTGCCCCTGCTGGCCAGGCCCTCCGGCGCAGACCGGGCCATGGCACTGGCCTGCATGGAGCGGCTGCAGATCTCCCATCTGGCCGCATGCCGCTACACGGAGCTCAGCGGCGGCGAGCGGCAACTGGTGCTGATTGCACGCGCGCTGGCGCAGGAGCCGGCGCTGCTGGTCATGGACGAGCCCACGGCCAGCCTGGACTTCGGCAACCAGATCCGCGTGCTGGAACAGATCGAGGCGCTGAGCGCCCAGGGCATGGCCATGCTGTTGTCCACCCACCAGCCCGAGCACGGCTTGCGTGTGGCCAGCCGGATCGCTTTGCTGGGCCACGGGCGGCTGCTGGGCGTGGGCGAGCCGCGCGCCGTGGCCACGCCCGCAGCGCTGGCTGAACTCTATGACGTCAGCGAAGCGGCGATTGCCGCCCATCTATCGGGCGGCCGCTGAAGCGCTCAGCGCAACGCGGCGCTGGAGGCAAAGAAGGCCGGATGCTCGCTGATGTCCTGGGCGGCCAGCCGCAGTTGCAGCGCCTGCTCGGGCAGGCGCTGCTGTATGCGCCGGGCCAGGGCTTGCAGCAGCGGCACGGCCCTGGCGGGAGCGCTGGTGGGCAGTTGCTGCAGTCTCTGCAGCGCGCTGCGCACACCGCGCAAGCTGCTTTCGGACAGGAGTACATCCGCTTGCAGCTGGTGCAGGATCAGCACGGCCTTGCCCACACGCAGCGCGGCCAGACCGCAGTCGGCAGCATCCTGCACGGCAGGGGCGCTGACTTTTTCGGAGGCGCGCACCAGGCGCAGCAGGCGGTGGTAGAGGCGGGCGCGCCAGACGCGCACGTCGCGGGCGTGCACCGGGGCACAGGCCATGTCCTGCAGCTCATGAACCATCATGGCGCGCAGGCCGTTGAGCCTGCCTTGCGCGGTGACGGGCAGGATGAAGCGATAGGCGGCCCAGCCGGCCAGAGGGCCGGTGACGATGGCAAAAGCCATGGACAGCGAGTGGCCCACATCGAGCTGATAGGGGAAATGCGGCGACAGCGCCAGCAGGATCACCATATTGCAGTCAAAGCCGTACAGCGTGGTGCGGCGGTGGCTGAGCAGCAGGGCGCCAAGGAAGATGAAGGGCAGCATCATCAGCACCATCTGCAACTGGCTGTTGGCAAACGGCCAGGCAAACCACTGGCAGGCCAGCGCCACGCCCGCGCCCATGGCCTGGCCCAGAATCACAAAGCGCATGGTGAAGGCCGGGTTCTCGAACGAGGAGAACACGGTGATCATCACCGACAGGCCCAGCAGCATATAGGCGCCGCCATGCCAGCCCGTGACGACCCAGATCAGGCCGACCAGAAAAATGGAGCTGAAGGCCCGCAGCATGGCCCGGCGTGCGCCCACCCAGTCGCTGTGCAGGACCACGGGCAACTGGCGTGCGCGATGGTGGGCCGGCAGAGTCAGGTCGCTGGCAGCCACAAAGTGGGCCTGCAGGGCCAGGCCGATATTGCCCAGGATTTCCTCGGCATGACCCCAGCCTGCGGCGGCGTTGCGGGCCGTGGCAATGGCGTCGATGGCGGCCAGCGGTGCGGGCTGGGTTTCGAGCAGCATGGCAGCCTGCTCCAGTGCGGCCGTCATGGCCTGGGCGTGGTCGGGCGAGAACTCGGGAGTGATGGTCTTGCCCGTGCTGTCGCGCAGCCAGAGCAGGGCCGAGATCTGGGTATTGATCAGGCGACGCAGCGCCCGCACGGCGCGGCGTGAACGCTGCGAGCCCGCTGCATGCGGGTCAAGCCCTTCTTCGATGGCAGCCATCACGGCCAGTCGCTCGGCCAGGTCCCTGGGGCTGAGGGCGCTATGCCCGCTAGCCGTGGCCTGTGCCGCATCGGCGATATCGCGCAGCAGACGCGCGCAGAGTCGTCGTACCCTGCCGTCGCCGGGGACTTCAGCTCCCACGGGCGTGAACAGCCAGCCCACGACGAGGGCGGCAGCCACGCCGGTCAGTGCGGTGAACAAACGATCCCAGCCCAGTGCGTAGACATGGGCGGGGTTGCCGTTGTCCAGCAGGGCCACCATGGAGGCCGAATAGCCGGCCAGCATGGTGCCGTAGGAGGCAAAGCTGCGCTGCAGATTGCCCAGGCCCGCGCATATGCCTATCCACACCGCCAGCCCCGTGACCAGCCAGAGCAGATCTCCATTGGCCACCAGCACCAGCACCACGCCGGCGGCCGTGCCGACCAGCGTGCCCGTGGTACGGAAAAAGCTTTTCTCCAGCAACTGGCCGCGCAGCGGCTGGGAGGCGGCCCAGACCGTCATGCCCGCCCATTGCGGATGTTCCAGCCCCAGGGCCCAGGCGGCGAACACGGCAATACAGGCTGCAAAAGCCGTGCGCAGATGCTGGCGCAGGCGGGCGCTGTCAAAGCCCCATCGCGTGGCGCTCTCCAGCAGGCGGTCGTAGGCAGCCACGCTCATGCGCGCTCCTCGGTGTCGGGCTGGGCTTGGGCTGAGCGCTGCTCGTGCATCTGCTCGATGCGGGCGCGAATCTTGTTGACGCCGTCCAGCATGGCCTCGACCTCGGAGTCCTCAAGGTCCTGCAGCAGACTGAGCTCGGCCTCGAGCATGGTGGCGCGGATGCTGTCCACGGCGCTATTGCCTTCGGCCGTGAGAAAGATGCGCTTGCTGCGGCGGTCGGCAGCATCGGCGCGGCGCTCCACCCAGCCCTTGCCTTCGAGAATGTCCAGCAGGCGCACCAGGCTGGAGCCGTCCAGGCCCACGCGCTCGGCCAGCTCCTTTTGCGTCACGCCGTCGCCCCAGGCGCGCAGATGCAGAAGCGGCGTCCAGGTGGCGTCGGTCAGGCCGCTGGCCGCCAGCTGTTCTTCGACAAAACGCCGCCATTGGCGGGTCAGGGTAACCATGAGAAAGCCCAGGCGGTCGCGGGAGGGAGCATCGGCAAAAGACATAGCCGAATTTTGATGCTTGCTCAATTAATTTGCAATTCAAATTAATTGAGTCTGCATTTATAGCAAGGGTATTCCCTTGTATTTATGCAGCAAAAAAAGAGAGCGCCAAGCGCTCTCTTTCAAAGGGTTTCAGACCTGTAGATTTTCTAGTTTTAATCCAGTCAGGCGTAAGCTGCTATCAAAACAGTGTTGGAATCCAGAGGTTCAATGCTAGGCCGGCGATCAGCAGCCAGGCGAACAGCGCCAGGGCCAGAATCAGCGGCCGGGTGCCGGCAGCACGCACGGCGCGGATATGGGTGGTCAGGCCCAGAGCGGCCATGGCCAATGCCAGCAGCGCGTTGTCGAGTTGAATGCCGACGCTGACCGCTTCCTTGGGAAGCACGCCCAGGGAGTTGACGCCGGCCATGGCCACGAAGCCCACGGCAAACCAGGGAATGGTGATCCGGTTGCCGGGCTGGCCGTCGTTCACGCCCAGGGCCCGTTCGCTGCGCGTCAGCCACATGGACAGCACCAGCAGGAAGGGAGCCAGCATCATCACGCGCACCATCTTGGCGATCACGGCCGTGTCCGCAGCCTGGCTGCCTATGGCTTCGCCGGCGGCCACGACCTGGGCCACCTCATGCACGGTGGAGCCGACGAAAACGCCGTACTGCTGCATGCTGGTGTCTATCCAGCCGTACTCGGCATTCCAGTGGAACAGCGCCGGGTAGAGAAAAGTGCCTATGGTGCCGAACACCACCACGGTGGCCACGGCCACGGCCACGTCCTCGGCACGGCCCTTGACCACGGGTTCGGTGGCCAGCACGGCGGCAGCGCCGCAGATGGAGGCGCCAGCCCCCACCAGCATGGTGGTGCGCTTGTCCATGCCCAGCAGCTTCTGGCCTATCCACTGCGCCAGCAAAAAGGTGCTGGACAGCACCAGCGCATCGATCACCACGCCGGCCATGCCGACCTGGCCGATGTCCTGGAAGGTCAGGCGCAGACCGTAGAGCACGATGCCGGTGCGCAGCAGGCGGGCCTTGGTGAAGGCGATGCCGCTGGCACACTGGCTGGCAATGGCTGGGTAGACGGTGTTGCCAACCAGCAAACCGATGATGATGGCCAGCGTCAGCGCGCTCAGGCCGTTGTTCTTGATGGCCGGAAACTGCGCGGCCCAGGTGGCCACGGCAGCGATGGCGCCCGCCAGCAGCAGGCCGGGAATCATCCCGCCGGTCTTGTGCATCCAGCCTTGCGAGGGTGCGGAGTTTTTCAGTGTTGTAGTGTTCATCGTGACCTTTCGCAGCAGGCAAGACAACAGGTCTGATTGCCGGCATGGAGATCACTTTAGATTTCTTGGTTATATTTGTATAACTAATAGTTTTTGTAAGAACAACCTATAAAACAGGTAGATTGGGCTTTCTGGCGCCTGCAATTTGACTCAATCATTGACGGCCTGAGTCGCTATCGAATGGCCGGGCTGCCCGTTTTCTGCTGGCAGGCAGGGGCTGCTGGCGAGCCTGCTGTCATCGATACGAATATACGAATCATCGTCATGCTGCACCTCACCTTGCGTCAGTTCGAGATCTTCTGCGCCGTGGCCCAAAGCGGTACCACGGTGGCGGCCGCAGAGGCCGTAGCGCTTTCGCAGTCGGCCACCAGTGCCGCGCTGCAGCAGCTGGAGCAAGGCCTGGGCGTGCAGCTGTTCGAGCGCGTGGGCAAGCGCCTGGTGCTCAACGATGCGGGTCGTGCGCTGCTGCCCCAGGCCCTGGGCGTGCTGGAGCAGGCCAGAGGCATAGAGCAGACGTTTTCCGCGCGTGCGGCCAATATGCCGGTGCGCCTGCGCGTGGCGGCCAGCACCACCATCGGCACCTATGCGCTGCCCGAGGTGTTGGCGCGGCTGGCACGCTCGCATCCGCTGGTGCGCGTGGACCTGCAGATTGCCAACACCCAGGAAGTGGGAGAAGCCGTGCTGGCCATGGAGGTCGACATGGGCCTGATCGAGGGCAGCAGCCACTGGCAGGGGCTGGAGGTCGAGCCCTGGCTGCGCGACGAACTGGTCATCGTGGCATCGCCACAGGACCCGCTGGCCGAGCAGGCGCGCAGCAAGCCGCTGGGCGTGGCAGCGCTGCGCAAGGCGGCATGGTTGCTGCGCGAGGCGGGTTCTGGCACGCGCGAGATGGTCGAGCATGCGCTGCTGCCGCATCTGCACCAGTTGCCTGCGGCTGCCACGCTGGGCAGCTCCGAGGCCATTGCACGTTGTGTCGAGCAGGGGCTGGGCATCAGCTGTCTGTCGCGCGTGCTGGTGCAGTCACAGCTGCAGGCTCGTGCGCTGGAGATTCTGCCCACCACCTTGCCGCGCATGTGGCGCAACTTCTCTCTGGTGCAGCGCGCCGGAAAGCGCCGCTCGCCCGCGCTGCAGGCCTTTGTCGATGCCTGCAAGGCCGGCGAGCCGTCCACAGCCCAAGCGCCAAACACGCTGTAGCGCTTGAATGACAGTCGCAGGCAGCTATGGTTTTCTTGACAATGATTTTGCTTGCGGCGCCGGTTTTGCCCCTATATTGGATAGACAAGTCGGGCGCGGGTTGCACAGCGCCGGCTTCCACAAGCAGGGAGGAACACCATGAAAACCATCGATGAAATGCTGCACCTGGACCTGCTCACCCATGAACAGCATCTGCAGATCAGCCACTGGATCGACGATGCGCAGTCCCCCGAGGCCATTTTGCAGATGCCTGCCGGACTCTGGCAGGCCGTGGAGCGCGCCAGCCAGGCCATGGGCGTGAACGAGGATTTGCTGCGCCCGCCGGCGCTGGACGCGGGTGGCCTGACTTTCAGTCAGTAAGTCGCCGGGCTGGGTCTCAGTCAAAACTACCTCAAACGCAGGCTGCACAAGCGCAGCCTGCTCTGATTTCTATTTCAACGGGATAGCCGTGCCCTGGGGCACGGCCACGGCGGTGACGCTGTTCTGCGGAGAGCCCTCGATCACCCGGTCCGAGTAGGTCATATAGATCAGGGCATTGCGCTTGGCATCGACCATGCGCACCACGCGCAGGCGCTTGAACAGCAGCGAGGTACGCTCGGTGAACACTTCTTCCTGCTGCTTGAGCGGCGCGGGGAACTGGATATTGCCCGTGGCCTGGCAGGAGATAGACGCTTCCGAGCGATCCTCGGCCAGGCCCAGGCCGCCCTTGATGCCGCCGGTCTTGGCGCGCGAGACATAGCAGGTCACGCCCGGCACCTTGGGGTCGTCATAGGCATCGACCACGATCTTGTGATCCGGACCAATCCACTTGAAGACGGTATCCACGGCGCCGATCTGCTCGGCATGGCTCATGCCGACAAAGGCCATGGTTCCTACGGTGGCGGTCGCAATGGCCAGAGCGGCGGAGAGCAATTTCATGGTGGTGTGCATACAGTGAATTAAGGGTTAACCCTTGTCTTTTGACAGGGCATTGTGTCCCGGGCAAGGGATTGGCAGCCGGCCTTAGGACAATACCGGCTGCTGCAGAGCTTTCTGTATTGCATCACGGTTTGTCCCTGCCTGCTGGCGGGCACCGGCAGCTGAGACGCTGCCACAGGCATGACACAGCGCATGCCGGACTTGCTAACTCCCTCTTTGATCTGCGACGGCCCCCAGGGCGGTGGCTCCATGCAAGCGCCGCATCCACCGGATGTGGCTGTTATCTATGTCGGTTAACGTTTCCGCGCCCGGTCTGAGCGCTTCCTCCCTGTTGCTGATGGCACTGGCCTGCGGCCTGTGCGCGGGCGGCAATTATTTCAACCAGCCGCTGCTGCACTCGATTGCCGGTCATTTCTCGGTCAGCGAGTCGGCGGCCGCGACCAGCGTGACGCTGGCCCAGGTGGCCTATGCGGCAGGTCTTTTGCTGCTGGCCCCGCTGGGCGACAAGCTGCAGCGCCGCGGCCTGGCCGTGAGCCTGATGTTGCTGGCTGCCCTGGGGCAGGCGCTATGCGGCCTGGCGGACCAGTTCGATCTGTTTCTGCTGGGCACGCTGATGGCCGGTCTGTTCTCGGTTGCAGCCCAGGTGCTGGTGCCCATGGCGGCGGCCCTGGCCCAGCCGGGGCAAAGCGGGCGGGCCGTGGGTTGGGTCATGAGCGGTCTGCTGCTGGGCATCTTGCTGGCGCGCAGCGTGGCCGGCATGGTCTCGGAGGCCTGGGGCTGGCAGGCCGTCTACCAGGGCGCTGCGCTGGTGATGGCCGTGGTCGCGCTGTGGCTGTGGAAGGCGCTGCCGGCATCGCGCAACCCCAGTCCTGTCAGTTATCCACAGGTGCTGAGAAGCATGTGGCATCTGCTGCGCAGTCAGCCGGGTCTGCGCCAGCGTACCCTGGTCAGCGCGCTTGCGTTCGCCTCGGTCAGCGTGCTGTTCTCGACCATGGCGCTGCAGCTCTCCAGCGGTCCCCTGGGCCTGGATGACGGGCAGATAGGCTTGATCGGTCTGGCTGGCGCGGCCGGTGCCTTGGTGGCCACGCAGGCCGGGCGTCTGGTGGACAAGGGCCTGGGCCGCGTGAGCTGCGCCATCGGGGCGCTGGCCCTGCTGCTGTCCTGGCCGTTGCTATGGGTGGGCGGAGCGCATCTGGGCTGGTTCGTGCTGGGCATGGTGGTGATCGATCTGGGCCTGCAATGCCTGAACATCACCAACCAGGCCACGGTGGCCCAGCTCCTGCCCGCGGCGCGCGGCCGCATGAATGCCGTCTACATGACGGGCTATTTCACGGGCGCGGCGGCGGGCTCGGCGCTGGGGACTCTCGCCTGGCGCATCAATGGCTGGCAGGGTGCCTGCGCCCTGGGCCTGGCCCTGGCGCTGCTGGCCTGCCTGGGCACTTTCAGAATGCGCAAGACCCACGGGCTTATGGCCGCTTAAAGATCCCAGCGCAGGGAGGCGCTAAAGCTTCTCTGCGGATAGGGATGGAAGTTCCAGTACTTGGCATTGTTGGCGTTGTCTATGCCAAAGGCTGCCGACAGCTGTCTGTCGATCTGATAGCGGGCCCGCAGATCGACGCTGAAGTACTGGCTGGCACCCATATAGGTGTCGGCATGCACATCGCTGTTGTCCAGATTCGAGTACTGGCGCCCGCTATAGCGCGCGGCCACAGTCAAGGCCCAGCGTTCATCAGGCTTGTAGGTGGCCCAGGCTGTGGCACGCCAGCGTGGCACGCGCGGCTGCCATTTGCCCACGCTGGCCGGATTGGCGGCATTGGCCGTGATGCGCGAGTTGGCCCAGGTCAGGCTGCCGCCCAGGTCCAGCCCGCGAATCCACACCGACTGCGCCGAATAAGCCAGTTCCAGCCCCGAAGTACGGACCTGATCCACGTTCTGCACCGCAGAGATAGTGGTGCCGGCAATCAGCTGGCTGTAGAGCGCATCGCGCGTGCGCTCATGGAACCAGGTGGCGCGCAGCAAACCATTGCCCAGATCCTGCTCGGCCGTCAGCTCGCCCGTCCAGGACTTTTCGGGTTTCAGATTCGGGTCGTTGATGAACGACAGCGCGCCGCCCGAAGTCGCGCCATACAGCTCGCCCACGGTGGGAAAGCGCACGGCACGGCCTAGCGAGGCCTTGAGTGTGGTGTTGCGGGCCAGCTGGTAGGCCAGCGCGGCCTTGGGCGAGAAATGCGATTCGCTGCGCTGGGCGTAACTCAGCTGGCTGCTGGTCGTGGCGGTATGGCCCTGGCTGGCCGTCCAGTCCTCCCAGCGCAGACCCAGCACGGCCTTCCAGTCCCTGGCCAGCTGCCAGCTGTCCTGTGCCCAGGCATAGCGGGTCTCGGCCCTGCCGCCGACCTGGCTGACGACAGCCTGCTCGTTGGCCGGGCCGGACTGCCAGTCGCCCAGCACGTTGTATTTGCTGATGTTGAGCTTGTAGGCATCGCGGCCCAGGCCGAAGTCCACGATATGTGTGCCCTGCAGGCCCAGTATGTCGTTCTGTCGCCATGTGCCCTTGGCGGCCAGCGTGTTCCAGCCCGTGCCGTCCTGATCCTGCAGCGTGCCCTTGCCGCCTAGATTGGCAGCCGGCTGGGCGACGGCGGGCACGCGCTGCTGATCCTTGCCGTAGTCATAGAGGCTGGCGCTGAGCTCCCAGTCAAACTCGCCCTGGGCATGACTCTTGAGCGAGACGCCATGCATGGTGTGTGTCTGCTGGTCCTGGCTCAGGCCGAAGGCGGTGTCGGCCAGCTTGTAGGTCTTGCCGTCGATATTGATGTTGCCGCTATAGACCGGCTGACCGTCGGGCCCGCGCAGATAGGTCTCGGAGCTGCCTCTGGCGCTGTTCTGCCACCAGCCCAGGGTGTAGCTGGCGCGCAGCGTGGGCGTGATGTCGTAGGCCAGCTTGATCTTGGCGTGATCCTGCCGGGTGCGGTACTGCGTGCCCGCGCCCAGGATGTACCAGGGCTGGTTGGTGGTGTTGAGCCCGGCAATCGCCCCGGTCACGGGCGTGCCGGCACCCCCCGCCACGCCGGCGGACTGCAGCACGGTGGGGAAGGTCATGGGCTGGCCCTGGCTGTCGCTGCGGCTCAGATTGATCCAGTACGACCAGTCGCCGCTTCTGCTGCCGATGGAGGCGCTGGTATTCCAGCTGCGGTAATGGCCGCTGCTGCCCAGCACGTCGGCACTCTGGTGGGCATAGCCGGCGGCCACATGGGCTTCGAGCTTGTCGGGCATGCGCGTCACATAGTCCACCACGGCGCCGGCGGAATTGCCGGGGTAGGCGGCCGAGAACGGGCCGTACATGACATCGACTCGTTCGATCTCCTCGGGCGTCACCAGGCCCCAGCGCGGCGCATAGTTGCTGCCGTTGGCAATGCCATTGCCCAGATAGTTGGACAGCAGAATGCCGTCGGCATAGACGGCCGAGCGCGCGCTATTGCCCGTGCCCGAGGCCCGCGTGGAGAGGATGGCGTGGTTGTAGTCGCCGATATAGCGCTTGCGCACCAGCAGGCTGGGCAGATATTTGAGCGCGTCCTCGCTGTCGGTGGCATTGATGCGGGTCTCTATCTCCTCGCGCGTGATGCCTTCGATGGTGGTCGGAATCTGCGTGGGCAGCGAGCTGGGCTGGCCGCCGTTGACGGTGACCACGCCCAGGGTCTTGGAGCGCTCAGGCAGGTCGGCGGAGTCGGTTGAGGTCTGGGCCAGGCACGGCCATGCGATACCACTGACAACCAGTGGCAGAAAAATCTGTTTCATGAATGCTTACCTTGGGACGTGGTCGTCCCTATGAATCTGATAGCGGCCGGCGCAGATCGGAACTGCGCTAGAGCCCGAAATGGTTCAAAGGTAAGCGGGGGGCGGCCCGCGCGCAGGCAGGGGGGCTGCGGTGAGTGAGGCAATGCGCGCCCGCTCCACGGGCTGCAGCGCATGCCACAGCGGCGACTCGGTAGGCGGCGGCAGCTGCAGCGCGGGCGGAGGCGGTGCTGCATGGGGCAGGCACATGGGGCAATCGAGGTGGCCCGCACCCAGGGCACTGCCGCCGTCTTCGCCCTTGACGATCAGCTTGACCGCGCCGGTGCTGGTGCAGATCAGCTCAAACCCCTGAGACTGGATCAGCGGCGCGGCTGCCGCCACCCCCATGGACAGTGCCATCCATGCCAGCACGCACCGGCCCAGCAGGCAGGTGGCAATGCGGCGAAGCTGTTGCAAGGTCATGGGTGGGCGGTGCTGATATGCGTCCGCATCATACGTCGTCCGCCGCCTCAGAGCATGCGTGAAAACCGCCGCGCAAGCCCTGCCGCAGGTGCAAAGTGCTGTGACTTCAAATACAGAACCCGGCGCAAGGCCGGGTTCTGTATGGAGGTGCCGAGGGTTCATGCACGGCTCCTGGGCTGGAATATAGGCACTCGCTCAAGCGAGAGATGGCAAGCAAGAGCCTGGCCGGCCGCGCCGCCTCGCGGCGAGGCCGTCGTCCCCCTCAGGGGGAAGGCGCGTCAGCGCCTCAGGGGGTCACTGTCCATTCACATGCTTGCGCAGATGCTCCAGAGCTTCTTCCACCTGATCCACCAGCACCAGGCACAGGTCGCCGGGCTGCAGGCGCGCCAGGGCATGGTCGATGGCAAGGAACTCGCCATGGATCTCTGTGCTGTAGCTGGTGCGCGGAGCGCCTTCCAGGCCCTTTTTCAGCAGGGCCAGCACTTCTCCATCCACGCGGCCACGCTGGCAGGCATCTTGATAGAGCACCACATCATCGAACACCTTGCCCAGGATCTGGGTCTGTTCGGTGATGTCCTGGTCGCGGCGATCGCCGGCGCCCGAGATCACCACGCTGCGGCGTTTGGCGGGCATGGCTTCCACGGCCTGCGACAGCGCGCGGATGGCGTCGGGGTTGTGGCCGTAGTCGGCAATGATGGTGGCGCCCTTGTAATCCATCACATTGAAGCGGGCAGGGGCGTTGTCGCTGTCATTGAGGAAGCCTGCCAGACCGCGACGGATGGTCTGCCAGGGCAGGCCTGCGGCCCATGCGGCGCCGATGGAGGCCATGACGTTTTCCACCTGGAAGGTGATGGTGCCGTTACGGGTCAGCGGAATGTCGCGCAGCGCGATGCTCTCGCGCCAGGAACCTTCTGCGGCCACGATGGCGTCGCCATCGACATAGACCACGCGGCTGCCCTGGGCACGGTGCGTGGCCATGACGGGGTGGTGGCGGTCGGCGGCAAAGAAGATGACCTTGCCGGGGCAGACATGGGCCATGGCCGCGACCAGTGGATCGGCGGCATTGAGCACGGCATAGCCCGTGGAAGCCACGTTCTGCACGATGACGCGCTTGAGAACGCTGACATCTTCCTTGGTGGTGATGAAGTTCAGGCCCAGGTGGTCGCCTTCGCCCACATTGGTGACCACGGCGACCTGGCAGCGGTCAAAGCCCAGGCCTTCACGCAAGATGCCGCCGCGTGCGCATTCCAGCACGGCCGCATCGGTCTCGGGGTGGGCCAGGGCGTTGCGCGCACTCTTGGGGCCCGAGCAGTCGCCGCTGTCGATCTGGCGGCCGTTGACGTACACGCCATCGGTGTTGGTCATGGCAGTGCGCCAGCCATGCGAGGTGAACAGGTGAGCGATCACGCGCGTGGTCGTGGTCTTGCCGTTGGTGCCGGTGACGGCGACCAGGGGGATGCGGCCGTCGTCGCCGGGCGCGAACAGCTCGTCCACCATGGGCACGCCCACATTGCGGGGACGGCCGAAGGAGGGCGCCAGGTGCATGCGCAGGCCGGGGGCGGCGTTGACTTCCACGATGCCGCCACTTTGCTCTTCCAGAGGCTTGAGCATGGTTTCGCAGACCACGTCCACGCCGCAGATATGCAGGCCTATGGTCTGTGCGGCCTCGATGGCGCGCGCGGCGATTTCGGGATGCACATCATCGGTCACATCGGTAGCGCTGCCGCCGGTGGACAGATTGGCGTTGTTGCGCAGCACCACGCGCTGGCCCTGGGCGGGCACGCTGTCAGGCGTCAGGCCTTCGCTGGCGATGCGGGCGATGGCGATATCGTCCAGCCGCACCTTGGTCAGTGCCGTGCCGTGGCCGGAGCCGCGGCGCGGGTCCTGGTTGACGATGTTCACCAGCTCGCGGATGGTGTGCTGGCCGTCGCCCAGCACCTGGGGAGGCTCGCGGCGGGCGGCAGCGACCAGCTGGCCGCCGACGACCAGCATGCGGAAGTCATGGCCGGGCAAAAAGCGCTCGACGAGGATCTCGTCGCCAAATTCGCTGGCGGTCTTGTAAGCGGCCTCCAGGCCTTCGCGGGTGGTGATGTTCACCACCACGCCCTTGCCCTGGTTGCCGTCCTGGGGTTTGACCACCACGGGCAGACCCACTTCCTGGGCCACGGCCCAGGCGTCTTCCACGTCGGTGACGGGACGGCCCATGGGCACGGGCACGCCGGCTGCATGCAGCAGGCGCTTGGTCAGATCCTTGTCCTGCGCAATGGATTCGGCCACGGCACTGGTGGAGTCGATCTCGGCGGCCTGGAAGCGGCGCGCACGCGAACCCCAGCCCAGCTGCACCAGCGAACCGGTGGTCAGGCGACGGAAGGGAATGCCGCGTGCCACGGCGGCATCGACGATGGCGCCGGTCGAGGGGCCGATGCGGTCGTCCTCGTCCAGCTCGCGCAGCTCGGCAATCGTGGCGTCGGCGTCAAAGGGCGTGTCGTTCAATGCCGCCTGAATCAGGGCTTCGGCACGCTCCATGGCCAGCTTGCCCACGGATTCTTCGGTGTACTCGACCACCACCTGGAAGGTGCCGTGCTCCACGGTCTCGTGGGTGCGGCTGAAGGTGACGGGGCAGCCAGCCTGGGCCTGCAGCGACAGGGCGGCAACCTCCAGCACATGGGCCAGCGACAGGCGCTGGTCTGCGCCATGCGGCTGCAGCGTACCGATGGTGGGGAAACGCGCGCGCAGCTTTTCTTCAAAGCCGGGCATGGCGGTGTACAGCAGCTCGCTGTCTTCGCAGTGCACGATGGCTTCGATGGCTGTGCTGCGGGTCCAGAGGTTGGGGCCGCGCAAGGCTCGGTTGCGAGTGATCTGCATAGTGTTTCTTTCAGCTGAATTTCAAGCTTTTTCTTGGTCTGACGCTTGTGAGGAAAGCGTCAGCAGCTATATCTGTTGAAGCGTTTTATGGGGCAATCAAGCCTGGTATTCAAAGGTCTTGATGCCGGCGCCGATCAGCTCGGGTGTGATGTCCAGCGCCCAGGCGGAGGCAATCGCAGCCAGCAGCGCGCTGGTGTCGGGGCGCTTGCCGCCGGCCAGGGACAACGCTTCCAGCGTGCCCAGCACACGTTCCTGCGTGCCGGTGGCCAGCACCACGTTGTTGCCCTTGAGGAAGACGGCGCGGCCGCCTTCATGACGGGCTTCGGTGTTGGCGCGGTGGGCGGCGACAAATTCATTGTCGGCGCCGGTGGCGTACAGAATGACTTCGCCGTCGCAGAGCTCGGCCAGATCGGCCACTTCGGGCAGGTCGGCGTTGAGCACGCCCGCGCCTTCGTCCAGTACCACGTCGATCTGGGTGCGCATCACGCGGCGCATCTGGCCGGGCTCCAGCACATCGTGATCGGCCAGTTGCTCGTAGCCGTCCATGTCGGTGACCACGCCGACCAGGCAGCGGTCATAGGCCAGGCCTTCTTCCAGAATGGAACGGGCCGTGGTCTGGATGACGGCGGCTTCGGCCAGACGGTTGGTCAGCAGACGATGGGCTCCGGCCCAGTTGGCGGTATTGGTCTTTTGCGTATGGCGATTGGCGAGGAACATGCCTTCGCTGCTGGCCACGCCGGTCAGCTTGCCCGACAGCTGCAGCAGCCAGCCGACCAGGCGCGAAATGAAGGCGTTGTTGCGTGTGCCCACAATGCCGACCACGGGGATGCGACCGGCGCCGGCACCGTCTTCGCGGGGGAAGAGATGGTCGGCAATCGCCATGCCCACGGGGCGCGGTGCGCCGCTGGTGGGCTTGAGGTGCATCAACAGGCCGGGGCCGGCGTTGACTTCCAGAATTGCTCCCTGGCCCTGCATGGGCTTGGAGACATCCTTGAGGATCATGTCCATGCCGGCAATGTCCAGGCCGACGATCTTGGCGGCCAGCACGGCGTAGTAAGCCACGTCGGGGTGCACATCGTCGAGGCAGTCGATGGCCATATTGCCGTTGCGCTGCAGCAGCACGCCCTGACCCTGGGGAATCACGCTGTCGGGCGTCACATGCTGGCGATTGAGTTCCAGCTTGACGGCACCGGCTTCCAGATTGATCCAGTCCAGCGGGTATTCCTGCTCGGGGCCGCGGCGCGGGTCCTGGTTCAGCACTTCCACCAGCTCGCGCAGCGTGGCATTGCCATTGCCGTAGACGGAAACCGTCTCGCCCTTGGTCGCGGCCACCACCTTGCCGCCCACGACCAGCAGGCGGTGCTCCACGCCGTCGATGAATTTTTCGACGATCACGTCCGAGCCTTCGGGCTGGGCCAGTGCAAACGCGGCCTTGATGTCTGCTTCCTTGGACAGCTCCAGGGTCACGCCACGGGCATGGTTGCCGTCCGAGGGCTTGACGGTCACGGGAAAGCCGATGTCCTGCGCCACTTCCCAGGCTTCTTCGGGCGATGCCACGATCTGGCCTTCGGGCACGGGCACGCCGCAGGCGGCCAGCAGGCGCTTGGTGAAGTCCTTGTCCTGGGCAATGCCTTCGGCGATGGCGCTGGTCTGGTCGGACTCTGCGGTCCAGATGCGGCGCTGTGCCGCGCCATAACCGAGCTGCACCAGGTTGCCGTCGTTGAGGCGGATATGGGGAATGCGGCGCTCGCTGGCGGCATCGACGATGCAGCCGGTCGAGGGGCCCAGGTAGCGGTCGTTGATGGCCGTCTTGATGGCATGTACGGCGGGCTTGAGGTCGAACGGCTCGTCATTGATGGCCGCCATCAGCAGCTTGTGCCCATATTCCAGCGCCACGCGGGCCACGGCCTCTTCGGGGCAGCGGAACACCATGCGGTACACGCCGCGCCTGGAAATTTCGCGGGTCTGACCGAATTCTGCGGGCATGCCGGCCAGGTTCAGCAGCTCGATGATGACATGCTCCATCACATGACCCATCCAGGTGCCGCCTTCCAGGCGCTGGATGAAGCCGCCGCGTTCACCGACGCCGCAGGTGTGCTCGATCAGATCGGGCAGCCAGCTGGTCAGGCGCTCGTTGAGGCCGGGGATCTTGTTGGACGGATAGTCTTCCAGCTCTCCCAGATCCAGCCAGACCTCCAGTACCGGGCGGTAGGTCCAGACACTGGGGCCACGCAGGAAAGTTGTGCGCAAGAGTTGGATGTCGTTGAATTTCGCCATGTTGATCAGCGGATAGGAATGAGGAGAGCAGGTTTTCTTAAACTCCTGCCCCTGATAGGTTGGCATTGTGCGCCCAGAATCTGCATTGTGAAGCTTGTCAGCCTAAATGCAGGTTCGCGCGTTAACCAGGATATATCGGACGTCAGGCGCAGCCATATTCACCATGCCGATGCGGTTGCCCGCATGACTCTTGGAGCCGCCATCGGCGGAGAAAAATAACTCAACATGCAACATCACCATACTGTGGACGCCTCGGCAGTCTTTGCCGGCCCCCTGGGGGGCGAGCTGCGAGCAAGACTCGCTGAACATGAAAACGTATTAGCCGTCGTCCCGGTTGACCTGAGTGCGGATTTGCAGTTCGGCAGCGGCCTTCTGGCCCTGACCCAGGAGCGTCTGCTGGCCTGCGATCCCAAGACCCGGCAGTGGCGTGAATGGGCCCTGGCGGTAGATCAAAGCCTGCGCCTGCAGGATCATGGCGGTGTGGGCAACCTGGAACTGCATGACAGGAGCGCGCGTCTTGCACAGTGGCTGATCACGCTGAAGCATCAGACCTCCATGCTGCAGCTGATGCAGCAGTTCGACCGCCAGCGCGAGCGCATCGCACGTCAGGAGGCCTATAGCGCGGTCAGCGATGAGGATGTCCCGCATTGCCCGGTCTGCCACTCGGTGCTGCCGCCCGATACCGAGGAATGCCCGGCCTGCGCACGCCAGCAGGCGCCCCAGACCTCCACCTGGGTGCTGCTGCGCCTGTGGCGTTTTGCTAAACCCTATCAGGGCCAGCTGCTGCTGGGCTTCTTGCTGACCCTGGCCACCACGGCGGCCCAGTTGGTGGCTCCTTATCTGACCATCCCGCTGATGGACAAGATACTGATTCCGTTCCAGAACGGTGAAAAAATCGACCGGGATCTGGTTTTCTTCTATCTGGGCATGCTGCTGCTGTCGGCGCTGCTTGCCTGGGCATTGGGCTGGGCACGTACTTTCGTGCTGGCCAAGGTGTCCGAGCGCATAGGCTCCAATCTGCGCACCACCACCTACAACCACTTGCTGAACCTGTCGGTGGATTACTACGGCAGCAAGCGCACGGGGGATCTGATGGCGCGTATCGGTGCCGAAACCGATCGCATCAATCTGTTTCTGTCGCTCAACGCACTTGATTTTGCAACCGATGTGCTGATGATCGTGATGACATCGGCCATCCTGTTCTCCATCAACCCCTGGCTGGCGCTGGTCACGCTGGTGCCGCTGCCCTTCATCGCCTGGATGATCCACACCGTGCGCGACCGCCTGCGCACGGGCTTCGAGAAGATAGACCGCGTCTGGTC
The DNA here is from genome assembly GCF_008121555.1 of Comamonas sp. Z1. Taxonomy (NCBI): domain Bacteria; kingdom Pseudomonadati; phylum Pseudomonadota; class Betaproteobacteria; order Burkholderiales; family Comamonadaceae; genus Comamonas; species Comamonas sp. Z1. Next base: position 172,636 of record NZ_VOQT01000005.1, read on the forward strand.
CGAGGTGACCAATGTGCTGGCCGACACCATTCCCGGCATCCGCGTGGTCAAGGCCTTCGCACAGGAAAAGCGTGAAGCCGACCGCTTTGCCGACGCCAATCTGATCAATCTCCAGGCCAACGACAAGGTCAACAAGACCTGGTCGCTGTTCACCCCCACGGTGACGCTGCTGACCGAGGTCGGCATTCTGGTGGTCTGGGGCTTCGGCATCTATCTGGTGGCCGGCGGCTCCATCACGGTCGGTGTGCTGACCGCCTTCATCGCCTATATCGGCCGTTTCTATACCCGCCTGGATTCGATGAGCCGCATTGTCTCGGTCACGCAGAAGGCTGCTGCCGGTGCCAAGCGCATCTTCGACATCCTCGACCATGTCAGCAATGTGCCCGAGCCCAGCAACCCCGTGAAGCTGCCCGGCAAGGCCAAGGGTGCCATCACCATGGAGGATGTGGGCTTTCGCTACGGCAGCCGTGCCGTCATCAAGCATCTGAACCTGGAGATCAAGCCCGGCGAGATGATCGGACTGGTCGGCCACAGCGGCTCGGGCAAGAGCACCCTGGTCAATCTGATCTGCCGTTTCTACGACGTCTCCGAGGGCTCCATCCAGCTCGACGGCGTGGACGTGCGCCGCATGTCCGTGTCCGACTACCGCAGCAATATCGGCCTGGTGCTGCAGGAGCCCTTCCTGTTCTTCGGTACGATTGCCGAGAACATCGCCTACGGCAAGCCCGATGCCACGCGCGAGGAAATCGTGGCCGCGGCGCGTGCCGCCCATGCCCACGAGTTCATCCTGCGCCTGCCCCACGGCTATGACTCCCTGGTCGGCGAGCGCGGCCAGGGCCTGTCGGGTGGCGAGCGCCAGCGTATCTCCATCGCGCGTGCGCTGCTGATCGATCCGCGCATCCTTATCCTCGACGAAGCCACCTCGGCCGTGGATACCGAGACCGAAAAGGAGATCCAGAAGGCGCTGGACAATCTGGTCCAGGGGCGCACCACGATCGCCATTGCCCACCGCCTGTCCACCTTGCGCAAGGCCGACCGTCTGGTGGTCATGGATCGCGGCGAAATCGTCGAAGTCGGCCCGCACGACGAGCTGATGGATCTCAAGGGCCATTACTTCCGCCTGTACGACGCCCAGGCACGCCGTGCCGAAGAGGATGCGCAAGCGGCCGGCCTCAAGCTGCAGACCAAGGAAACACAATGATCGAAGCTCCCCAATCCAATCTGAGCGGTATGCAGCTGGAGCGCAACGCCCATGGCCGTCTGGTGCTGACCCTGGGCAACGGCCTGGTCTACGAAGCCGTCGTTCCCGTGCGTGCATTTCCGATTGCCGCGCCTGCCGAAGGGCTGTCGCTGATCGCCGCCGATGGCAAGGAAGCGCTGTGGGTGGCCCGCATGGCCGACCTGCAGCCCGAGCATCGTCAGCTGATCGAGCAGGACCTGGCAGTGCGGGAGTTTGTGCCGACCATAGAGCGCATTCTCAAGGTCTCGAGTTTTTCCACCCCCAGTACCTGGGATCTGCAGACGGACCGCGGCCTGACGCAGATGATGCTCAAGGCCGAGGAAGACATTCGCAAGCTGGCCGGGCGCACCCGACTGCAGATCACGGGCCAGGATGGCGTGCAATATCGGATTCCCGACAGCAGCAAGCTGGACCGGCATTCGCGCAAGCTGCTGGAGCGCTTTCTGTAAGCCGCGCAGCGCGACTATTTCAAGGGCCTCGCATAATCGCGAGGCCCTTTTTTGTATCAAATTGCGCAGTGGCGCTTGATATATATAGGCTAATAGCTATCAAAATAGGATTGAAAATAATCCTACAGTTTTCTCAAGCGTGGCCGATAACAGGGCGAGATAGCTGATTTTCCGCCTGCACCTTTTTACTGCCGAGGGCCAAGCCATGCAAATTCCACCTCTAGACCGGACACAGACGCCCTGGCGTACCCAGGGTGCGGATTTGTATTCCACAGGCGCCTCTGGCGCCGCGCCGGTGCGCCCCGTGAATGCGGTGAATGCGACGGAGTCGGTGGACAAGATCGGCGAGGGCCGCACGGTGCGTGAGCCCGAGAAGCCCTCGGCTCCCGATACCGAGAACCGCGACTGGACGCTGGCCGAGGAGGTCAAGCAAAAGGAGGAGGTCGAGGAGCCGCCCAAGGAGCCGATCTCCAAGCAACTGATCGAGTTCATCCAGTCCATGTGGCGCGCCAGCGCCCAGGCGGTGGAGCAGGCGCAGGAAACCAGCAAGTCGGAAGATCTGCTGCAGAGCAAGCAGCAGGCGCGCAATGAGCCGCTGACTTATTCCGAGCCCCGGATAAAGCGCAGCGGCAACGCCAAGTAAGTGATTGCTTTTTTGAGAGCTGATTGCGCTTGATATTCAAGCGCTTCAGCTATTTTTATATCTTATTTGCTTTCAGGATCAGCGCTGTCAGCTTCTGATTTGTGAGCATCGTCCTTGGCCGGTGCAGCTGCCACGGCTTCCGCGGCCTTGGCCTTTTCACGCGCTGCCCGGTATTTGACGGCAAAGGCGCGCACTTCCTCATAGGTGACAAAGCCGTCCTTGTTGGTGTCGGTTTCGTCAAAGGCGGCGGCCAGCTTGGGGATGATGGCCACTTCCTTGCGGCTGAGCTTGCCATCCTGATTGAAGTCCAGCATCTTGAACTGCTGCTGGGCCTTGATCTCGCCCTTGGAGAGCTGAGTTCCCTGTCTTTCCGCCACCTTGTCGCTGGCGATTTCCTCGGCGCGCACCGTGGGTAGCAGCAGCACGGCGCTGGTCAGCAGCACGCCCATGGCGGTCTTCATGACCGAGCTGCTGCGCGCGACGATGGGGTGGTTCTTGGCTTTTGACATAGCGGTACAGATGAGGGCCATGACGGCATTCTCAAGCACCGTCCCGCCGCACTTTCAAAGTTTTGCATTCGCTTGCCGGACTTTGCCAAGCTTTACGTAGGCAGCGCCGCCTTGTCGTGGGCAATGCCGCTGCGCACATGGCCCGAGGGAACATGCCCGGCTGCATTGCGCACATGGCCGGTCTGGTCGTCGAAGAAGAAATCGGGCTCGAACTCGCGCAGAAACCCGCCCTTGGCCAGTCCGCCGAGGAACATGGCTTCATCGACATCGATCTTCCAGTCCATCAGCGTATTGAGCGCACGCTCATGGGCCGGGGCGCTGCGCGCCGTGACCAGGGCCGTGCGCACGCGCATGCCGGCCACATCGGCCTGCTGCAGGCGGTGCAGGGCGGCCAGCAGCGGCTTGAAAGGGCCCTCAGGCAGCGGCTGGGCGGCTTTCTCCAGCTCATGCTGCTGGAAAGCCTCCAGGCCCTGGGCCTGGAAGATGCGCTCGGCCTCGTCGGAAAACAGCACGGCATCGCCGTCGAAAGCGATGCGCACTTCGCGCGGATGGCTGCTGCTGGCGCGCATGGAGTCGGTGAACACATGGGCGGCCGGGTAGCCCAGCTGCAGTGCCTGGGTCACGTCATCGGCATTCGCCGAGAGAAACAGCTGGGCTCCCAGCGGACGCAGATAGCCGAAGGGGTCGCGCCCCTGGGTGAATACGCCGCGCTGTATGGAGTGCAGGCCGTGGGCCTGGGCCGAGCGGAAGACGCGCATGCCGCTGACGGGGTCGTTGCGCGAGAGCAGCACCACTTCCACATGCTGCTGTGCCTCGGTGTTGAAGGCCAGCAGCTTCTTGACCAGCGAGAAGGCCACGCCGGGCGCGGCAGGCACGTTCAGCCGCTCGCGCTGCAAGCGCAGATAGCTCGCCGGGTCGCTGTCCTCGAAGAGGCGGTTTTCCTCCTCGAAATCGAACAGGGCTCGCGAGGAGATGGCGACGACGAGCTTGTCGTTCAGGGTCATGGCCATGGCGGTACGGCTTTGGGCGGATGTGCAGACAGGCTTCGATGATACGCAGGCCGCCGCGCCCTCACCAGTTGGCTTCGCGCTCGGGCGTGGCACTGATATGGTGTATGGACAGATCGGCACCGTCGAACTCCTGCTCCTGGCTCAGGCGCAGCCCCATGGTTTTCTTGAGCAGGCCATAGACCAGCAGGCCGCCGAGCGCTGCCCAGGCCACGCCCATCAGCGTGCCTATGAGCTGGGCCAGCGGATGCACGCCGCCAAGCCCGCCCAGTGCCTGCGTGCCGAAGATGCCGGCCGCAATGCCGCCCCAGGCGCCGCACAGACCGTGCAGCGGCCACACGCCCAGCACATCGTCGATCTTCCATTTGTTCTGCGTCAGCGTGAACATGAAGACAAAGATGGCGCCGGCGGCAGCCCCCACGACCAGTGCCCCCAGAGGATGCATCAGATCCGAGCCCGCACAGACGGCAACCAGGCCGGCCAGCGGGCCGTTGTGCACAAAACCCGGGTCGTTTTTGCCCACGGCCAGGGCGGCCAGCGTGCCGCCCACCATGGCCATCAGCGAGTTCACTGCGACCAGACCGGAGATCTTGTCCAGACTCTGGGCACTCATCACATTGAAGCCGAACCAGCCCACGATCAGAATCCAGGCGCCCAGCGCCAGAAAGGGAATGCTGGAGGGCGGTGTGGCCGCAATCGCTCCGCCCTGGCGGTAGCGATTGCGGCGCGGGCCCAGCAGCAGCACGGCTCCCAGGGCGATCCAGCCGCCCACGGCGTGGACCACCACGCTGCCGGCAAAGTCATGGAACTCGGCACCGGTCAGCGCCTTGATCCAGGCCTGGACGCCGAAATGCTGGTTCCAGGCAATGCCCTCGAAGAAGGGATAGATCAGGCCCACGATCATGGCCGTGGCGATCAGCTGGGGCCAGAACTTGGCGCGCTCGGCGATGCCGCCCGAGATGATGGCGGGAATGGCGGCGGCAAAGGTCAGCAGAAAGAAGAACTTGACCAGGCCGTAGCCGTTGAGCGCAGCGAGCTGCTCGGCGCCCACGAAAAAGTGCGTGCCGTAGGCCACGCCATAGCCGAGAGCGAAATAGACCACGGTGGAGACCGAGAAGTCGACCAGGATCTTGACCAGGGCATTGACCTGGTTCTTGCGGCGCACGGTGCCCAGTTCCAGGAAGGCGAAACCGGCGTGCATGGCCAGGACCATGACGGCGCCCATCAGAATGAACAGGGCATCCGCGCCCTGTTTTAGTGCTTGCATGAAAACGCTCCAGCTGAAATTTGCTATTTATTGGTGCGAAATTGAGGGAAATACCCGCAATGCACTAAAAGAAAGCAAGAATTGCGCCAAGCTGGAGTGGGCGCTTCCGCACCGCTGCGGACGCGGCCGGCCTATTTGACGAACTGGTTGAGCTGGATGATGGGCATGAGCACGGCCAGCACGATGAGCATGACCACCAGTCCCATGACGACGATGAGCAGCGGCTCGAGGATCGTGGCCAGGTGCATGGCGCGGCGCTGGACCTCGGTGGACAGCTGGGTGGCGGCACGCTGCAGCATCAGCGGCAGCTGGCCCGTCTGCTCGCCCAGCCGGGCGAACATGGCGACCAGGCCCGGAAAGCGCTTCTTCTGAGCCAGGGCCGAGGCCAGTGGCGCGCCTTCGCGCACCAGCACCAGCGCATCCATGGCATCGGCGCGCAGGGCGCGGTTGTTCAGCGTCTCGGCCGCGGCCTGCAAGGCCTTGAGAATGGGTACGCCCGCTCCGGCCAGCATGGCCAGAGTGCCGGCAAAGCGCGCCGCGTTATAGCTGCGCGAGAGCCGGCCTATGAGCGGCAGACGCAGCCACTGGGCATCGAAGCGCTCGCGAAACGCCTCGTTCCTGAGCGCCAGCCGAAAGCCCACGGCAGCCAGCAGCAGCACGGCCAGCATGAGCCAGCCGTAGTGGCGCACAAAGTCGCTGATGCCGAGCATGACCACGGTGAGAAACGGCAGCGCACGCTTGGTGCCGGCAAACACGCCGGCCACCTGCGGCACCACATAGCTGACCAGAAAGATCACGATGACGATGGCCACCAGCGTCACGATGGCCGGATACAGCGAGGCGCCGATGAGCTTGGACTGCAAGGCCTGGCGCGCCTCCAGGTCGTCGGCCAGGTTTTCCAGCACCGGACCCAGGCTGCCGCTGGATTCGCCGGCGCCGATCACGGCGCAAAAGATATCGGAAAACTCGCGTGGATGCTGTTCCAGCGCCCTGGCAAAGCTGGAGCCGGCATTGACCTCGGCCCTCAGCGCTGCGACCAGCTGATGCTGGCGTTCGTCCTCGGCTTCCTCGGACAGCGCGGCCAGTGCGCGTTCTATGGGCAGGCCGGAGCTGACCAGGCCCGAGAGCTGGCGGGTCCATACCGCGAGGCTGGTGGAGTTGAAGACCGGGCGCGTGAACCATCCGGAAGCGCCGGTGCGGCCTTGGCCCTTGCCAGCGGCGACGGGCTCGACCTGCAGCGGCACCAGGGCCTGGCTGCGCAGCTGGCTGCGCGCGGCACGGGCGTTGTCGGCTTCCAGGGTGCCCTTGCGGGTCTGGCCCTGGGCATCCAGGGCTTCAAAGGTAAAGGCGGGCATGCGCGAATCGATCTGACGGGTGAGGGGTTAGTGCAGATGGTAGCGACTAATGATGTCAGCACTTCGGCGTTTGAGAGAGCGAGCCCGGCTTGACGCAGGTCAGGACTGCCGCGGGCGAGGTCGGCACAATGGTCTGCCGATTCAAGAATGCGAGGTTTCGATGCTCAAGGACAAGGTTGCATTGGTGACGGGGGCTGCATCCGGCATAGGCCGCTGTGTGGCACTGACATGGGCCAGGGAAGGCGCGCGGGTGGTGCTGGCCGACCTCAACGAGGAGCAGGGCCAGGAGAGCGCGGCCTTGGTGCGCGAGCTGGGTGCCGAGGCACTGTATCTGCGCGCCGACGCCGGCAGCGCGGCGGATCATGAAGCGCTGGTGGCCCTGACCATGCGCCACTTCGGCAGGCTGGACGTGGCCTGCAACAACGCCGGCATCGGCGGAGCCAGCGCGCCAACCGCCGACTATCCACTCGATGCCTGGGAGCAGGTGCTGCGCGTCAATCTCTCGGGTGTCTTCTATGCCTGCAAATACCAGATCGCCGCCATGCTGCAGGGCGGTGGCGGCTCCATCATCAATATGGCGTCCATACTCGGCGCCGTGGGCTTTGCCAACTCTGCAGCCTATACGGCCGCCAAGCATGGCGTGCTGGGCCTGACCAAGGCGGCGGCGCTCGAGTATTCGGCCAGGGGCGTGCGCGTCAATGCCGTGGGGCCGGGCTTTATCCACACTCCCATGATCAGCGGTCTGGAGCAGGACCCGGCTACGCATGCGGCGCTGGTGGCGGCCCACCCCATGGGACGCCTGGGCCAGCCCGAGGAGATCGCCGAGCTGGTGGCCTGGCTGGCCAGCGACCGTGCGTCGTTTGTGACGGGCGCTTATTACCCGGTCGACGGCGGTTACTTGGCGCGCTGAGTGGTTTGCAGCGGTTTGTTATAGGTTTTGATTGCCCTGCGCTTGACTGGCAGCCGCTAAGGGCGAAAACCTTAAACGACTGGCGCCATGGCTGCGGCTTGCATATCGCCGTCGATCTCGTCGGCGCGCACCGAGGCCGCACGCTGCAGCAGCGGCGTGGCATAGGCCTCGAATTCGGGCCGCTTGGGCAAGCTGCCGTCCATCATGCTCCATCCGATATAGCTGGCCAGATACAGATCGGCGGCCGTGAAGTGGTCGCCGCAGACATAGCGTTTTCCGGCCACCGCATGCAGCAAGGTGTTCAGCACATCGTCAAAGCGGCCAAAGCCTGCGCTCATGGCCTGCTGATGAGTTTGCGATTGCAGCCAGCCTTCGTTGCGGGCGGTTGTGACGGCCTCCACAGGCCCGGCGACAAAGAACAGCCAGCGAAAGTAGCTGGCCCGTTCCGGGCTGCCCATCACCGGGGCCAGTTGTTTCTCGGGGAAAAGCTCGGCCAGATAGGCGAGGATGGCTCCGGTCTCGGTGACCACGGCATCGCCATGCTGCAGCGCCGGTACCTTGCCCATGGAGTTGATGGACAGGTACTCGGGCGACTTCATCTCGGGTCCGAATTCCAGCTCAACGGTTTCATAGTCGGCACCGCATTCCTCCAGCATCCAGCGCACCATGCGGGCGCGTGATCTGGGGTTGCTGAAAAAGCGCAGCTTGGGCTGGTGAGATGTGGACATTGCGGCTCTCCTTGACGGGCTGTTGTGACATGGCAAAAACGCCATGCAGCCAATGTAGGAGCGGGGGCTGACAGTTTCTGTCAGCAGCGCCGCTCAATCCAGCGTGTAGCCGGTTTCGTCCAGCCAGCGCTGTATCAGTGCCTGGCGCCGCTGCGGATAGCGTTCGCCCAGATCCTCCAGCGCGTCCACGCGGTCGGCGCGAAAGTGACGAAAGGCCTGGCGCAACTCGCACCAGGCCGAGACCACGCGGCTGCGCTCGAAGTAGGCCATGGCAAACGGCCAGATGCGGCGCTGGCTCGGCACGCCATGCTGGTCGCGGTAGTGCAGCACGACCTTGTGTTCGGCACGGATGGCGCGGCGCAGCGCGGCCTGCCAGGGCTCGGCCGGCGGATCTGTCTGCATATTGGGAACCAGCAGGCCGCTGGTGTCGACGGCAATGCGCAGCTCCAGCGGCAGTGCTGTGCGTATGCGGTCCATGGCGGCGGTGGCGGCCTGGGCCAGTTGCGGATCAGCCTGCAGGCTGGCCCAGCGCGCGCCCAGCAGCAGGGCCTCCAGCTCGTCGGCGTTGAACATCAGCGGCGGCAGCAGAAAGCCGGGCCGCATCTCGAAACCTATGCCGGGGTCGCCCAGGATGTCGGCGCCCTGGGTGCGCAAGGTGGCGATGTCGCGGTACAGCGTGCGCAGGCTGATGCCCAGTGCCTGGGCCAGTTCGGGCCCGGTCTGCGGCTGACGGGCGCGGCGCAGCGTATCCAGCAATTGCAGCAGACGGGCGGAGCGGCTCATGAAAGAAATCTCGGAGGTGAACGACGCAGGAGTTTGGCACGCTCTCATGCCGGGACGCTGGTTTGTCGTTCTCTCTGCAATCCCTCCTACCGCGCAGCGTGAGAGGAGGGAGCTGCCAGGACCGCTCAGGCGGAGTTCATGGCGCCAGCCGTGATCTCCAGGCTGCGCAGGCGCAGCTCGGCGTCATAGACATCGCTGACGATCATGAATTCATCGGCCTGGGTCTCGTCGGCCAGATTCTGCAGTCCCTGGCGCACGGTATCCGGGCCGCCGATGACGCCCACGGCCAGAAAATCGGCAATCGCCGCCTGGGCGCGCCCATCCAGCTGCTCCCAGAAGTCCGGTATCGGGGGCATGAGGCGGGTGCGGTTTCCGGTCAGAATGCCGAGCACGCGCTGATAGGTGCTGCTGGCCAGAAACCGCGCCTCTTCATCGCTGGGGGCTGCAATCACGGGCACGCCGACAATCGCGTAAGGCTTGGCCAGTGTGGCACTGGGCTTGAACATCTGGCGGTACAGGGCCAGGGCCTGGTGCAGCATGCGTGGCGCAAAGTGCGAGGCAAAGGCGTAGGGCAGGCCCATGTGTGCAGCCAGCTGGGCAGAGAACAGGCTGGAGCCCAGCAGCCAGATGGGCACGTGGGTGCCCGCGCCCGGCATGGCGATGATGCGTGCTCCATCCTGCTGATCGCCCAGCAGGCGCTGCAGCTCCTGCACGTCGCGTGGGAAATCCTCCTCGGTCTCCACGCGGTCGCGGCGCAGGGCGCGCATGGTCGCTGCGTCGGTGCCCGGCGCGCGGCCCAGACCCAGGTCGATGCGGCCCGGGTAGAGCTCGGCCAGCGTGCCGAAGGCCTCGGCGACCACCAGCGGTGCATGGTTGGGCAGCATGATGCCGCCCGAGCCCACACGAATCTTCTGCGTGGCACCTGCGATGTGGCCGATCAGCACGGCCGTGGCCGAACTCGCAATGCCCGGCATATTGTGGTGCTCGGCCAGCCAGTAGCGGGTGAAGCCCAGCTTTTCAGCCTGCTGCGCGGTGCGCACGGCAATCTGCAGAGCATCGGCCACCGTTCCGCCTTCGCGCACGGCGACCAGGTCCAGCATGGACAGCTTGACGTTGTTCAGGGATTTCATGGCGATTGATCTCTATGGTTTGATAGCTTGCAGCGTTTTTGGGGTCAGCGCTTGCGGCCGATCTCACGTCCAAAAACAATGCCGACCAGCACACCCCAGGCCAGCAGCACGGCGGCCATGGCGTAGTAGGTGCTGCCGGCTTGCATGGCGAATACCGAGCCCAGCAAGGCCACCAGCGCCGCCATGCGGATCACGCGGCGCAACTGGTCCACGGGCAGGCGGGCCTTGAGGTTGAACAGCACGGCGAGGCTGATGACAGCCAGGGCGATCAGCAGCAGAAACAGATCGCCGCCATAGGGCTGGACGGAAGTGCGAAGGTTTTCAAGCATGGCAACGATTCTGGCAAAGCTCAATGACCGCTGCTGGCTGAGGCCATGCATGAAAAAAGCCCACCGTGAGGTGGGCTGTGCAGCGAGGCGGGGAGTCAGTTCAGGCCGAGGGCGGCAAGCAGCGCATCGGCTGCAGTGCCATTGAGCCGCTGCTGATTGCTGATCATCTGCTTGTCCCGATAGCCTATATAGGTGATGCCGCCCCGTTCGACGAACAGGCGGTAGTTCTGGAAGTTGCTGACATTGAGCTGGGTGGGCTCCTGCGTGAAGCGCAGCACCTTGGCATCTGCCTGGGTGGCGATGCTGTAGTTGCTGACCAGGATCGTCTTGCAGGTGGACACTCCGTTGATGAACAGGGTCCGGTTGTTGGGCAAGGTGCTCATATCGCCCTCGCATTCATAAAAGCGCGCGCGCTGCTCGCCGCCGTTCTCGAAACCCACCATATAGCGCTTGTAGGCAGCACTGCCATCGGGCTTGAGATAGTCGCGGCGGCCGACCAGCACGCGCGAGTTGTTGCCGTGCACATCGGCGGCCGAGACATTGGGCGCGAAGTCGCCGGCGTTCCACGCGATGAATTCCGCAAGCGTGGCGCTGCGCCAGGTGCTGGTGTCAGGGTTGTTGGGGGCGTCGGCACGAGCAATGGTGGCGCGGTTGGCGTTGTTGCTCAGGTAGTAGTCGCTGCCGCCCAGATCGGTGACGGTGCGATAGCTGAGCGTGGAGCCGCTGGGGAAGGTCGTTTCGGCGGGAACCTGATCGGGCCTGGGGCCCCAGCTGGCAAAGCTGCCGTCGGCCGCGTCCTGCCACGGCGCGGAGCGGATCTCGGTGACGATGTCGCGCATCTTCAGGCCGGTGATATTGCGCATGCTTTGCCTGGCTCTGCTGGCCAGGCTCTTGCAGTACAGGGATTCGGTCTCGCCGCTGGCAAGGCTGGTGACCTGCTGCACGAAATCGGTGGGACAGGCAAACCATTCGCTGCCGGTCCAATAGACCTGCGGCCGGGTCCAGGGCTGTTCCTGGCCGCCGACCACGCGCTCGCGGAATTCCGTGAAATAGCGTTTGCCGTTGGCATCGGGCGTGTTCTGCTCGGCCGTGGCTTCGAAGGCCCGGATGTAGTAGTTGCTGGTGTCGGTAAAGCTGAGCCAGCGCAGCTGAGTGCTAGCCGCGGGGCCGCCGGCCTCGGGGCTGCTGGATTGCGACTGCATGGCTGCGATCAGGCCCACATTGCCGGCCGTGACGCCCGAGGCACTGGCCACCTGCTGGGCGGCGGTTTCCATGGCTGATTGCTTGTCCTTCATGGAGCTGCTGGTGTCGCTGAGGGCGGGGTTGTCCAGCACGGCCGTGGCCAGGGTTTGCAACTGCTGCAGCAGCACGCTGTTGATGGCGGCATTGAGCTGCACCGAGCTCAGCGGTGCGCCGTCGACGCCAGTGGCGCCTGCCGTGTTGCTGAGCTGGGTCTGGGTGGTCACCACGATCAGGCGCGCCATGGTTGCGGCCAGCTTGCCGGCGTCGCTGCCGTCCTGGGTGAAATCCGCCAGCGCCGAAGTGCCCAGGCCCAGCTGGCTCTGGATGGCTGCTGCCGCATCGCTGGTGCTGCTGCCCGTGGCCTGGCTGTGCGCATGGACCAGGGTGCTCAGCGGGCTGACGACGCCAGGCTGATCGGCGGGCGCTCGCAGCATGAAGGCCACGGGAACGGCGCCGGTGTCGGCATCGACGGAGTCCTTGGTGACCAGGGCCAGAATCGGGAACTTGCCCACATCGGCCTCTGGCACTTCCAGGCTGGCTTGACCGGCTGCATTGGTGACGGCACTGGGCTCCCCTGTGTCGCAGCTGCCGTTGTCATTTCTGTCCAGGCAGACCTTGACGTTCTGCAAGGCGCCGTCGATCACGGTGGTGGAGATCGATCTTGTGGCCGGAGCCGGGGCGGGCGACGGAGCAGTAGAAGCGCTGTCGCTGCCGCCGCCGCAGCCGGAAATGGAGGCAATCAGGACCAGGGTGCCCAGGGATACCGAGCGGCGGATGAATGGTGTGGTGGTGGGTGCTTGTGACATGGCAGCCTTTGGTTGAGAGAGTGGCTGCCTTGTTTGTAAGCACTTGTTGTCGCGAAAACATCACCAGAATGGGTGAAGGGTTTGCAGCTATTTCAAAGTGTGAGTAAATGAAATGAATCCCCAGCGAAGCTCCATGAGGTGCTTGCTGTGGCGAGCCTTGGAAGGAGGCTCTATGGCGGTAGCGCATCTGCCTTTGATGTTGCAGGAACGGTTGCCCGCATTGATTGCGGCCATCTACGAGTCGGCACTGGAGCCGGCGCGCTGGCAGGGCTTTCTGGCCTTGTTAGGCGCGGCCCTGCGTTCACCGGCCAGCGTGATCTGGGCCAACGACTTCGCACAGCGGACGGTGGATCTGGACGGGGGCTTCGGCACTTTCGGCGCCAGCCAGGGCTTTGCCGCCGCTGAACTGGAAAGCTTTGCCGCCCACTACTGTCAGTGCAATGTCTGGCTGCAGGACCAGAGTCTGCATAGACCGGGCACGGTGGTGAATTCCTCCACCCTGTTTCCCGACCGCAGCCTGCCGGGTACCGAGTGGTATGGCGACTGGTTGCGGCCTCAGGACCTGTTCTATTCCTGCGCGGCCGTGGTCGACAATCAGCATGACCGATCTTTCAACATCACCGTTGTCAGGCCGCATGCCGTGGGTGCCTACAGCGCCGAAGAGCTGGGCCTTGTGCAGCAGCTCATGCCGCATCTGCAGAGCGCATTTGCAATTCACCGACGCCTGTACCGTACCCAGGCATTGCTGAATGCATCGCTGGCCGTACTGGAGGATCTGCCGGTAGGCGTGGTTCTTCTGGACGAGCGTGCGGCCGTGATGCATGCCAGCAGCCGGGCCTTGCGCCTGATGGAGCAAAGCCAGCTGATGTATCGCGCGGCCGACGAGAGCCTGCAGGCCACCAATGCCGCAGACCAGCGCTGGCTGCAGAAAGCCATGCGGGACTGTGTTGCCACGGGACTGGGCAAGGCGCTGCACCACGGGCGGGCCAGCCGCTTCACAGGGCTGGCCGGACAGCAGTTGCAGGTCATGGTGTCGCCCTTGCCCGTACACAGCAGCCCCTATGGCGAGCGCAGTGCCGCCATGCTGCTTATCAGCGATCCGGCGCTGAGCATTCCTTCGCTGCAGGATTTGCTGCGCAATCTCTATCGGCTCACGCTGGCAGAGGCTCAACTGGCCCAGGCGCTGATCAATGGCTGGACCCTGCAGGAGTTCGCCGAGAGACAGGGCCTGTCCATCCATACCGCGCGTTCGCAATTCAAATCGGCAGCGGTCAAGGTCGGTGTGGGGCGGCAGGCTGATTTCGTGCGCGTGCTGCTCACGGGGCCTGCCATGCTGCGCTGGCGCGAGTGAGTCTCGGACCCTCAGTCGCGCGTGACGCGCATCACCTCGGCCTGGGTAGTGATGCCTTCGCGAATCAGGCGTTCGCCATCCTCGCGCATCAACTGCATGCCTGCAGCCATGGCAGTCTCGCGGATCTCGGCCTCGCTGGCACCGCGATGGATCTGGGCGCGAATCGCATCGTCCACCGCCAGCAGCTCGAAGATGCCGGTGCGGCCCCGGTAGCCGCTGGGCTCGCTTTGGTCGACCTTGCGTACCAGGCGCTGCGCCAGCACCCCCAGCAGCGATGAGGACAGCAAAAAGGGCTCGACCCCCATGTCGATCAGGCGGGTGACGGCGCTGGGTGCGTCGTTGGTGTGCAGCGTGGCCAGTACCAAGTGGCCGGTGAGCGAAGCCTGGATGGCGATCTGCGCGGTTTCGAAGTCGCGGATTTCGCCGATCATGATCACGTCCGGGTCCTGGCGCAGCAGGGCGCGCAAGGCCTTGGCAAAGGTCAGCTCGATCTTGGCGTTGACCTGGGTCTGGCCCACGCCGGCCAGCTCATATTCGATGGGGTCTTCCACCGTCATGATGTTGCTGTGGCTGGCATCCATGCGCTGCAGCGCGGCGTAGAGCGTGGTGGTCTTGCCCGAGCCCGTGGGGCCGGTGACCAGCACGATGCCGTGCGGCTGCGCCGTGAGATGGGTAAAGCGCCTGAGCGTCTCGCCGCCCATGCCCACGGCTTCCAGGCTGAGCTTGCTCTCGCTCTTGTCCAGCAGGCGCAGCACGGCACGCTCGCCGTGGGCGCTGGGCAGGGTGGAGACGCGCACGTCAATGGCTCGCGTGCCCAGGCGCAGGCTGATGCGCCCGTCCTGGGGCAGACGTTTCTCGGCAATGTCCAGATCGGCCATGATCTTCAGGCGGCTGATCAGGGCGGCGTGCAGGGCGCGATTGGGCTGCACCACTTCGCGCAGATCGCCGTCCACGCGAAAGCGCACGCTGGAATGGCGCTCGTAGGGCTCGATATGGATGTCCGAAGCACCGTCGCGCGCCGCCTGCGTGAGCAGGGCGTTGAGCATGCGGATGATGGGGGCGTCATCGGCGGTTTCCAGCAAGTCCTCCACGGCTGGCAGGTCCTGCATCATGCGTGTCAGATCGGCATCGGACTCGACCTCGCTGACCACCATGGCTGCGCTGGAGTCGCTTTGCGCATAGGCCGCGCTGATGCGGTGGGCCAGCGCGCCGCTGTCCAGCAACTGCCAGCGTTGCACTGCATGCTTGCGCTGCACTTCGGAGATGGCCGACCAGTCGGGCTGAGGGCCATGCCAGAGCACGGGCTCCTGGCCGTCATCCTCGATCAGCAGCTGGCTGCTGCGGGCAAAGCCATAGGGCAGGGGGTAGCGCATGCGTGGCCTTCGCTTACAGAGTGCCCGGAGGCAGGGTGGCGGGCGTCGCAGGCGTCACGGTCACTGGCTGGCCGTTCACCGTGGGCTGGCCCGGGCGCGTGAAGTCCACGATCTCGGGCTTGGCCCCGGGAATGATGGCCACATTGGGCACGCTCGCCGGTGCAGCACCGCTGGATGCGGGCAGCAAGGGCGCGGCATTGACATTGCGCATCAGCAGATTGGGGTCGGGCTGCACGGTTTGCTGCATGCCGCGAATGGACTCATAGCGGTCCTGCGAAAGCTGGCTGGTGGAGTTGGCGTCACGCAACACCGTGGGGCGCAGAAACACCATCAGATTGGTTTTCTTGCGCTCGCGGCTGGTGTTGCGGAACAGATTGCCCAGCAAGGGAATGTCGCCCAGCAGCGGCACGCGCTCCTGGCTCTGGCTGTATTCGTCGGCAATCAGGCCGCCCAGCACCACGATGGCTCCGTCCTCGACCAGCACATTCGACTCGATGGAGCGTTTGGTGGTGGTGGCACCGGACTGGGCGTTGGCGGTGCCCTGCTTGACTGCCGAGTTCTCCTGGTAGACGGCCATCTTGATGGTGCCGTTCTCGTTGATCTGCGGACGAATCTTGAGCAGCGTACCCACGTCCTTGCGCTCATAGGTGGTGAAGGGATTGACCGAGCCCGAGGTGCCGGCGGTGTTGGTATAGGAGCCTGTGGGAAAGGGCACGTTCTCGCCCACCATGATGCTGGCCTCCTCGTTGTCCAGCGTCATCAGATTGGGCGTGGAGAGAATGTTGGTGTCGCCGTCGCCCTGCATCAGGTTGACCAGGGCGCCCAGGCTGGTGTTGCCGTTGACGTTCTGGGTGAAGCCCAGGTTCATGCCCTTCATGCCGCCGATCGCCGATGCCTGGCTGTCGGTGAGGGGCGTGCCGTTGACCAGATTGCCCACGGCACCCGACAGGCCGAAGATGTTCGAGATGCCGCTGATGGAAGTGCCGTTGCCGAGCACGCCCAGCACGCGGCCGTTGTTGCGGATCACCGAACTCCATTGCACGCCGAGCTGGGCCGCCTTGTCGGCGGAGACTTCGACAATCAGTGCTTCGATCAGCACCTGGGCGCGGCGGCCGTCGAGCTTGTCGATGACGGTGCGCAACTGACGGTACAGCGGGCCGGGGGCGGTGATGATCAGCGAGTTGGTCGTGGGGTCGGCCTGGATCATGCCGCCCGTGGAGGGTTGCTGGGCCGTGCCGAAGCGCGAGCTGGGGCCGCTGTTGCCGCCGCCCAGGCCTACGGTGGCGCTGCCGTCCGTGCCGCGTGAAATGACGGGCTGGGAGCTTGCTGCATTCGTGGTCGAGCCGGCGGCTGCCGTCATGCCCGGCTGGCCGCCCAGGGCGGTGCTGGCGCTGGTCTGGGCGTTGATGGCGGCACGCAGCGTGGCGGCCAGGGACACCGCGTCGGCGTTCTTGAGATACACCACATGGATGTTGCCGTCATCACCGTTGCCCGTCATGGCCGGCTGGTCCAGACGCGCGATCAGCGAGCGGATCAGCGACAGCTTGGCCGGGTTGGCCGCTCGGATCAGCACCGAGTTGCTGCGCGGCTCGGCCAGTATGGAGGTGCGGAAGCTGGTGTCCGCCTGGCCTGCTGCCGCGCCGGCTCCGGCCTGGATCACGCCGCCTGCGGTGGCAGAGCCGCCTTCCATGAGGCGATTGACCAGGGCCACCATGTCGGCGGCCACGGCATGGCGCAGCGAGATGACTTCCACATCGGTGGCGTTGGATACATCGGTGCTGGCGATGATGCGCGAGATGCGCTGCAGGTTGTCCGCGTAGTCGGTGATGATCAGCGAGTTGTTGCCGGGGTTGACGTTGATGGTGTTGTTGGGGCTGATCAGCGGCCGCAGCACGGGCACCAGATTGTTGGCGTTCTCGTAGTTGAGCTTGAAGATCTGCGTGACGATCTGTCCGCCGCCAGCCTGACTGCCGCGTCCGCCCTGGCCGACGGAGACCTCGCTGGACTGCAGCTTGGCATCGGCTTCGGGAATCACCTTGAACAGACCTGCCGACTCCGTCACCGTGAAGCCCTGCATGCGCAGTGCCGCCAGGTACTGCTGATAGGCAGTGGCAGGCGAGACGGCCTTGTCGGTCAGCAGCGTGATCTGGCCCTTGACGCGCGGATCCACCACCACGTTGCGATTGGTGATGGCTGCCATGGCGCGCGACACGGCCTCGATATCGGCATTGGTGAAGTTCAGCGTGACCGGCTCGCCAGGTCGCAAACTGGGAGTGGCATTCGCTTGTCCGCTCTGGGTTTGAGCATGAATAGGTGCTGAAATGCAGACGGCAAGCGAGGCAACAGCTATCGAATGCAGTGTGTTTTGCCAGGCGGTGCGTGAATGCTGAGTCATGTGTCAACCAAAGGTGATGATGGAGCGCGCACCCTGGCGGCGCCCCAAGATATTGAGCAAATTTGACAGAGCGGCTTCGCGCTCGGGGCTGGCAGAGGCTTCGCCACTGAAATGCAGGCGCGAGCCCACCCATTGGCCCTGACCGCTGAGCTGCAGGTCGCCGCCCAGCGTGGTCAGATTCAGCTGGGCATTGTCTCCGCCCTGTATATCGAGGCGGTAGCTGCCCAGGGGCTTGAGCGACGACAGTCTGGACGATACGGCCAGGGCTTCGAGCCGCGTCAGGCCCTGGCTGGTGGCCCGGCCGGCGCGATATTGCAGCATCAGCCCGACGGTGGACAGGCGCAACTGGCCCTGCAGGGCCACGGTGTTCCAGGGCGTGCCCAGGCCGGCCAGCATGTCGGCGGGCAGTTGCAGCATGCCGTCCTTGAAGCGCACCGTCATGGCGTTCCAGCCCGGCTGCAGCTGCGCCAGCATCGGGGTACTGGTGCAGCAATCGCTTTGCAGGCTGATGCTGGCGCCGCTCAGGCCGGGTCGCAGTGTCCAGTTCAGGCGCGTGGGCAGGCTGCTCTGGTCCTGGCTGTCCTTGCCGCCCGTGAGCACCAGCCTGGCCGAGCCACGCCAGAGCGTGCCGCGCGGCTCCTGCAGCTGTACCTGGTCGGCTGTGATCGATTGCACGCCTGCGGCCAGCCAGGCCGCCGGAGCCTGGACCAGCACCGTCAGCAGAGCACCCAGCAAGGCACCGCCCACTGCCCAGCGGCGCGGCGAACGCGGATCGCCCGCATCGCGCTGTCTGCGCAGGGCTTGGCTGGCGGGGCGTGATCGGGACAGTTTCATGGCCTGGGCTCAGTTCTGCCCGCCCGCGTTGTCGGGCAAATCGAGCAGCAGATTGCCGCTCCAGCGTGTAACGGCAGCGCCGTCGACGCTTTCGCCGAGGATGCGGTTGAGCTTCATCTCGGCCACCGAGGCATGGCTGTTATCACGCACCTGTGCCAGCCAGCGGGCGAGGGCGGGGGCGGCGGCATTGCTCAGGCTGACCTGGGCACGGTTGCCCAGCCACTGCAACTGTGCGCTGTTGCCGAGTTCGGTCTTGAGCGACTGCTCCAGCTGCGCGCGTGCATCGACGCTATTGCCCTGCGGCTGCTGGCGCAGCAGCTCGGCCTGGGCCTGCATCTGCAGCATGTTCTGCAGCTCGCGCTCCGCTGCCGCATGGCGTGCGGGGGCCGTGCGCAGGCTGTGCAGGGCCGGTGCCAGCGCCACCCACCAGAGCAGGGCCAGCAGCACGACACTGGCGGCGATCAGCAACAGATTCTGTTCGCGCTGGGCCAGGGCGCTCCAGCGCTGGCGCAGCGGAGCCAATGCGGTTTTCAAAGCGTTCTTCTGCTTCATGGCCTAGCCTTTGCACTGAGCACCAGATCTGTTCCTTCGCGTTGCAGCATATAGCCATTGGCCTGCAGGCTTTGCTGTGCGTCGCCCAGTGCTTCGGGACTCAGGTCCAGACCCGAGATACGCAGCTGCTTGTCCTGGTATTGCAGGCTCTTGGCATTCTGCACGCCCTGAATGCCAGCGCTAGCGGCCAGCAGGGCTTCAAGGTCGCCGGCGGACAGTGCGCCGGAGTTGCTGCGCAGCAGATCCAGTTCGCGTTGCATCTGTACCGGAGCATCGATGATGACGGGCACGTGAGGGAAGGTGGTCTGAAGTACCTGCTTGGCCTGCTGCTGGCGCAGTTCGATGGCACGGTTTTCCCTGAAGGCCCAGGCGTTGAGTCCGGCCAGCTGGGCGACGACGGCAATGCCTGCTGCCCAGCGCGCAGCACGCCATTGCGGGGCCTTGGCAAAACCATGCCAGGCATCGAGCAGGCGGCGCTTGGCGCGGGTGCTGCCGCCCAGGTCCAGATCGAACTGGGCCAGGTCGCCGGCGTAGCCATGGCTTTGCAGCAGCCGCTGGGCGGCGGTGAAGATGCTGACCGGGCGCTGCAGTGTCTCCGCGCTGTGTGCCAGATGGGGTTCGGCCAGCACCGGCAGATCCTCGGGCAGGCGAGCCAGCAGTGGCTGCAACAGGCCGGCATCGGCATGCAGGGGCAGGACGACGAGGCAGGCCTGTGCATCCAGTCCGGTGGCACTCAGCTGGGGCAGGGTGCTGTCGCCCGACAGAAGCAGCTGGGCCATGCTGCTGGGCCATTGTTCGGGCACCAGGCGGCTGGCGGCATGACCATGCTGCTCCAGGGCCTGCAGATGGGATTGCAGCCAGCCCTTGTCGCAGGCAGCCACCCAGCAGGTCTGACCCGCCGCCGAGCCAGTGTCCAGTGCCAGGTGCATGGCGGACGGCTCATCGAGCAGCTTTTCTTCCAGCAAACCCTCAAGCACGGCGCGCAGACGCTGCTGGCGCCGGCTTTGCACATTTAGCCCCAAAGGCAGGGTGACGGCATGCCAGGACAACTGAGCTGCGGGGATGACGGCGGTGATCTGGGCCGTGCGGCCCGCAGCCGGCAGCAGGGACGCCGCAGCCTGGCCGCTGCGCTGAATGCTTTGGCCATCGTCGCTGAGGACGTAAAGATATTCCGTGGCGGAGTTGGCGTGCTTCGCCGACAGCTGTATTAGCAATGTGCTCATGAGGGAAGATGCAGCATTCTATGGGGGCAGTGTGACATCAGGGTGTCAGGGTCTGGCAACCGCGGGCATACCCCAGTCGGCATGCTCCTGCCACAGGGTAGTCACGCTCATGTCCTTGCGCTGAATCAGTGAACGCTGGCTCAAGACGTTGTCCCCGAGGCGCAGGCGACCGCGGGCTTCGAAATAGCTGGTGGTCACGGAGTGCATGGCACTGTTGAAGACGCCGCTCAGGCCTATGGCCGCAGCCGCTGCATTCAGGGACTTGAAAGGCGAGGCGTCGCGCAACTGCACCAACTGGTTGGCGCGGGCCCAGTCCAGGTCCTCGGTGCTGGCCCAGATGACCTCGGCGCTGGCCGTATTGAGATTGACCATGGTGCGCTCGGGCAACAGCGAGACATAGGGCTCGATGCGCGCGATGATGCGCGGATCGACGCCCAGCCAGCCCAGTTGCCCGACGGTGCGCGGCATCAGCGGCGCAGCCTGGCTCTTGCCGCGCAGGGCCTGCTGCAAGGCCGTGGCGATCTGCATGACGGAGCTGCCGGGCAGACCCAGGCGCTCGAACAGGCGCAGAAAAGGCTTGAGGTTCTCCTCCTTCACGCTCGAATCGGCCCCGCTGAGCAGATTGCGCAGATTCAGGCGCGACTGCAGATCCACGATCTCGCCCGAGAGAAAAGCGTCCTGCATGTCGGCAAGACCGTCATCGACCTGGCTGACATTGTTCTTGGCTGCCAGAAATGTGGACAGGCGAGCCTCCTTCAGCGGCACCGCCCAGGGCTCGCCCAGATGATCGACCGGGTTGCTGCGGTTGGCGCGCGAGTCCTCCTGCAGCACCACGCGCGACCAGTCCAGCGCGCCCAGCAGCAACCAGTTGGCCTGCACGCGATTACGTTCGGCGGTCTCGATTTCCACATCGCGCCATTGCTGCCAGAGCGCGGCCGAGGCCAGGGTGGCAACCAGCACCACCGTCAGCATGGCCGCCAGCAGTGCTGCACCGCGCTGGCGCGTGCGCCTGAAACTGGCGCGTCCCAAGCCGGAAACCCCGAGCATGGGCAGCCTCGCAGCGATGGGGTTGCCCCCTTGAGGGGAAGGCGCGCAGCGGCTCAGGGGGGATTTCATGATCTGGAGTTCGAGCGCAGCGGGTTGACCCAGTCCACCGTCATCACTCCATTGAGCGCGCGGCCTGGGGGCAGTGTCAGTTCTATGCGTATGCCGTCGGGCACGACGGGCAGCACGGGGTTGCCGTCGCTGCCGACGCTGCTGCCGTCATCGCTGCCCTGATCGCTGGACTGCGGATTGGTCCAGGCGTTGCTGCGGTAGTAGTAGACGCGCCACAGATCAAGCGGGATCAGCACGGTCTCGCGGCGCATCTGGTCGCTGGAAGGATTGCGGCCCCATTGGGCCGCCTGGTTCCAGGCATCGTTCCATTCGCTGACCGTGCGCGCGGGCAGCGATTGCCAGCGCACCCATTGGAAGCGGCCATCGACATTGCGACGGCTCCAGGCCACGATGAGCGCCCCGTTGTCGACGGCTGCACTGGTCTTGCGCGTCAGGCGCAGCACCTGGCCGTCCCAGTCCAGCACCTGGCGGCCCTGCAGCGGCATCAGCGCGTTGAGGTCGGCATTCCACTGGGCCAGCACGGTCTGCATGACGGCGTGTTGCTCACCTTGCTCGCGTGTCACTTCCTGAGCCCTCAGCATGCCGTCGATGCCGCGCCAGCTCATGATGGCCAGCAGGGCCATGGCGGCCAGGGCGACCAGCAGCTCGATCAGCGTGAAACCTTGGTTTCTGTTGCGCATGCTGCTCATGATTCAGTAGCGACCGACGATGGTGGAGACGCGCAGCACCGCAGCAGCCTCGGAAAACACCTGGGCATCCACGCGCCTGAAACTGGGGTTGGGCGTGGGGCGCACGCTGAGCTGTACCTGCATCTGTCTGCCGGCCTGCTGGCACTGGATGGTGGTGTCGCCGACGGCAGGCATCTGATTGAACAGGCGCAGTCGCACCAGTTCGTTCTGCGCGCAGAGCTGGGCCAGGATGACGTCGGACTGGCGTTGGGCGTTGCGCGTCAGGGCGCTGCTGGCCTGAAGTCCAGCCAGCAGGGTGACGCCGACAATGCCGACCGCGACCAGTACCTCGATCAGCGTGAATCCGCGCTGCAGCAGGACGGGCTTCATGGCGTCACCTGCAGGCTTTGAATGCTGAACGGGCGCAGCCCGTCGGTGGCCAGCCGCAGTGGTGCCGAGTTGCTGCCGGGCAGCGACAAGGTAATGCTCTGTCTTGGAATCAGCGGCTCCGGCCCCAGCACCACGGGTGTATTGGGCTGCACCAGCACAGGAGTCTGCAGCCATTGAGTGGGCATCTTGACGTTGGGTGGCAGGCCTTCAAACCGGAAGCCCTGCGGCAGCGGGCGCCAGACCACCAGGGCGCCATTGGTACGGGCCTGGGCGCGTGCCGACTCCAGCAGCGTGGCCAGACGCTGGGCTTCGCGCTCGAGCTGTTGCTCGCCGCTGTCGCGTATGGCCAGGCTCACACCCGCCGTCGCCAGTGCCATGATGGAAATCACCACCAGCAACTCCAAGAGTGTGAATCCCCCCTGAAGCGCTGCGCGCCTTCCCCCCCGGGGGACGACAGCCTGTGCTGCGGGGCGGCCCTTGCTGGCTGTCCCTGTGACAGAGCGCACCCGTTCTACAGGCATTTGATGCGTTCGGGGTTGCCGCCGGGCCACCCCAAGGCAAACCCCGGCGCCAGCCGGTCAGGGCCCCCTCGGGGGGCAGCGACCACACGCAGTGAGGGAGCGTGGGGGCTCATTGCTATTGCCAGGAGCCAATATCCGCATCCTTGCCTTCGCCGCCGGCCTTGCCGTCAGCGCCCAGGGACATGATGTCAATGGGGCCCTTCACGCCTGGGTTCAGGTATTGATAAGGATTGCCCCAGGGGTCATTGGGCAGCTTTTCCAGGTAGGGCTTCCAGTTCTGCGGAGCGGGGCCTGTGGTGGGTTTGACCACCAGCGCCTGC
The DNA here is from genome assembly GCF_008121555.1 of Comamonas sp. Z1. Taxonomy (NCBI): domain Bacteria; kingdom Pseudomonadati; phylum Pseudomonadota; class Betaproteobacteria; order Burkholderiales; family Comamonadaceae; genus Comamonas; species Comamonas sp. Z1. The sequence continues at coordinate 195,777 of NZ_VOQT01000005.1, forward strand.
AGGCCCTGTTCGGCCGTTGGATAGCGCTGGTTGTCGAGGCGGTAGAGCTTGAGCGCCTGGTTGATATTGGCGATATCGGTCTTGGCTGCGGTCACGCGGGCATCGTCGGCGCGGTCCAGCACATTGGGCACGATAAGAGCTGCCAGCACGCCAATGATGACCAGCACCACCATCAATTCGATCAGGGTAAAGCCGCGCGATGCGGCGTGGCGAATAGCAGACATCGGATGACGGCAGTTGGTGCTCATTGGAAACTGTAGGAAAAATGCAGTATTGCACCATCATAATCGTCGAATGCGACTGCAATCTTTCAATACCGGTCAGGGCCTTTCCATGCCGGTCAAACTCACGACCCTGCTGCTGTGGGCGATTGCCGCTGCGGTGGTGGTGTTCTGGACACTCCGGTTCGTCGGCAGTGGCAGTGAGCAGTTACCTTCGGTTGTACCTGCTCAGCCGGTACAGGCCAATGCCCAGGCCATGGCCAAGGCTTTGGGGGCGGTTGCCGCGCCTGTTGCCGCCGTGGCCGCGCCAGTGGCCAGCCGCTATGCCCTGCTGGGGGTGCTGGCAGGGCACGAAACAGGTGGCGGTGCCGCAGTGATCGCAGTGGAAGGCAAGGGCAGCAAGGCCGTGCGTGTGGGCGAGGCCGTGGAGGATGGCGTGATTCTGCAATCGCTGGCGGCGCGCGAAGCGCGACTGGGCCCTGCCAACGGGCCGGCCAGCACGGTGCTGCAATTGCCCAGGCCGCCCATGGCCAGCTTCAACTGAGTTCGAGCTGCAGCCACTGTCCATAGGCGGGCGCCGGCAAGGTCCATTCATGGCTTTGCGGCAGCCGGCGGCCATGTTGCAGCAGCCACTGCGCACAGCGTGCCACACCGGCATGGCAGATCCACACCATATGCTCGCTGTCGCTGCTGAGCGCGTCCTGCAGTGCCTCGTGGACGCGCTGCAGCATCTGTGCCAGTGATTCGCCCTCGCCAGGTGCGTGCCGCGCCAGATCCTGCGCCCAGGCACCGATGGCAGCTTCGCCGATGTCGTTCCAGCGCAGGCCTTCCCAATGCCCGAAGTCCATCTCCAGCAGTCTGCCGTCGGGGGTGGAGATGAAATCCGGCTCCAGTACCTGCAGATCCAACGCCAACTGCCTGCATCTTTGTAGCGGCGAGTGCCGGATCTGCAGCCTGCCATGCAGGGGCTGCAGAGATTGCTGCAGGGCCTGAGCGGCTTGCCGGGTGGCTTGTGCATCGGCGGCGATATCGAGGCGGCCGTAACAGCGCTCTGTATCGATCAAGGGGCGTGCGTGGCGCGCCAGCCATAGAGTCTTCATGGCTGTTCTATAGCAGTTGGCGCAGATAGATGCAACTGGCCAGTAGCAGAGCCAGTTCATTGAGCTGCTGGCAGGCACCCAGGCAGTCACCCGTCATGCCGCCAAGGCGCTGCAACAACCAGCGCTGCAGCAGCCAGGTGGTGAGCAGCATGGCCGCCAGCAGGCTGGGCACAAAGCTCCAGACGCCGAGCCAGCCCAGCAGGCCCAGTGCCGGCAGGCACCAGAGGCTGCCTGTCAGCAGTCCTTGCCAGCCCAGCTGCCTGCCCGCGATATGCAGGGTCTTGCTGCTCGCGGCCAGGCCGACGTGGGGCAGGCTGCGCATCAGCACCAGCGGCGCAAAGCGCGACAGCACATGAATGCAGCACACGAGGATGAGCACCGGCACCGGTCCCCAGAACGGCTGCATGACGGACAGCAGAAGGGCGATTAGCACGACCTTGGTCAGCAGGGCCATGAGCAGTGCCATCACGCCATAGGCGCCGATGCGCGAGTCCTTCATGATCTCCAGTGCGCGCTCGGGCGGGACCAGGCCGCCCAGCCCGTCGGCGACGTCGGCCAGGCCGTCCTCATGAAAACCGCCGGTCAGCCACAAGGTGCCGGCGGTGCTGATGAGAGCAGCCGCCAGCGGCGACCAGGGGCTTGCCGGCAGCAGCCAGAGCAGGGCTGCTAGCAGCAGCGCGGCCCACAGGCCCACCAGCCAGCCCACGCCCGGCAGATGCGCGGCGCTGGCACGCTGCATTTCGGGGCTCCAGCCCACCCAGGCGGCCAGACGTCCAGCCACGGGGATGCGGCTGAAGAACTGGACGGCCAGCAGATAGTGGCGCAGGGCTTGCATGGTGTTGCGAATAAAAAAGGAGCTGGTCCCGCTTGGTATTCCTATGTTTCAGAGTCTTTTCTATCTGAAAGCATTGCAGGAAGGGTGGTTGCAGCTCCTTTTTTATTTTTACTTCAGGAACAACTGATAAGCAGGATTGCTGGTTTCCTCCACCCAGGGATAGCCGAGGTTCTTGAGGAAGCTGTCGAACTTCTTGTGGTCCCTGGCAGGCACCTGCATGCCGACCAGGATGCGGCCGTAGTCGGCGCCCTGGTTGCGGTAGTGGAACAGGGAGATATTCCAGGTCGGCGCCATCAGGCTCAGGAACTTGAACAGCGCGCCGGGGCGCTCGGGGAAGACAAAGCGCAGCAGGCGCTCGTCCTGTGCCAGTGGCGAGTGGCCGCCCACCATATGGCGCAGATGTTCCTTGGCCATCTCGTCAAAGGTCAGGTCCAGCGCCTCAAAGCCGTTCTTCTGGAAGTTCTTGCAGATCTTCTCGGACTCGCCCCGGGTCGGCGTGGTCAGACCCACGAACACATGGGCCTTGCTGTCGTGGCTGATGCGGTAGTTGAACTCGGTCACGTTGCGCGGGCCGCCGGGCAGCTTGCCCACCACCTCGCAAAAATGCTTGAAGCTGCCGCGCTCTTCGGGGATGGTGACGGCGAACAGGGCTTCGCGCTCCTCGCCGACCTCGGCGCGCTCGGCCACAAAGCGCAGGCGGTCGAAGTTCATATTGGCGCCGCTCAGTATGGCGGCGTAGGTCTCACCCTTGGTCTTGTGCCTGGCCACGTACTGCTTGATGGCTGCCACGCCCAGGGCGCCCGAGGGCTCGACGATGGAGCGGGTGTCGGTGAAGATGTCCTTGATGGCGGCGCAGACGGCATCGGTGTCCACGGTCACATAGTCATCCACCAGGCCCTGGGTGACGCGGAAGGTTTCCGCTCCCACCAGCTTCACGGCGGTGCCGTCGGCGAACAGGCCCACATCGGCCAGTTCCACGCGCTCGCCCGCCTGCACGGACTGCATCATGGCGTTCGAGTCCTTGGTGTGCACGCCGATCACCTTCACCTCGGGGCGCACGGCCTTGATGTAGTTGGCAATGCCGGCAATCAGGCCGCCGCCGCCGATGGGCACGAAGATGGCGTCCAGGCGCTGGCTGCCCAGTTTTTGCAGCTGGCGCAGCAGCTCCATGGCGATGGTGCCCTGGCCGGCAATCACATCGGGGTCGTCAAAGGGGTGGACAAAGGTCAGACCCTCGGACTTTTGCAGCTTGACGGCGTGTTTGTAGGCATCGGAGTAACTTTCTCCGGCCAGCACCGCCTCGCCGCCCAGGGCGATCACGGCATCGATCTTCACCTGGGGCGTGGTGGTGGGCATCACGATCACGGCGCGGCAGCCCAGCTTCTTGGCGCTCATCGCCGTACCCTGGGCATGGTTGCCCGCGCTGGCGCAGATCACGCCCTTTTGCAGCTGCTCGGCCGTCAGATTGGCCATCTTGTTATAGGCGCCGCGCAACTTGAAGCTGAACACGGGCTGCTGGTCCTCGCGCTTCAGAAGCACTTTGTTGTGCAGGCGGCGGCTGAGGTTCTTGGCAATGTCCAGGTCCGACTCCACGGCAACGTCATAGACGCGTGCATTGAGGATGCGAGTCAGATAATCGGCAGGGGTCAGGGCTTGAGTCATGGTGCAAATCGAAAGCAGAGCACCAGAGCCAGGGCAATCAGCCTGCCGGGTGCATGGAAGCCGATCATGATAGGCCCTTGCTTGCTGCGCTGCAGTACTCGCTCAAGAGGTGCATGCTGCTGCTCTGAGAAGCAGGATGAGCAGGCACGAAAAAGAGCCCCTAGCTCAGGAGCTAGGGGCTGAATCCACCATTAGAGGAGGTGGAGGAGACAAAGGGTGCGATACAGATCGGTATTAACCAGCAATCTGCAGTTTGCCTGCGGGTTTGACCTCACAGGTAACGCTTGGGTTGTATTGTATGAGGCTTGTGTTTTCTGTGCATCAAAAGATTCGGGTTTTTATGTATTTGATGCAAAATTGCAACAGTTTTGAGAGGAAAAACAATGGAATGCACGGTTAGTTGGACAGGCGCGGCCACCGGAACGCGCTCGGGCATGGGCTTTGTGGCAGAGACCGGCAGCGGCCATGTGGTCAATATGGACGGCGCACCGGACGAGAAGAACCCGGCCAACGGCGGTCGCAACCAGGCACCACGCCCCATGGAGATGCTGCTGGCCGGCGCCGGCGGCTGCACGGCCTACGACGTGGTGCTCATCCTCAAGCGCGGTCGCCACGATGTGAAGGGCTGCAGCGTGCAGCTGACTTCCGAGCGCGCAGAGACCGACCCCAAGGTGTTCACCAAGATCCACATGCAGTTCACGGTCAGCGGCAAGAACCTGCCGGCCGGTGCCGTCGAACGTGCCATCGCCATGAGCCACGACAAATACTGCTCGGCCACCATCATGCTGGGAAAGACGGCAGAAATCACGACGGGTTTCGACATCGTCGAAGCCTGAACTGGACGTTCGATCGAAAAACGGGCCTCAACGGCCCGTTTTTGTTGAACAGGCGCTGATCAGATGCGATGCGCCGTAATCGTCATGACTTTGGCTGCCACACGCATCAGCCCCTGGGCAATCGGGGGCAGTTGCATCGCTCCTTCGTCGATCGCTGCTGCAGCATGACGCTCTTCGTCATCCTTCATGCGCTCGACCACGGCACGCGAAGCCTCGTCCTCCTCGGGCAGGCGGCCCAGATGGCTTGCCAGGTGGGCGGAGACCTGGTTTTCTGTTTCGACCACAAAACCCAGGCTGGCGGCATCGCTGAATTTGGCAGCAATCGTGCCAATGGCAAAAGCGCCAGCAAACCACAGCGGGTTCAGCAACGAGGGTCTGTCACCCAGGGCATGCAGGCGCTCGCGGGTCCAGGCCAGGTGGTCCATTTCCTCGCGAGCGGCATGCAGCAGATGCTCGCGCAACTCCATGTCCTTGGTCACCATGGCCTGGGCGTTGTACAGGGCCTGCGCACAGACCTCGCCCACATGATTGACGCGCATCAAGGCTGCGGAGAGCCTGCGCTGTTCATCGCTCAGGTCGGCTTCGGCGATCCCTGCGGCAGGCGAGCGCTCTGCGGCCACCGGGTCGGCAAACAAAGTGCGAAGAGCTGCATCGGCAGCGGTCAGAAACTTGTCCATGGCTAAAAAGAACTCAGTGCGGCGCCTGTCTGGCGTCAATGCACATAAGGTACACCAGAGTGGCTCATCCGCAACTTGCGCTGGGGCAATCCTAGGCCGAAACCCCTAAGGGTGTGCCCGCTAGTGCGGCTTGGTGTTTGTTGCGGTGGTGCAACGAAAACGCGCCGAATCGAGCAGTTTTGGGTGAATTCCTTTGCGCTGGGCTCGGTGGTCTGGTGCAATAGACCCAACTTCCCCACCAGGAGGTTGGCGCGGGAAACCGGTGGAGCTCGAGGCTCAAGTCTCTCTCCCATAGAACCGGCGCCCTTCTAAACCTTGGAGTAACTCGTAATGAAAAAATCTCTGATCGCCCTGGCAGTGCTGGCCGCTTCCGGCGCCGCAATGGCTCAATCTTCCGTGACTCTGTTCGGTATCGTTGACACTGGCGTTTCCTACGTGGACAACGCTGTGGGCAACGACGCCAAGTACGGCGTGCACAGCAGCGGTAACGCGACCAGCCGTCTGGGCCTGCGCGGTACCGAAGACCTGGGTGGCGGTCTGAAGGCTGGCTTCTGGCTGGAAGGCGAAATCTTCGGCGACACCGGCAACGCTAACGGCTTCGACTTCAAGCGCGAATCCACAGTGCGTCTGTCCGGCAACTTCGGTGAAGTTCGCCTGGGTCGTGAAACCACTCCCACTTTCCGTGCCGGTCTGAAGTATGACCTGTTCGGTGCTACCGGTATCGGCCAAAACATGGGCTACAGCCGTTGGTCTACTCTTGGTGGTTTCGCCGCTTCTGGCGACACAAACACCATCCGTGCCAACAACATGGTGTCCTACTCTTCGCCTAACTTCAACGGCTTCACCGGCAACATCAGCTACGCTTTCGACGAGAAGACTGTTGCTGGTACCAAGGCTGGCCGCTACGCTGGTGGTAACGTTGGCTATGACAACGGTCCCCTGAGCGTGACCGCTGCCTACGGCAACCTGAAGGGTACTGCTGGCGATCGTGACGAAATGTCCATCGGCGCTTCTTACAACTTTGGCGTGGCCAAGGTTGTGGGTAACATCCAGCAAATCAAGTACAAGCCCGATGCTGGCTCCAGCGCCAAGTTCCGTAACTACCTGCTGGGCGTGTCCGCTCCCGTGGGTGGCGTGGGCGAAGTGAAGGCTCAATACGCCTACTACGACCAAGAAGGTCCTGCCAAGGCTCACCAGCTGTCCCTGGGCTATGTGCACAACCTGTCCAAGCGCACTGCCCTGTACGGCACTGTGGCTTACCTGAAGAACCAAGACGGTTCTGCAATGGCCCTGGCTGCCAAGGGTGTGAGCGACACCGTGGGCCTGAAGGCTGACGGTTCCGGCCGCAACCAAGCTGGCGTGCAAGTGGGTATCCGCCACGCTTTCTAATCAATTGCTGGCATAAGCCAGTAATTGCTTAAAAGCTAAAAGGCCTGTCGAAAGACAGGCCTTTTTTATTTCTGGGGTTAAACCTGAAAGGGTGTTTGCTGAGAGGTTTGTCCCCAGAGGGAAAGGCCTGTGTTGTGCTTGTGCCAAAGCTCTCGTTGCCGGAGAAAGCATTTCTAGAATGAAATTTCCACCAACTGTTAGTGAATTAAGAGAGAGGCAACACAATGACATCTTCATTTGTGAAAAAAACATTGGCTTTGGCTGTGCTGGGTTCTCTGGGAACAATGGCTTATGCACAAAGCAGCGTGCAACTGTATGGCATTGTGGATGCAGCGATTCGTCACACGACTAATGAGGGGCCGAATAAAAGCGGTCTGACCAAAATGATCGGTGGCGGCATGTCGGAGAGCCGCTGGGGTATCAATATCAAGGAAGATCTGGGTGGTGGCTTGTCGGCGATTGCCAACCTGGAAAATCGTTTCTGGACGGATTCGGGCACGCCCAGCACCGCTCAGCCTTACTTTGCGCAGTCCTGGGTGGGCTTGCGCAGCACCAGCTTTGGTCAGGTAACCATGGGGCGCCAATACAACGTGCTGTTTGATCTGGTGACCTCTACCTATGCATCGTTCCCATATTCCCCTTATATGGATGCCTACAAGCCTGAAATCGGCATGTCTCTGGGCGCGCGTGCAAACAATATGCTCAAGTACGTTGCCGAGTTCGGGCCGGTTCGTGCAGGGCTGCAGTATTCTTTTGACGAAGGAAATACCTTTGCCAAGAAGGGCGGCAGTATTGATATGACGCCAGGTGGTCTGGCATTGAAAACCGCAGGCGGCTATCTGCGCTATTCTGCCGACGGAATTTCTGTGGGTGGTGCTTTCCAGCGCTCCACCTTGCCGGCCGGCACCGATGTGGATGCCTGGACACTGGGCGGCTCCTATCGCACCGGGCCTCTGTATCTGATGGCTGGTTACGGCCAGAACAAGGTCAAGGATAGTCTCGGTGCTGCGGGGGCTGGTGCCATTTTTGACGCCGGCCTGCTCAATGCATATTGGACAGGCTCTTCCAATGGTGGCTTTATCGCGGGTAATGCGCCCGGAAATTTTGCTAACAAGCGTGAGATGTTCAAGGTTGGCTTTGGCTACCAGGTCACGCCGCAGCTCAATGCAGGTCTGCATTACTACCATGCCAAGCAATCGGGATCGGCGACTGGCGCCTTCAATGGCAAGGCCGACTTTATCGTTGCCGTGGCTGACTATGCCTTCTCCAAGCGCACGGACGCCTATTTCGCGGTGGATCACACCAAGACCAAGGGCGGTGCGGGCGTGATGCTCGACTCCAATGGTGCGAAAAAGCGTACCGGTATCACCATCGGTCTGCGTCATCGTTTCTAAGGCGAATCTCTGCATAAAAAAGCCAGCCCGATATCGGCTGGCTTTTTTATGCTCGGAGCAGCTCGTGAAGCTCGGCGCAAAAGAAAAAGGCCGCAAATGCGGCCTTTTTGTTGTGGGCAAACCAGGTGGAGCAAACCACCCGGTCAGCAGCAGAGCAATTACATGCCCATGCCGCCCATGCCGCCCATGCCGCCCATGTCGGGCATGGCAGGAGCTGCGTCAGCCTTGGGGGCTTCGGCGATCATGCACTCGGTGGTCAGCAGCAGGGAAGCCACGGAAGCGGCGTTCTGCAGAGCAGTGCGAGTCACCTTGGTGGGATCCAGGATACCCATTTCCAGCATGTCGCCGTAGGTGTCGTTGGCAGCGTTGAAGCCGTAGTTGCCGGAACCGTTCAGCACGGCGTTCACAACCACCGAGGGCTCGCCACCGGCGTTGGCCACGATTTCGCGCAGAGGTGCTTCAATGGCCTTCAGAACCAGCTTGATGCCGGCGTCCTGTTCGGCATTGCCGGTAGCCAGGGCGCCAACGGCTTGCTTGGCGCGCAGCAGGGCCACGCCACCGCCGGCCACGATGCCTTCTTCCACAGCAGCGCGGGTAGCGTGCAGGGCGTCTTCCACGCGGGCCTTCTTTTCCTTCATTTCGACTTCGGTGGCAGCGCCAACCTTGATCACGGCAACACCGCCGGCCAGCTTGGCCACGCGCTCTTGCAGCTTTTCACGGTCGTAGTCGGAAGTGGCTTCTTCGATCTGGATGCGGATTTGCTTCACGCGGGCTTCGATTTCGTCAGCAGCGCCAGCACCGTCGATGATGGTGGTGTTTTCCTTGCCGATTTCGACGCGAGCAGCCTGGCCCAGATCTTCCAGAGTCACCTTGTCCAGCGACAGGCCCACTTCTTCAGCGATGACCTTGCCGCCAGTCAGGATGGCGATGTCTTCCAGCATGGCCTTGCGACGGTCGCCGAAGCCGGGAGCCTTCACAGCCACAACCTTCAGGATGCCGCGGATGGTGTTCACCACCAGAGTCGCCAGGGCTTCGCCTTCGACGTCTTCGGCAATGATCAGCAGGGGACGGCCGGCCTTGGCCACAGCTTCCAGCGTGGGCAGCAGGTCGCGGATGTTGCTGATCTTCTTGTCGAACAGCAGCACGAAGGGGTTGTCCAGAATCGCGGCTTGCTTTTCGGGGTTGTTGATGAAGTAGGGCGACAGGTAGCCGCGGTCGAATTGCATGCCTTCGACGACATCCAGTTCGTTGGCCAGGCTCTTGCCTTCTTCAACCGTGATCACGCCTTCCTTGCCGACCTTGTCCATGGCTTGAGCGATGATTTCGCCCACGTCGGAGTCGGAGTTGGCGGAGATCGTGCCCACTTGAGCGATTTCCTTGGAAGTGGTGGTGGCCTTGGATTGCTTCTTCAGCTCTTCCACCAGGGCGGCGACAGCCTTGTCGATGCCGCGCTTCAGGTCCATGGGGTTCAGGCCGGCGGCCACGTACTTGGAGCCTTCGCGCACGATGGCTTGGGCCAGCACGGTAGCGGTGGTCGTGCCGTCACCAGCGATGTCGTTGGTCTTGGAGGCCACTTCCTTCACGAGCTGGGCGCCCATGTTCTGCAGCTTGTCCTTGAGTTCGATTTCCTTGGCCACGGACACGCCGTCCTTGGTCACGGTGGGGGCGCCGAAGGAGCGCTCCAGAACCACGTTGCGACCCTTGGGGCCCAAGGTAACCTTGACTGCGTTAGCCAGGATGTTCACGCCTTCAACCATGCGTGCACGTGCTTCACCGCCGAAAACTACGTCTTTTGCTGCCATTTTTGGCTCCTAAAGAATGAGGTTCAATTGGGCTGCCAGCGCTTGTCAATCAGTCGCCGACAGCCATGAAGAGGAGAATGTGTTCGGGAAGGATTACTTCTCGACGACTGCGAACAGGTCGTCTTCCTTCATCACCAGCAGCTCGTCGCCGTGGATCTTCACGGTTTGGCCAGAGTACTTGCCGAACAGAACGCGGTCGCCGACCTTCACGTTCAGAGCGATCAGCTCGCCCTTGTCATTGCGCTTGCCGGGACCCACAGCCAGCACTTCGCCCTGGTCAGGCTTCTCGGTGGCAGCATCAGGGAGCACGATGCCCGAGGCTGTCTTGGTTTCGTTTTCGAGGCGCTTGACGATCACGCGATCGTGCAGGGGACGCAGGTTCATACCAACTCCTAAATACATCAACAAAGTTGAAACAAGACTTGCCAGCCATCCTGGCCGACATTCGGAATATCTAGGGTCAAGCTGTTAGCACTCAACCCCATTGAGTGCTAATAATAAGGCAAATTCCTGAGCTTTCAAGACCTCTCCCCCGTCGGTCGCAGGACAAATCTGCGAGGAAACAGGGTTTGTTCTTAGTCATGTGTAACGTGTTTTTACAAATAGGCCTGGCTTTTGCTCTGCCAAAACATGCCTCCAGAAACCATGACTGCCCCGGCGCAGCGCGCCCAAGACCTGTTGCAGACAGATGTCTTCATTCCCCATATGCGCCAGGTCGGGCGCTGCGAGAGTTCGCTCAGGGAGCTGAATCTGATGTGGCGGCTCATAGAGTCCTCCGCCAAGATGAACTGCCCACAGGAAGCGCAGGCCTTGCTGCCCATGATGGCCGCCACGCGCGGCGGCTTCGAGCGCCTGGAGCAGGACCTGGTGCAGTCCATGGTGATGCAGGCTGTGACGGGGGTGACGGCGGGGCTGGCCAGTCAGGCACAGCATCTGATCGATACCCTGGTGCGTAATCTCTACGAGCGCACGGCCGACGTGGGGTTTCTGGCGACCGACGCCATGCTGTGCCAGTTCATGGCCGCAGCGGATGGCGACGAGGCGGCCATCACCCAGCGTCTGCGTGCCTACCGCAGCAAGTACACGGTCTACGCGGACATTCTGCTGCTGGATGCCGAAGGCCAGGTGCGAGCGAGTGCGCGCGAGAGGAGTCAGGCCGCAGATCAGTCATGCCGGGATGCATTGATTGCCCGCGCTCTGCAAAGCCAGGGCTTTGTGCAGAGTTTCGGCGCCACCGACCTGCTGCCGGGGCACGGCAGCGCGTTGATCTATGCGCATCGCATGCTGCACGCCGGCAACCGCCAGCCTATTGGCGTGCTGTGCCTGTGTTTTGACTTTGATGGCGAGATGCAAGGCATCTGGAGCGGCCGCGACCAGGTCGACGGCAGTGGCGCACCAGAGGCGCAGACCAGCATCGCCCTGTTGCTCGATGATCGGGGACTGGTGCTGGCCAGCAGCGATCCGCACTGGATTGGCGTGGGTGCGAACGTGCGGCCTCACCGTGATGGTGCGGATTCGCTGTATGTACATGGCGGACGCACCTATCTGGTGCAATCGGCGGCCTCGGCAGGCTATCAAGGCTATATGGGCCCCCAGGGCTGGCGGGCGCAGATCATGACGCCGCTGGAGCTGGCCTTCGGTCTTCAATCGCAAGCGGGTCTGGATGGGCTGGATGCCGCGGTGGCCCAGGGCCTGCTGGCACATGCACATCGCTTCTGCCCACCCCTGCACGCCATACGCAGCGCAGCGGACACCATACGTCGTGTGGTCTGGAACGGCCGCGTCATGACGGCAGGCAAGCAGATGGACAACACGCGGCTGCAGGCCGTGCTGGAGCAGATTGGCGAGACCGGGGCAAGGACCAACGAGGTCTTCTCCCAGTCCATCGATGCGCTCTACGGCACGGTGCTCAATACCGCACTGAGAGACAACAGCCTGTTGACCAGTCTGCTGGTGGATCTGCTCGATCGCAATCTCTACGAGCGTGCCAACGACTGCCGCTGGTGGGCCTTGACGCCGCAGCTGTCCGAATTGCTCGAGGACCAGGCCCTGGGCGAGACGGCCCCGGATCAGGTGAGCGAGGCCTGTGCGCTGCTCACCGCCATTCACGACCTGTATACGGTCTACCAGCAAATCATGGTCTATGACGTTCGCGGCAGGGTCGTGGCCGTCAGCCAGCGAGGCCGCCCGGATGCCGCGGTCCGTGGGCTGCTGGGCACTTATATAGAGATGGACAGCCTGCACCAGGTTCTGGCGCTGGGCGGGACCCAGGCCTATCACGTCTCGCCATGGCGCCCCTGTGTGCAGCACGAGGATGACGGCGCGACCTATGTCTATCACGCGGCCATACGCAATGCCGATGGCGTGGTGCTGGGCGGGATTGGCCTGGTGTTCCATGCACAGCGTGAATTCAAGGCCATGCTGGAAGGCGTGACCGGCGTGCAGGCAGGAGGCGCAACCAGCAGACAGGTGGCTTACCTGAACCGCTCGGGCCTGGTCATGTCCTCCTCGGATGTGCAGCTGCAGCCGGGCATGCAGCTGGATCTGCCGCCACAGATGCTGGCCCTGGCACCTGGACAGAGCATGGCCCGTGCCATGGTGTATCAGGGCCGGTATTGTGTGGTGGCGATCACGGCGGGCAGCGGTTACCGGGAGTTCAAGCGCAGCGATGGCTATCGCGAAGAGGTACTGGCCTTGTCCGTGCAGGCGTTTGGTGCCGTGCAGGACGATGCGCTGGCGGCCGTCTCTCGCCGCAACACCAGGGTGCAAAGCCTGGCGGCGGCCAGCCAGGGCAGTGCAGCCGGCATGGAGATGGCGACCTTTTTTGTGGGGCGCAGCGTGCTCGCCGTGGATGCTGCCTGCGTGCTCGAGGCCCAGAGTGCCTCGGCCATCGCTCCTGTTTCTGCCGGTCGCTTGCCGCATTGCGTAGGCACGCTGGCGCGGCGCAGCCAGGGAGTCGTGGCCGGCTATGTATGGGTCTTCGATCTGGGAGCCCTGCTCTTTGGCAAACCTGTCATCAGGACGGCGCAAAGCCAGGTGATCGTGCTGGAGCTCCAGGGGCTCAAGCTGGGCGTGCTGGTCAGTGATCTCGAAGGCGTGGTGCGCTTCGAGAGCGGGCAGTTGCGACTGGCTCCTGCAATGGCGGGTGCGGCAGATCAGCTTGTGGACCGCTTGATCCGTGCCAATGACGGAGATCTGCTCATCCAATGCCTGAACGTGACGGCCCTGGTGCGCATGCTCAAGGCACCGCTGCCGGCGGAGCAGGCTGCTGGGGGCTGAACGGGCAGGGGCGCTTACTGAACCGGGAACGGGTTTTTTTCGTCGCGCGGCGCGCTGAAGTCCACGGTAGGCGTGGTCTTGATCTCGTACTGGCCGCGATCCTTGCCTTCGATCCACTTCGGGGGCTTGCCGCGGCCGGTCCAGGTCGCACCACTTTCGGGGTCGTAGTACCTGGCTTCGACCTTTTTCTTTTCTTCAGGCTTCCAGGGGAAAACCTGCTGAGAGGTAAAGCCGAAGGTGGCGATCAGTTGCTTGACGGTGGCCAGGGCTTCCTTGGCTTCGGTGCTGCGCGCTTCTTCGATGCGCTTGTCCAGCGCATTTTTCTGAGCGATGAGTTCTTGATAGCTTGGCATTCTGGATTCCAGAGATAGTGTGAAAGGTCAGCACTGATTGCCGCCTTTGTTATTGTTTTGCAAAACCATTCATTTTGGCGCAAGCGCGAACGCGCCGCATTGTTGATGTTGCGTACACTCAATCTGCAAAGGGGCGCACATCACTTCGAAGGGCTGCACACATCACTCTGGATGATCCGGTCTGGGGCTCAAGCCTGTTTGTCACCCGTGGCCATGGCCTGCAGGGCCGAGCCCGTCATGCGATAGCGGATCCACTCGGTCTGTGGCAGAGCGCCCAGGCTGTCATAGAACTTGATGGAGGGCGTGTTCCAGTCCAGGCAACTCCATTCAAAGCGGCCGCAGTCCTTCTCCATGGCGATCCGGGCCAGATGCTGGAGCAGGGCCTTGCCGGCGCCGTGGCCGCGGGCGTCGGGAGTGATGTACAGATCTTCCAGATACAGGCCATGCTGGCCCTGCCAGGTGGAATAGTTGAAGAAATACACGGCAAAGCCCACGGCCTTGCCCTCGATCTCGCAGATCAGTCCAAAGACAGAAGGGTTGGCGCAGAACAGCGTGCGACGCACATGGTCGGGCGTGGCCTTGACCTCATGCTCGGCCTTTTCATAGATGGCGAGTTCACGTACGAAGTGCAGGATCAGGTCGATGTCTTGCTCGGTGGCGGGGCGGATATGGAGCTGGCTCATGGAATAACGGGGAAAAGTAGCTCAAGCGCTTGATGGTCAATCGCTTTCAGCTATGGTTTTCTATCAGGCGACCTCGAGCTCGGGCTCGCTCTGAGCCAGAGTCACGGGCAGGAACTGGCACAGGATCTGGAAATGGTCCTCGAAGAACTCGGCCTCCATGCGAGGCAGATCGGCAATCGGCACCCAGCGGGCCAGGGCGGCGTCGTCCGCGCCCTGTACCGGGGGCAGGCTGGGCTGCACGCCCAGATCCAGATAGTGCACATGGGTGATGGTACGCCCGCGCAGGCTGCGGTCCGGGTGATCGAAGACCTGCACGGCCTGCAGGGCCGCCAGCAGATCGGCCTCGCTGATGGAGGAGCAAGTCTCTTCACGCAGCTCGCGCATGCAGGATTGCCAGAGGCTGTCACGTTGCTCCAGAAAGCCGCCGGGCAGCGCCCAGAGGCCCTGGCCCGGCGCATGGCCGCGCTGGATCAGCAGCACCTGGTCCTGGCCCTTGGCACGGCAGCGCAGCAGCGCATCCACGGTGACGAACACCGGTGCATAAGGCGCCTTGGCCCAGGCCCGCTTGTAGTCCTGCAGCATATGCCATTCTTTTTGCAGGCGCAGATACAGCGGTGTCTGGGCCCAGCGGCGCAGAAAGTCCAGCGTGCTCTCGGGCATCTGGGAGGAAAGCCTGGCCAGAGCAGCATCCATGGTCTCGGGCGAGGCGCCGCCTTCGCCAAAGAAGATTTCGCGCAGCGGCGTGGCGTCGAACTGGCCCAGGCGCGGCAGGCTGATCAGCTCCCAGCCCGGAAAGCGGGCCAGATAGCTGCTGCTGGAGTCCTTGAAATGCCCGACCAGGGCCACGCTCGCGCCTTCGGGCACATGGGCCTGCACGGCTTCGCGCACGGCATGCACCCACAGCGGCTCGTTGTAATAGTCGCGCACGGGAACGCAGCGCACGCGCTCGGCATCTTCTTTCGATAGCGCATTGCGCAGCATCTGCGCGCGCTCCTGCCAGCTGAACGGGTTTTTGGGGTTGGGTGCCTGCCAGGCGCTACCCAGTACCACCACGACCTGGCGAGCCCGCTTCAGTGCGGCATGCAGCAAGGCCATATGGCCGTTGTGCAGTGGCTGAAAGCGGCCGATCAGCACGGCGGTATGCAGGGGCACGGAGGTGGGCAGGATCTCGGGTGCTGCGGCGATGACACGCTTGCTGGAGGTGTTGGGACTGGCTTGAGGCATGAGAGCGAAACCCGTACAGAAATCGGCGCCCGCAAGGGCAAATATTGGTGAAAACGCGCTAAACGCTTACTGGGTAAGCGAGAGTAGCTCACATTTTTAAACGTTTAACCAGGCCCGGCACGGCCAAAGTCGGCATTCGAGACAGGCTGCCAGGCGCTCGGCGACACCCAAGGTGCTGCAAGGCTTTGCCAGCTTGTCTCAAGCAGATGCCGGGCATTGCTATTCGTAGTGTGCCGCAATCGGCATCTGCCGGCCCGTGCCAAAGGCCCGTGGGCGTACTCTGAGCATGGGCGGAGCCTGGCGGCGCTTGTATTCGCTGCGGAACACCAGCTTCTGCACGCGGGCAATGGTCTCGGGCCCGCCGGCCTGGGTGCGCAGCTTGGCCACAAAGGCTGCTGCATGCGCATATTCCTTGTTCGACAGATGCTGGCCCTCGATATGCCATTTGAGAATCTCGTCGAGCACGGCATAGGGCGGCAGGCTGTCCTCGTCCTTCTGGCCGGGAGCCAGTTCGGCCGAGGGCGGCTTGTCGATGATGGCCTGCGGGATCAGCTCGCGGCCCGCATGGCGGTTGATATGGCGTGACAGCTCGAAGACCTCGGTCTTGTACAGATCGCCGAGCAGACCCAGACCGCCGTTGGTGTCGCCATAGAGGGTGCAATAGCCCACAGAGACTTCGGACTTGTTGCCCGTGGTCAGCAGCAGATGACCGAAGGCATTGGAGAACTCCATCAGCGTGGTGCCGCGTGCGCGGGCCTGCAGATTCTCCAGCGCCAGACCCTTGAGCGGTTCGCCAAAGCTGGCCTCGAACTGGCGTGCATAGGTGGTGACCAGCTCCTTGATCGGATGCTCGTAGAGTCTGATGCCCAGATTGCGGCACAGCAGCACGGAGTCGTCGACCGAGCCCGCCGAGGAGTAGCTCGACGGCATGGTGATGCCAACCACGTTGTCCGCCCCCAGGGCATCGACGGCCAGGGTCAGCGTCAATGCCGAATCGATGCCGCCCGAGCTGCCCACCACCACCTGCTTGAAGCCGCAGCGGCGCGCATAGTCGCGCAGGCCCAGCACGATCTGCTGGCGGTAGAACTCCATGGTGGGCAGGCCTTGCGTCGGCACGGCAGGCAAGGCAGTGCCATCACAGGCCTGAAACCGGCCCTGCGCATTCAGCTCCAGCGTGCAGACATCTTCTTCGAAGCGCCTGGCTTCAAAAACCAGTCCCGCCTCGGGCTCGACGGCAAACGATGCGCCGTCGAACACGATCTGGTCCTGGCCGCCGATCTGGTTGATGTAGAGGATGGCCAGCTTGTGGCGCGCCGCCGCCTGGGTGAAGACCTCATGGCGCTGCTCGCGCTTGCCCAGGTGGCTGGGGCTGGCGTTGATGCTGATGACCAGATCGGGGGCCGCATCGCCCATGCGTACAAAGGGGTTGGTGGCGTAGTCGGCGCCCTGGTCGTTCCAGCCGTCCTCGCAGACCAGAAAGCCCACCTGGCAGTTGCCCACGCGCAGCACCTTGGCCGTGTCGGCCCCGGGCTCGAAGTGGCGGCGCTCGTCAAAGATGTTGTAGGTGGGCAGCAGTTGCTTGTCGTACTGCAGGCGGATCTGTCCGTTCTTGAGCACCAATAGGCTGTTGTGCAGCGGTTTGCCGGGGCCATTGTGGCGTGTGGGTGCGCCCACGACCCAGTGCAGATCGGGAAACTGGCATGTGGCCTGCAGCAGCTCCTGCAGACCTGCATCGAGTCTTTGCAGAAAGCTGGGCTCGTCCAGCAGGTCGCCGGGGTAGTAGCCGCACAGCGACAGCTCGGAAAACACCACCAGATCGGCCTGTTCGGCCGCCGCCCTGGTCGCGGCTTCTCTCATGCGGCGGATGTTGCCGCTGATGTCGCCCACCATGTAGTTGAGCTGGGCGATGGTGACTTTCAGCATGATTGCCTCCGAAGATTCAGGCTGCCTTGGCAGGCTCAGGGATGTTGAAGACCTGGCGCAGGTAGGCCAGATAGGTCTCGTCGTTGCACAGCGTCTTGCCGGGCGAGTCCGAAATCTTGGCCACGGGCTGGCCGTTGGCATGGGTCAGCTTCATCACGATATTGATCGTGGTCAGTCCCATGTCGTTGGTCAATCGCGTGCCTATGCCGAAGCCGCACTGGATGCGATCGGCAAAGCGGTGGTAGAGCGCCAGTGCCGTGTCCAGATCGAGTCCGTCCGAGAACACCAGGCGCTTGCTCTGCGGCGCAATGCGCAGCTTTTCATAGTGGGCAATGGCCTTCTCGCCCCACTCGAAGGGATCGCCGGAGTCATGGCGCAGGCCGTCGAAGAGCTTGGCAAAGTACATGTCGAAGTCGGCCAGAAAGGCGTCCATGCCCACGGTATCGGTCAGGGCGATACCGAGGTCGCCGCGGTATTCCTGCACCCAGTCCTCAAGGGCGGCGACCTGGAAGTCGCGCAGGCGCACGCCCAGGGCCTGATAGGTCTGCAGATACTCATGGGCCATGGTGCCAATGGGCACCAGGTTCAGATCACGAGCCAGCAGCACGTTGGACGTGCCCTTGAACCACTGCGCGGTCTCCTGGGCAAAAGCCTGCACCACCTCGCGTTGCCAGGCTCCCGAGAAGCGGCGGCGCACGCCGAAGTCAAACAGCTCGAAGGGGTTGTGCAGCCTGGCCTCGACAGCCAGATGCTTGAGCTGGGCCAGCTTGACCTGCAGGCGCTTGCGGCCTTCGACCAGGGCAGCCCCGGCATCGAAGCGGCGGAAGTACAGCTCGTTGACGATGGCCAGCACATAGATCTCGAAGCCCATCACATGGACTTGCGGGCCCTTGGCCACGATATGGAGCCGGTCGCCCTCGGCCCAGGCACGGATGAAGGCGCGCTGGAACTGGAAGATGCGCAGAAAGTCGATGAAGTCGCTCTTCATGAAACGCAGGCCGGCCAGATAGTCCAGCTCGCCCTGGTCAAAGCGCAGGCTGCACAGGGCGTCCAGCTCGCGTTCCACCTCGGGCAGCAGCTCGGCCAGCGGGAAGGCCGTGGGCGTGCGGCAGACAAATTCGTACTCGGCCTCGGTCTGGGGGTGGCGGTGCAGCATGGCCTGCCACATCGTGAATTTGTAGAGGTCGGTGTCCAGCAGGCTGGTGATGATGGGCTTCATGCCGTTCTTCTTTTCAAAAATATGAGCTGCTAGCGCTTTATCCATGGGAGCTAGAGGCTGATTTGTCTCATAAGCCAAAGCTGGCACTGGTTTCGCAGCGTACACCGGTTGCGCGCATGCGCTGCAGGAAGTCCTGGTGCGCGGCCTCGAATCCGGCGACCGGGCTCATGCAGTCCGTCAGCAGCACGATGCGCGAGTAGTCGTTGCTGCCCCAGTGCTCCACGATGTGCTCGGTGGTGGCGCGCACGCAGTGGCTGCTGGCCTCGCCAGCGATCACCAGGGTGCTGCTCTGGCGCAACTGGGTCAGCAAGGCGGTGTTCAAGCCGGTCTCATCATCCTGCGGGTCGGGAACCTCGGCACGAACGGCGCTGTAGTGCTCGGTCCAGGGGTTCATGCCCTTGAAGACATTGCGGGTGGCACGGTGCTGCAGCTCCTGCCACTGGCGGCAGGCCGCGAGCACGCTGGCATGCACGCCATGGCCCCAGCTGCCGATCTCGCAGTGCAGCGGCCAGACCATCAGGGTGTAGCTGCCTTGGGCCTCCAGCTGATCCAGGTATTGCAGCGTGCGTTCCCGTTCGGCAGCGTTGCGCGGTGCATAGTCGCCGGCACGGACCTGCGCTGCCGTGATCGGGGTGAATGGCAGGACGGCACGGCCATCGCGCTGCTGCCAGAAGGCGGGATGGGCAATGTCATAAGCCTGGTGCGAGTCCAGAGTGATGGTGATCTGGCCCAGCTTGTCTCCCTGGGCTGCCATCCAGCTGCTCAGGCGCTGCATATCGGCATGAGCGCCCGCCACCGCAAGGCTGGGTGCTATCAGCTGATGAGTGTCTGGTGAGTGGGGGCACCAGTCGGCAGGCAGGTCGCAGAAGTCGTTTTGCGGGTCAATGATGAGCAGCTGGGCTTGTGGATGACTCATGGTGTTCAGCTTTCATGCTAGATGCAATGTCTGCAGTCTAAAACACTTAAAATATTTTTGCAACTAAGTATTTTTAGATTGCTGTGAAATAATCAGGCAAGAAAAACTAAGTTGGTAAAAAAATGAATCAAAGCGATGAGCGCAGGGAAGCGGTGCAGGTCAGTGTGGATGTGGTGCTGCTGACCCTGGTGGAGCAGCAGCTGCATGCCGTGCTGCTGCGTCGTCAGGCGGCGCCTTTTGCCGGGGTGTGGGCCTTGCCCGGCGGCTTTATTCATACCGATGAGGATGCGGACGCCAAGGCCAGTGCGGCGCGCGTGCTCAGAACCAAGGTGGGCATAGAAGGTGCGTATCTGGAGCAACTGGCCACTTTCAGCGGCCCGGCACGCGATCCGCGCGGCTGGTCGGTGGCAATCGCCTATTGCGCTTTGCTGCCCGTGCAGAACCTGCCCCCCGATCGCTTCGATATCAGCGTGGTGCCGCTCTCGGCTCTGCCGCAGCTGCCGTTCGATCACCGTGCCATTCTGGACGCAGCCTTGGAGCGCGTGCGCAGCAAAAGCCTGTATTCCTCCTTGCCCGTGCATCTGTGCGGCGAAACCTTCACGCTGCCGCAACTGCAGCAGGTCTATGAAAACATTCTGGGGGAGCCGCTGAACAAGGTCAGCTTCAGGCGCAAGATGGACGAGATGGACTGGCTGGAAGCCGTGCCAGGGGCTATGCAAGGTGGCGGGGCGCACCGACCCGCCCAGCTTTACCGGGCCAAGCCCGGCTTCAGCCAGACGCTGGCGCTGACTGCCCGGGGACTTTGAGGCCAGCCTGCATGAAAAATGCCTGCACAAGGCAGGCATTTGGGTTGGTGTTTCGGGGGCCGGCTGCGTCGACTAGCTGACTGCGCCAATGCCCAGCAGGGCAAGAACCACGAAGATCACGGCAACGGCAATGAAAATAAAGAACAAGATCTTGGCTATGCCGGCTGCGCCCGCGGCTACGCCGGTAAAGCCGAAAACACCGGCCACCAGGGAGATGATGGCAAAAATAATGGCCCACTTGAGCATCGGAACTCCTTTGTCTGAAGCGATGCTTCGAGACTAAGTCGCCAGGCGCGGACCCATGGTGCTCATTTGGGGAAAATCCTTGTCGGCTTGATCCGACAACAAAAAAGCCACCGCGATGGTTCGCGATGGCTTATTGACGAGGCTTGAGGGCTCAAGCCCTCATATCCTCAGGCCCGCTTTTGCGGGTGTCCGAATCACTTCAGACCGGCAGCGGCGCGCAGCAAAGCCGCCTTGTCGGTGCGTTCCCAGGTGAACTCGGGCTCTTCGCGACCGAAGTGACCATAAGCTGCGGTCTTGCTGTAGATGGGGCGCAGCAGATCCAGCATCTGGATGATGCCCTTGGGGCGCAGGTCGAAATGCGCGGCCACCAGCTTGGCGATTTCCGCATCGGGAATCACGCCCGTGCCTTCGGTGTACACGGTGATGTTCATGGGGCGGGCCACGCCGATGGCGTAAGCGACCTGCACCTGGCACTGGCGCGCCAGACCGGCGGCCACCACGTTCTTGGCCACATAGCGGGCGGCGTAGGCGGCCGAGCGGTCCACCTTGGTTGGATCCTTGCCGGAGAAGGCACCGCCGCCATGGGGGCAGGCACCGCCGTAGGTGTCCACGATGATCTTGCGGCCGGTCAGGCCGCAGTCACCCTGAGGGCCGCCCACGACGAAGCGACCGGTGGGGTTGATCAGGTACTTGGTCTCTTGCAGCCACTCGGAGGGCAGCACGGGCTTGATGATCTCTTCGATGATGGCTTCGGTGAACGAAGCCTTCATCTTGGTTGCCGTTTCCGACTGATCGGGGCTGTGCTGGGTGGACAGCACCACGGTGTCGATGCTGTGGGGCTTGCCGTCCACATAGCGCAGGGTCACCTGGCTCTTGGCGTCGGGGCGCAGGAAAGGCAGACGTCCATCCTTGCGCAACTGGGCCTGGCGTTCCATCAGGCGGTGTGCGTAATAGATGGGCGCGGGCATCAGCTCGGGCGTTTCGTCGCAGGCATAGCCGAACATCAGGCCCTGGTCGCCAGCGCCGGTGTTCAGCTCGTCATCGCTGGCCTTGTCCACGCCCTGGGCGATGTCCTGGCTTTGCTTGTCGTAGGCGACGAGTACCGAGCAACCCTTGTAGTCGATGCCGTATTCGGTGTTGTCGTAGCCGATGCGCTTGATGGTGTCTCGTGCAACCTGGATGTAGTCCACATTCGCACCAGTGGTGATTTCACCGGCCAATACCACCAGACCGGTGTTGGTCAGTGTCTCGGCAGCCACGCGGCTGTGCGGGTCTTGGGTGAAAATAGCGTCCAGAATCGCGTCAGAGATCTGGTCGGCGACCTTGTCGGGGTGGCCTTCAGAAACCGATTCCGAGGTAAACAGAAAATCGCTGTTCGCCATTGATATAACTCCTTGTAGCTTGGGCAATTGCGTTGCCCGAGCTTCGAAGTCTGGCGAACGCTTTAGCAGTTTTGTTTTTACGTCGCCCTGCAAGTTGCTCTTTAACTCAGCGACCCCGCTATTCTAATGCCTTCCCTGTTTCGACTGTTTGCTGCACTGCCTTTATGGCTATTGCATGGCCTTGGTGCTGCCATGGGGTGGGTGACCTGGGCGCTATCTCCCACCTATCGGCGCCGATTTGCAGCCAATGCGGCGCAGGCTGGCTATGCATTTGCGCAGGTCAGGGCTGCGGTGGGACATGCGGGTCGCATGGTGTTCGAGATGCCGCGCATCTGGCTGGGCCAGTTGCCGGATTGCGATATCGTCAATGGAGCCGTGGCCGAGCAGGCCTATGCGCGTGGCAAGGGCATTGTGTTTCTCACGCCACATCTGGGCTGCTTCGAGATGTCCGTGCAGGCCGCAGCGCGGCGCTGGTCGGACCGGCATGGCGCAATCACCGTGCTCTACCGCCCCGCACGCCAGGGCTGGCTGGCCGAAATTCTGGAAACCGCGCGCAATCGTCCTGGCGTTCAGGCCGTTCCCACCACTCTCGCGGGTGTGCGCCAGATGATCAAGGCGCTGCGCCAAGGTGCGGCCGTGGGGCTGCTGCCCGATCAGGTGCCGCCCAACGGCCTGGGCATCTGGTCGCCTTTTTTCGGCCGTGATGCGTATACGATGACATTGGCGGCACGCCTGGTGCTGCAAACCGGGGCCACGGTCATCGTGGCGCGGTGCGAGCGCAAGTCCTGGGGGCGGGGCTACACGCTGTATCTAGAGGAATTGCCTGTGCCCGAATCTCAATCGCTGGAAGCCACCGTGGCGCTGATCAATCACGCCATGGAAACCACCATCCGCCAGTCTCCGCAGCAATACCTGTGGGGCTATGGCCGCTACAAGCAGCCGCGTGAAGACAAGCAACTCGCGGGGGAGAAGGCATGAGCGCCAGCAAGATCGCTATCGGCTGCATGCATGTGCTGGCCAAGCTGCCGCTGCCCGTGCTGCGTGGCCTGGGCAAGTTTGTGGGGCGTGTGCTGTTTGTGGTGGCGGGCCAGCGCCGGCGCATCGCGCTGCGCAATTTCGAGCTGTGCTTTCCCGATGTGCCTGAGGCGCAGCGCAAAGCCTGGGCGAAAGAGTCTTTTGAGGTCTTTTGCCAGACTTTTCTCGACAGAAGCTGGCTGTGGTTCGGCTCTGAGGAGCTGGTGCGCAGCCGTGTCAAGCTGGTCGGAGCCACGCATGAGCTGGAAGGCGATACACCCACCATCGTCTTCGCGCCGCATTTCTACAGCATGGATGCCGGTGGCCTGGCCCTGCCGCTCAATACCGAGCGCGAGTTCACCTCCATCTTTGCCACCAATCCCGACCCGGACCTGGATGCCTGGTTCATGAATGGCCGCCAGCGCTTCGGCAATGTGAAGATGCTCAATCGTGCCGATGGCGTCAAGCCCATCATCCAGTGCCTGCGCAAGGGCGGGCTGCTGTATCTGCTGCCCGATATGGACTATGGCAAGAACGATTCGGTGTTCGTGCCCTTTTTTGCGGTGGAAAACACGGCCACGATTCCCTCGCTTTCGCGCTTTGCGCGTCTGGGCAAGGCCAAGGTGGTGGCGCTCTACAACCGCATGACGCCTGAAGGCTATGTGGCCGAGCTGACGCCGGCCTGGGAGAACTTCCCGACCGACGACCATGTGGCCGACACCGCCCGCATGAACCGCGAGCTGCAGGCCGCCATCATGACCATGGTTCCGCAGTATTACTGGGTGCACAAGCGCTTCAAGACGCGCCCCGATGGCGAGCCATCGCTGTACTCCGGGAAATAGGCGTCAAATCGTTTCCATGCCTGATGGCATGGGCGCCAGAGGCTTCCTTTTCAGGAGCGAGCTGGCGCTGAAAGAAACTCCGCCAGAGCGCGCTGCACGGCCTCCGGCCTCTCGTGGACCACCCAGTGACTGCAGCCTTGCAGATGCTCTATCGCAAGCTGCGGCACCCATTGCTCCAGCCCATGCAACAAGGCGGGCTGCAGTGCCAGGTCGCTATCGCCCCAGAGAATGCGCACCGGCACAGGGATGTGCAGCATTTCATCGGGCAGGCTGAGCTCGCGAATGTCCTGCAGCTCATCGGCGCTGCCGCCGGGTCGGGGCGGCACCAGCGGGCTGGCCGCGTAGAACATACAGGCGCCGTGCACGCCCAGATCCCAATGCTCGCGGTATTGCTGCTGACGCTCGGGCGTCAGCCATGCGGGCATGCTGCCGTCGGGGTTCTGAAAGAATCCGAGCATGCGCTGCCAGCCGTTTTCGGCCAGCAGCTCGGGGGCATCAGGCCGGCGCAGAAAATGCATGTACTGGCTGGCGGACTGCTGCACGGGATTGGACTGCAGCTCCCGCAAGAAGCTGCCGGGATGCGGGGAGTTGAGTATGAGCAGCCGCTCAAGCTGCTGGGGATAGCGGTTGGCCAGGCCCCAGGCCACGGCACCGCCCCAATCATGGGCAATCACGCAGGCAGCGCGCTTGGCAGGGCTTTCCAGCGCAATCAAGGCGGCAAGATCCTCCACCAGGTATTTGGCACGGTAGTCGCTGATGGACGTGGGTTGGCTGGAGCGGCCATAGCCGCGCAGATTGGGCGCCACGCAGCGGTAGCGGCTGCCGAATTGCTCAAGCAGCCCATCCCAGATGAAAGCGCCTTCGGGGAAACCGTGCAGAAACAGCAACAGGGGCTGACCCGGCTCGCCGCTGGTGCGGCATTCCAGTTCAACCCCTGTGGACAGGGTATGCGTGCAAGTCATGACCATGAAGCTCTCCTTTTTGTAGCTTCTGGCGCTTGCAAGATAAGCGCCTATGGCTGATTTTGCGCAGGTGTCTCGTCTGCGGGCGTCGCTTGGGTGACGGGAGCCGCCTGGGGCATTCCCGCCTGGGGCGTCCCCGCCTGGGGCAACCCCTCGGGGTGGCACCAGTGCCACAGCAGCTGGGCTACGTCGTCCACGCCCTGCTTTTTGAGGGCGGAGAACAGGCGCACCTCGCCACCGCCCGCATTGAGCTTGGTGATGGACAGGATCTTGGCCTGCTCGGCGCGGGTCAGCTTGTCGGCCTTGGTCAGCACGATGAGGAACTTCAGACCTTGCTCCACGCGCGGACGGATGGCATCCAGCAGGGCTTCGTCGAGTTCGGTCAGGCCCAGGCGCGGGTCGCACAGCAGCACCACGGCAGAGAGGCTTTCGCGGCTCATCAGATAGTTGAGCATGACGCGCTGCCAGCGCTCCTTGTCGGTGCGCGAGACGGCAGCGTAGCCGTAGCCGGGCAGGTCGGCCAGCACGGCATCGGTCACGCCCTGCTTGCCCAGCGCAAACAGGTTGATGTGCTGGGTACGGCCGGGCTTCTTGGAAGCGAAAGCCAGCTGCTTTTGCTGGGTCAGCGTATTGATGGCGGTGGACTTGCCGGCGTTGGAGCGGCCAACGAAGGCAATCTCGGGAACGTCGACCTTGGGCAGCTGGTTGAGCTGGGCCGCGGTCGTGAAAAAGCGCGCGGTGTGCATCCAGCCCATCGCAAGCTTGCTGTCGATCAAAGAAAGTGTTTTTCCGGCAGTGGTATCCGGGGAAGCATGGGTCATGACGGTAACTATTTCAGGGAGGCCCATTGTAGAATTTGACGGATTCGCGCTCTCAACAATAGACCCAGCCCCTTGATATGAAGTTGCTTGCCTCTTTGCTGACTGCTGCCATTTTCGCAGCACCTGCCTTCCCCGCATTTTCGGCGGGAGAAACACCTGTGAAGGCGGATGCTGCCAAAGGGCAAGCCAGTTATGGGGCGGTTTGCGCCGCCTGTCACGCCGCAGACGGCAATTCCACCATTCCCCTGCAGCCCAAGCTGGCAGGCCAGCACCCCGAGTATCTGGTCAAGCAGCTGCGCGAGTTCAAGGATGGCAAGCGCAATGACCCGGTGATGAAGGGCTTCGCCGCCACGCTCAGCGATGGCGACATGCAGAACATTGCGGCCTGGCTGCATACCCAGGCACCCAAGAACGGCTTCTCCAAGGACAAGGACTCCATCGCCCTGGGTGAACGCATTTATCGCGGCGGCATTCAGGATCGCCAGATTGCCGCCTGCGCGAGCTGCCACAGCCCCAACGGCTCCGGCATTCCGGCCCAGTACCCGCGTCTGTCGGGTCAGCATGCGGAATACACCGTGAAGTCGTTGACAGACTTCCGCGACGGCAAGCGCAGCAATAGCATTCCCATGGCCCAGGTTGCTGCCAAGCTTAATGATCGCGAAATCAAGGCCGTGGCAGACTATATAGCTGGCTTGCGTTAAAAATCCTTTTCACCAGATGCGCGGGTGACTCCGGGAACTTTCAGGCATCTGGCACCCCCCAAGTCAGGCGGGCCCATCGGCTAGTTCAGCAGATGGCCCGCCTTTTTGCGTTCGGCTCTATCTCATCCTCATGTCAGACCTTCCACTTCGCGATCGTGACTCCTCTCGCTCACAGGCAGTGCGCGCGACTCTGGAGTTGCTGGCCTCCATGCGCTTTGCGATTTCACTGCTCACGGTGATCTGCATCGCATCGGTCATCGGCACGGTGCTCAAGCAACATGAACCGCTGGTCAACTATGTCAACCAGTTTGGTCCCTTCTGGGCGCAGCTGTTTCTGGCGCTGAAGCTCAATGCGGTCTACAGCGCCTGGTGGTTTCTGCTGATTCTGGCCTTCCTGGTCATCAGCACCTCGCTGTGCGTGAGCCGCCATGCTCCCAAATATCTGGCCGACATCCGCAACTACAAGGAGAATCTCCGCGAGCAAAGCCTCAAGGCTTTCCATCATCGCGCCGAGGCGGATGTGGCTGGCAGCACCGAAGAGGCGGCCAAGCGCATCGGCCAGCAACTGGTGTCTGGCGGCTGGAAGGTCAAGATGCAGCAGCGCGACACGGCGGCCGGGCCCGGTACCGGCTGGATGCTGGCAGCCAAGGCCGGGGCGGCCAACAAGCTGGGCTATATCGCCGCGCATTGCGCGATCGTGCTGATCTGCATTGGCGGGCTGTTTGACGGCGATCTCATCGTGCGGGCCCAGATGCTGCTGGGCGGCAAAACGCCTTATACCGGCGGCGGCATGATCTCGGACGTGGCGCCCGAGCATCGTCTGTCGATCAAGAATCCGACCTTTCGCGGTAACCTCATGGTGTCCGAAGGCACGCAGTCCGGTACTGCCATCCTGAATCAATCGGATGGCATCTTGCTGCAAGATCTGCCATTTTCGGTGGAACTCAAGAAATTCATCGTGGAGTACTACTCCACCGGCATGCCCAAGCTGTTTGCCAGCGATATAGTGATTCATGACCGCACCACCGGCGAGAAGCTGGAAAAGCGCGTGGAAGTGAACCATCCTGCCAGCTACAAGGGCATAGAGATCTACCAGAGCAGCTTCGATGACGGCGGCTCCAGCGTCAAGCTGCATGCCGTGCCCATGGACGGCGTCTCCCAGCCCTTCGACGTGGAGGGCGTGATCGGCAACTCCACCGAGTTCGTGCGCAAGCTGGCCGATGGCCAGCAGGACAAGGTGACTCTGGAGTACACGGCGCTGCGCACCATCAATGTGGAGAACTTCGGCGGCCAGGACAAGGCCGGCACCGATGTGCGCAAGGTCGACCTGAAGCAGGCCATCGACGAGCGTCTGGGCGCTGCCCACAAGACCACGGACAAAAAGGATTTGCGCAATATCGGCCCCAGCGTGGGCTACAAATTGCGCGATGCCTCGGGTCAGGCGCGCGAGTTCCAGAACTATATGCTGCCCGTGGACACGGGCGAGGGCCAGCCCGTCTTCCTGCTTGGCGTGCGTGAGAATCAGGCCGACCAGATGCGCTATCTGCGCGTGCCTGCCGATCCTGAAGGCACGATGAACACCTTCATGCAGCTGCGCCAGGCCATGCAGAACAAGGCCCAGGCCGAGAAGGCGGCGCGCGCCTATGTGCAGCGTGCGGTCGATGTCTCCAAGCCCGAGCTGGCCGAGCCGCTGACGCAGTCCGCGCTCAAGGCGCTGGAGCTGTTTGCCGGTCAGGACGCCAAGCTCAAGGGTCCTGACGGCCGCCAGCTGGGTGGTTTGCAGGCGATATCGGACTTCATGGACAGCAATGTGCCCGAGGCAGAGCGCGAGCGCGCCGGCGAGGTGCTGGTGCGGATTCTCAATGGCGTGCTGTTCGAGCTGGCCCAGCAGGTGCGCCAGCAGGCGGGGCTCAAGCCTTTCGAGAACGACGAGAAGACCCAGGCCTTCATGACGCAATCGGTGTTCTCGCTCAGCGACGCGCAGTTCTACCCAGCGCCCGTGGTCTTCATGCTGCAGGACTTCAAGCAGGTTCAGGCCAGCGTGTTCCAGGTAGCGCGAGCTCCCGGTAAAAACATTGTTTACCTGGGTTGCCTCTTCCTGATCATCGGCGTTTTTGCCATGCTGTACGTGCGTGACCGCCGCATCTGGATCTGGCTGACCCCTGCGAATGGTGGCAGCCATGCGAACATGGCCTTGTCCACCAACCGCAAGACCATGGATGGCGACCGCGAATTCGTCATGCTGGCCGACAAGCTGATCGGGGCCAAGCCCTTACAAAAGAAGACTCCCGGAGGTTCTGTATGAACACCGCAACCACGACATTGACTCTGAATGAAGGCTATTTCGCCCGCCGCAACTGGTTTGACTGGTTGTTCGCGGTCGTGGTGGCCGTGGGCCTGGGCTATGCGCTGCAGAGCTACGCCGCCTATATGGATGTGTATGAGAAGGGCATTTTGCTGGCGACCATCCCGGCCATGATCTGGATGGGCTGGTTCTGGCGCCCGCTGGCGGTGCTGATGCTGACCGTGGCCGGCTTCTCGCTGATGGCCATCGGTCTGTACCAGGGAGGAGATGGCGGCGAACTGGCACGGTCGGAGACCGTCTTCGGCCTGAAGTACTTCCTCTCCAGCCAGTCCGCCATCCTGTGGATGAGCATGGTGTTCTTCATCAGCACGGCCTTCTACTGGATAGGCGTGTTTGCCAAGGGCGAGCGCTCGGTGATGTCGCTGCTGGGCTCTCGCCTGGCGTGGCTGGCCGTGGCCATGGCGCTGATTGGCACCATGGTGCGCTGGTACGAGAGCTATCTGCTGGGTCCGGACATCGGCCATATCCCCGTCAGCAATCTCTACGAAGTGTTCGTCATGTTCTGCTGGATGACGGCCATCTTCTATCTGTACTACGAGCAGCATTACGACACGCGTGCCCTGGGCGGCTTTGTGATGCTGGTGGTCAGCGCGGCCGTGGGCTTTCTGCTCTGGTACACGCTGGTGCGCCAGGCCCATGAGATTCAGCCCCTGGTGCCGGCTCTCAAGAGCTGGTGGATGAAGCTGCATGTGCCCGCCAACTTCATAGGCTACGGCACGTTCGCGCTGTCGGCCATGGTGGCGTTTGCCTATCTGATCAAGCAGCAGGCCACCGAGACCAAGTGGTACAAGCTTGCGCCGCTGTGGCTGCTGGGCGTGGTGCTGTGCTTCGAGCCCATCGTCTTTCGCAAGGGCGCGACCGAGAACGGCGGCAGCTACTGGATGGTGTACTTCGGCATCTCGGCCCTGATCGTGGCCGGCATCCTGCTCTCGCGCAAGCGCATTGCGGCCCGCCTGCCTTCGTTCGAGATTCTGGATGACGTGATGTACAAGGCCATCGCCGTGGGCTTTGCCTTTTTCACCATCGCCACCGTGCTCGGCGCTCTGTGGGCGGCCGAGGCCTGGGGCGGCTACTGGAGCTGGGACCCCAAGGAAACCTGGGCGCTGATCGTCTGGCTCAACTATGCAGCCTGGCTGCACATGCGCCTGATGAAGGGCCTGCGCGGCACGGTGTCCGCCTGGTGGGCGCTGGCGGGTCTGGCCGTCACCACCTTTGCCTTCCTGGGCGTGAACATGTTCCTGTCGGGCCTGCACAGCTACGGCGAACTGTAGGCCGCGTAACAAGCACTCCAAAAAACAGGAGCTGCTTGCGCTGATTGAATAAGGATTTCAGGTTGAAAACAATCTGAAACCATTGATCGTCAAGCGCAAGCAGCTCCTTTTTTATTAAGCACTTCGGGGGAACTTTGCTGACGCAGAGGACTTCCAAATCGCACTACTCTTGATTGTCGTTTGGGAGCATTCCTATGCTGATTCGTCACAGCAACCAAGGCTTCGAGCATCCGCTGGGCAGCGAGATCACGCCTCAGACCCAATACATGCAGCGCCGGGACTTTCTGCAGACCCTGGCCATGGGGGCGGCGGGCGCCACCTTGGCCGGCTGGGCCGGCCGTGATGCATGGGCGGCGACCGAACGCGGCAGCCTGCCGCCTCTCAAGGGCCAGCCCAGCAAGCTTGCCGGGGCCATGACGGTGGAAGCCGCCACGGCCTACAAGGACGCCACGGGCTACAACAACTACTACGAGTTCGGTCTGGACAAGGACGAGCCTGCACGCAATGCGCACACGCTCAAGACCCGGCCCTGGACGGTGCGCATAGAAGGTCTGGTGCACAAGCCGCAGACCCTGGATATCGAAAGCCTGCTCAAGCTCGCGCCCATGGAAGAGCGCATCTACCGCCTGCGCTGCGTGGAGGGCTGGTCCATGGTCATCCCCTGGGTCGGCTACTCGCTGTCCGAGTTGCTGAAGAAAGTGCAGCCGCTCTCCGGCGCCAGGTATGTGGAATTCGTCACCCTGGCCGACAAGGCCCAGATGCCAGGGCTCAGAAGCGGCGTGCTGGACTGGCCCTATACCGAAGGCTTGCGGCTGGATGAGGCCATGCACCCGCTGACGCTGCTGGCCTTCGGCATGTATGGCGAGGTACTGCCCAACCAGAATGGTGCGCCGCTGCGTCTGGTCGTGCCCTGGAAATATGGTTTCAAGAGCGCCAAGTCACTGGTGGCGATCCGCCTGACCGACAAGGAGCCAGGCACCGCCTGGAACAAGGCGGCACGCAACGAGTACGGCTTTTATTCGAATGTGAATCCCGAGGTCGATCATCCGCGCTGGAGCCAGGCCACCGAGCGGCGCATCGGCGAGGGCGGGCTGTTCGCCAAGCGCCGCAAGACACTGCTGTTCAACGGCTATGGCGATCAGGTGGCGTCGCTGTATGCGGGCATGGACCTGAAGAAGTTCTACTGATGCAGGCCTGGTTGCTCAGGCCCTGGGCCAAGCCACTGCTCTTCATGCTGTGCCTGCTGCCTTGTGCATGGCTGTTCTATGCGGCGTTCACCGACGGGCTGGGGGCCAATCCGGCCGAAGCCCTGCTGCGCAGCACGGGCGACTGGACTCTGCGTTTTCTCTGCATAGTGCTGGCGGTGACGCCGCTGCGCCAGATCAGCGGCTGGAATCTGCTGGTGCGTTACCGGCGCATGCTGGGCCTGTACGTGTTCTTCTACGCCTGTCTGCACCTGCTTTGCTATGCCTGGTTCGACATGGGGCTGGACTGGGGCGATATCGTGGCCGATATTCCCAAGCGCCCGTTCATCTTGGTAGGTTTCAGCACCTGGCTGCTGCTGCTGGTGCTGGCCGTCACCTCGCCAAAGTTCATGCTCAGGACTCTGGGCGGCAAGCGCTGGCAATGGCTGCACCGTGCCGTCTATGTGGCGGTGCCTCTGGCCTTGCTGCATTTTTTCTGGATGCGCGCCGGCAAGAACAATTTTGCCGAGGTGGCCGTCTATGCGGCCATTCTCGGTAGCTTGCTTGGCTGGCGAGTGCTGCGTGCACTCAGAAGCAATCAACCGGCCACGGCGCGCAGCGGCGGACGTACCTGACGCGAGATCGGGTCGATCTCGGCTGAAGGCAGCTGGTAAGCGCGCTGGTCGAACAGGTCGATTCCGCATTGCAGGCCTTCGAGCCAGTTGAACAGGTCGCCAATCGCCTGTTTGCCCATGATGGGCGCGCCATGCTGGGGCACGATCATGTCTATGGGCAACTGCCGTGCCATCTGCACCCATAGCCTCAGAATCTTGTTGGAGACCATGTAGCGGCGGTGAAAGCCTTCCATGCGCGAGATATGGGGAGCGAGGTCGGTGACGGGCTTCTGCGCTTCTGCGCCGGTGGTCAGAGAAACGCCGAGGTCGCCCGTGAACAGAATCTTGCTGATGGGGTCGTAGAAGTGAAAGTTCCCCTCTGCATGGAGAAAATGCGCGGGCAGCAGCACCAGCTCGCTATGGCCCAGAGGCAGGCGTCCGCCCGAGTCAGGTACGCCGATGACGCGGTTTTCCGTCTTGCCCACCTTGGTAAAGTGCGGTGCAAAGCGCTCCCAGATGCGCGAGATGACCAGTTGTGCGCGCGTGCTGCTCATCCAGCGATCCAGCGAGGCGATGATGTCCGGGTCGGCATGCGAGGCAATCAGATAGGCGAGCTTTTGCGGCGGGAAATGCCGCGACATGCCCATGAACAGCTCGTTGAAAGCCAGGTTGCCACCGGGATCAATGATGGCGCCCGTGCCGTTGTCCACGATCAGGAACTGGTTGGCCTGAATGGCCTGACCGTCCTCTTCGATGAGGTCGGTGAACATCAGGCAGACGTGGTTTTTGTCGCGATAGAGCTCAATGGACATGGCAGTTTGTCAAAGGACAAGATGCCATCACTCTAGAGAGTAAGTCCGGGCGCCATGTTGATGTGCATCAAGCCTTAGGGCTTGGCATCGATCTGGGGAATCTCTTCAGCCTCTATCGGCGTGGCTTTCGTTGCGGGTGTTGCTGCGCTGGAAGGCTTGGGGGAAATGCCAAGCGTTTCGGGCAGCGTGGCGCGACCCTGCGCCGCAGGATCTGTAGGCAGATAGAGCGGGCCTTTTTGCCCGCAGGCGGAAAGTGCTGCCAGGGACGCCGCACAAGCCGCAAGGGCAATGCTCCTGACTAAAATTTGGTTGGCTTTCAACATGGGCAAATTGTAATGACTGACCTTGAATATCTGGATCGCGCCGACCAACTTCTGCTGGCTGTGGAGCAATGCTGTGATCGCATCAATGACGAAACCGATGCCGACCTTGATGCCCAGCGTGTGGGCGGCATGGTGACTTTGGTGTTTGCCAATCGCAGCCAGATTGTCATCAACCAGCAAAAACCCCTGCATGAAATCTGGCTGGCGGCCAAGGCAGGTGGCTTTCACTATCGCTTTGACGAGGACAAGAAAGTCTGGCTGGACACCAAGGGTGCTGGCGAGTTCTTTGCCAATCTGACGCAATATGCAAGCGAGCAGTCGGGCATGGCTCTGGAGTTCAAGGCCCTGGCCTGAGTCTTCAGGGCGCTGGAATAAAAAAAGCCTGCCTCGACGAGAGGCAGGCTTTTTGCTTTGCGAGGGCTTAGTTTCTGAACAGGTCCAGAATGCGGCTGCGCTCCTCTGCGGCAGGCGGCTGGGTGGCACCCGGGCCTGCGTTGCCAGGATCGGAGGCGCCTTCCATACCGAGGCTGGAGACGCCGCCGTTGCGGGCGTTTTCTTCGTAATACCAGTCGCCGCCCATATTGACCACGCCGGGCGGGGTCTGCACTTCGGCCACCGGCACACCCTTGAGTGCGTGCTGCATGAAATTGATCCAGATGGGCAGGCTCAGGCCGCCACCGGTTTCGCGCGAACCCAGGTTGCGCGGAGTGTCGTAGCCAATCCAGGAGACTGCGGCAATGCTGGGCTGGTAGCCGGCAAACCAGGCGTCCACCGAGTCATTGGTGGTGCCGGTCTTGCCATACAGGTCGGGGCGCTTGAGTGTGGCCTGGGCACGTGCAGCCGTGCCCACGCGTGCCACATCATTGAGCAGGGTACCGGTGAGGAAGGCATTGCGCTCGGGGATGGCCTGGGGCAGCTCCTTCACCGCTGGCGGCGTGAACTCGGAGAGGATGCGACCCTTGTGGTCTGTCACGCGGGCAATCAGCCAGGGGTTGATGCGGTGGCCGCCGTTGGCAAACACCGAATAGGCTCCCGCCATCTGCAGCGGCGTGACGGAACCGGCGCCCAAAGCCATGGTCAGGTAAGCGGGCTGCTTGGCGGCGTCAAAGCCAAAGCGCGTCGCCCATTCCTGTCCAGTCTTGGGACCGATGGCCTGCAGCAACCGGATGGAGATCATGTTCTTGGACTTGTTCAAGCCCGTACGCATGGTCATGGGGCCGTCGTAGCGGCCGTCGTAGTTCTTGGGCTCCCAGGGCTGCCCACCGGTGGTTGCTGCACTGAAGAAGATCGGTGCGTCGTTGATCATGGTGGAAGGCGAGAAGCCGTGCTCCAGCGCCGCCGAGTAGATGAAGGGCTTGAAGCTGGAGCCGGGCTGGCGCCAGGCCTGGGTCACGTGGTTGAACTTGTTCTTTTCGAAGTCGAAACCACCGATCAGCGCGCGGATGGCGCCGGTTTGCGTGGACATGGCCACAAAAGCACCCTCGACTTCGGGTAGCTGGGTGATTTCCCAGGCACCCTTGGCGTTCTTGATGGCGCGGATCACGGCACCGGGGCGGATCTTGATATTGGGCGGTGCCTTGGGGCTGAGGCCGGATTCGGCGGGCTTGAGGTTGTCGCCCGTGATCTCGAAATGGGTACCGTCCGCACGGGCCGCGACAATCTTGCGCGGCGAGGCTTCCAGCACCACGGCCGCAACCACATCGCCGTTGTCGGGATGGTTGGCCAGGGCATCGTCGATGGCGTCTTCCAGCTCCTGAGCGTTGGCTGGCAGAGTGATGAACTTCTCGGGGCCGCGGTACTTCTGGCGGCGTTCGTAGTTCATGATGCCTTCGCGCAAAGCCTTGTAGGCAGCCTCTTGTTCACCAGCATTGAGAGTGGTGTAGACGTTCAGGCCGCGGGTATAGGCGTCGCTGCCGTATTGGGCAAAGATCAGTTGACGGGCCATTTCAGCCACGTACTCTGCATGTACACGGGTCGAATTGGCGGCAGTACGCAGCTTGAGCGGCTCTTCGCGGGCCTGCTTGGCCTGATCTGCAGTGATGAAGCCGTTTTCCTCCATGCGCTCGATGATGTAGAGCTGGCGGATGCGGGCGCGCTTGGGGTTGCTGATCGGGTTGTAGGCCGATGGAGCCTTGGGCAGGCCTGCCAGCATGGCGGCTTCGGCCACCGTGATGTCCTTGAGCGGATGGCCGAAATAGGCTTCACAGGCTGCTGCAAAGCCATAGGCACGGTTGCCAAGGAAAATCTGGTTCATGTAGATCTCGAGGATCTGCTCCTTGGTGAGCAAGTGCTCAAGCTTGAAGGTCAGCAGGATTTCGTAGATCTTGCGGGTATAGGTCTTCTCGGAGGAGAGGTAGACATTGCGTGCGACCTGCATGGTGATGGTCGAGGCGCCCTGGCTCTTGACCTTGCCCAGGTTGGCCAGCGCAGCACGCAGCATGCCCTTGTAGTCCACGCCGCCATGCTCGAAGAAGCGGGTGTCTTCGATGGCCAGCACGGCATCCGTCATGACCTTGGGGATCTCGTTGATGGGCGTCAGGGTGCGACGCTCCTCCCCAAATTCGCCCAGCAGAGCGCCTTCGCTGGAGTAGACCCGCAGCGGTAGCTTGGGGCGGTAGTCTGCAAGTTCGGAGACGTCTGGAAGATTGGGGTAAGCCATGGCCAGCGCCACGGCCACGGCCAGCAACACGGCCAGGGCGGCGGCGACGGCAAGTCCGATCAGCCAGAAAATGGAACGCGGCAGCCAGTGCATGCGTTTTTTGGAAGTTTGAGACCCAGGCGCAGGTGCCTGGTGAGCAGAATGTTCTGATGGCGGCATTTCGCAGTATTGGCAAGGGGTAGGGCATTATAGAAATGCCGCCCGGAAAAGCATCGTGGCGGCCGGGTGGGTGCCGCGCTTTGATTGAATCCTAAATCACAGGGTAAGCACCAGTATGCGCAAGGGCTGAGGTTCTTGCGGTTTGACGTTACACAAGTTTGTCTTTTTTTGACCACGAAATACGGTGAAAAGCGCTGCAGCAAAGCATGTGCTGCTATAGCTTGCTGCTAGGATTCCGGGGTATTGCTGGCTTTTGTTTCCATTCTTACAAACCTGGGGGGGCATGTTGATTGCTCTGAGTTCTTTATTCAGCCGTCAGCCTGCACCTTTGCTTGGCATTGATGTCAGCTCCTCCAGCGTGAAGCTGGTCGAGCTGGCCAAAAGCAAATCCGGCGAGTGGCAACTGGAGCGTTGTGCGATTGAGCCTCTTGAAAAAGGCTGGATCACCGACGGCAATATTGAGAAATTTGATGAGGTGGCGGAGGCTGTGCGCCGCCTGGTCAAGAAAAGCGGAACGCGTACAAAGCAAGTGGCCATGGCACTGCCTGCCGCTGCGGTGATTACCAAGAAGATCACCTTGCCAGCCGGCTTGACCGAGCTGGAAATGGAAGTTCAGGTCGAGTCCGAAGCCAATCAATACATTCCGTTCTCGCTCGATGAGGTGAGCCTGGATTTCTGTGTCATAGGTCCGTCGCTGGTGTCGCCTGGCGATGTGGATGTGCTGATCGCTGCATCGCGCAAGGAAAAAGTGCAGGACCGCCAGGGCCTGGCCGAGGCAGCCGGTCTCAAGCCCATGGTGATCGATATCGAGCCCTACGCTGCCCGAATGGCGGCAACGCGTCTGGTGTCGCGTTTGCCCAATGCCGGGCGTGACGCCGTTGTGGCGCTGTTCGAGGTGGGAGCAATGACCACCAGCATGCAGGTGCTTCGCAATGACGAGGTGCTGTATGAGCGTGATCAGGCCTTTGGCGGCGCACAGCTTACCCAGTTGATTGCACGCCAGTACGGTTTTTCTCCGGAAGAGGCGGAGGCCAAGAAGCGCAGCGGCGAATTGCCGGACGACTACGCGGCTGGTGTGCTCAAGCCCTTTGTGCAAAGCCTGACCCAGGAAGTGGCGCGAGCGTTGCAGTTCTTTTTCACGAGTACTCCCTATAACCGCGTCGATCATGTTTTGCTGGCAGGTGGATCGTCGTCCTTGCCGGGGCTGGTGGATGCCGTCAGCCAGCAGACGGGATGTGCCTGCAGTCTTGCCAATCCCTTTGAAGGCATGGAAATTGGCAGCGGCGTGCGTCTGAAGAAGATGGCGCGTGAAGCGCCGTCCTATCTGACCTCTTGCGGTTTGGCCATGCGGAGGTTTCAAGAGTGATACTGATTAACCTTTTACCGCACCGCGAGGCGGCCAAGAAACGCCGTAAAGAGGCGTTTCAGGTCAATATGGTGCTGGGCGCACTGGGTGGACTGCTGATCGCAGCACTGATTTACTGGTACTTCCAGATGATGATCGAGGGCCAGCAGAACAAGAACAATCTGCTGCGCTCCGAAATCAAGGTCCTGGAGACACAGATCAAGGAAATCGAAGGCCTGGAGGCTGAAATTACTGCTCTGCGGGCACGCCAGAAGGCCGTCGAGGATCTGCAGTCCGACCGCAATCTGCCGGTATACATGCTCAATGAGCTGGTCAAGCAGCTGCCGGACGGTGTCTACATCAGCAGCATCAAGCAAGAAGGCCTGTCGGTGACCATGCAGGGAACTGCACAGTCGAACGAGCGTATTTCCGAGATGCTGCGCAATCTTACGGATGGCTCGCCCTGGTTCTCCAAGCCGGAGCTGATGGAAATTGTGGCCAAGACTGTTGATGTGACTGCCAAGGATAAGCGCCGTGCAGCTGCATTCACATTGCGCTTCAATCTGACCAGGGCTAGCGATGCGGAGAAAAATCTGCTTGCTGCAAGCTCTTCTGTGAAGGCGCAGTAATGGCAAAAAAGAAGAAATCTCTGGATATCGACTTCGCTGCGCTGCAAGAGAGAATTCAGCGCCAATTCCGGAATCTGGATCCCAATGACCCTTCGGTCTGGCCAGCCTTGCCAAAGGCACTGCTGTATGTGGCCGTTGCAGTCGCTGTCGCTGCCTTGCTGTGGTTCGTCGTTCTGAAGGATTACGAAGCAGAGCTCGACGCCGAGCGTGCGACCGAGGTGACTCTGCGCGAAGACTATTCCAAGAAAATGGTCAAGGCAGTGAGCCTGGAGGGCTTGAAGAAGCAGCGCGAGCAGGTGCAGCAGTATGTGACGCAGCTGGAAAAGCAACTGCCCAGCAAGGCGGAGATGGCTGCTCTGCTTTCCGATATCAACCAGGCCGGCTTGGGACGTAGTCTGCAGTTTGAAGTATTCCGCCCTGGCGCCATGGTGACCAAGGAGTACTACGCCGAGCTGCCAATCACCCTGAAGGTGACGGGGCGCTATCACGACATCGGTGCTTTTGCCTCGGATATCGCTTTCCTGTCCCGTATCGTGACCTTGAACAACCTGTCCATCGCCCCGGGCGGCAAGGACACGGATGTGCTGTCCATGGATGCCACGGCACGGACCTTCCGATATCTGGATGCGGACGAAGTCAAGGCGCAGCGTGACGCGGCCAAGGGGAAGAAATGAGCAGAGCATTCTTGAGCCCTGTCTGGCTGGTCCTGATGAGCAGTGCTTTGCTGGCGGGCTGCACCTCCTCCGAGGAGGAGCAACTGCGTGAGTGGATGGCCCAGGAGCGTGCCAATGCCAAGCCTCGCGTGACTCCTCTGGAGGAGCCCAAGCCTTTCAAGCCCCAGGCCTATACAGGGGCTGATGGCATGGATCCCTTTAATCCGCTCAAGCTGATCCAGGTGCTGCGCAAGGAGTCTGCACAATCCAACATCAGCACGGCGTTGCTCACGCCAGAGCTGAGTCGCCGCAAGGAGCCGCTGGAGGCCGAGCCGCTGGACACCATGACCATGGTGGGCAGTCTCGACAAAAAGAACGTGCCCACGGCCTTGGTCAAAGTCGGCGGCCTGCTCTATCAGGTACGTGTCGGCAACTATCTGGGGCAGAACTACGGAAAGATCACCAAGATTACGGAAAACTCCATCCAGCTAAGAGAAATTGTCCAGGATGGCGGTGGTGACTGGATTGAAAGAACAAGCACTTTGGAGTTGCAGGAGGTCGGCAAATGATGGGTATTAATCGCAGCACTATGGCGAAGGCCCGTTGGGGTCTGACCCTGAGCGGCCTTTTGCTTTCTTCGGCAGCTTGGGCGCAAGCCCGTATTGAGGCTGTTACAGGCGCTTTGCAGTCAGGCTCCGAGGTCGTCCGTGTCGAGCTGTCCGAACCGCTGGCTGCAGACCCGACCGGATTCGTGGTTCAGTCTCCGGCGCGTATCGCTCTGGATTTTCCGGGTGTGAGCAATGGCTCGGGCAAGTCGTTGCTTGAATTCAATCAGGGCAATCTGCGCTCGGCAAATCTGGTGGAAGCATCGGGTCGCTCACGCCTGGTATTGAATCTGAAGACGGCTACGACCTATCGCTTGCAGCGCCAGGGCAAATCTTTGCTGATCTTGCTCGATCCCGCAGGTGCCGCGACAACCGCTGCAGCTGCGGCTCCTGTCATGGCTCCGGTGTTCGAGAACAAGACGGCAGCCTCTGATGCAGCTCCGATTCGCGGTATCGACTTTCGCCGTGGTAGCGATGGCTCCGGCCGGGTTGTAGTCAGCCTTGGCAGCAGCCAAGTGGGGGTGGATCTGAGGCAGGAGGGCAAGGGCCTGACGGTGGACTTCCTGCGTACAGCCCTGCCTGAAAATTTGCGCAAGAAGCTCGATGTGGGAGATTTCGGTACGCCTGTGCAAACGATCTCGACCACTCAGCAAGGCGATCGTGTTCGGATGCGCATTGACCCTGTGGGTGACTGGGAGCACAGCGCATACCAGAGCGACAATCAGTTCGTGGTGGAAGTGCGCCAGAAAAAGGTCGACACCAGCAAGTTGACGCAAGGCCCGGGCTACAGCGGCGAAAAGCTGTCGCTCAATTTCCAGAATATTGAAGTGCGCTCTTTGCTGCAGGTCATCGCGGACTTCACCAACTTCAATATCGTCACCTCGGATACGGTGACAGGTGCCTTGACTCTGCGTCTGAAGGATGTGCCTTGGGACCAGGCTCTTCAGATCATCATGGATGCCAAGGGGCTGGGCATGCGCAAGTCCGGCTCCGTGCTCTGGATCGCTCCCAAGGACGAGATTGACGCGCGGACCAAGCGTGACTACGAAGCGGCCATGGAAATCCAGAAGCTGGAGCCTTTGCGCACGCAAGGCTTCCAGCTCAACTATGCGAAGGCGGCGGACATTCTGCAGCAGATCACGACTTCGACAGGCGGCGGCGGTGCAGGCGGTACAGGGTCCAGCACGCGCTTTCTGTCGTCGAGAGGCTCCGCCATTTCCGAGCCACGCACCAATCAGCTGTTTGTGACGGATACGCCGACCAAGCTGGAAGAAATGAAGGCTTTGCTGGCAACGCTGGATGTGCCGGTGCGCCAGGTCATGATCGAGGCCCGCATTGTGGAGGCACGCGATACCTTTGGCCGTTCGCTGGGTGTGAAGTTTGGCGGAGGGGCTGTTGGCAGCAATGCCTCCATGACATCGTCTCAGTTCCTGCCTGATAGCAGCTCGGGATCAAGCTCCAAGTTCCCCAGTGGCAATTTTGTCAATTTGCCCGCCAGTGTTTCGGGAATCAACACTGTGGGTCAGGTCGCATTCTCTGTCTTCAATAGCTCGATGACACGTTTCCTGTCCCTGGAGCTGTCCGCTTTGGAAGCAGAAGGCGACGGCAAGATCATCTCCAACCCCCGTCTGGTGACGGCAGACCAGAACAAGGCATTGATCGAGCAAGGCACGGAATACCCATACTCCGTGACTGCGCCGAATGGCGCCACGACCATCTCGTTCAAGAAGGCCGTGCTGAAGCTGGAAGTGACTCCGCAAATTACCCCTGAAGGCGACATCATTCTGGATCTGGATGTGAACAAGGACAGTCGCGGTGAGACCACGACTCAGGGCGTCGCCATTGATACCAAACATGTCAAGACCCAGGTGCTGGTCGAGAATGGCGGCACGGTCGTGATTGGCGGTATCTTTGAACTGGAGGAAACCAACCAGCTCAACAAGGTACCGCTGTTCGGAGATCTGCCTGTGTTGGGGCATTTGTTCCGTAGCAACACCAAGGCTTCGAGCAAGCGTGAAATGCTGGTTTTCATCACTCCCAAGATGCTGAGCCAGGCGCGCAGCACCAGCAAATAACTGTTATCAGTTTTTACATAGGGCCCGCACGAGTTGATGCGGGCCTTTTCATTTGTAATATCTGCGGGCTGCGAGAATCATGGGCTGGCCAGATTGGCGGATGACGGTAACGCGATGACTGTTCTAAAGAAATTTCATATTGCCCTTGTGGGTTTGCCAGGCTCTGGCAAATCCACCATCGGACGCTATTTGGCCAAGCGTTGGTCTATGCCTTTTGTGGATGTGGATGTGGCCATCGAAGAGCATATCGGCTGCACGATTCGCGATTTTTTTGCCAAGGAAGGCGAGTCCAGATTCAGGGATGTAGAGCAAGAGGTGCTGGCAGCGCTGCTGGCGCGACCTGAGAAAACGGTGGTTGCCACAGGTGGCGGTGCCGTGCTGAAGGCTGAAAACCGGCAAGAGCTGGCCGAGCATGCACAGGTGGTCTATCTGAGTGCATCACCGCATGAGATTGCCAAGCGCCTGCAGCGGGATACTCAGCGTCCCTTGCTGCAAGTGGACAATCCTTTGCAGCGCTTGCTGGATTTGCATGCCATCAGAGATCCGCTCTACAAGGAGGTTGCAGATTTTGTGGTGGCGGGCAGCGGCCTGTCCGCCACGCAGGTGGCTCAGCGAGTTGCCATGCAGATTGAACTCGGTCAGCATTCCGGATTGCGCTGAAAAGCTTGTTGGTCAATACACTGCGTGTGGTTCCTGCTATGTATTTTGAGAGAGGTTGAACGTGGAAACGGTGCATATTGATCTGGGAGAGCGCAGCTATCCCATCGTGATTGCAGAGGGCTTGCTAGCCCAGAGCTCCACTTGGCAGGCATTGCCCAAGGCGGCGGCGGCTCTGGTCGTGACGAATGATGTCGTGGCCCCGCTTTATCTGTCTACGCTCAAGCAGGCCTTGAGCGGCCAATACGCTCAGGTTCACGAGGTGGTGTTGCCCGATGGCGAAGCGCATAAAGACTGGCAGACTCTGAACCTGATTTTTGATGCCCTGCTGCAGCATGGTTGTGACCGCAAGACGGTGCTGTTTGCACTGGGTGGCGGTGTTGTGGGGGATATGACGGGCTTTGCTGCCGCCAGCTATATGCGTGGCGTGCCTTTTGTGCAGGTGCCGACCACGCTGCTGTCCCAGGTCGATTCTTCGGTGGGGGGCAAGACTGCCATCAACCACCCGCTGGGCAAGAACATGATTGGGGCCTTCTACCAGCCGCAGCTGGTGCTCTGCGATCTTGCTACGCTGGATACCCTGCCCGAGCGCGAGTTGAGCGCAGGTCTGGGGGAAATCATCAAATACGGCCCTATTGCCGATATGCAGTTCTTCGACTGGCTTGAGCAGAACATGGATGGCCTGCTGCGCCGCGATCGCGACATGCTTGTCCATGCCGTCAAGCGTAGTGTGGAGATCAAGGCCTGGGTCGTGGGGCAGGACGAGAAGGAAGCAGGTCTGCGCGCGATTCTCAATTTTGGTCATACCTTCGGTCATGCGATCGAGGCCGGCATGGGCTACGGCAACTGGCTGCACGGTGAAGGTGTGGCGGCAGGCATGGTGATGGCGGCGGAGCTGTCCCAACGTCTTGGCCTGGTGGAGGCGAGCTTTGTCTCGCGTCTGCGCAAGCTGATTGAGCGAGCGGGCTTGCCGGTGCGCGCAGCGGTCATCGATGTCCAGGACAATGCTGGTCGCTATCTGGAGCTGATGCGGGTCGACAAGAAATCCGAAGCCGGTGAAATCCGCTTTGTGCTGATCGATGGTCCCGGCAAGGCGGTGATGAGGTCGGCACCTGACGCTCTGGTGCGTGAAGTGATCGAGAGTTGCTGCGCTTGATGG
Organism: Comamonas sp. Z1; assembly: GCF_008121555.1. Lineage (NCBI taxonomy): Bacteria > Pseudomonadati > Pseudomonadota > Betaproteobacteria > Burkholderiales > Comamonadaceae > Comamonas > Comamonas sp. Z1. Next base: position 238,574 of record NZ_VOQT01000005.1, read on the forward strand.
ATGGCGCTATGTGAGCAGACCCTGGGGGAAGCGAGCCCATAGCTGTTAGAGTCATTGCATCGAGTTGTTGAGGCGATTTGCATGACCGCTCTGGCTTCCTACGCCTGCCATCCCCAGCAAAGCCGCGGGCGTCGCTTTGCTGAGCCCCCGGCTCCCACGCGCAGCGACTTTCAGCGCGATCGGGATCGCATTGTTCACTCCTCGGCCTTCAGGCGACTGGTTTACAAGACCCAGGTCTTTGTGAACCATGAGGGCGATCTGTTCCGAACCCGGCTCACGCATTCTCTGGAAGTGGCACAACTGGGGCGCTCCATCGCGCGTTCTTTGCGGCTGGATGAAGACCTGGTTGAAGCCATCTGTCTGGCGCATGATCTGGGGCACACACCTTTTGGACATGCGGGGCAAGACGCGCTCAATGAGTGCATGAAGCCCCATGGCGGTTTTGAGCACAATCTGCAAAGTCTGCGTGTAGTGGACAGGTTGGAGGAGCGTTATCCCGCCTTTGACGGTCTGAACCTGACTTTTGAAACGCGCGAGGGAATTCTCAAGCATTGCTCGCTCAGCAATGCGCAATTGCTGAATGCACGTGAGCCCGGCGGCGTGGCTCAGCGTTTTCTGGATGGCACTCAGCCTTCTCTGGAGGCACAGCTATGCAATCTGGCGGATGCGATTGCCTATAACGCCCACGATGTGGACGACGGCGTTCGATCGGGTCTGATCACCATGGCCCAGCTGCGTGAAGCAGTGCCTTTGTTTGCCCGCTACTACGCCTCGACATTGGCGGATTGGCCCGATCTGGCTCTGCCGGATGCTCAGCGCAAGCTGCTCTATGAGAGCATTCGCCGCATGCTCAGTGACCAGGTCTATGACGTCATCCATCACTCACAGGCCGGTATTGAGCAGGCGGCTGTGCGCTCGGTGCAGGAGGTTCGTCAGCACGGCCGGACGCTGATCGGTTTCAGCGAAGAGATGAAAGCGCAGTCTCTGGTGCTAAAGCAGTTCTTGTTCAGGCAGCTCTATCGGCATCCTCAAGTCATGCAGACCATGAACAGTGCCCAGCAAGTTGTGAAAGAGCTGTTTGCTGCTTATATGGTGGAGCCTGAACGCATGAAGCCGCGCTTTGTTCAGCGTGCCCATATCGTCACTACCCTGCATGAACGTGCGCGAGTGGTGGCAGACTTTATTGCGGGTATGACGGATCGTTATGCAGCGCGCGAGCATGAGCGCATCACCGGGCTTAGGCTGCTGGGCGAGGCCTGAAGGAAGCTCCTCAACGGTCTTGCTGCCAGTGGCGAGCATGGCACAGGCCGGATCGCTAAAATAGCGGTTCTGTGTATCTAGAGCCGGAATATTTCCCGCCCAGTGCGCATTCTTTGGGGGCGATGGCCCCCGTTTGCATTTTGGAGGGCCCTGTCATGACCGAAACTTCAACCATCGCCGATCAGGCTTTCCCGCCGGAGCTTGTGATTGCGGATACCGTGCGCTGGCTGGAAAAGGCCGTGATAGGTCTCAACCTATGCCCTTTCGCCAAAGGCGTGCATGTCAAGGCTCAGATCCACTACGCCGTCAGCGATGCGACCGATGCGGAGGCTGTTGCCGAGGCTCTGCATCGCGAGCTTGAGGCCCTGGCCGAAGCCAACGCAGAAAAACGCGACACCACACTGCTGATACTGCCCCATGCCCTGCAGGATTTTCTGGACTTCAATGACTTTCTTGAAGTGGCGGATGCCATGATCGAGGAGCTGGATCTGGGCGGCATCTTGCAGGTGGCCTCGTTCCATCCTCAATTTCAGTTTGAGGGCACGGATGTGGACGACGTTACCAACTGCACCAATCGTGCTCCCTATCCCATATTGCACTTGTTGCGCGAAGACAGCATCGACAAGGCTGTGGAGGTGTTTCCGGAAGCCGAAACGATATACGAGCGCAATATGGAAACGCTGGAAAAGATCGGCATCGAAGGCTGGCTGGACCTGGATGTCGGGGCTCGCTGCCCCGTGACCGGCCATGGTCAGACGAAGGCAGAGAAGTGATGGGCAAGACCGATAAAAAGCAGAGCCTGCAAAAGCCCGCCAAAGCAGGGGCAATTGATATCGCCGAGCAACTGGGGCTCAAGCCCGGCCAGAGCCTTGAGTTGCTCAAGGCCCTGCATATTCTGACGCGAGAGGGAAAGCTCAATCAGGATTCGCGCCGCAAGCTCAAGCAGGTCTATCACCTCTATCAGTTCATCGAGCCTTTGCTTGCCGAGCTGTCCACGGATGGGCATGCCGTGACATTGGCTGACCATGGTGCGGGCAAGTCCTATCTGGGGTTCATTCTTTACGACCTGTATTTCAAGGCCTTGGCTCAGGGTCGGATTTTCGGTATCGAGACGCGTGCGCCTTTGGTCGAGGCATCCCAGAAGCTGGCGACTGAACTTGGCTTCGAGCGCATGGAGTTTCTCAATATGTCGGTGGCCGAGTCCACGCGAGCAGACTTCATGCCTTCGCAGTTTGACGTGGTCACGGCCTTGCACGCCTGCGATACGGCGACCGATGATGCGATCGCCTTCGGGCTGGAAAAGCAGGCCAAGGCCATGGTGCTGGTGCCTTGCTGCCAGGCCGAGGTGGCTGCATGTCTGCGCCAGACCAAGGCCATGAGCCTGGCGCGCACTCCGCTGGCCGAGTTGTGGCGTCACCCGATCCACACTCGCGAGATGGGCAGTCAGATTACCAATGTGCTGCGCTGTCTGTATCTGGAGGCTTGCGGCTACCAGGTCACGGTCACCGAGCTGGTGGGCTGGGAGCACAGCATGAAAAACGAATTGATTGTGGCCCGTTATACGGGACAGAAAAAGCGCAGTGCGGCGCAACGCCTGCGTCAGCTGCTCGCTGAGTTTGGACTGGAAGGCCTGGCTGGCGTGCGCTATCCCCATTTGCAGCAAACCAGCGCGGCCTGAGCAGGCTTGAAGCATGAGCTCTGCCGGGCCCGCTGCTTGTGATGCTCAGTGACTCTCCATCAGGCGCTTCATCAGCTCCTGCGTTGACGCGTCCACTCCTTCCCAGTCATTGTGGTTCTGGCGGGCATGAAGCTGCTTTGCCAGCTTCTTGCCCAGTTCCACACCCCACTGGTCGAAGCTGTTGATGTCCCAGATGGCGCCAGAGACAAAAATGCGATGTTCATACAGCGCAATCAAGGCGCCCAGAGAGGCTGGATCCAGTCTTTCAAGCATCAAGAAACTGCTGGGGCGATTGCCGGGGCAGTCTTTTTCCAGACCTTCGCCGCAGCGCCCCACCATCAGCGCCTGGGCCTGGGCAATCGCGTTGACTACCAGGCTTTGATGGTGCTCGCCCAGGTATTTGCCCCCGTCGCGCAGGGCAATGAATTCGACCGGTATGACATCCTGCCCCTGGTGCAGCATCTGGAAAAAAGCATGCTGCCCATTGGTGCCGGGCTCGCCCCAGATCACCGGTGCCGTGGGAGCTGTGAGCCGAACGCCATTCTTGTTGATGCTTTTGCCATTGCTCTCCATCTCCAGTTGCTGCAGATAGGCCGTCAGGCGGCGCAGTCCATGGCTGTAAGGTGCAATGCAGCGGCTGGAAAACTGGCAGAAATTGCGATACCAGATGTCCAGTAGTCCCAGGCGCACCGGGAGATTGCTCTCCAGAGGGGCTGTGAAAAAGTGGGCGTCCATCGCGTGCGCGCCGCCCAGTAGCGCCCAGAATTGCGCCGAGCCTATGGCGATGGCGATAGGCAAGCCGATGGCGGACCACAGCGAAAAGCGTCCGCCTACCCAATCCCAGAAACCCAGCGTGCGCTGTATGCCGAACTCTGCAGCCGCCTGTGTATTGGTGGTGAGGGCCACGAAGTGTCGGTCGATCGAGCATGGGGCCTGCGGATCTTCGCTGCCGCCATGATCGAGAAACCACTGCCTGGCCGAGCGAGCATTCAGCATGGTCTCGGCCGTGGTGAAGGATTTCGAGGCAATTAGAAACAGCGTGCTTTCCGGTTTGACCCGGCGCAGCACATGTCCCAGTTCGTGGCCGTCCACATTGGAGACAAAGTGAAAGTTCTTGTCCTGGTCTATCCAGTCCTCAAGGGCATTGACCACGACTTCCGGACCCAGGTGCGAGCCGCCGATGCCGATATTGACGATATCGGTGATCTGTTGGCTGCCCCTGATCTGATCGGCCAGGGCGAGCATTCGATCCAGTGTGTCGTGAACCTCACGCAGCGCCGAATGCATGTCCTGGGGCCAGGACCGAAGCACGGGTGACTGGGCGAGCTGCCCGCCGTCTGCAGGAGTGCGCAGCAGCCAGTGCATCGCGCTGCGCTGCTCGCTGGTATTGATGGCTGCGCCGGCCAGCATGGCGTCGCGCTTGCTCGAGAGCTGGCTCTCGGTTGCAAGCTGCCTCAGCAAGGCCTGGGTCTCGCCAGTCCAGAGGTTCTTCGACAGATCGGCGAAGACATGCGGCGCCTGCATGCTCAGGGCGTCAAGACGTTGCGGGTCTTGTGCAAAAGCCTGGCGCAAATCCAGATGCTGGATCTGCGACCGGTAATGGGTTTGCAAAGCCTGCCAGGCAGGCAGTTCGTGACAAAGAGGCGTCAAAGGAAATTTCCGTCAATCTGCAGCCGCTTGCTGCATCAATGCTTCCAGCTTCAGGGTGTCCGCGGTGAAAGCGCGAATGCCCTCGGCCAGCTTTTCGGTGGCCATGGCATCTTCGTTCAGCGCAAAGCGAAACGAGGCCTGGTCATACAGAACGCGTTCCTGCGGCTGGGCTCTGGCCTTGTCCGGGTCCAGGGCGCGAGTCAAAGGCATGGCGTCGTCCTGCTGTGCGCGGAGCTGGGCCAGCAGCTCAGGTGCAATGGTAAGCAGATCGCAGCCCGCCAGAGCCAGAATCTGGCCGGTATTACGAAAGCTTGCACCCATGACCTCGGTGGAAACATCGAAGTGCTTGTAATAGTCGTAGATCTTCTGTACGGAGCGCACGCCCGGATCATTGGCGCCGGCCATGGTGGCTTCATCCCACTGCACGCCGGCCTGCTTTTTGTACCAGTCGTAGATGCGGCCCACAAAGGGCGAGATCAGTTGGACCTTGGCCTGGCCGCAGGCAACGGCCTGGCAGAAGGAGAACAGCAGCGTCAGATTGGTGTGAATGCCGCGCTGCTCGAGAATGCGGGCCGCTTCAATCCCTTCCCAGGTGGCGGCGATCTTGATGAGCACACGCTCGGTGTGGATGCCTGCGGCCTGATACAGCTCGATCAGTCGCTCGGCGCGCGTGACCGTGGCCACGGTGTCGAAAGACAGGCGGGCATCGACTTCGGTGGAAACACGGCCGGGTATGGTGTTCAGAATTTCGCAGCCGAAGCGCACCAGCGTCCGGTCCATGATTTCGTCCAGCCCCCGGTCTTTGAATTGCGCCACGGTGGCGCGCATCAGCGGTGCATATTCGGTCTTTTGAACCGCTTTGAGAATCAGGGATGGATTGGTGGTGGCATCTTGCGGTTGAAACTGCGCCAGTTGATGAAAATCACCGGTGTCCGCGACCACGGTCGTGAATTGCTTGAGCGCCTCCAACTGATTCATGTCCATCCTTTGCTGTGTTTCAAACTAACCAGCAAGTGTAGAGCGTGAATCCCTGATTGAGAATGAGCTTGCAGATACTCCGTTTGAGGATGCATCAAGGCAAACCCTGCTGAATATGCGCGCTCGCCTATTTATTTGCGGAAATATTCAAGTTTTGCTGCCATTTTGCGAGGCATGAGGCGCTTCGGTCTTATGCTCGCTTTTTTCTGCACTCATTCATTGCCTCCACCTCATCTGCGCCAATATGCTTGATCGGATTACTGCCTCCCTTCCGTCCCTGGCGCCTGCAGAGCAGCGTGTTGCACGCCTGGTACTGGCCGATCCGCGGGCCTTCGCGCATCTGCCGGTGCGAGAGCTGGCAGTGCGGGCACATGTCAGCAAACCCACGGTGGTGCGCTTTTGCCGCAGCATGGGCTATGACGGCCTGGCGGACTTCAAGCTCAAGCTCGCGGGCAGCGTCAGCGAAGGCGTGCCCTTCATCCATCGCAGTGTGGACAGCGATGACAAGACCAGCGATGTCATGGTCAAGGTGGTGGACAACGCGGTTGCCGCTTTTCTGCAGTACCGCAATGCGGCCAGCACGGCGGCCATAGAGCAGGCTGCACAGGCGATTGCCGCGACCTGGCAGACCGGCAAGCGTATCGAGTTTTACGGCGCCGGGAACTCGGGCATCGTGGCGCTGGATGCCCAGCACAAGTTTTTCCGCCTCGGTGTGACCAGTCTGGCCACCAGCGATGGTCATATGCAGGTCATGAGCGCGACCTTGCTGGGTCCGGGCGACTGCGTGGTCATCATCTCGAACTCCGGGCGCACGCGAGATCTGATGGATGCGGCGGATATCGCTCGCAAGAACGGGGCCACCACCATCGCCATCACGGCCAGCGGCTCGCCTCTTGCCTCCGCTTGCCAGGTGCATCTGGCTGCCGATCACCCCGAAGGCTACGACCGCTACAGTCCCATGGTCTCGCGGTTGCTGCACCTGCTCATCATCGACGTGCTGGCGACCTGCGTAGCACTGCGCATCGGGCCTGCGCTGCAGCCGGCGCTGGAGCAGATGAAGAACAATCTGCGCGCCAAACGCTATACCTGAAAGCCCGCAAAGACGCGGCCTGGGGCGGGCAGCAGCGAAGGCGCGAGTGCTCTTTTTTGCTCTTTTTATAGGAGCTTCTATCGCTTGATTGATAATGATTTTAGATGCAAAACATATTGAAATCCTTTGTGAATAGACGGTAACAGCTATCAAAAAAGCCCATGCGGGCAAAACCTGCATGGGCTTTGTTGCGGGCGGGCGCTTGCCCGCCGTTGTCGTGCTTACTCCTGCACGATGGAGGAGGGGTGGTTGGCCAGGGGCTTTACCTTGATCTGCATATAGGGGAACAGCGGCAGGCCGCTGAGCAGGCTGTGCAGTTCGTCATTGCTCTGGACGTCGAAGATGCTGACGTTGGCGTATTCGCCCACCACGCGCCAGATATGGCGCCACTTGCCTTCGCGCTGCAGCTTTTGCGAGTATTCCTTCTCGTCCTGCTTGATCTGCGCGACCAGTGCGGGGTCCAGCGAGTGGGGGATCTGGACAATCATTTCGACCATGTACAGCATGGGGTTCTCCTAGGTGAGGAAGTGAACGGAAAAAGTACGCTGGCGCTCTGTTACAGATGAGGCCAGATCAGCATGGTGGTCGCGTAGATGACGCCGACCAGCATCATGGAAACCACGGTATAGCCCATGATGTCCTTGAGCTTGAGCTTGGACAGCGCCAGGGCCGGCAGGATCCAGAATGGCTGGACCAGGTCGTTCCAGCCATTGCCCAGCATCACCGACATGGCGGTCTGGGCCTGCGAGGCCCCCAGAGTCTTGGCCGCGTCAATCATGAACGGGCCCTGCAGCACCCAGTGGCCGCCGCCCGAGGGCGCGAAGAAGTTGATCACGAAGGAGCTGACCAGGCCCCACAGCGGCAGCGTGTGCTCGCTGGCGATGCTCACGAAGATGTGGGCGATGGACTCCACCAGGCCAGAGCCATGCATGATGGCCATGATGCCCGCGTAGAAGGGGAACTGCAGGATGATGCCGCCGATGGTCTTGACGCCCTCATTGACCTTTTCCACATAGAGCATGGGCGTCTTGAGGAGCAGCACGCCCAGGAACAGGATGAAGAAGTTGATCATGTTCAGGTCGAGGTTGCCGCCCTTGACGAAATGCAGCACCACATAGGCCATGCCGCACAGGCCGATCAGCAGATTGAGCACGCGGCTGTTGTTCAGGCGGTAGGCCAGGGTCTTCTGGTCGCCCAGCAGGTCGTGACCCGCTGCGCTCTTGCCTTCTTCGGCGGCCACGGCGGGGTCCAGCTCCACGATCTTCTCGCCGGCCTTGGGGTGCATGGCGGCATTGAGCAGCGGCAGGGCAATGAGCACGGCCAGACTGGTCAGCAGCATGGGGGCGGAGAAGATGGTCTGCGTCAGAGGGATCAGGCCCATGCTGCTCTCGAAGGTGTGGCCCTTGGTCGAGATCAGCACCGGAATCGTGGCCGAGAAGCCCAGGCTGTACATGGTGAAGCCGGTATAGGCCGAGGCGATGATCAGCGGATAGTGAACGCCCTTGACCTTGAGCGCCAGCTTGCGCGCCATGATGCCGCCGATCACCAGGCCGAAGCCCCAGTTCAGGTAGCTGCCCACGCAGCCCACGATGGTGGCCACGATGATGGCCTGGCGTGGTGTGTGCACGTGGCTGGCGATGCGGTCCAGGAAACGGTTGACCAGGGGCGCGGCCGCCAGCACATAGCCCATGACCAGGATCACGGCCATCTGGGTGGTGAAGGCCAGCAGGCTCCAGAAGCCCTTGCCCCAGTCCTCGACCACGAGGTTGACGGGCCGGCTTTCCACGGCAAAGGCCAGGACCATGGTCAACAGGGTCAGCAAGATGGCAAAGACGAAGGGGTCGGGCAGATACTTGCGCATCAGCTCGGTGAAGAAGGCGGTGATTTTCGACATGGGTGCCGGTCTCCGGGGTTGGAATGATTTATGGGGAGAAGAAGGCGCCTGCGCCGCGGGGGCGCAGGGCTGGAACGTGGCTTTGCGGAAGTGGCTGGCAGGGCTCGCGTCAGAGACGCCGAGCCAGGGCCGTCCCGCAGCGTGGGCGTCGTCCCCTCCCGCGCATCGAGAGAGGGCGCCGTGCATGCAGGCAAGCCGCAGCGCGGCTCAGGAGGCGTTCATACGGACGCCACGCCGACGGTCATCCCGCCGCAGACATAGAGCACCTGTCCGGTCACAAAGCCACTGCGCTCGTCGAGCATGTAGGACACGGCATGGGCCACATCCTCGGGAGTGCCCACCCGCTTGACGGGGACGGACTGGATGATCTTCTGCGTGCGCGGTGCATCGGGCGGGTTGGCCTTGTCGAACAGCTCGGTGCGGATGGGGCCGGGGCCTATGGCGTTGGCCGTGATGCCCCACTGTCCCAGCTCCAGCGCCCAGACGCGCGTCATGCCGATCAGGCCAGCCTTGGTGGCAGCGTAGGCGGTGCGCAAGTCCTTGCCCAGCGCGGCGCGCGAGGACATGTTGACGATGCGCCCGAAGCCCGCCTCCTTCATGCCGGGCAGCAGAGCCTGCATGCACTGGAAGGCGCAGCGCAGGTTCAGCGAGACGGCCAGGTCGAACTCGGCCAGGGTCTGGGACGCGGCGTCATTGGGCACGACCACGCCAACGTTGTTGACCAGGCGTGTGATGGGGCCGCCTTCCAGAGCCTGACGCAGGGCGCGCGCCGTGTCCTCGGTATTGCTGAGGTCGGCCTGGATGCCGCCGGGCACATGGTCGACCACACGGTCGATGATGATGGGTTCGTAGCCGTCGGCGCGGCAGCGCTGTGCAGCGGCGGCGCCGATGCCGGCTCCGCCGCCGGTGATCAGTACACGGGGGCGGAGCGGAAGGGAAGCGTTCTGGGAAGACATGGCAATACTTTCGGACGGAATGCGAGGAAAGGGCTGGGCTGGCGGACTTGCGCTAGGCCGCCGCAGGCAGGTGGCTGGCGCCGGCCACATAGGCTTTGCGCCAGCGGGTGATGGACACGCGCTCGAACAGGCCGGCAGCGAAGAAGGGGTCGGACTCTATGAAGGACTGGGCTGCTTCGCGCGTGTCCAGTTCCACCACGTACAGGCCGCCACCGAGGTCGCTGCCGTCGTCGGCCAGCTTGGCGCCGCAGGCCAGCAGCAGGTGCTTGTGGGTGTCCAGAAAGCCCAGGTGCGCGGGGCGATGGGCCTGGCGCACGGCCTGGTGACCGGGCTTGTCGAAGGTTTCGATGATGAAGGGCATAAAGGCTCCGGTGTTGGGCTCAGACCGTGGCGACGGGCGTGACCGGCGAGGCGATGGCGCCCGGCAGGTTCAGCGGCGGTGCCGTGAGCAGGAAGCGGTGGCGGCCGCGCTCGCGCAGCCAGTGCGCCAGCGGCGTCAGGTGCCACAATTCGCCCAGGTGTACGCCCAGCTTGAACAGGCAATGCTCGTGCAGCGGCAGGGCCGCGCAGCAGGCAGCGCCGGGGCGCGCGGGGAAGGCCTCGACCGCGTAGTTGTCGGTGGCGATGACGGCGATCTGGCTGTCGGTGATCCACTGCAGCAGGCGCGCATCGCGCCCGTCGAGCACGGCGCAGGCGTGTTCCAGCACCTCGGGGTCGGGGTTTTTGTGCATGTCCAGCACCCGCTGGGCAAAGCCTGTGTGCAGGCACAGCATGTCGCCGGGCTCGATCTGCACGCCGTCGGCGGCGATGGCCTGCATCAGCTGCTCGTAGCCGACCACGGTGCGGGCGTCGCCGAAGTGGGCGCGCAGGTCCACCATCACCCCGCGGCCCTGCACCCCGTTGCGGGCCATGCCTTCAATGCCCAGGGCCTTGGCACAGCTGGTGCTGGCGTTGTCGTCCAGGTGCGCGGGAATGCCGGTGCCGCTCAGTTCGGCGGGGCCCACGATGTCGATACCCGCAGCAAAGCCGTTGTAGTACAGCGGCTCGGGCAGACCGTCGCCGTTGGCATCGAACAGGGCGCCCACATGGGCCAGGCCGTCCCACTGCGTGGAGTACTGCAGCGACAGGATGACCATATCGTCCGAGAGCACATCGGTGCGGCCTGGCTCCAGCTCCTGCAGCAGGCAGTTGAAATTGACGCGGCCCTTGCGCTGCAGCGGACGCAGCACCGGGGGCTTGCGGTTGGGATTGAGGGCGCTGCCGCCCGGGTAGTCCAGCGGCAGGCTCAGCGCAAAGCGCTGGCCGGTCTGCACTTCGGCCACGCCTTGGCGGACTTTTTCGGGGGTCAGCAGGTTCAGGCGGCCGAGCTGGTCGTCTTCACCGAAATCGCCCCAGGTCGAGCCTTCGGGGCGGTGTCTCCAGCGGCGGGAGAGTGTGGGCATGGCGGTCTCCGTGTCACAGGCCGTGGCGGCCGCTGCCACAGAAGGGCAGCCGGTCGTCGCGGCGTCGGTCAGTGCTGGCGTGCAAAGCCGGCCAGGGCTTGTTCGAAGGCCTCGGGCGCCTCCAGATTGGACAGGTGCGAGGCCTGCAGCTCGACCAGCTGCGAGCCGGCGATGGCGGCCTGCATGGCCTGGGCATCGGCCACCGTGGTCACGGGGTCATGCGCGCCGGCCACCAGCAGCGTGGGCGTGGCGATGGCGGCAATCGCTGCGCGCAGGTCCTCGCGGGCCAGTGCTTCACAGCAGCTGGCATAGCCTTCGGGGGCGATGCTGGCGATCCAGGCCTGGGCGCGTTGCACCACGGCCGGCTGGGCAGCTGCAAAACCGGGCGTGAACCAGCGGCCCGGCGACGATTCGGCCAAGGCCTGCATGCCGGCTGCGCCGTTGGCGCGCACCTGGGCGGCACGCTCCAGCCAGGCCGACTCCACGCCGATTCTGGCGGCGCTGTTGGTCACGGTGAGACTGCGCAGGCGCTGGCCGGCATTGACACCCAGCCACAGGCCGGTCAGGCCGCCCATGGAGATGCCGCAGAAATGCGCCTGCTGTACCTGCAGCGCGTCGAGGATGGCCAGCACATCGCGGCCCAACTGGTCAAAGCTGTAGGGGCCGTCGTTGCAGACGCTGGCGCCATGGCCGCGCGTGTCGTAGCGAAGCACGCGAAATTCGCTGCGCAGGGCAGCTACCTGTGCATCCCACATCTCCAGCGTGGTGCCCAGGGAGTTGGACAGCACCAGCACGGGGGCGTCGGCAGGGCCTTGCAGATCAATGCGGAAATCACCGCTGGCAGTGGAGAGCAGGGAGGTGGTCATACAGACTCGCAGACGATGAGTGAAGTAGAGCGCGTAGCAGCGCATGAAACTGGCGTGGATCAAGCTAGGGACAGCGAGCAAGGGCCGTCCCGCAGCGAGGCTGTCGTCCCCCTCCCGAAGGAGAGGGGGAAGCCGCGCAGCGGCTCAGGGGGGGTGTCTGATCTCAAACGCTGGCGCCGGAGTCCTTGACGACCTTGCCCCACTTCTTGGCTTCGGCATCGATGAACTTGGCAAAGCCGTCCTGGGTGTCGATCACGACTTCGCCGCCCTGGTCGTTGATCTTCTTGATCACGGCGGGATCCTTGAGCACCTTGGCAATGGCGGCATGCAGCTTTTGCTGGATGTCGGCCGGTGTCTTGACAGGTACGAAGAGACCGAACCAGGAAGTGGCTTCATAGCCGGGCACGCCGGCTTCGGCCACGGTGGGCACATCGGGCAGTTCGGGCGAGCGCTTGGCCGTGGTCACGGCGATGGGGCGCAGCTTGCCCGAGCGCACATGCTGGATGGCCGAGGGCATGTTGTCGAACATGATGGCGATCTGGTTGCCCAGCAGATCGGTGATGGCCGGCGCGCTGCCCTTGTAGGGCACATGCACCATGTCCAGATGGGTCATGGACTTGAACAGCTCGCCAGACAGGTGGATGGAGCTGCCCGAGCCCGAGGAGCCGAAATTCAGCTTGCCGGGATTGGCCTTGGCGTAGGCCATCATTTCCTTGACCGTCTTGAAGGGCTGGCTGGGGTGGGCCACCAGCAGATTGGGCACATTGGCGACGCGGGTCAGCGGAGCGAAGTCCTTGACCGGGTCGAAGGGCATCTTTTTGTACAGGGCTTCGTTGATGGCGTGCGTGCCCACCGTCCCCATGAACAGGGTGTAGCCGTCACCGGCTGCGCGGGCCGCGGCCTGGCCGCCGATATTGCCGCCCGCGCCGGGGCGGTTGTCGATGATGATGCTCTGGCCCAGTTCGGTGCTCAGGGCCTGGCCCACCACGCGCGCCAGGATGTCGGTCGTACCGCCGGCCGAGAAGGGCACGATCATGGTGATGGGCTTGCTGGGATAGGGCGTCTGGGCCATGGCGGGAGCAGCGCCCAGAGCGAACAGGGCGGTTGCTGCCAGGGTCTGCAGGCTGCGGCGGCGAGACAGGGAAAGGGAATTGGACATTGAGGTCTCCGGAAAAAGGCAAGACACCGCCGGCCAGTGGCCGGGGCGCGGGCTGCCGCGGTGGCACACCTGCGAGAGAAGGTGCACGCCAGCGGTCGTTGTTTGGGTGTAAGAGGCAGGGGGCGGCAGCAGGCCGGACTGATCCGGCCCTGCCGCAGTCGGAATCAGACGCGTTCGAGCACCACGGCAATGCCCTGGCCCACGCCGATGCACATGGTGCACAGCGCATAGCGCCCGCCAAAGGCATGCAACTGGTTCACGGCCGTGGTGGCCAGGCGGGCGCCCGATGCGCCCAGGGGGTGACCCAGGGCGATGGCGCCGCCCCACTGGTTGACACGGCGGTCGTCGTCGGCAATGCCCAGGTCGCGCAGCACGGCCAGGCCCTGTGCAGCAAAGGCTTCGTTGAGCTCGATGACGTCCATTTGCTCAAGAGTCAGTCCTGTCTGGGCCAGCACCTTGCGCACGGCGGGAGCGGGGCCGAAGCCCATGATGCGCGGCGCGACACCGGCCACGGCCATGCCGACCACACGGGCGCGCGGCACCAGGCCGTACTGTTTGGCTGCCTCCTCGTTGGCCAGCAGCAGTGCGCAGGCACCGTCGTTGACGCCGCTGGCGTTGCCGGCCGTGACCGTGCCGTCAGGGCGTACCACGCCCTTGAGCTTGGCCAGTGCCTCGATGGTGGTGGCTCGGGGGTGTTCGTCCTGGCTCACGACAATGGGGTCGCCCTTTTTCTGGGCGATGGACACGGGCACGATCTCGCGCGCCAGATGGCCGGCGGCAATTGCGGCCGCTGCCTTTTCCTGGCTGGCCAGGGCCATGCGGTCCTGGGCTTCGCGTTCGATCCCGAAATCGTCGGCCACGTTTTCGGCGGTCTCGGGCATGGAGTCCACGCCGAACTGGGCTTTCATCAGCTTGTTGACAAAGCGCCAGCCGATGGTGGTGTCGTAGACAGCATTGCTGCGGCTGAAGGCGGACTCGGCCTTGGGCATGACGAAGGGGGCGCGGCTCATGCTTTCCACGCCGCCGGCAATCATCAGGCGGGCTTCGCCGGACTTGATGGCACGCGCGGCGGTGCCGACAGCGTCAAGGCCCGAGCCGCACAGGCGGTTGATGGTGGCTCCGGGCACGTCGATGGGCAGGCCGGCCAGCAGCGCCGACATGCGGGCCACGTTGCGGTTGTCCTCGCCAGCCTGGTTGGCGCAGCCATAGAGCACATCGGCCACGGCGGTCCAGTCCACGTCGGGGTTGCGCTGCATCAGCGCCTTGATGGGCAGTGCGCCCAGATCATCGGTGCGCACGCTGGACAGCGCGCCGCCGTAGCGACCGAAGGGGGTGCGGATGGCGTCGCAGATAAAGGCTTGGTTTTGGTTGCTCATGACATGTCTCCGTTATAAAAATTGAGCTTGGGGTCTAGGTCGGATTGGCTTGAGGGCCGTTCAGGCCGCGATGGGAAGGCCCACGATGCGTTCGAGTTCGGCGTGCTCCAGGCCTTCGACCTTGTCGATCAGGCGCAGCCCCTCGGGTGTGCAGGCCAGGGTGCACAGATCGGTGTAGATGCGCTTGACGCAGCCCAGGCCGGTCAGCGGGTAGCTGCACTGGGCCACGACCTTGCTCTCGCCCTTTTTGGTGAGCAGATCCATCATCACCCAGGTCTGCTTGGCGCCAATGGCCAGGTCCATGGCTCCGCCCACGGCGGGGATGGCGCCGGGCTCGCCGGTGCTCCAGTTGGCCAGATCGCCCGTGGCCGAAACCTGGAAGGCTCCGAGTACGCAGATGTCCAGGTGACCGCCGCGCATCATGGCGAAGCTGTCGGCGTGGTGGAAATAGCTGCCGCCGGGCAGCAGGGTCACGGGCTGCTTGCCGGCATTGGTCAGGTCGTAATCTTCGGAGCCGGCCGCCGGTGCCGGGCCCATGCCCAGAATGCCGTTCTCGCTTTGCAGCACGATCTCGCGTCCTGCGGGGATGTGGTTGGCCACCAGGGTGGGCTGGCCTATGCCCAGATTCACATAGGCACCGTCATGAATATCCTGGGCCACGCGCAGGGCCAGTTCGTCCTTGCTTCGTTTTTGATAGCTCACGCTTGTATCTCCTTGCTGGACCTTGGCGGGCTCAGGCCGCCTTCTTGAAGCCGCCGGCCTGGGTGGCCACGCGCTCGATCTTCACCACCTGGCTCACATAGATGCCCGGGGTGACCACGGTTTCGGGGTCAAGCTGGCCGAGTTCCACGATCTCATGCACGGTGGCCACGGTGAACCTGGCGGCCGAAGCCATCACGGGGCCGAAGTTGCGCGCCGACATGCGGTAGGTCAGATTGCCCCAGCGGTCGCCTTTTTCTGCCTTGATCAAGGCCACATCGCCATGGATGGGGTACTCCAGCACATAGTGCTTGCCGTTGATCTCGCGCGTTTCCTTGCCTTTTGCGAGTTCGGTGCCGTAGGCCGTGGGGCAGAAGAAAGCGCCTATGCCTGCGGCGGCAGCGCGCATGCGCTCGGCCAGATTGCCCTGGGCCACCAGTTCGAGCTCGATCTTGCCGCTGCGGTACAGCTCGTCGAAGACCCAGCTGTCCACCTGGCGCGGGAAGCTGCAGATGATCTTGCGCACCTGGCCGGTCTTGAGCAGGGCGGCCAGGCCGGTGTCGCCATTGCCGGCATTGTTGTTGACCACGGTGAGCTCGCGTGCACCCTGGGCGATCAGGCCGTCGATCAGCTCGCCGGGGATGCCCGAGGTGCCGAAGCCGCCGATGAGCACGGTGGAGCCGTTTTGAATGCCGGACAGGGCCTGAGCGACCGAGTCGGCGATCTTGTTGATCATGGGTGTCTCCAATTTTCTACACAAAGATCTGCGCCATTGGCGCTAAAATGTTCGCATATAGAACATTTGTTCGCTAAAAGAATTGTAGAAAAGGATGATGAAAATGGAGACTGTAAAAACCACATCAGGGAAAACCCAGGTCGAGGGCGAAGCGGTCTCGCTCAAGCCCGGTGACAGCTATGTGCAGTCCTTTGCCAGGGGGCTGGAAGTCATACGTTCGTTCAGCGCCAGGGCGCCCGAGCAGACGCTCAGCGAGGTGGCTGCCGCCACGGGTCTGACGCGTGCCGGTGCAAGGCGCATCCTGCTGACGCTGCAGACGCTGGGCTATGTGCGCAGCGATGGCAAGTACTACGCACTTACGCCGCGCATCCTGGATCTGGGCTTTGCCTATCTGAGCTCCACGCCGCTGTGGAATCTGGCCGAGCCTGCGATGGAGGCGCTGGTGGACGAGGTCAAGGAGTCATGCTCGGCCGCGGTGCTCGAGGGCCTGGACGTGGTCTATGTTCTGCGCGTGCACACGCACAAGATCATGAGTACCAATCTGGGCGTGGGCTCGCGACTGCCTGCCTTCTGGACATCCATGGGCCGGGTGCTGCTGGCGGCTCTGCCCCCCGATGAGCTGCGGGCGCTGATGGCCCGGCGCGAGCAGCGCGCCTTCACGCGCCACACGCTGACCGGCGACGACGAGCTGCATGCCGAGATTGCCCGCGTGCGCGAGCAGGGCTGGGCCCTGCTCAACCAGGAGCTGGAGGAGGGCCTGATCTCGATTGCCGCCCCCATACGCAATGCGCGCGGCCAGACCGTGGCGGCGCTCAACATCAGTGGTCAGGCCAACCGCACCAGCGAGCAGATGATGCGCGAGCGGTTGCTGCCGCAGTTGCTGGCCGCTACGCGCCACATCAGTCAGTTGCTGAGTGCTTCGGGTCGCATGCATCTGTGATGTCTGGCGCCTGAGGACGCGTCGGCCCTGGCGCGACGCTTCATAATGACCGAAACGCCTTCTCTGTCGCCCCTGCTCAAGTCCGCTCCATGGCCCGTCTTCCCCGTCTCACGCTGGCAAACATGCCGCACCACATCATCCAGCGTGGCAACAACAGCGGCGAGATCTTTGTGGACGCGCAGGATCGCCTGGTCATGCTGGATCTGATGCGCGAGATGGCGCGGCGCTTCGAGGTCGATGTGCATGCCTATGTGCTCATGCCCAATCACTTCCATCTGCTGCTGACGCCCAGAACGGAGCAGGGCGTGCCCCAGTTCATGCAGGCCGTGGGGCGCAGCTATGTGCGCTACTTCAACAACCGCCACGGACGCACCGGTACGCTGTGGGAGGGGCGCTATCGCTGCACCGTGCTGCAGGCCGAGCAATGGCTGATGGCCACCATGGTCTCCATGGATCTCAACCCCGTGCGCGACGGGCTGGTGCAGCGCGCGGTGGACTGGCCCTGGTCCAGCTATGCGCACAACGCAGGCCTGCAAAGCGATGCGCTCATCAGCCCGCATGCGCTTTTCTGGGCTCTGGGCAACACGCCGTTTGCCAGAGATGCCGCTTATGTCAGAGCCGTGGAGGCCGGTCTGGATGCCGATACCCAGGCGCAGATCAGCCATGCCGCACTGCGTGGCTGGGCTTTGGGTGAGCCCGATTTCATTGAAAATTTGCAACAGAAAACCGAGCGACGCGTGAAGCGGCAGAAGGCCGGCAGGCCTGCAGCACGCACAGCTTCGGTGCACGAAGACTAGGCGGTTCTTCCAACCCTTTGTTTTTATTGGATTGCTTCACTCTATTTTTATATGTCCCTAATTAAATGCAAATAAAAAAAGTTGGGAATTAATTGGAATCTGACCCTAATTAAAACTTATTGCATAACTTCATGTCCTGTCGTAATCTTGCGTTCCCCGCGATTGATATAAGAGGATTCCCCATGACGACTGCTGCCGAGATCAAGTATCTCCAGGACCACGGTCTGTACTCCAAGAGCAACGAACACGATGCCTGCGGTCTGGGCTTTGTGGCCCATATCAAGGGCCAGAAGCGCCATGACATCGTGCTGGGGGCACTGAAGATCCTCGAGAACATCGACCATCGCGGTGCAGTGGGTGCGGACCCTCTGATGGGTGACGGCGCCGGTATCCTGATCCAGATCCCCGATCAGCTCTACCGCGAAGAAATGGCCAAGCAGGGCGTGGCACTGCCTCCCGCCGGCGAATATGGCGTGGGCATGATCTTCCTGCCCAAGGAACATGCCTCGCGCCTGGCCTGCCAGCAGGAAATGGAGCGCGCCATCAAGGCCGAAGGCCAGGTGCTGCTGGGCTGGCGCGATGTGCCGGTGAACCGCGACATGCCCATGTCGCCCACCGTGCAGGAAAAGGAGCCCATCCTGCGCCAGGTCTTCATCGGCCGTGGCGCCGACGTCATCGTGCAGGACGCGCTGGAGCGCAAGCTGTACGTGATCCGCAAGACGGCCTCGGCCGCCATCCAGAACCTGGGCCTCAAGCACAGCAAGGAATACTACGTTCCCAGCATGAGCAGCCGCACCGTGGTCTACAAGGGCCTGCTGCTGGCCGATCAGGTGGGCGTGTACTACCGTGATCTGGCCGACGAGCGCTGCGTCTCGGCCATCGGCCTGGTGCACCAGCGTTTCTCCACCAACACCTTCCCCGAGTGGCCTCTGGCTCACCCCTACCGCTATGTGGCCCACAACGGTGAAATCAACACCGTGCGCGGCAACTACAACTGGATGCTGGCGCGCGAAGGCGTGATGGCCTCTCCCGTGCTGGGCGAAGACCTGCAAAAGCTCTATCCCATCAGCTTTGCCGGCCAGTCCGACACTGCCACCTTCGACAACTGCCTGGAACTGCTGACCATGGCCGGCTACCCCATCAGCCAGGCCGTGATGATGATGATTCCCGAGCCCTGGGAGCAGCACGAAGCCATGGACGAGCGTCGCCGCGCCTTCTATGAATACCACGCTGCGATGATCGAGCCCTGGGACGGCCCCGCCTCCATCGTGTTTACCGATGGTCGCCAGATCGGCGCCACGCTGGACCGCAACGGTCTGCGCCCCTCGCGCTACTGCATCACCGACGACGATATGGTGATCCTGGCTTCCGAAGCCGGCGTGCTGCCCGTGCCCGATAGCAAGATCGTGCGCAAGTGGCGCCTGCAGCCCGGCAAGATGCTGCTGATCGACCTGGAGCAGGGTCGCATGATCGAAGACGAAGAACTCAAGGCCAACGTCGTCAACACCAAGCCCTACAAGCAGTGGATCGAGAACCTGCGCATCAAGCTCGACGAGGTGGAAATCCCCGCCGACTTCAAGGTACCCGCAGCCAAGACCGAGCTGTCCCTGCTGGACCGCCAGCAAGCTTTCGGCTTCACGCAGGAAGACATCAAGTTCCTGTTGACCCCGATGGCCGAAAAGGGCGAGGAAGGCATTGGCTCCATGGGCAACGACAGCCCGCTGGCCGTGCTGTCCGACAAGAACAAGCCGCTGTACAACTACTTCCGTCAGATGTTCGCCCAGGTGACGAACCCCCCCATCGACCCGATCCGCGAAGCGATCGTGATGTCGCTGGTGTCGTTCGTGGGCCCCAAGCCCAACCTGCTGGACATCAACCAGGTCAACCCGCCCATGCGCCTGGAGCTGCAGCAGCCCGTGCTCGACTTCGAAGGCATGGCCAGGCTGCGTGATATCGAGAAGCGCACCAACGGCAAGTTCAAGAGCTCGACGATCGACATTACCTACCCGCTGTCCTGGGGCAAGCAGGGTGTGGAAGCCAAGCTGGCCTCGCTGTGCGCCCACGCCGTGGACGAGATCAAGGGCGGTGCCAACATCCTGATCATCAGCGACCGCAACATGAGCGCCACGCAAGTGGCCATCCCTGCGCTGCTGGCTCTGTCCGCCATCCACCAGCATCTGGTGCGTGAAGGCCTGCGCACCACCGCCGGTCTGGTGGTGGAAACCGGCACGGCCCGCGAAGTGCACCACTTCGCCGTGCTGGCCGGCTACGGTGCGGAAGCCGTGCATCCCTATCTGGCGATGGAGACCCTGGTCGACATCTTCAGCCGCGAAGCTGCGCCCATCACTGCCGACAAGGCCATCTATCACTATGTGAAGGCCATCGGCAAGGGCCTGTCCAAGATCATGTCCAAGATGGGCGTGTCCACCTATATGTCCTACTGCGGCGCCCAGCTGTTCGAAGCCGTGGGCCTGAACAGCGAGACCGTGGACAAGTACTTCACGGGCACGGCCAGCCGTGTGGAAGGCATCGGCGTCTTCGAGATCGCCGAGGAAACCATCCGCAACCACGAAGCTGCCTTCAGCGACGACCCCGTGCTCGAAACCATGCTGGATGCCGGCGGCGAGTACGCCTGGCGCGCCCGTGGCGAAGAGCATATGTGGACGCCTGACGTGATCGCCAAGCTGCAGCACTCCACACGTGCCAACAACTTCAGCACCTACAAGGAATACGCCCAGCTGATCAACGACCAGACCAAGCGCCACATGACGCTGCGCGGCCTGTTCGAGTTCAAGTTCGATCCCGCCAAGGCGATTCCCGTGGACCAGGTCGAGTCGGCCAAGGAAATCGTGAAGCGCTTTGCCACGGGTGCCATGTCCCTGGGCTCCATCTCCACCGAAGCCCATGCCACGCTGGCCGTGGCCATGAACCGCATCGGCGGCAAGAGCAACACCGGCGAAGGCGGCGAAGATCCCAAGCGCTATCGCAACGAGCTCAAGGGCATCCCCATCAGCAAGGGCGAAACCCTGGCCTCCATCATCGGCAAGGACAAGGTCGAGTCCGATATCGAACTGCAGGCCGGCGACTCGCTGCGCTCCAAGATCAAGCAGGTCGCGTCCGGTCGTTTCGGCGTGACTGCCGAATATCTGGCCTCTTCGGACCAGATCCAGATCAAGATGGCTCAGGGCGCCAAGCCCGGTGAAGGCGGTCAGCTGCCCGGCGGCAAGGTCTCCGACTACATCGGCGCACTGCGTCACTCGGTGCCCGGTGTGGGCCTGATCTCGCCTCCTCCACACCATGACATCTACTCGATCGAAGACCTGGCGCAGCTGATCCACGATCTGAAGAACGTGGCTCCGCACGCCAGCATCAGCACCAAGCTGGTGTCCGAAGTCGGTGTGGGCACGATTGCCGCAGGCGTGACCAAGTGCAAGAGCGATCACCTGGTGATCGCAGGGCACGACGGCGGCACCGGCGCCTCGCCCTGGTCCTCCATCAAGCATGCGGGCGGCCCCTGGGAAATCGGCCTGGCCGAGACCCAGCAGACCCTGGTGCTGAACCGTCTGCGCGGCCGTGTGCGTGTGCAGGCCGACGGCCAGATGAAGACCGGCCGCGACGTGGTCATCGGTGCTCTGCTGGGTGCCGACGAGTTCGGCTTCGCCACGGCTCCGCTGGTGGTGGAAGGCTGCATCATGATGCGCAAGTGCCACCTCAACACCTGCCCCGTGGGCGTAGCCACGCAAGATCCCGTGCTGCGTGCCAAGTTCACCGGCAAACCCGAGCATGTGGTGAACTATTTCTTCTTCATCGCCGAAGAAGTGCGCCAGATCATGGCCCAGCTGGGTATCGCCAAGTTCGACGACCTGATCGGCCGCTCCGACCTGCTCGACACCCGCAAGGGCATCGAACACTGGAAGGCTCAGGGCCTGGACTTCAGCCGTCTGTTCGCCCAGCCCGAAGTGCCTGCCGACGTGGCCCGCTATCACGTGGAAAGCCAGGATCACCTGCTGGACAAGGCGCTGGACGTCAAGCTCATCGAGCGCTGCAAGCCCGCCATCGACAACGGCGAGAAGGTGCGCATCATGGAAGTGGCGCGCAACGTCAACCGCTCCGTCGGTGCCATGCTCTCTGGCGCGGTGACCAAGCATCACGCCGAAGGCCTGCCAGACGACACCATCCGCATCCACTTCGAAGGTACGGGCGGCCAGTCCTTCGGTGCCTTCCTGTGCAACGGCATCACGCTGAACCTCAGCGGCGAAGCCAACGACTACACCGGCAAGGGCCTGTCCGGCGGCCGTGTGGTGGTGCATCCCAGCCATGAGTTCCGTGGCTCCACCACCACCAACACCATCGTGGGCAACACCGTGATGTTCGGCGCCACCAGCGGTGAGGCCTTCTTCAGCGGCGTGGCCGGCGAGCGCTTTGCCGTGCGTCTGTCCGGCGCCACGGCCGTGGTCGAAGGCGTGGGTGACCACGGCTGCGAATACATGACCGGCGGTACCGTGGTCGTGCTGGGCAAGACCGGCCGCAACTTCGCGGCCGGCATGAGCGGCGGCGTAGCCTATGTCTACGACGAGGACGGCAAGTTTGCCGAGCGTTGCAACACCGCTTCGGTGAAGCTGGAGAAGGTGCTGCCGCACGACGAGTTTGTCTCGCGTGTCGATCCCGGCATCTGGCACCGCGGCCAGAGCGACGATCAGCAACTGCGCAATATGGTGGAGGCTCACAGCCGCTGGACGGGTTCCAAGCGTGCCCGTGATCTGCTGGACAACTGGGCCGCAGCGCGTGCCAAGTTTGTCAAGGTGTTCCCGACCGAGTACCAGCGTGCACTCGGCGAGATCTTTGAACGCAAACAGAAGGAAAAGCAAGCTGCGAAAGCGCCAGCAGCTCCTCAGAAAGAAGCAGTAGCCGCCAAGTAAACACGGCTCCAAGCGGTGGCGGCCAGGCGGCCACCGCACTGCAAGCGAACACAGATTTCAAGGATTAAAGATCATGGGAAAGACCACCGGCTTCATGGAATACGAGCGCATCGAAGAGGGCTATGCCCCCGTTGCGGAACGTCTCAAGCACTACAAGGAATTCGTCATCGGCCTGACCACCGATCAGGCCAAGGTGCAGGCTGCACGCTGCATGGACTGCGGCACGCCGTTCTGCAACAACGGCTGCCCGGTCAACAACATCATTCCGGACTTCAACGACCTCGTGTACCAGGGTGACTGGAAGAACGCCATCACCACGCTGCACAGCACCAACAACTTCCCCGAGTTCACGGGCCGCATCTGCCCCGCACCCTGCGAAGCTGCCTGCGTGGCCAATATCAATGGCGACGCCATCGGCATCAAGTCCATCGAACACTCCATCATCGACCGTGCCTGGAGCGAAGGCTGGGTCAAGCCCCTGCTGCCCAAGCACAAGACCGGCAAGAAGGTGGCCGTGGTCGGTGCCGGCCCTGCAGGCATGGCGGCAGCCCAGCAATTGGTGCGCGCCGGCCACGACGTGACCCTGTTCGAGAAGAACGACCGCGTGGGCGGCCTGCTGCGCTACGGCATCCCCGACTTCAAGCTGGACAAGGGCCTGATCGATCGCCGTGTCGAGCAGATGGTGGCCGAAGGCCTGAAGATCCGCACCGGCGTGCTGATTGCCGGCAAGGACGGCTTGGGCAAGGACTCCAAGGTCACCAACTGGGCCAAGGAAACCATCAGCCCCGAGCAGCTCAACGCCGAGTTCGATGCCGTGCTGCTGACTGGCGGCTCCGAGCAGTCGCGTGATCTGCCCGTGCCCGGCCGAGATCTGGAAGGCGTGCACTTCGCGATGGAGTTCCTGCCCCAGCAGAACAAGGTCAACGCGGGCGACAAGCTCAAGGGCCAGATCCGTGCCGACGGCAAGCATGTCATCGTCATCGGCGGTGGCGACACCGGCTCCGACTGCGTGGGCACCTCCAACCGCCACGGCGCCAAGAGCGTGACCCAGTTCGAGGTCATGCCCATGCCGCCCGAGCAGGAGAACAAGCCCCTGGTCTGGCCTTACTGGCCGATCAAGCTGCGTACCTCGTCCAGCCACGATGAAGGCGTGGTGCGCGAGTTCGCCATCTCCACCAAGGAATTCGGCGGCGAAAAGGGCAAGGTCAAGAGCCTGACCACCGTGCAGGTCGAGTTCAAGGATGGCAAGCTGAGCGAAGTGCCCGGCACGGAAAAGGTCTGGCCTGCGGATCTGGTGCTGCTGGCCATGGGCTTTGTGAACCCCGTCGCCACCGTGCTCGAAGCCTTTGGCGTCGACAAGGATGCGCGCGGCAACGCCAAGGCCAGCACCGATTTCATCGGCGGCTATGCCACCAGCGTGTCCAAGGTGTTCGCTGCCGGCGACATCCGCCGTGGCCAGTCGCTGGTCGTGTGGGCCATTCGTGAAGGCCGCCAGGCCGCACGTGCCGTGGACGAGTTCCTGATGGGCGCCAGCGAACTGCCTCGCTGATCATTCACGGCGGGTCATCAAACAAAAGGCATTCCCCGGAATGCCTTTTGTTTTTGATAGCTTCAAGCGCTTTCCTTAAATGGAATTCAGAGAGATTTCAGTGGGTTTTTGATTGCTGTAAAGCGTAAGTTGCTATTAGAAAAAGTCAGCGTAGCCACAGAAGCCGAGGGCGGGCGTCGGCATCGCTCCACAGCACGGCATTCTGCTGCCAGTGCCGGCCCCATTGCATGGCCGTGTCGGCATCCATGCCCCAGATCATCACGCTGTCCTCCGCAGGCCAATGGCCGAGCGGGTCCTGGCCCGAGCCGCCCAGGTACTGCCAGCCCTCGCTGTCCAGCTCCTGGCGCAGGGCGCGCATGCGGCGGGCGTTCTCCGCAGGTTCCAGGATCTGTCCCAAGGGATTGCAGGCAGTGAGATAGCAGGCGGCCTGGACGAGCTGCCGTCCCAGTTGTTGCCCGAGCCAGTCATTGCGCTCGCCCACGCGTAGCGTCTGTGCGACAGCGCCCTGGGCTGCATCGACCCGGTAGAGCGCATCGCGATAGGCCTGCTGCAAGGCAGGCGGGAGCTGGCTGGTGTCTGGTGACGGTGGTGACATGGTTTGGAGTTTGGCAAGCTTGCACATGGTGTGGACTTGTGCAAACAAGAATGCAACAACGGTCTGCCCCCTGAGGAAGCCGTCTTGCCTGAACCTGTTTTGCCTAAGTCGTGATGGTTTTGCGACCGGCGAGTGACGTTCTGTCCCGTCTGCGCGACAATAGCGGATTCGGCGCTGGCGGCAGCCCGGCTTCGGGGCGGCTGCGGTGGCCCCGGACGGGAGACAAAGCCCCTGCCTCCGCTTTTTCCACTTCAAATTTTGACGCCATGAAAAAACGTACCCTGCTGGCCTCGGTGGCCCTGACTGCAATTTTGGCTGCCTGCGGCAAGAACGAGCCCGCAAGCAACACCGCTGCAGCTCCTGCGCCCGCTCCCGCAGCAGCCGCCGCCAAGCTGGTGGTGGGCCTGGACGACAACTTCCCGCCCATGGGTTTCCGTGACGAAAAGAACGAGCTGGTCGGTTTCGACATCGACATGGCCCGTGAAGTCGCCAAGCGCGCGAATATCGAAGTGGAGTTCAAGCCCATCGACTGGAACGCCAAGGAAGCCGAGCTGCTGGGCAAGCGCGTGGACGCTCTGTGGAACGGCCTGACCATTCTGGAAGAGCGCAAGGAAAAGATCCTGTTCTCCGACCCCTATATGGTGAACAAGCAGATCATCATCGTGAAGGCCGGCTCTCCCATCAAGGGCAAGGCTGACATGGTCGGCAAGATCGTGGGCGCCCAGGAAGGCTCCAGCGCCGTGACCGCCCTGACCAAGGACAAGGAACTGTCGGACAAGTTCAAGGAAACCAAGCTTTTCGGTGACAACATCGCTGCCATGATGGACCTGGAAGCCGGCCGTCTGGACGTGGTGGTGGTGGATGAAGTGGTGGGTCGCTACTACGTCAACAAGAAGCCCGACAACTACGTGGTGCTGGCCGAGGACTTCGGCACCGAAGACTACGGTGTGGGTTTCCGCAAGGACGACGAAGCCACTCGCAACAAGGTCAACGATGTGCTGACCGAAATGAAGAAGGACGGCAAGGCTGCTGAAATCGCCCAGAAGTGGTTCGGCGCCGACGTCATCAAGCACTAATCCCTTTTTGACGTACTGCACCGGCAATGCCTGGCATTGCCGGTTTTTTTTGCGACGACAATGCGTGCAAACACTTCCTCCTGCGCACGCCCGTGCCTGTGGCGGGCTTTCGATAGCTGCAGCGCCACACTGAAGGCCATTTGATGGACTATGTAATCTCGCTCCTGGGGCCCATGTCGGCTGGTGCCCTTGTCACACTCAAGCTGTTTTTCATCACGCTGGCGCTGTCCATTCCCATGGGTCTGGCGCTGGCGCTGATGCGCATCTCCAGCATCAAGCCGCTGAGCAGCGCCGTGGGCGCCTATATCTGGCTGATGCGTGGCACGCCGCTGATGCTGCAGCTGCTGTTCGTGTACTTCGCGCTGCCCTTTGTGCCCTACATCGGTGTGCGCCTGCCCGACTTTCCTGCCGCCGTGGTGGCGTTTGCGCTGAACTATGCGGCCTACTTTGCGGAGATCTTCCGCGCCGGCATCAAGTCCGTGGACCGCGGCCAGTACGAGGGCGCCAAGGTGCTGGGCATGACCTATGCCCAGACCATGCGCCGCATCGTGCTGCCCCAGATGTGGGCCCGCATCCTGCCGCCCGTCAGCAACGAGACCATCACCCTGGTCAAGGACACCTCGCTGATCTATGTGCTGGCACTCAACGATCTGCTGCGCGTGGCGCGCGGCGTGGTGCAGCGCGACTTCAGCTTCACGCCCTTCATCGTAGCTGCGGCCTTCTATCTCATCATGACCCTGGTGCTGACCTGGGGCTTCCAATATCTTGAGAAAAAATATGCCAAGTACGACGCCTGATGTGATGATTTCCGCCCAGGGCATCCACAAGGCCTTTGGCAGCAACGAAGTGCTGCGCGGCGTCTCTCTGGAGCTGCTGCGCGGCGAGGTGGTGGCCGTGATCGGCCCGTCCGGCTCGGGCAAGAGCACCTTTTTGCGCTGCCTCAACCACCTGGAGACGATTGACCGCGGCACCATCAGCATCGAAGGCGAGGTGTTGGCGCGCTCCGAGGGCGAGGCCAGGGCTCAGTATGTGAGCGATGCCGAAATCCGCAAGATCGGCCGCAAGATGGGCATGGTGTTTCAGTCCTTCAATCTGTTTCCCCATCTCACGGTGCTGGAAAACATCATCGAGGCGCCCGTCATCGTCAAGGGCATGAAGCGCGAAGACATCATTCCCAAGGCCGAGGCTCTGCTTGCCAAGGTGGGTCTGGCGGCCAAGCGCGATGCCTACCCCAACCATCTCTCCGGCGGTCAGAAGCAGCGCGTGGCGATTGCCCGTGCGCTGGCCATGGAGCCGGACATTCTGTTGTTCGACGAGCCCACCTCGGCGCTGGATCCCGAGCTGACCGGCGAGGTGCTGCGCACCATGCGCGAACTGGCCGAGGAGCACATGACCATGCTGGTCGTGACCCACGAGATGGGTTTTGCGCGAGAGGTGGCCAACCGCGTCATCTTCATGGACGGTGGCTACATCGTCGAGCAAGGCCCGTCCGAAGCATTCTTTGTGGCACCTCAGCACGAGCGTACCAAGGCGTTTCTGCAGAATATGTTGTAAATAAGTCGCAGCTGCTGATGCGGTTTCATATCGCAAAAACAGCAGTTTGCGCATAAACAGTAAGCACTTAATGCTCCTGAAAAAGGAGTGAATGCTCTGCAATTCAAGCCAGACCTTCAAGAAACATTCGCGAATGTATGTTTACTTGGGGCTAACCCGAGCTTTTTGCCGAGCTTGTCGGCACAATACCAGTTTGCTTTCTCTTGAGCGGCTATTCACGCATGTCACCCAACGCACCCTTTGTGGAACTGCGCAATGTCACCTTTGGCTATGGTGACCGCGTCATCCTGCGCGATCTGTCCCTGCAAGTGCCGCGCGGCAAGGTCACGGCGCTGATGGGCGCATCGGGCGGTGGCAAGACCACGGTGCTGCGTCTGATCGGCGGGCAGAACCACGCCCAGCAGGGCCAGGTGCTGTTTGACGGCCAGGACGTGACCACCATGGATGCGCAGCAGCTCTACGCCGCGCGTCGCCGCATGGGCATGCTGTTTCAGTTCGGTGCGCTGTTCACCGACATGAGCGTGTTCGACAATGTGGCCTTTCCGCTGCGCGAGCACACCGATCTGCCCGAAGAGCTGATTCGCGACATCGTGCTCATGAAGCTGCATGCCGTGGGCCTGCGCGGCGCGCGCGATCTGATGCCTTCCCAGGTCTCGGGCGGGATGGCCCGCCGCGTGGCACTGGCCCGCGCGATTGCGCTGGACCCCGAGCTCATCATGTACGACGAGCCTTTTGCGGGCCTGGACCCTATTTCGCTGGGTACCTCGGCACAGCTGATCCGCCAGCTCAACGATGCCATGGGCCTGACCTCGATTCTGGTCTCCCACGATCTGGAAGAAACTTTCCGCGTGGCCGACCATGTGGTGATTCTGGGAGCCGGCAGCGTTGCCGCCCAGGGCACACCGGAGGAGGTGCGCGCCAGCACCGACCCGCTGGTGCAGCAATTCATCCATGCCAGACCCACGGGGCCTGTGCCGTTTCACTATCCGGGCGTCAGCGCCGACGAGGACTTTGGCAGCAGGAGGCGTGCATGAACTTTCTCGCACGCATTGGCCTGGCAGTGCGCTGCCAGCTGGTCAACATAGGGATTGGCGCACGCCTGCTGTGGCGCCTGCTGGGTTTGATGGGGCCGGCGCTCAGGCGCCCGCGCCTGATCGGCGACCAGATTCACTTTCTGGGCAATTATTCGCTGGCCATCATCGGCGTCTCCGGTCTGTTCGTGGGCTTTGTGCTGGGTCTGCAGGGCTATTACATCCTGCAGCGCTATGGCTCGGCCGAGGCGCTGGGCATGATGGTGGCCCTGAGCCTGCTGCGCGAGCTGGGGCCTGTGGTCACGGCCCTGCTGTTCGCGGGTCGTGCCGGCACGGCCCTGACGGCCGAAATCGGCCTGATGAAGGCCGGTGAACAGCTGTCTGCAATGGAGATGATGGCGGTGGACCCCGTCAAACGCATTCTGGCGCCGCGCTTCTGGGCCGGGCTGATCACCATGCCTTTGCTGGCTGCAGTCTTCAGCGCCGTGGGTGTGCTGGGCGGCTGGCTGGTGGGCGTGGTGATGATCGGCGTCGACAGCGGTGCTTTCTGGGGCCAGATGCAGCAGGGCGTGGACTGGTGGAGCGATCTGGGCAATGGCGTGCTCAAGAGCTTTGTCTTCGGCCTGGCCGTGACCTTTGTGGCCCTGCTCGAAGGCTATGCGGCCAAGCCCACGCCTGAAGGAGTTTCCCGTGCCACCACCCGCACCGTGGTCGTGGCTTCGCTAGCGGTTCTGGGCCTGGACTTCCTGCTCACCGCAACCATGTTCAGCATTTGAGGCTGCTCAGCAGATAGAGGTAAAAAATCATGCAGCAAAAGAAAAGTGATGTCTGGGTCGGCCTGTTTGTGCTGATCGGTGCTCTGGCCCTGGTGTTCCTGGCCTTGCAGTCGGCCAATCTGCTGAGTCTGAATTTCCAGAAGACCTATGCGATCACGGCGCGTTTTGACAATATCGGCGGACTCAAGCCCAAGGCGGCGGTCAAGAGCGCCGGCGTGGTCGTGGGTCGTATCGAATCCATTGCCTTCAACGACCAGACCTTCCAGGCCGACGTGGCCATGAGCATGGAAACCCGTTACGCCTTCCCCAAGGACAGCTCGCTGAAAATTCTGACAAGCGGCCTGCTGGGTGATCAGTACATTGGTATTGAAGCGGGCGCCAGCGAAGAGAACCTCAAGGCAGGCGACCGTGTGACGGCCACCCAGTCTGCCGTGGTGCTCGAGAATCTGATCGGTCAGTTTCTCTACAGCAAGGCGGAGCAGGGTGGTGATTCCGGTGGTGCCGCAGCCAACGGGGGAGCGAAAGAATGATGACTACAACAAGCCCACAGACGAAATTGACGTCAGACGAGAACCAGGCGCTCAGGCGCGTTGCGCTGGCAGCCAGCGTTTCCGTGGCCGCATTGCTGTCCGGCTGCGCCACAACCACAGGCCCTGCCAACCCAGCCGACCCGCTGGAGTCCATGAACCGCAGCATCTATTCCTTCAACGAAGGCGTGGACGAGGCGATCTTCAAGCCCGTGGCCACGGCCTATCAGAACGTGACGCCGCGCGTGGCGCGCCAGGGCGTGACCAACTTCTTCGACAACCTCGGCGATGCTTGGTCCTTCGTCAACAATGTGCTGCAGGGTCAGGGCCAGGGTGCCTACAACTCCATGGTGCGCTTTAGCGTGAACACGGTGCTGGGCATAGGCGGTCTGTTCGACATCGCCAGCGAGGCCGGCATCGAGCGCCAGAAGCAGGACTTTGGCCAGACTCTGGGTCGCTGGGGCATGCCCACGGGGCCGTATCTGGTGCTGCCTTTCTGGGGTCCTTCCACGGTGCGGGATTCGGCCGGCCTGGTGGTCGATGCCTTCGGCTATCCTGCCAACACCATGGATGATGTGCGCTGGCGCAACAGCCTGTTCGGTCTGCGCATGGTCAACAACCGTGCCAATCTGCTCAAGGCCGGCGATGTGCTGGACTCTGTTGCGCTCGACAAATACAGCCTGGTGCGTGATGTCTATCTGCGCTCACGCATTGGCGGCGCGGCGTCCGGCGGCGATGGTCGCCTCGAAAACTATGATGACGACAACGCCGGCAAGCTGCCCCCCGAAGGCCAGTGAGCCGGTAGAGCTTGGTTACAAACATGATGCACAGGCTGCGCGAGTGCGGTGACACTTGCGGGCCTAGGAGAAAAAACGCAATGAAGATTACTCGTCGCATGTGGGGCATGGCAGCAGGTGCCGTGCTCGCTCTGAATCTGGGTCTGCCCGCAGCCCAGGCTGCTGAGGAAGCGCCCGATGCACTGGTCAAGCGCGTTTCTGCCGATGTGCTGGAGACCATCAAGAAGGATGCCTCGCTGCGCAACGGCGATTCCAGCAAGATCAATGCACTGGTCAACGAGAAGGTCATGCCCTATGTGGACTTTCGCCGCATGACATCGGCCGCTGTCGGTCCGGCCTGGCGTCAGGCCACGCCCGAGCAGCGCCAGAAGCTGCAGGATGAGTTCAAGGCCCTGCTGATTCGCACCTATGCGGGGGCCCTGTCCCAGGTCGGCGATCAGACCATTACCGTCAAGCCTGTGCGCATGGCAGCCGGCGACACCGACGTGCTGGTGCGTACCCAGGTCAACGGCCGTGGCGACCCCGTGCAACTGGATTTCCGTCTGGAAAAGCAGGCCACGGGCTGGAAGCTCTACAACTTCAATGTGCTCGGTGTGTGGCTGGTGGAAACCTATCGCAACCAGTTTGCGCAGGAAATCAATGCCAACGGCATTGACGGCCTGATCAAGACCCTGGCCTCGCGCAGCTCCATGCCGGCCACGGCGACCAAGTAAGCAAAGCGCTTCAGACGTCATGGCCCGCTCAGCTAGCAACCCTCTGCAACTGCCCAAGGAACTGACCTATCGTCAGGGGCGTGACTGTCTGCTGCGTCTGCGTCCGCTGGTCACGGGCCATGCGGATGCCCGGGTGGTGCTGGATGCCAGCGCCGTTAAGGTTTTTGACTCGGCGGCTCTGGCCGTGCTGCTGGCCTGCCGGCGCGCAGCCCAGGAGGTGGGCAAGCAGCTCATTGTCGAAGGTCTGCCCAAGGGCCTGCAGTCCATGGCCGCGCTGTATGGCGTGGACGGCTTGCTGATGCCCGCTCCCGTGCCCGATGCGGCCGCCACCGCTCAGCAGGGCTAGGCTGACGAATCACTGTGTCCGGCTAAGCCCCGCCAAGGCAGAGGCTGTGGGCAAGCCCTAGAATCATGGGCTCCATGTCTGCAGTCTCATTCCAATCCGTCTCCAAGACCTACCGCACCCCCAAGGGGGATTTTCAGGCCCTCAAATCGGTGAGCCTGGATATCGAGGAAGGTGAATTCTTCGGTCTGCTCGGCCCTAACGGCGCCGGCAAGACCACGATGATCAGCATCCTCGCCGGACTGGCTCAAGCCACGGGCGGGCGCGTGCTGGTGCAGGGCAGCGATGTACAGGCGAACTACGCCGATGCACGCCGCAAGCTGGGCATCGTGCCGCAGGAGCTGGTGTTCGACCCCTTCTTCAATGTGCGCGAGGCCTTGAAGTTCCAGTCCGGATATTTCGGCGTCAAGAACAACGACGACTGGATCGACGAGCTGCTCGACAGCCTGGGCCTGACGGACAAGGCCCACAACAATATGCGCCAGCTCTCGGGCGGCATGAAGCGCCGCGTGCTGGTGGCTCAGGCCCTGGTGCACAAGCCGCCCATCATCGTGCTGGACGAGCCCACGGCCGGCGTCGACGTGGAGCTGCGCCAGACGCTGTGGCATTTCATTGCCAAACTCAACAAGCAGGGCCATACGGTGCTGCTGACCACTCACTATCTCGAAGAGGCCGAGGCCCTTTGCAGCCGCGTGGCCATGCTCAAGCGCGGCGAGATCATCAAGCTCTCGCCCATGAGCGAGCTGCTCAAGTCGGCTTCCAGCAATGTGTTGCAGTTCAAGACCGATAGCGCCCTGCCCAAGGCCGTGGCCGACAGAGCGCGTGTCACCGGTCGAATCGTGCAGATTCCCGCCGCCCATGCAGTCGATGTGGAGCAACTGCTGGCCGCTTTGCGCGAGGCGGGGGTGACCCCCGAGGATGTGGAAATCCGCCGCGCGGATCTGGAGGATGTGTTCATCCACATCATGAATGAAGGCTCCAGGACACAGGCTCCTGCAGGAGGTGTCCAATGAACGGCTGGCAGACCCTGCTCAAGAAGGAAGTGCTGCGCTTCTGGAAGGTGAGCTTTCAGACCGTGGCCGCACCGGTGCTCACGGCCGTGCTGTATCTGCTGGTTTTCGGCCATGTGCTCGAAGGCCGGGTCATGGTCTACGACCGCATCCCCTACACCGCGTTTCTGATTCCCGGCCTGGTGATGATGAGCATGTTGCAAAACGCGTTTGCCAACAGCTCGTCCAGCCTGGTGCAGAGCAAGATCATGGGCTCGCTGGTGTTCGTGCTGCTCACGCCGCTGTCGCACTGGGCCTGGTTCAGCGCCTATGTGGGAGCGGCCATTCTGCGCGGCCTGCTGGTGGGTCTGGGCGTGTTTGTTGTCACCTTGTTCTTTGCCGTGCTCGATTTTGCCGCGCCGCTGTGGATTCTGGTGTTCGGCTTTCTGGGCTGCGCCCTGATGGGTACGCTGGGCCTGATCGCCGGCCTCTGGGCCGAGAAGTTCGACCAGATGGCGGCCTTCCAGAACTTTTTGATCATGCCTCTGACCTTTCTGTCCGGCGTGTTCTATTCCGTGCACTCGCTGCCCGGCTTCTGGCAGGCGGTCAGCCATGTCAACCCGTTCTTCTACATGATCGACGGCTTCCGGTACGGCTTCTTCGGCCAGAGCGATGTCTCGCCATGGCTCAGCTTCGCCATCGTGGGCGCTGCCTGGCTGGCCGTGAGCGCGCTGGCCGTGCACCTGCTGCGTATCGGCTACAAGATTCGTAACTGATTTTTAGAATTGACGCAGGGCTGCTTGCGAGACAATGACCGGTTTCGCCAGCTTTTGTGCTTAAAGGTTCCCCATGACTGCAGACCAACTCAAAGACCTGATCGCCGCCGGCCTGCCCTGCGAGCATATTGCGCTGGAAGGCGATGGCCGACATTGGTTTGCCACCATTGTGTCTGCACAGTTTGAAGGCCAGCGTCTGCTGGGCCGCCAGCGCCTCGTATATGCCACGCTGGGCAACCGCATGGCCACCGATGAAGTCCATGCCCTGTCCATGAAGACCTACACCCCGGCAGAATGGGCTGCTGCCCAGGCTTGATGCGAGTCGAGACGCAAGATTGATAGCTGTCAGCACTTGCTAAATAAGCGCTGAGTGCATTTTTTATATATAAACATTCAAGGCTTGAAGCCATGGACAAACTCAAGATCCACGGTGGTCGTCCCCTCAAGGGCGAAGTAATCATTTCCGGTGCCAAAAACGCCGCTCTGCCTGAAATGTGTGCCGCACTGCTCACGGCCGAGCCCGTGCATCTGCACAATGTGCCACGTCTGCACGATGTTGCCACCATGCGCAAGCTGCTGGCCAATATGGGTGTGCAGACCGAAACCCATGGCGAACGTGGCGGCATGAGCTTTGTGGCACCCAACAGCCTAGTGCCCGAAGCGCCTTACGAGCTGGTCAAGACCATGCGTGCCTCGGTGCTGGCCCTGGGTCCGCTGCTGGCCCGCTTCGGCCACGCCAAGGTGTCGCTGCCCGGCGGCTGCGCGATCGGCTCGCGCCCCGTGGATCAGCACATCAAGGGCCTGCAGGCCATGGGCGCCATCATCACCGTGGAAAACGGCTATATGCATGCCAGCCTGCCCGAAGGCTGGAAGCGTCTGAAGGGCGCACGCATCACCACCGACATGGTGACCGTGACTGGCACCGAGAACTTCCTGATGGCCGCGGCGCTGGCCGAAGGCGAGACGGTGCTGGAAAACGCCGCCATGGAACCCGAAATCACCGATCTGGCCGAGATGCTGATCAAGATGGGGGCCAGGATCACGGGTCACGGCACCAGCCACATCGTGATTCAGGGCGTGGACAAGCTGCATGGCTGCGAGCATCAGGTGGTGGCCGACCGTATCGAGGCCGGCACCTTCCTCTGCGCCGTGGCGGCCACCAGCGGTGAAGCCTTGCTGCACCACGCGCGTGCCGACCATCTGGGCGCCGTGATCGACAAGCTCAAGGATGCGGGCGTGAGCGTGGACTGCGTGGATGGCGGTCTGAAGGTGGCCTCCTCGGGCAAGCTCAAGGCCCAGGGCTTTCGCACCACCGAATATCCGGGCTTTCCCACCGATATGCAGGCCCAGTTCATGGCGCTGAACCTGGTGGCCGAAGGCACCAGCATGGTGACCGAGACCATCTTCGAGAACCGCTTCATGCATGTCAACGAGATGGTTCGCCTGGGCGCGCGCATCACCACCGACGGCCGCGTGGCGACCATCGAAGGCGGCAAGCGCCTGTCCGGTGCCACCGTGATGGCGACCGACCTGCGGGCTTCGGCCAGCCTGGTGATTGCCGGTCTGGTGGCCGAGGGCGAGACCATCGTCGATCGCATCTACCACCTGGATCGTGGCTACGACCGCATGGAAGACAAGCTGCGCGCCCTGGGCGCCGATATCGAGAGAATTTCCGCATGAGCACCGCAACGCCTGTGACCATAGCCCTGTCCAAGGGCCGCATTTTTGAAGAAACCGTGCCCCTGCTGGCCGCCGCGGGCATAGCGGTGACCGAGGATGTGGAAAAGTCGCGCAAGCTGATTTTCGACACCAACCGTCCCGATGTGCGCGTGGTGCTGGTGCGTGCTTCGGACGTGCCCGTGTACGTGCAATATGGCGGCGCGGACCTGGGCGTCTCGGGCCTGGACTCGCTGATCGAGCATGGCGGCCAGGGCCTGTACCAGCCGCTGGACCTGCAGATTGCCAAGTGCCGCGTCAGCGTGGCCGTGCGCAACGGCTTCGACTATCAGCTGGCCGTCAAGCAGGGCGCGCGTCTGCGCATTGCCACCAAGTACCCCGAGATTGCCCGCAACTTCTTTGCCAAGAAGGGCGTGCACGTGGACATGGTCAAGCTCTACGGCTCCATGGAGCTGGCGCCGCTGACCGGCATGGCCGATGCCATCGTCGATCTGGTGTCCACCGGCAACACGCTCAAGGCCAACGATCTGGTCGAGGTCGAGCCCATCATGGACATCAGCTCGCGTCTGGTCGTCAACCAGGCTTCGCTCAAGCTCAAGCAGGCTCCGTTGCGCCACATCATCGATGCGTTTGCGCAGGCTGTTGCCGCCAAGAACAACTGATTTTCCCTACTGGTAAATACTATGGAATTCGTAGCTGCCCCCGCCCGTCTGTCAACCGCTGATGCCCAGTTCGAGCATGATTTTGCGCAGCGTCTGCATTGGTCGGCGGACACGGATGCAGCCATCGAGCAGCGGGTGGCCGACATCCTGGCCGATGTACAGCAGCGCGGCGACGCCGCCGTGCTGGAGTACACGGCACGCTTTGACGGCCTGCAGGCCGATTCCATGGCGGCGCTGGAGCTGACCAAGCAGGAGCTGAAAGACGCCTTCGACAGCCTGCCAGCCGCCGAGCGCGAAGCGCTGGAGTCGGCGGCACGCCGTGTGCGCAGCTATCACGAGGCGCAGAAAAAGGCCAATGGCGAGAGCTGGAGCTACCGCGACGAAGACGGCACGCTGCTGGGCCAGAAGGTCACGCCGCTGGACCGCGTGGGCATCTACGTGCCGGGCGGCAAGGCCGCCTATCCGTCCAGCGTGCTGATGAACGCCATTCCCGCCCATGTGGCCGGTGTGCAGGACATCATCATGGTCGTGCCCACGCCCCAGGGTCAGAAGAACCCGCTGGTGTTGGCCGCTGCTTATGTGGCGGGCGTGCACCGCGCCTTCACCATCGGTGGCGCCCAGGCCGTGGCTGCCCTGGCCTACGGAACGGCCACCGTGCCCAAGGTGGACAAGATCACCGGCCCCGGCAATGCCTATGTGGCCAGCGCCAAGAAGCGTGTGTTCGGCATCGTGGGCATCGACATGATTGCCGGTCCTTCTGAAATCTTGGTGCTGGCCGACGGAACGACCCCGCCCGACTGGGTGGCCATGGATCTGTTCAGCCAGGCCGAACACGACGAGCTGGCCCAGTCCATCCTGCTGTGTCCCGATGCAGCCTATATCGATGCCGTCCAGGCCGCGATCGACCGCCTGCTGCCCGAGATGCCGCGCAAGGCCATCATCGCCAAGAGCCTGAGCGACCGCGGTGCACTGATTCTGACCAAGGACATGGAAGAGGCTTGCGCGATCAGCAATCGCATCGCGCCCGAGCACCTGGAAGTCTCCAGCCGCGACCCGCACCGCTGGGAGCCTTTGCTCAGGCACGCCGGTGCCATCTTCCTGGGCGCCTATACCTCCGAGAGCCTGGGCGACTACTGCGCCGGCCCGAATCACGTGCTGCCGACCAGCGGCACGGCGCGCTTTTCCTCGCCGCTGGGGGTGTACGACTTCCAGAAGCGCAGCTCCATCATCGAAGTCAGCGAGGCCGGTGCCCAGATCCTGGGCAAGACCGCAGCCGTGCTGGCCTATGGCGAAGGCCTGCAGGGCCATGCCAGGGCTGCCGAAATGCGCCTGAAGTAAATCCGCCGGTGCTTGCCCATCAGCCGTGGCCCGTCCACGGCTTTTTTCATTTTCGGGCAGGTCCACATGCCCTCCGTCTCGGGGCAATTGATCTCCAGATGTTTCATGGTGCAGGAAAGCGCGGGTTTGCGGTGACACTCGGCGGGCTGCGTGGCAGCGCAGCATTCCATAGCCAATCACAACAAGGGAGCGTGAAGATGAATCAGGTCATGAGTTCCTGGCCGCAACGCGGCTGGCGGCTGCTGGGCGGACTGCTGCTGGTCGCGGGGCTGGCCGCCTGCGGTGCACCGCCTTCGGCGCAGGATGCCTTGCAGGTCGCTGAGGGCGGATCGGCAGCGCCGCGCACGCCCAGGGTCGAGTCCACACTGGGCACGCAATGGGGGGAAGGGCGAGAGTCGGTCACTCGGACCGTGGAAGCTGCGCGCCTGGACCCCGAGCGCCCGCGCACCGTTGCACAGCTGCGCTACTCCGATGAGGCCAGCATCCGCCGCGCCCTGGGGCGCAGCATCGATCAGCAGCTCAGCGTGCAGCTGGCCGACGGCGATGTGGAGTGGGTGGTGCAGGACGGGCAAGGCCGGCCGCTGCCCATCTACACCATGCGCGGAGCTCGGGACTATCAGCTGGCCGGCCGTCAGGGCGAGCGTTACGAGCTGGTCTACAGCAACCGCAGCCAGCGTCACTATGAGGTCGTTGCCACGGTGGACGGCCTGGATGTGCTCACCGGCCAGGCCGGCAGCGTGCACAGCGCCGGCTATCTGCTGCGTCCCGGCGAGACCCTGCGCATCGAGGGTTTTCGCAAGAGTCAGCGTGAAGTGGCGGCCTTTCGTTTTGCTGGCAAGGAGCGCGCCTATGCCGGCAATACCCCGGCTGGCGACGCGCGCAACGTGGGCGTGATCGGGGCGGCACTGTTCGAAGTCCGGCTGCAGGGGCGCGATGCCGCCCAGCCTGCGCCAGAGCGCCGCGGCGCGGCCGAGCCTGCGGCTTTTCCCGCCGACGGCAGATATGCCCCGCCGCCGCAGTACCGGCGCTGAGGGCTGTGGCGCTGCCGCCTGCGGCCGCAGCGCCTGTCAGATTCGCCTGCTGAACTGGCCCAGTCCGTCGTCGTCATAGAACTCCAGCCAGAGGCTTTGGGCCGGCGCTGCGTCACCTGCCTCGAAGACCGCC
Organism: Comamonas sp. Z1; assembly: GCF_008121555.1. Lineage (NCBI taxonomy): Bacteria > Pseudomonadati > Pseudomonadota > Betaproteobacteria > Burkholderiales > Comamonadaceae > Comamonas > Comamonas sp. Z1. Next base: position 276,581 of record NZ_VOQT01000005.1, read on the forward strand.
AGCGAAATGCTGTGCGGAGCCGCGCTTTCGTTGCCAGGAATGAAGCAGAACTGGCTGCCGCTCCAGTGCTGCAGCACATAGGTCTGGGCTTGCGGGCCTATGCTCAGCTGCAGTCGGTTGTCGACGAGGCTGACCTGCACCGGGCCATGGTAGGCGTTGTCATAGCTTCCCGCATAGCGCTGCAGCGCGCCCGGAGGCTGGGGCGCAGACGGGGGCTGCTGGCCCAGCAGGGATCCCGTGGGCGCCATCAGCGGAGCGATCTTTTCTCTGTACAGCGACCACCAGTCCTGCGTGAGGCGGCCGGTTTCCATCAGGTCCACGAACTGGCGGCACAGGGTTTCGGGAACGCCGATGGGAATGCCGTTGGTGAGCACGATGACGGCAGCGTCCAGCGAGGGAATGAGCATGAAGCAGGTGGCCGCGCCCAGCATGAAGGCGCCCGAATGGCTGAGGAACTTCAGCCCGCCATCGGTTGCTGCGACATTGAAGCCGAAGCCGTAGTGTCCTCCCGGCGCCTGGGCCTGCCAGGCGGCTTGCAGGGCTGCAGGGGCGACCAGCTGCTGTCCCTGCCAGCGCCCCTGCGCCAGCAGCAGAGACAGCCAGCGCGCCATGTCGTTGACGCTGGAGCTGGCGCCGCCGGCCGGGGACTGGGGGTCGGCATTGCGCGGCGTGCCGCGCTGCCAGCTGCCGTCATCGGCGCGTACATGGGGGCTGGCACGGTTGGCCTGCTGCATGAATTCGGCATAGACCGATGTGGTTCGCGTCATGCCCAGAGGCGCATACAGGGTCTGGCGTGACAGACTCGCCCAGTCGGTATTGGCAGCGCCTGCGACGCCCACGGCGGCGGCGGTCAACCCGGCATTGGTGTAGGCGTATTCGCTGCGCAGCGGCTTGACGGGCAGCAGGCGCAGCCGCTCCAGCACCACCTGCTGGCCGTTGCCCAGCTCCTCGAGCTTGTCGCCCGCATGGTCGGGCAGGCCGCTGCGGTGGGCAAACAGATCGCCCACGGTCAGCACCGCGCTGCTGCCCGGATTGCGCAGCGCAAACCAGGGCAGCAAGTCCTTCATGCGGCTGTCCCAGGAGACCCGTCCCAGGCCGACCTGGCGCGCCACCACGGTGGCAGCCAGGGATTTGGAGACCGAGGCCAGCTGGAACACGGTGTCGGCATTCACGGCCGCACTGCCGCCGGTCTCGCAAAGCCCCAGGCCTTGGGCGGCAAGCGTTTGCGCGCCCTGGACCACAGCCCAGGCCATGCCCGGAACACCGCTGACGCGGCGCAGCGTCGCGGCCAGCTCGGGCAGCCGCCGGGCCGCCTCCGCGGCGCTCAGGCCTTTTGCTGGTGCATCGTCTCCGCCGCAGCCCGCCAGAGCCAGCCCGGAGCCGGCCGCGATGCCCAGGCCGGCTCCGGCGCGGACGGTGCGATCGAGTATCTGGCGTCTGGTCCATGCAGTCTTGGATGGCTGGCTCATGATTTCTCCTCCCGGTTGGTGGGTCTGCGCTTGCAGAGGGGCAAGGTTCTGGCGAACTGTTTTTTGCTCCGCAGTATGGATTCCTGCAGGCCATTCTGGCAATTTGAAATTTGACACGAATTTCGTGTTGCACGAAATTCGTGTACTATGCGGGCCATGAAGAACGTCACCATCACCGTCGAAGACAGCGTGCTTGACTGGGCGCGCATTGAAGCGGCCAGGCGCGGCAGCAGCGTCTCGCGCATGCTGGGTGACTTCATGGCCGAGCTGATGCAGCGCGAGGATGCCTACGAGCGTGCCTATCTGGCCTGGCGCACCGATGAGCGCACCTGGCAAGCTGCCGGCCAGTCTGCCAAATCCCTGGCGCGCAGTGCCAGCAGCAAGCGTGCTGCTGCGCACAGCAATGCCGAAACCGAGGTGGCCAGGTGAACCCCGTATTTGTCGATACCTCGGTGCTGATTGCTGCGGAAGATGCGGCTGGCGGTGCGCTGTATGCGGCCACGCTGGAATGGCTGGATCTGCTGTGGCGCAGCCGTAGCGGCCGCACCAGCAATCAGGCGCTGGTGGAGTTCTATGACCAGGCCACCACCGCAGTCCTGCCCCTGCCTCAGGGCGATGCCCGCGCAGCCATCCGCCGCTACCAGACCTGGACGCCCTGGAAGACCGACGCCGCCACGCTGGAGACGGCCTGGGCGGTGCAGGCCCGCCATGCGCTGGACTTTGGCGACTGCCTGGCCGTGGCCTGCGCCCAGCACAGCGGCTGCAACCAGATGCTGAGCCTGCATCTGCCCCATGGGGCAGAGTTTGGCGGCGTAACCGTGGTGCACCCGCTGGAGCAAGCCGCCACGCAGAATCTTGAGGCTTGAGCGCCAGAATCGCAGCGATCGGTATCGACTGCATTGGCCAACGCAAGCCTTGTGTGAAGGAGTGAACCCATGACTGCTCAAGACATCCAGACCAAAGCCCTGCAACGCATTCGCGCCGATGTACGCGCCATGCAGGGCTACCATGTGCAGCCCGCGCAAGGCCTGCTCAAGATGGACACGATGGAGAACCCCTACCGTCTGCCGCCCGAGCTGCAGAAAAAGTTGGGCGAGCATCTGGGCGGTCTGGAAATCAACCGCTACCCCGGCGAGCGCCAGGAAGTGCTCAAGCAGATGCTGGCCGACTACGCCGGTGCTCCGGCCGGCACATCGGTGCTGCTGGGCAATGGCTCGGACGAGATCATCACCCTGCTGGCGCTGGCCACGGCCCAGCCCTGCAACAATGCCCGCGCCAAGATGCTGGCGCCCATGCCGGGTTTTGTGATGTATCCGCTGTCTGCCAAGCTGCAGGGCCTGGATTTCGTGGGCGTGAATCTGACGAGCGACTTCGACCTCGATGTGCCGGCCATGCAGGCCGCCATCGCCGAGCACCAGCCTGCCATCACCTATATCGCCTATCCCAACAATCCCACTGCCACGCTGTGGGCCGAGGACAAGGTTCAGGCCGTGATCGACGCCGTGGCCGAGGTTGGCGGTCTGGTCGTGATGGACGAGGCCTACCAGCCCTTCGCCAGCCGCAGCTGGATCACCCGCATGAAGGCAGACCCCGCGCGCAACGCTCATGTGCTGCTGATGCGCACGCTGTCCAAGTTCGGTCTGGCCGGTGCGCGCCTGGGCTATCTGATCGGCCCATCGGCCATCGTCAACGAGATCGACAAGGTGCGCCCTCCCTACAACATCAGCGTGCTCAACTGCGAGACGGCGATTTTTGCGCTGCAGCACGAGTCCCTGTATGCCGAACAGGCCGCCGCCATCCGCGCCGAACGCCAGCCGCTGATCGATGCCCTGGCCCAGCTGGACGGCGTGCAAAAAGTCTGGCCCTCCGAAGCCAATATGGTGCTGCTGCGCGTGCGCGACGCCGGCAAGGCCCAGATCGAGATGAAGCAGCGCGGCGTGCTGGTCAAGAACGTATCGGCCATGCACCCCTTGCTGCACAACTGCCTGCGCCTGACCGTGGGTACCCGCGAAGAAAACGCCCAGATGCTGGCGGCACTGAAAGAAAGCCTATGAGCAATATCGTCCCCTCCATCGCCCAGAACCTGCCGCGCATTGCCGAAGTGCAGCGCAACACGGCCGAGACCCGCGTCGCCGTGCGCGTCAACCTCGACGGCACGGGCAAGGCCAGCCTGAACTCCGGTATCGGCTTTCTCGATCACATGCTGGACCAGATCGCGCGCCACGGCCTGATCGACATGGACATCGAATGCGCGGGCGATCTGCACATCGACGGCCACCACACGGTCGAAGACATCGGCATCACCTTGGGCCAGGCCTTCGCCAAGGCCATCGGCGACAAGAAAGGCATTCGCCGCTACGGTCATGCCTATGTGCCGCTGGACGAAGCCCTGAGCCGCGTCGTCATCGACTTCTCGGGCCGTCCCGGTCTGCACATGGATGTGAAGTTCACGGCCGGCAGCATCGGCCAGCTCGACACGCAGCTGGTCTTCGAATTCTTCCAGGGCTTTGTCAACCACGCCGGCGTGACCCTGCACATCGACAACCTGAAGGGCTTCAACGCCCACCACCAGTGCGAAACCATCTTCAAGGCCTTTGCGCGCGCCATGCGCTTTGCACTGGAGCATGATGAGCGCATGGCGGGCGTGATTCCCTCGACCAAGGGTGCTCTGTAATCAGGAGCGACTTGCGCCTATTTACACTGCATTTAAAAGCTGTTTGTCTTTAAAAACCAATCTCCATAAGCGGTAGCTGCTATGAGTTTGAAGAACAACACCGTGGCCGTGGTCGATTACGGCATGGGCAATCTGCGTTCGGTCTCGCAGGCGGTGCGCACGGCCGCAGCCGATACCGGCTGGGACGTGGTCGTCACGGCCGATCCCGATGTGGTCCATGCCGCCAACCGCGTGGTCCTGCCCGGTCAGGGGGCCATGCCTGACTGCATGCGCGAGCTGCGCGAATCGGGCCTGCAGCAGGCCGTGCTCGATGCGGCTGTCAACAAGCCTCTGTTCGGTGTCTGCGTGGGCATGCAGATGCTGCTCGACCACAGCGACGAAGGCGATGTGCCGGGCCTGGGGCTGATCCCCGGCAATGTGCGCAAGTTCGATCTCGAAGGCAGGACGCAAGCCGACGGCAGCCGTTTCAAGGTGCCGCAGATGGGCTGGAACCAGGTGCAGCAGACGCAGCAGGGCGGCAAGCCCCATGCGCTGTGGGCCGGAATTCCCGACGGCAGCTTCTACTACTTTGTGCACAGCTTTTATGCGCTGGTGCAACAAAGCGCGCATTGCGCGGCCGAGACCGACTACGGCGGCCTCTTTGCATGTGCCGTCGCACGCGATAATATTTTCGCTACCCAGTTCCACCCCGAGAAAAGCTCGGACCAGGGGCTGGCGCTGTTCCGCAACTTCCTGGGCTGGAAGCCCTAGGGTCAACATTGAACAAGTCTTTGCGCGCATCGCATCCCTGGCTTGGGCGGTCTGCAGCGTTGCAAATCCTCGCCGGGCGATCAGCCCGGCTGTGGTTTGCGCCTCGCAGCCCATCCCAATCCAGTGCGCGCTGCATCGCAGGGCTTGTTCACTGTCAACCCGAGTTTCTTCAACCGGCCATTTCTGACGGCCAAACTTGCTAGCAGATCACCATCATGTTGCTCATCCCCGCTATCGACCTCAAGGACGGCCACTGCGTTCGCCTGATTCAGGGTGATATGGACCAGTCCACCACTTTCGGTGAAGACCCCGCAGCCATGGCCGCCAAATGGCTGGATGCGGGCGCCCGTCGCCTGCACCTGGTGGACCTGAACGGCGCCTTTGCGGGCCAGCCCAAGAACCTGTCGGTCATCAAGAGCATCCTCAAGGAGGTCGATGGCGAGATTCCCGTGCAGCTGGGCGGCGGCATCCGTGATCTGGACACCATCGAGCGCTACATCGATCTGGGCATCGAGTACCTGATCATCGGCACCGCTGCCGTGAAGAACCCCGGTTTCCTGCAGGATGCCTGCAGCGCCTTTCCCGGACACATCATCGTGGGCCTGGACGCCAAGGACGGCAAGGTGGCGATCGACGGCTGGAGCAAGCTCACCGGCCAGGATGTGATCGAAACCGCCAAACGCTTCGAGGACTGGGGCGTGGAATCCATCATCTACACCGACATCGGTCGTGACGGCATGCTCAGCGGCATCAACATCGACGCCACCGTCAAGCTGGCCCAGTCGCTGAAGATTCCGGTCATCGCCTCGGGCGGTCTGGCCGGCATGGCCGACATCGAAGCGCTGTGCAAGGTGCAGGATGAAGGCGTGGAAGGCGTTATCTGCGGCCGCGCCATCTATACCGGCGATCTGGACTTCGCCGCCGGCCAGGAGCGTGCGGACGAGCTCACGGGTGAGTGATTTGACCTTTCAGGCCCAGGCCGTTGACTGGAAAGGGCTTCCTGCCATTGCTGTGAAGCTGGGTCAGGGGGATTCGGTGCTGATCTGCCTGCAGGGCGCCCAGGTACTGTCCTGGGTCGGCCTGGGGCAGGAACGCCTGTTCCTCAGTCCCAGGGCAGCCCATGACGGCCAGAGCGCCATTCGCGGCGGCATTCCGGTCTGCTTTCCCCAGTTCAATCAGCGTGGACCCTTGGTCAAGCATGGCTTTGCGCGCCTCAGCCACTGGCAGGCCGATGCTGCGAGGCCACCGGGCGAGGATGGTGCGCAGATCTCCTTGCGCCTGACGGACAGCGAAGCATCGCGCGCCGTCTGGCCGCATGTCTTTGAGGCAGTGCTCACGATTGAGCTCAGGCCCGGCGTGTTGCGTGTGGAACTGGCCGTGCATAACCGCGGCCGGCAGGACCTGTCTTTTACCGCGGCCTTGCACGGCTATCTTCGCGTTGCGCAGGTCGAGCAGGCCAGCTTGCACGGTCTCGAAGGTTTGAGCTATTGGGATGCTGCTGCGGCTCAACCGGATACCCATGTCACGCAGCAAGGCTGCGTCAGCTTCGGTGCGGAGACCGATCGCGTCTATCCACGTGCGGCTGCAGCCCTGCAACTGCAAAGCTCGGGCCGGCCCTGGCTGCAGCTTGCCCAGGATGCGTCCTGGAGCGAAACCGTGGTCTGGAATCCAGGCCCTGCTCTGTGCGCCACACTCAAGGACATGGAGGCCGACAGCTGGCAGCAGATGCTGTGCGTGGAGGCTGCGGCCATTGATGCACCTGTGGCTCTTGGACCCGACCAGCGCTGGAAGGCGGCGCAAACCTTCGAATGCTTTTGAGGCTTTGAACGGGGCGGGGTGATGTCACCCCGAGCCTGGGCCTGTCCTTGTGCGCAGACCTGTTGGCCTTCAGCCTGCCCAGCCCTGTTGACGGCTCCATGGGCCGCAGCTGTAGAGGCAGGGCGGACGGCGACTCATCGGGATTTGGTGCCCAGGGCATCCGCCAATGCATCGACCAGAGGCGGGTTCAGATAATGCGGGCCGTCGAAGGCAAAGACCGTCCAGCCTTGGTAGGCCGCCAACTGTGGCAGGAATTCTTCTGCCATGGCGCTGCGAAATCCGCCGCCCGGCGCAGGCCGGAAGGCCTCGGCAATCACGCGAACACGCGCCTGGCCCAGATGGGCGGTCAGCATCTGCAGGTATTCGCGTGCCACGCTGGGAGTGCGCGCGTGTACGCCGACTCCATCCTGGAAAAACACGCCCACATCTTCGGGTATCCAGCGCATGATCCAGTCAACCAGCGCCTGGGGACCCATATTGGCATTGTCATAGGCGCTGATCCACAGCGGACGTGGCAGTTTGTTGAGAACCTCGGTGAGAAGACTGGGCGCAGCCCAGGTCGGATCGACTTCGACCGGGAAGTACCAGCCGGCAACCCGCAGTGGCAGTGCCGTGATAGCCGCTTTCAAGGCATAGGACTGCATGGCCAGATCCGCGAGACCGGCGCGGGCCTTGGCCTCGTCATGCATGCCGGCCAGGCCGAGAATCAGCTCCTGCGCCCAGGGCTCGGCCGCGATGCGCTCCCAGTCCGGGAGGTTGCGGCTCATGGAGGGCAGGTAAGTGCCGGGCACCAGGCTCAGATTGTCCACAGCCGTCCATTGCACCAGCAGGCGGCGGATGCCCAGACGCTGCCATGATCCATGGGGCCGTAGAGTGTCGGCACTGGGCTGCCAGACCATGCCGGGCAGACGCAGGCTGGGCTTGGCCTGTGCCTCGGGCAGGCTGCAGCTCAGCGCCCAGGCCAGGCCCAGCGCCTCGCGTCTGGTGCATTGTTCCATCGTCATATCTATGGATCGAGCCGCTTTCTCCTTTCGGAGAAAGCGCTTTTCTTTCATGGCAGCTGACTCGGAACCGTCCAGGTGAAGCCCAGATTGGAGATGCCGCTGACAAGGCTCTTGAAGTCCGCCAGGCCAGGGGTTCCAACCTGCGGCTCCAGCCAGAACGGGTGGAAGAAGAACGAGGCATAGCCGTCACGCACCGTCTTCACATACTGGGCATTGGTGAGAATGTCCTGCCATGTGTAGTTGAAGGAGGAGGTCGGATCGATCAGGTGGATGTCGTATTCGATGTTCCCCAGGCTTTCCGGCAGCACTTTCTGCCCGTAGTAGTCGGTCTGGATGGGGTAGGGGAAGATCTGGCCCACGGCAAAATCCTTCTCCACCGATGCAGTGAAATTGGGCTTGTCTGCGGTGTAGTACACCACGCGTTGATAAGTCTTGGGGAAGACCTGCGTACTGGCCTTGGATGCCAGCGCCGAGCCCTGGTAGTGTGGGGTTTCCCATGCTGTAGCGCGATATCCATTGAGAGACAACTCCAGCAGACCGGCTCGATAGCGTCCCAACGCCCAGGTGGTCGAGTCTTCCGGCACGGGCTTGTTGTTGACAATGTCCCAGAACTCGTAGTCATCGCCACTCACTGCCGTATAGCGGTTGCGCACATTGCTGTACTGGTGCGTGTAGCCATGCATCACGATTTCGCCGCCGCGCACCAGTGCATAGTTGAGAGCTCTCTTCAGATTGGTCGCCAGTGACATTGGCACCTGCATCGGCACTCCCGAGTTGTACACGCCAAGAGGATCTTTGTAGTACGGAATGGTCGCAATCGAAAACGGGATCCGTTGCTGGTAGAGGTAGTCCGTCAGTGATTTCATTGCCGTCACACTGACCAAGGCGCTCACATCTTCAAGGCGGACCATGGCCTTGTGGCTTTCGGCATGGTTCACCCCCAGCATGTCATGCAGCATGTCTGCCAGCACGAGATAGCGATCGCGTGGCCCGATATAGCTGAACGGCAGATCCGCGACATACCAGAAGTTGCCCGACCTCACTACATAGGGCGCCTGCTCGCCGGTCTTGGGATTGGACATGGAAACCAGGTTCTGGGCCTTGGTGGTGTCGGTGATGGCCGTCAGCCCCACATCGGGATCCGCATTCACGGCGCCAGTGCTGCTGTCGTATGCATAGTATTTGACAAAGGGCAGGTTTTTGTAGGTGATGGTGTCGAAGAACCCCGGTGTGGTGTTGCTTGAGGTTGGTGCGGCATTGAGTCCGCGAAGTGCCGTCAGGTTGAAGCCATAGCGGGACTGGAAGCCGTAGGCCGGATCCCAGGCAAACTGCCAGATGTTGTACTTGAACCAGACTATGGTCTTGGCAGAGCTGGCGGCATCGGTCATGAAGGCGGCAGGAACCGGGTTGTCGTAATACGAGCCTAGATAGAACGTGGCGTCGTAGCCGCTGAGCTGGCCTGCCGTGTAGTTCTGCACCGCGACCATATCGACCTTGCTGTCGAAATGTCCGAGCAGATTGCGCAGCATGATGGCATAGCTCATGCCGAGCTTGGTGTAGGCCGTATTGGGCGGCGCGTCATAAAGGATCAGTGTGCGCGGACCTGTTTGCGCAAAAGCGCCAGGGCTCGCAAAGAGCATGGCTAGCAGCCATGCCCCAAGAAGGCGTCCTAGGGTTTTCATGAGACTCTCCTGAGATCAGTACACGGTGAGGTCTATTGCTGCTGGCCACGGGATGGATTGCCCGGATTGGGCTTGCCTTTCGGCGGATTGCCGGGGGAGGGGTTGCCGGGTTTGATAGGCGGCTCATCCAGCGTGTCATCCCGTGTGAAATCCTTCTTGAAATGTCCTTTGTGGTGATGCGCACGTTCGTTGCGCTTGCGCTCTTCGGGGGCTGCGCCTGCGTCCATGCGGATCTGGGAGGCCCCAGGCGGCAATGGCGGCGGCATGACGTTCGAGGCCAGGGTCCAGTTGGCCCAGGTCAGCAGTGCCAGCGCGAGCAGCGCGCGCGTAGCCTGCCTTTGATCATGGGAGTGCATGAGAGCCTCCTTTCTGGAGGGCAGAAAGAAAAAGTGCAAACAACACCATCTCCACAAACTCTAGAAATGGCGATGGGTCGGGCCTTAGAGGCGTGCCATCTCAAAATACCAAGGCGGCACGTAGAAACACGCCTTTCCCTCTTTCGTCCCCGGCAAGCCGGGCGCGATACTGCAGGGAGAGGTCGAGGTAGGAGCGAGGTGCATGGTCACGGTCCTCGCGGAACCAGAAACGCATGCTCACACCAACGCCAGCGCCCACCGAGCTTTGCTTGCCCGAGGCTGTGCGTTCAGAGTTGTAATCAGCGCCCAGGACTGCATGCGGAAACAGCACCAGTCTTGAGTCGCTCCCCCCCATTCGGAAACTGCGCCCTGCTTGGGCTTCGAAAGTCGCGTAGTTCTGCTTGCGATGAATGAAGCGACCTACTTCGGCATACATATTGAACGTGTTCCAGCTGGGCACATCCACGCGCAGGTCGGTACCCATGCCGCCCGAATATCCCATGCGCAGCAACCAGTCGTTGCTGGACAGCGAGCCGATGCGCACGCGCCGTTCGGCCGCGAGTATGAGGTTGTGATCGCTCAGCGGCTTGGCACGAATACCGACGGCACCCTGGGTGGTCTCTCCGCCCGTGGGCACATCGTGGCGGCTGTAGACCGTTTGAGCAGCGCCGCCGTACAGCTCCCAGAAGCGGCCGTCGCCGAACTTCTGCGGGCGCCAGTACACCTCGCTGACGAGCTGGGCCACGTCGCCATAGAGGCCGGGCTGGGCGCCCGCCGCGCCCAGGGAAATGCCTCGATAGCCCAGCAAGGTGTTGATGCCCCAGGAGCGGTCCCGGTCGGCAACTTCACGTCGTGTCTCATATTGCTGCTGCGGCGTCATGGCGAGCCGGCCTTCATGCGCAGCGGCAATGGCCTGCTTGAAGTAGTCGATGGACTGATCGTTCTCGGCCAGCCTGCTGGCAGCGTAGGCGCCATCGCGCAGCGCCGTGTCCGGCAGACGGCTCTGGTCCCGTGCGCGGTTGAAGATGGACAAGGCACTGCGATCGTCCCCCACGCGAATGGCCAGATAGGCCAGATTGGGGTCGGCGCTTTGCTGCAGCTCAGGCTCCGAGACAGCCTGGGCAAAGCGTGCAGCAGCCTCGTCTCGCCGCCCCAGCTGAAGCAGCAGATCCACCTCGCTGGACAGGGACAGGCCGCCCATTTGCAATGCCGTCCGTGCGTCGGCGTTGGCGGCCTCGGTCATGCCCTGCTCGTGGCGCAGACGACTGCGCAAGGCCAGCACTTCGGCTGCATCGGGCTGTAGCTGCAGTGTTTGATCGACCTCCTCAAGCGCCTGCGTCTTTTGGCCTGCAGCCAGCAATGCCTGAAGGCGAAGCTGACGGTAGGGTAGATGTCCGGGGTTGAGCTGCACGGCCGCCCCGGCCTTTTCTGCCGCCAAAGCATATTGCCCATCGCTGTAGGCTTGATAGGCCTCATGGGCGACTTTGTATGCCGGGTCTGGCGCTTCCTGCCCGGGCCAGATTTCGCAGCCGGGCACATCGCCGGCGCTGAAGCAGTTGACCAGGGGCAGTGGCAGCTCGTAGCTGCGTGACATGGTTGAGGAGCGCAGGGTTTTGAGCTGCTCTCGGCGGCTGCTGATGTCGGCATTGCTGTCCGTCTCCAGCGCCTGCACAAGCCGCTGGGCTCGTTCTGTCTGGCCGGCTGCCAGCGCTGCATCCAGGGCTATCACGCCGTAGTTCTGCCGCTCCGACCGCGACAGGTGGGGGGCGGCAAGCGCTGCGTCGAAAGCCTGTTCGGAGGACATGCCGCGACCTTGGACATGCAGGGCCACGCCCTGCAGTACCTGCAGTGCAGGATCATGCTGCAGCGCCAGCCCTTGCTCTGCCACACGCTGCGCCTGGGCCGCCTGTCCATCCTGAAGCAGCAAGCCCAGCCACTGAAGCCGGGGAGCCAGTGCATCCGGCGCTATTTGGACGCTGGTCTCTGCATACCTGAGGGCCTTGACCATGTCGCCTTGCTCGCGTGCCTGCAAGGCCTGCTCGAAGGGCCGCAGAGCTCGGCGCTGACGTATGGATGTGCGCAGCATCTGCCAATCGGAGTCCGACTGCAGCTGCTTGACCTTGTCCAGCCTTGTTGCCCGGGCTTCGGCCTCGTCGAAGCGCCCGTTCTCGACGAGCAGGTAGACCAGCAGGCGCTGATAGTCCAGACGCCCGGGGGCCGCAGCTACGGCCTGCCTTGCCAGAGGCAAGGCCGTGGCGAAGTCGCGCCGCTCGGTTGCGGCATAGGCCTGGCTGGCCTTGGCGTAACCCGCAGGCATGGCCTGTGCTGCCGGGCTCTTGCGCGGGCGAGGCGTGGTGTCCGCTGTCGAGGTGGCTGCCTTTGCCGGCTCTGGTGCTGGCGCTGCTGAAGGCGCGGCTGTGCCTGGCGTCTTCGGTGGCTCCTTGGCCGCAGGAGCGGGCAGGGCTTGAGACTCGGGCTGTCTGGCCGGAACGGCTCCCTGATGCATATCGCGCAGAGCCTGGGCCAGACGCGCATCGCCAGGGTGGCGCTGAAGCTGAGCCTTCAGCACAGCTTCGGCCTGTGCGGGTTGGCCAAAGCGGCGATGGGCTGCCGCCAATTGCAGGGCGATCTCGGTGTTGTCCGGTGCCAGACGCTGAGCCTGCTGCAGCTCGGCGATGGCGCGCTGGCCATCGCCGCGCGCCATGGCCTCATACGCCTTGTCGATCCGTGGATAGACCTGAAAGCGCTGTCTGGGAGTGATATCCGGACCTAGATCCACCGTCTGCGCCAGACCATCGTATGGGGTGGCGCATGCCAGGGAAAGAACCAGAATAGGACGAGAAAGCTTCATATATTGGCACCTAAGCAACGGACACGATCGGGGCGGCATCAAGGCGGCGCAAAAGTTGCGCCATGGTGACCTGCAGCTGTTGCTGCAGTCGCAGTGCTTCATCCAGCGTAGCCTGCGTCAACGCCCCCTGGTTCACCAGGAACAGGCCCAGGCTGTCATCGCTTTGCTCATGTCTTAGCAGCAAGGCATTCAGCACGGCTGTGTCGATGCGGCCCAGGGCCTGAAGCACTTCGCCCAGCATCAGCTGCCGCGACACATAGAATTTCCACAGCTCTTTCGCCTGTTCGGCGGATACGCGTTTGCGCTCCACGGCCCAGGCCAGCAGTTCGCGAGCCGGCTCCCCATGCTGTCTTGCATACAGACGCCGCAGCTCGACCGTGACCTCTCCCTTGGGGGCAATGAGGTAGCGCACGGGCCTCTCCAGCTTGCGCTCCAGGGCTGCATGCGAGACCGGGTCTATGACCGACTCGCTGGCCAGGATCAGTGTTTTTCCCTCCTCGCGCAGCGGCACCACGCTGTAATGCAGTGCCAGATGTGCCGGCAGCAGTGCCGCGATCTCGTCGGAGATCAGACGCTCTCCCAGAAATTCCCATGAAACGCCAGCCTGCTGGGCCACTGCAGCGGCCAGCTGTGCGGTGCTGATCAGGTCCTTGTGCACCAGCGCACTGCCCAGGCGCAAGCCGGGAGTGGGGCGCAGCAGCGCTTCCTGCAGCTGGCTCTCTGTCAGGGCACCTTGTGCGATCAGTATCTGTCCCAGGGGCTGGCGCAGTCTGGGTCCCTCTCCCAGCATGGGGAAGTCATGATCGGTCTTGGCCCAGGCCATGCGCCGGATATCCTTGGCCTGCAGCGCCTGGGCGATGGCCCGCCAGTTGGCCAGAAAGTTCACCAAATTGCCCCATAGTAGGCGCGGAAGCGACATCAATCCCTGGACGATGCCGTAGTAGCTGGTGACGAAGAACATGCGCTGGGCAATGCGGTTGAGCATCAGCACGAAGTTCGCTGCCAGCAGCGCATACAGCCACCAGTCGCCCTGGAAGATGGAGAGAAACCGGTAGCTGTCCGGTACCAGGCGCTGGTAGAGCCAGATGGCAATCAGCTGCATCGCCAGCAGCATGGCCAGAAAGCTGGCGAAATTGGTGAGAGCACCCTTGCGGTCGCGCCAGAGAAAATAGTTCAGCACACCGCTTTGGGTCCAGCGCAGGGTCTTGAAACCCTGGATCACGATGCCCGTGATCCAGCGGGACTTCTGTCGCACCGCCGCATTCAGCGTATCGGGGAAGAACTCCCGCACGCAGATGACGCTGGCTTCACGCGCGCTGCGCCCGTGTCGGCGTGGCTGGTCGGGATCGGTAGGCTGGTCCGCGTCATGCACGGGAAAGCGCACGAAGATCTCGCGCATGCCCAGCTGCTTGAGCCGGAAACCGATGTCGTAGTCCTCGGTCAGGCTCTGGGTATCGAAGGCTACGCCATCGCCCATCTCCAGCAGCGCCGTGATGGCGCGGCGGCTGAAGCAGGTGCCGACCCCGGCGCTGGGCACCTGACCCACCAGGGCCTCGCGCACCACGATGTCCTTGGCATGCAGCTCGGCAAACTCGTCCAGATAATGCCCGCCGGTGAATTCGCGCAGCGGCCGCTCCAGGGGGTAGACCGGCAGCTGGATCAGATCCTTGCGATCCACGAGAAAGTTGAACAGTCTCAGCTCCAACCTGGACAGCACGTCTTCCGAGTCATGCAGGATGAAGCCTGCAAACTCTATGCCCGAGCGCTGCTCGAACTGGAAGATGGCATCGAGCACATTGTTGAGACAGTCGGCCTTGCTGGTCGGCCCGGGGCGTGCGCAGACCACGCTGTGCACATTCGGGAAATGGGCTCTTACCTGCTCCACATCGGCGTGGGTCTGGGGGTCGTTGGGGTAGGTGCCGATGAAGATGTGGTAGTTCTCATAGTCCAGCGTGGTTGCCGCCAGCTGCGCCATCTTGCCGATCACGCCATGCTCCTGCCATGCGGGCACCATGATGGCCAGCGGCTTCTCGTCCACACCGAGCAAGGCCTTGTGATTCATCTGCTCGTGGCGCGAATACACGGTCAGTGCACGCCAGGTGCGCCGCCCCCAGTAAAAGAGGTCGATGAACAGATCGTCCAGTCCGCTGATGAAGATCACCACCGCAATGACGATGGCGATGCTCTTGAGCACATAGAGGTATCCGGTGAACAGGTCAAGCCAGGACATGGCGCGTCCTTTCAGCGGCTTTCTGTGCCAGGCCTGCGTGATCAGGCCTCAGCATCTGGTGCAGTCTTTTCTCGGTGCGCTGTGCTGCAGTCCCGTCACCAAAGGGGTTGCTGCTGGCCTGCATGCTCCGGTAGGCAGCATCGTCATGCATCAGGTGGCGCACGGACTGAACGATCCTGCTTCTGTCGGCTCCGACCAAAGCGGCGCAGCCGGCTTCCAGCACCTCGGGACGCTCGGTCTCGTCGCGCAAGACCAGCACCGGTACCTTGAAGGTTGGCGCCTCTTCCTGCAGTCCGCCGGAATCGGTCAGCACCAGCCAGGCATCGGCCAGGGCCTGCTGCATGGCCAGGTAATCCAGAGGCTCCGTCAGCTTGACATTGGGAAGTCCGCCCAGCAGCCGGTGTACCGGCTCCTTGACCACCGGATTGAGGTGAACCGGGAACAGCACCGGCATCTGGGGAAACTCGCGCGCGATCTCGGCAATCGCTTCGCACACATGGTCCACATCGGGGCCCCAGTTCTCTCGCCTGTGCATGGTCACTAGAATATGGCCTCAGCCCTGCATGCGGCGGTGGATGTGGTGATGCTGGCTGGCCCAGAGCTGGGCATCGACGACGGTGTTGCCGGTGAGCTCGATCTTTTCCTTGGCCACGTTTTCGCGCTCCAGCGCCTGCTGGGCCCTCGGGGTGGGGGCCAGATGCAGGCTGGCGATGCGCCCTATCATTTGCCGCAGGCCTTCCTCCGGAAAAGGTCGGTGCAGGTTGTAGGTGCGCAGGCCGGCTTCGACATGGACGACAGGTACCTTGAGATAGAAGCCGGCCAATGCACCCTGAAACGCGCTCTCTGTGTCGCCTTGAACGATCACTGCCTCACAGCTCGTATCCGTCAGCACGGACTCCAACTGAACCCGGCAGCCCGTGGCGAATTCCAGCAGTGAACTTCCTTGCCTTTGCAGCACATGATCGGGCTGGATATGAAAGCAATCTAGCATTTGCGCGGCCATGTCGCCATGCTGGCCGGTATGAAGCCAGATGGGGCGAGCCCAGTGCGTCTGCTGTAGGGCGTGATAGACAGGGGCCAGCTTGATGATTTCGGGCCTGGTCCCGGACACGATGAGCAACTGCGCGATGTCTGGCTTGGCGTGAAGAGCCTCGGAGTCCTGATTCATTGCGTTCTCCCTTTGAGTCAATTGGTATCAGACGTTCTTCATTCGTACCTGCTCAAAATCATCTTTCACGCTCTGCTTCGGGTATGTCAGCCAGCTCCTCGTGCTGGTCGCCATTGGTGCCGGCTTTATCTGCTGCATGAGCGGCGCAGCCGCATCGGCGGGCTAACCGTCTCTGGCAGCCGTGACCAGTCGCTCGGCACAGCGGCTGGCCTGATCGCCATCCTGCGCCTCCACCATCACATGCAGCAGCGGCTCCGTGCCGCTGTGACGCACCAGCACACGCCCGGTGGAACCCAGCTCGGCCTCGACCTGCGCCTGCACTCGTGCCAGCAAGGCATTGCTGCGCCAATCCCGGTCTGGCGACCAGTGCACATTGAGCAATGCCTGAGGGTAGAGCTGCACCGGCAGCAGCCATTGCGATAGCGTGCGGCCGGTGCGCACGCAGGCCTGCAATATCTGCAGCGCATTCACCAGACCGTCGCCCGTGCTGTGCCGGTCCAGTATCAGCAGATGGCCCGACCCCTCGCCGCCGAAGGTCCAGCCCCTGCGGCTGAGCTCCTCAAGCACGTATCGGTCGCCGACCTTGGTGCGCATGAAGTCCACATCCAGCACCCCGAATGCCCGCTCCACCGCCATATTCGTCATCAGCGTGCCGACGGCGCCCGCAATGCTCTCGTCATGCTCCAGGCGGTCGGCG
Organism: Comamonas sp. Z1; assembly: GCF_008121555.1. NCBI lineage: Bacteria > Pseudomonadati > Pseudomonadota > Betaproteobacteria > Burkholderiales > Comamonadaceae > Comamonas > Comamonas sp. Z1. The sequence goes on from NZ_VOQT01000005.1 coordinate 293,280, forward strand.
ACGATCAGGTACAGCAACTCGTCCCCGTTATAGAGCCGGCCGGCGGCATCGACGACCAGCAGGCGATCCGCATCGCCATCCAGGGCGATGCCGAAATCCGCACCGCAACCGGAAACAGTCGTGGCCAGGAGCTCGGGATGTGCGGCTCCGGCCCCCTGGTTGATGTTCATGCCATCGGGAGCGCAGCCTATGGCCACCACTTCGGCACCGAGTTCATGCAAGACCATGGGCGCTATCTGATAGGCCGCACCATGGCCGGCATCGACCACGATCTTCAGCCCTCGCAAGGTGAACGCATGGTCGCAAGTGCTCTTGCAAAACTCTATATAGCGGCCGACGGCGTCATCCAGGAGCTGGGTTTTTCCGAGTGCGATTGCCGGGACCCAATGCGGCTCATCCAGCAGCATTTGCTCGACTGCTACCTCCCAGACATAGGGCAGTTTGGTGCCTTTGGCACTGAAGAATTTGATGCCGTTGTCCTCGAAGGTGTTATGGCTGGCGCTGATGACCACTCCCAGACTGGCACGCAAGGCCCGCGTGAGATAGGCCACTCCCGGTGTTGGCAGCGTCCCAAGCAGCACCACATCCACTCCAGACGAATTGAAGCCCGACACCAAGGCGCTTTCGAGCATGTGACCCGAGATACGCGTGTCCTTGCCAATCAGCACCGTCGGGCGCTCTTCGTTGCGATGAAGCATTCGTCCGACGACATGGGCGAGATGCAGAGCGAAGTCCGGCGTGATGGGGAAATACCCAGCCCGCCCGCGGATTCCGTCGGTACCGAAATATTGGCGTCTCATATCCATGATGATCACCTGTGCCTGAATACATTCATCGAACGGGATGGGTTTCCGGGTCCGGTCAATTATTTATGGGGACAACACTGTCGAAATATTAAAAACTATTGATTTATTTTTTTCATAGTTTCACTAGCAAAAACAATCCGAACAAGAATGCAGCGTAAAAAGAAACATCTTTTTACGCCATGAATATCTGGATGCTGAATTGGGGTTTTATACACAATATTTAAGGTATTTCGCTTCCCGGTCGAGACTGCTTTGCATTGCTGTCAACCCTAGCGTCAGGCGGCTTGCCGAAGCCCAGCCCGCAATAGCTTTGCTTGTCACGCAGTCATATGCCGCTCTCGGCAGTGCGGCTTCTCGCAGGCGTGAAGGCTTCTCATTGAGAATATCGGTGCCTTTGTTTTCGGATCGCTTGTGGCATGCCTGGTCAGGAGTGGGCGATGGTCCTATCTGCGCCAGTTAATCGCAGCCGGAATATCGATGCGGGAAAGAGATTGCGGCTGAAAACAATAAATCGTGAGGCCGGCTCTGTGTTTACTGTTATTCAATTGGGAGCACAGGGATTTTGTGCCGCTTTATGGATTGGGGCTGCTGCTGAGTTGAAACGTTTCAAATCGAGCTGGTTTGACTCGCGATGCGGTGGCTGTGGCCGGGCTGCGTGCCGCCGAAGCCAGGTGGCAATGCCATGGCTGCGGCAGGGGGGCGCCGTCGGCAGATGCCCTAGGCAGCGGCGAGGCCGTGGTATCTTTGGCCTCCTTGTTCCTAGATATTCCGAGACTGGTCCATGCTTGCCAAACGCATCATTCCCTGCCTTGACGTGACCGGCGGCCGCGTGGTCAAGGGCGTCAATTTTCTGGAGCTGCGCGATGCGGGCGACCCGGTGGAAATTGCCGCACGCTACAACGCCCAGGGTGCAGACGAGCTGACTTTTTTGGACATCACGGCCACCAGCGATGGCCGTGATCTGATTCTGCCCATCATCGAGGCCGTGGCTTCGCAGGTCTTTATTCCGCTGACCGTGGGCGGTGGCGTGCGCAGCGTCGAAGATGTGCGCCGCCTGCTCAATGCCGGAGCCGACAAGACCAGCTTCAACTCCGCCGCCATTGCCAACCCGGACACCATCAATGCCTGCAGCGACAAGTACGGCGCGCAATGCATCGTGGTGGCCATCGACGCCAAGCGCCGAACTCCCGAGGACGAGCAGCGCATCGGCCCCGGCGGCACGCCCATGGGGCCGGGCTGGGATGTGTACAGCCATGGCGGGCGCAAGAATGTGGGGCTGGATGTGGTGCGCTGGGCCGAAGAGATGGCCAGGCGCGGTGCCGGCGAGATCCTGCTGACCAGCATGGACAAGGACGGCACCAAGAGCGGCTTCGATCTGAAGCTCACGCGTGCTGTGGCCGATGCCGTGGCCGTGCCCGTGATCGCCTCGGGCGGTGTCGGCAATCTCGAAGATTTGGCCGATGGCGTGACCATCGGCGGCGCCGATGCCGTGCTGGCTGCCAGCATCTTCCACTATGGCGAGTACACCGTGCAGCAGGCCAAGGAATGCATGCGCGCGCGCGGCATTCCCGTGCGTCTCTAAAGTTTTTTGAGAGCTGCTTGCGCAGGCTACAAGCGGCTTTGCATATGTTTTATGGTTGATGTTGGCTGCCGGCCTGCGCTGGAAGCTATACAAAACAAAGGTCTGCAATGAGCTGGCTCGATCAAGTCAAATGGGATGCGCAGGGTCTGGTGCCCGTGATTGCGCAGGAGCAAAGCAGCGGCGACGTGGTCATGTTTGCCTGGATGAACCGCGAGGCACTGGAAAAGACCGCCGAGCTGGGGCGTGCCGTCTACTTCAGCCGCTCGCGCAACAAACTGTGGTTCAAGGGCGAGGAGTCCGGCCATGTGCAGACCGTGCACGAGATGCGCATCGACTGCGACAACGACGTGGTTTTGCTCAAGATCACGCAAGAGGGGCATGATCCCGGTATTGCCTGCCATACCGGCCGCCACTCCTGCTTTTACAGCGTTTTCAAGGACGGACAGTGGCTTGCTGTCGATCCGGTCTTGAAAAATCCTGCTTCCATCTACAAATAAAGTCATGTCTGAACAAAACACCGCGTCGGTCGAGGGCGCACTGGCCCGTCTGGCCGCCGTGATCGAAAGCCGCAAGGTCGCCAATGGTGGCGACCCTGAAAAAAGCTATGTCGCGCGCCTGCTGCACAAGGGGCCTGACGCCTTTCTGAAGAAGATCGGCGAAGAGGCCACCGAAGTCGTCATGGCCGCCAAGGATGTCGATCATGGAGCGGACAAGGGCAAGATCCTCTATGAAGTGGCAGATCTGTGGTTTCACTCCATGATTGCGCTGTCGCACTACGGACTGACACCCGCAGAGGTGGTGGCCGAGCTGGAGCGCCGCGAGGGCACCAGCGGTCTGGAGGAAAAAGCCCTGCGCAAGGCCCAGGAACGCGCTGCTCAGGAAGGGGCGGCCAAGCAATAAGGAGGAAGCGCATGAATGACGATCGCGACATTATCGATGTAAATAGCAGCAGCTCTACCGAGGTCGAGGGCCTGAAGGCCTGGGGCTGGGTCAGCTATCTGCTGCACCTGGTCGTGGCCGTGGCCGCCGTGCTCCCGGGCGCGCAGGTCAGTGTGCTGCTGTTGCTGATTGCAGTCGTCATCGATCTGGTCAAGCGCGATGATGCGCGCGGCACCTGGCAGGAGAGCCATTTTTCCTGGCGGCTGCGCAGCGTGCTCTGGGCCATCGTGCTCTATGCGGTGACTTTCCCGTTCTTCCTGCTGGGCCTCTTGATCTTCAACCCAGCCTGGGTGCTGATCTCCATCTGGTTCCTCTACCGCATCGTCAGCGGCATGATCGCCATGAACAAGAATCGCGCGATCCAGCCCTGAACCGCACTTGCCAGACACCTAAGCCCCCGCTTTACGGCCGGGGCTTTTTTGTTTTTGCAAGCGGTTGTGCTGCGCTGCAACAGATTCGGGGTGGCAGGCTGACACGAGTGCAGGGCCTGTGCAATGCTCGCTGTGCTGGATAAGCTCCAGGACTTGCGCAGATTCGGATCGGGCATGGTGTTTTGTCCATGGATATGCCCGCTGTGCATTCTTTGCTTGCGTGAGTCCCAAGCCCCTTGCTTGGTTCATCAACCTTCACAGGATCGTGCCATGGCTGCAGAGACTTCCCACACCCTCAACCTGGCCCTGCAGGGCGGGGGATCGCATGGTGCGCTGACCTGGGGCGTGCTGGATGCATTGCTGGACGATGACGGACTGATCTTCGAAGGCATCAGCGGCACCAGCGCCGGTGCCATGAACGCCGTGGCGCTGGCCCATGGCTTCGCGCAGGCGGCCGCGCAGGAAAAGAAAGTGGACGATGCCCGTTACCTGGGACGGCAGCTGGCGCGCCAGTCTCTGCGCGAGCTGTGGGAGGGCGTGGGCACCATGGGCAGCGTGGGCAAGATGTTCTGGGCCGCACCGTTGCCGGGCAGCAAGCAGTTCATGGGCGTGCTCAACCAGTTTCTGTCGCCCTATCAGACCAATCCGCTCAATATCAACCCGCTGCGACAGCTGCTCACCCGGGTGGTGGACTTCGAGACGCTTGCGCATCCCGAACACCCCAGCGTGGTGCCCAAGCTCTTCATCTGCGCCACCAATGTGCGCACGGGTGCCGGCAAGATCTTCAAAGGCGAGCAGGTGACGGCAGACGCCATCATGGCATCGGCCTGCCTGCCGCAGCTGTTCAAGGCGGTGGAGATTGACGGGGAGTGCTACTGGGACGGCGGGTTCTCGGGCAATCCGGCCCTGTATCCGCTGATCTACGAGACCAGGAGCAGAGATATCCTGCTGGTGCAGATCAATCCCAAGGAGTCCGATGTCTCTCCCGACACGGCCCGCGAGATCATGGATCGCATGAATGAAATCACCTTCAACGCCAGCTTGCTGGCCGAGTTGAGGGCCATCGAGTTCGTGGTCAAGCTGCTGGAGCAAAAGCGCCTGGACCCCGAGCGCTACAAGCATGTGCTGATGCACCGCATCGACGGGGGCTCCGTGCTCAAGCCTTTTGGCGCCTCGAGCAAGGTGCGCGCAGACATGGGCATGGTGCACAAGCTGTTCGAGCTGGGCCGGGTGCGCGGCCAGCAATGGCTGCAGCTCAATCGCGAGCACCTTGGCGTCAAACAGACGCTGCGATTCAACGAGAATATAGGATAGTCCCCTGAGGCGCTTTGCGCCTTCCCCTTCAGGGGATGACGCCATTGTCTGCTTCATGGGCCATGGGCAAGGCAGGGCGCCTGGAATACTGAACTGTCGAGATACAAGAGACCATGCACGACCACGATTACGACCCCCATTGCATTTTCTGCCGCATCGCCAAAGGGGAGATTCCTTCGCGCAAGGTCTATGAAGACGAGGAACTGTTCGCCTTCCATGACATTCACCCGGGTGCGCCCGTGCACTTCCTGGTGATTCCCAAGAAGCACATCCCCTCCATGGCCCAGGTCGGCGCCGAGGATGTGCCCCTGCTGGGTCGCATGATGGCGCTGGCTCCCAAGCTGGCGATGGAGCAGGGCTGCAACCCTTATCCCGATGGCGGTTTCCGCATCGTGGTCAACACCGGCAGCGAAGGCGGGCAGGAAGTGCACCATCTGCACCTGCACGTCATGGGCGGCCCGCGCCCCTGGCTCAAGGGCTGATCCAGCGGCGCAGCGAGCCTGCACGCGGCGATAGAGCTGTGCGCTGCAGGCTTTTTGGGTGATTGATTCGTATCTGTCACAAGCCCCGTCTAAAATGGTTTGCAATTTCTAGGAGATTCTCATGGGCTCGTTTTCTATCTGGCACTGGGCGATCGTGCTGCTCATCGTGGTTCTGGTGTTCGGCACCAAGAAGCTCAAGAACATCGGCTCCGACCTGGGCGGCGCCGTCAAGGGCTTCAAGGACGGCATGAAGGACGGCGCGACTGACGCCGACGCCAACGCTGCGACCGGCCAAGTGGCCAACCAGCAGGCTGCCGAAAAGGCCACCATCGACGTGGAAGCCAAGCAAAAGAGCTGATCGCGGCAGGACTGACATTTAGATGTTTGATATTGGCCTGTCCAAAATGGCGCTGATCGGTGCCGTGGCCCTGGTGGTCATCGGTCCCGAGAAACTGCCGCGCGTGGCCCGCATGGTGGGCACCTTGCTTGGCAGGGCACAGCGCTATGTGTCCGACGTCAAGGCCGAGGTCAACCGCTCCATGGAGCTCGATGAGCTGCGCAAGATGAAGGACACGGTCGAGACTGCCGCGCGGGACGTGGAGTCCAGCATGCGCAATCAGGCCTCCGATCTTGAAAAGGACTGGAGCGATGCGACCAAGGACCTGCGCGACGACTCGAACATGACTTCGGCTTCGTCCTTCGGGTCCTATGACGCAGAAGGTGGCTACACCGGTCTGGATACGCACAGCAGCGTGGTGCCCAGCTATCGCCATCCGCGCAAGAACTGGCGCGTCAAGCGCGGTGTCGTGCCCCAGTGGTACAAGGCCCGTGCCGGGGTACGCAGCAAGGTCCAGTCGGGTGCGGCACGCGTGGCGCGCTTTCGCCCCAAGAAGTTCCATTGAACATGCAGCTCAGCAGCCTGCCGGCCGCAAGGTCGGCCATGGCCGGCCCCAGGGGGTCGGCTCTGCTGCCCGCATGTCGCTCTTTGCCCGTGATCCGCGGGCGTTGTTGTTTCTCAAGCGTGTGGAGCCGATCGGGCTCCGACGCGGTTTTGCACCATGTCCGAACCCTCTAAAGAAGACGAACTCGCCGGCACGGAGCAGCCGTTTGTCCAGCACCTGATGGAGCTGCGTGACCGCCTGCTCTACAGCCTGTATGGCGTTTTGATCGGCGTCGGGCTGCTGATGTTCTGGCCGGGCCCCGACGGCCTGATCGACTTCATCGCCCTGCCCATCAAAGAGCACATGCCGCCCGGCGCCAAGCTGATTGCGGTGGGCGTTTTCTCGCCCTTCTTCGTGCCGCTCAAGGTACTGATGATGGTGGCCGTGCTGCTGGCTCTGCCCTGGATCATGTACCAGATCTGGGCCTTTGTGGCACCGGGGCTGTACAGCCACGAGAAGAAGTTCGCCCTGCCGCTGATCCTGTTCGGCAGCTTGCTGGCATATGCCGGCATTGCCTTCGTACAGTTCTTTGTGCTGGGCAATATGTTCAAGTTCATCCAGCACTTCACGCCGGCCAGCGTGGCGGCAACACCCGACATCGCCTCGTATGTGGAAGCGATTCTGTCGCTTTACATCGCTTTTGCGGCGGCTTTCCAGGTGCCCATTGTGGTGATGCTGCTGGTGCGCTTTGGCCTGGTGGAGATTGAAAAGCTCAAGGCCTTCCGCGGCTATTTCGTGGTGCTGGCCTTTGTGATTGCGGCCGTCATCACGCCGCCCGATGTGATTTCCCAGCTGGCCCTGGCCTTGCCCATGTGCCTGCTCTACGAGATCGGCATTCTGGGGGCCGGCTGGTTCAGCCGGGTATCGCGTGCGCCCGATGCCGAGGAAGGCACGGGCACGGAAGTGGAAAAATCCACTGACGGCCACTGATCTTCGTTCCCGACCTCCTGCAAAGCCCTTGAAGCGATTCAAGGGCTTTTGTTTTGATAGCTGTCAGAGCTTTACCTGCAAGCGTTAGAGCCGTATTTTCTGATGGTATGTGATGGCCCGCTGCAGCCTGCAACAGGCCGCACCATGAAAAAAGCCAGCGACCGGCGCTGGCTGGTGGGCTTGGTGGCAGTACCCGTCAACGACGGGGACGACTCTGCTGCTGCAAGGTGCTGGCTGCTGGGCGGGCTCCCGGAGTGATGTCCAGCATGACTTCGCTGTCGCCGCGGCGCACATCGAACTTGGCGGCTTCGCCGGGCTTGAGCGAGGCCACGGCCGTCAGCAGCTCGGAGACATTGCGGGTCGCGGTCTCGCCCACCTTGACGATCACGTCGCCGGGGCGCATGCCGGCCTGGGCGGCGGGGCCGGCCTGCAGCACGCCGGTGATGATGACGCCGGCATCAGCCTTGACGCCAAAGGTCTCGGCCAGCTCGGGTGAGAGTTCGTTGGGCTCCACGCCGATCCAGCCGCGCGTGACCTTGCCGTCCTTGACGATGCCGTCCAGCACCATCTTGGCTGTGGAGACGGGAATCGCGAACCCGATGCCCATGCTGCCGCCAGAGCGCGAGTAGATGGCCGTGTTGATGCCCAGCAGATTGCCGTTGGCATCCACCAGCGCACCGCCGGAGTTGCCGGGGTTGATGGCAGCGTCGGTCTGGATGAAGTTCTCGAAGGTATTGATGCCCAGCTGGCTGCGGCCCAGAGCGCTGATGATGCCGCTGGTCACTGTCTGGCCCACGCCGAAGGGGTTGCCGATGGCCAGCACGCGGTCGCCCACAGCGACCTGATCGGAGTTGCCCAGTACGATGACGGGCAGCTTGTCGAGCTCGATCTTGAGAATGGCCAGATCGGTCTCGGGGTCTGTTCCAATGATCTTGGCCTTGGCCTGACGGCTATCGGTCAGCGTGACCTCGATATCGTCGGCGCCTTCCACCACATGGTTGTTGGTGAGGATGTAGCCATCTTGACTGATGATGACGCCACTACCCAAACCAGATTGCTCTTGCGGACCCTGATCGCCAAAGAAGAACTGGAACCAGGGGTCGTTGGCGCGCGGGTGGCGAACCGCCTTGCTGGTGTTGATGCTGACCACGGCGGGCGAGGCTTTGCGCGCGGCAGGCGCAAAGCTGCCGGGAGCGACTTCACCCGCTGGAGTGGATGGAGCCTGCAGCAGCGAAACACCGGCACTGCTACGGATATTTCCGCGCTGAAGCCAAGTGGGCTGTAGGGTAGCCACTACAAAATAGATAGCCACCAGCACGGTGACGACCTGCGAAAACAGCAACCAGGTGCGTTTCATGTAATGCGTATAGGTAGTGAGGGGAACAAGCCCACATTGTGAAGCATGGCTGCGCCAGGCGTCGAAGCGAACATTTGCTTGCAAGCAAATGCATAACGCAAAGCTTTGCAGAATGCAGGGCCCATGGCTATAGGACTGCAGGCACCTAAAGTTTTATGTGTCCAGGATATATGAGTGAAAACCCTAGAATGTTTTTTCGACTGCGCTTACGCCGCCGTTACTGAAGTGACTGCCCACAAGGTGCTCATATTCAGTCTGGTGTGGCTTTGCATCTGAAGCCCGCCGCAATCGGTCTGCCACTGCACGTTGACCCGTGATCAGCGGCCTTATCCGCGCTGTCCTGTTGTTCGATCTAGGAAACACCATGACTACGCTTGACCACGCTGCATCGGCTGACGCGCCGGCTGCAGCGACGAATCGTCTCCTGAACCGGGAGGACTACAAGACCCTGGGCTTATCGGCCCTGGGCGGAACGCTGGAGTTTTACGACTTCGTGGTGTTCGTCTTTTTTGCCAATGTGATCGGCAGCCTGTTCTTTCCGGCTTCGCTGCCCGAGTGGATGCGCCAGCTGCAGACGCTGGGCATTTTCGCGGCCGGTTATCTGGCGCGCCCCATCGGCGGCATTTTGATTGCCCACTTCGGCGACATCCTGGGCCGCAAGAAGATGTTCACGCTGTCGGTGTTCCTGATGGCCGTGCCCACGCTGGTCATCGGCCTGCTGCCGACCTATGAAACCATAGGCTTGGCTGCTCCCATCCTGCTGCTGCTGATGCGTGTGATGCAAGGGGCTGCCATCGGCGGTGAAATGCCCGGTGCCTGGGTGTTCGTGGCCGAGCATGCTCCCCAGAAGCGTTACGGCTTTGCGATCGGCGCACTGACCTCTGGCATTACCGGCGGCATTTTCCTGGGCTCCATCATCGGGGTGTGGCTCAACAGCACCTACAGCCAGAGCGAGATCCACGACTGGGCCTGGCGCTTGCCCTTCATCCTGGGCGGTGTCTTCGGTCTGGTGTCGGTGTATCTGCGCAAGTTCCTGCACGAGACTCCCATCTTCCAGGAGCTGCAGGCCCGCAAGGCCGCCGACCGCGAACTGCCGATCAAGACCATCCTGCGCGACCACCGCGAAGCCTGCGTTGTCGTTGCGCTGATGACCTGGGTGCTGTCCACGGCGATCGTGGTGGTGATTCTGTTCACACCAGCCTATCTGCAAAAGGTGTTCCACATCGAGCCTGCCATGGCCCTGAAGGCCAATGCCGTGGCGACCGTGACGCTGACCATAGGCTGCGTGTTCTGGGGCTGGCTGTCCGACAAGATCGGCACCAAGCTGACCATGCTCATCGGTTGGGGCGGCATGACGGCCACGGCCTATCTGTTCTACCTGAACCTGCCTGGCAACGAGGCGTCTCTGATCTGCAACTATGCGACCGTGGGCTTCTTCGTGGGCTCCATCTCGCTGCTGCCCGTGGTGGGCGTGCGGGCCTTCCCGCCCGAGGTGCGCTTCACCGGTCTGTCCTTCTCCTACAACATGGCCTATGCCGTGTTCGGCGGTCTGACACCGATGCTGGTGTCCGTATGGCAGCAGGTGGATGTGATGGCTCCCGCCCACTATGTGGCGGCCATGGGCGTGCTGGGCATGGCCATGGGCTTCTGGCCTCTGGCCTGCAAGGGCTGGCAAGCCAAGAAGGCTTGAAGTCACTTGTTCTGATAAAAAAGGGCAGCTCTGAGCTGCCCTTTTTACGTTTGTCAAAGCCTTGCTGGCCGGGTTTGCGTGCGGGCTTGGGCACAATCGAGCCATGAGCATTGAGCGAAACACCCTATTATCCGTTTTCAACGGGCTGCTGCAGCCCGAACGTTTCAAGGACTACGGACCCAACGGCCTGCAGGTCGAAGGCAAGAGTGAGATTCGTCGCATCGTCAGCGGTGTGACGGCCAGTCGCGCCTTGATCGAGGCGGCGATCGAGGCCGGGGCCGATGCCGTCTTCGTGCACCACGGTCTGTTCTGGCGCGGCATGGATGGTCGCATCACGGGCTGGCTCAAGGAGCGCATCCGTCTGCTGCTGGCGCATGACATCAATCTGTTTGCCTATCACCTGCCGCTGGATGCCCATGCCGAACTGGGTAATAACGCGCAACTGGGTGCCAGGCTCGGCGTGCGGGGCCAGGCGGCCTTTGGCGAGCAGAACCTGGGCTGGCTGGCCGATGTGGACTTTGCCGATGCCGCCGCCCTGGCAGGGCATGTGCAAAGCGTGCTGGGGCGCAAGGTGACGCTGGCCGGTGCGCAAGAGCACAAGCCGATCCGCAGGCTGGCCTGGTGCACCGGAGGGGCGCAGGGCTTTTTCGAGTCCGCGATTACCGCCGGCGCCGATGCCTATATCACCGGCGAGATCTCCGAGCCCCAGATGCATCTGGCACGCGAGATGGGCGTGAGCTTCATCGCTGCCGGCCATCATGCGACCGAGCGCTACGGCGCGCCGGCCGTGGCGGCCCATGTAGCCCAGGAGTGCGGGCTGGAGCACCGCTTCATCGATATCGACAACCCGGCCTGATCCGCCTCCGCCTTTCACTTTGATGACTGCAAGCACTTTGGAACAGGGGGCTTGCGGCAACTCTGATGTCTATGTCCGTCATTGCTTCAACCCAAACCATCGCCATCACCCAGGGCGACTGCGCAGGCATAGGGCCTGAAATCATCGCCAAGGCCTTCCGGGCTGCGCCGCAGGCCATGCGTGGCTGTTTTGTGGTGGGCGAGTTGCAGACTCTGCGCCGAGCCACGGCGCTGGCAGCTCGGGCCGCCGACGGCGATCAGGGCATCGCCCAGCCCGTGGTGGTGATCGATGAGCCGGGCGAAGCCTGGTCTGTTCCGGAGGGTGCTGTTGCACTGCTGAACCTGCCGGGGCTGGCGGGGCCTCAGCCCTATGGTCGGATTTGCGCGGCTGCCGGGCAGGCCGCGGCGCAATGCGTGGTCTGGGCCGCGCAGGCGGCTTTGCGTGGCGAGATTGCCGCCATGGTTACGGCTCCCTTGCATAAAGAGGCACTGCATCTGGCCGGCGTGACGTTCCCCGGGCATACGGAGCTGCTGCAGGCCGAGGCGGCCGCCCATGCGGGCGTTTCGCTGGAGCAGATGCCGGTGCGCATGATGCTGGCCAATGACGAGTTGCGCACCGTGCTGGTCAGCATCCATGTCTCGCTGCGCGAGGCCATCGAGGCCGTGACCGGGTCGCAGATTCTGCAGACCTTGCGCATCACGCATCAGGCGCTGGGCAGGAACCTGGGGCGTAGGCCTCGCATTGCCGTGGCAGGGCTCAATCCGCATGCGGGCGAGGGCGGCATCTTCGGACGTGAAGAAATCGAAATCATTGCCCCGGCGATCGCGGCAGCGCAGGCCGAAGGCATGAATGTGCAGGGACCGTTTGCGCCGGACACGGTCTTCATGCGGGCGCGAAATACGCCAGCCCACCCGGGTGAATTCGATGTGGTGTTGGCGATGTACCACGACCAAGGGTTGATCCCAGTCAAATATTTGGGTGTGGAAAAAGGCGTCAATGTGACCCTGGGTTTGCCGTTGGTACGCACCAGTCCCGACCATGGCACGGCCTTTGATATTGCCGGTCAGGGCGTGGCCGATGAGGCCAGCCTGCTTGAAGCCGTGCATATGGCCCGTAGCCTGGCGAGTTGATGGGACTTCAACTGCAGGTTCACCAGTCGTCAATGCTTCAGGCATCCAAGCACTTGCAGGATGGATTCATGCATTGTGCTGGGTCGCGCCGAATGCTCGATGCCATGAAAAAAGCCTGCTGGAGGTCAGCAGGCTTTTCTTCACTGGGCTGAACGCTCTCAGGTCTTGCGATTGAGGCTGTCGCGGATCTCGCGCAGCAGCTGAATGTCTTCGGGCGTAGCGGGCGCTTGCTCCGGTGCAGGTGGAGCCTCGCGTTTGAGGCGGTTTATCTGTTTGACCATCATGAAAATGATGAAGGCCAGAATCACGAAGTTCACCGCAACCGTGATGAAGTTGCCATAGGCAAATACGGGAATGCCGGCTTTTTTCAGTGCATCCAGAGTGCGTGGAACTCCTTCGGGCATGGTGCCCAGAACGACGAACAGGTTGGAAAAATCCAGCTGGCCAAAGAACAGGCCCACCAGAGGCATGATGAGGTCGTTGACCACGGAATCAACGATTTTCCCGAACGCGCCGCCGATGATCACGCCCACGGCAAGATCCATGACGTTTCCCTTGATTGCGAACTCGCGGAATTCTTGCATCATGCCCATAAGCAGTTCCAGTCACTAAGAGTTTGAGATAGCGCAGTATTGCGTGACTTTGGCGGTTGTCAACGTCGGACTGGGGCTGGAATAACCATAACCCCACCGCTAGAATTTGCAGTTGACCCCAAATCAAGCGATGTACTTCGAGGAAATCCATGAGTGACTCTCCAGTCGACTCCAGCAAGCGCACGTGGATCATCACGTCAGCATGTGCTGGTGCCGTGGGCGGTGTGGCAACGGCCGTCCCTTTCGTGAGCTCCTTCCAGCCTTCTGAAAAAGCCAAAGCAGCAGGCGCTGCGGTAGAGGTGGATATCTCCAATCTCAAGGATGGTGAGAAGCTCACCGTCGAGTGGCGTGGCAAGCCGGTGTGGATCATCAAGCGCACACCCGAGCAGCTCAAGGACTTGCCCGGCCTCGATGGCGAACTGGCAGACCCGACCTCGGCGCGTCATCCCGAAGAGTTCACTCCTCCCTATGCACGCAATGAAGCGCGCTCCATCAAGCCTGAAATCCTGGTGGTCGTGGGCATCTGCACGCATCTGGGCTGCTCTCCCACCGACAAGTTCGTCGCCGGGCCTCAGCCTTCGCTGCCTGCAGACTGGAAGGGCGGTTTCCTGTGCCCATGCCATGGCTCCACCTTTGACATGGCCGGCCGGGTGTTCAAGAACAAGCCAGCGCCGGACAACCTGCAAGTGCCGCCACATATGTATCTGTCCGACACCAAGCTGCTGATTGGTGAAGACACCAAGGCAGCCTGAGGGAGACAAGAACAATGGCTCACGAATTCAAGCAAATCGACCCGAACTCCACAACCGGAGCGAAGGCCATGAACTGGCTGGAGAACCGGTTTCCGACGGCATTCGATGCGTACCGCGTCCATATGTCGGAGTACTACGCTCCCAAGAACTTCAACTTCTGGTACATCTTCGGCTCGCTGGCGCTGCTGGTGCTGGTGATCCAGATCGTCACCGGCATCTTCCTGGTGATGCACTACAAGCCCGATGCCGAAAAGGCGTTTGCTTCGGTGGAATACATCATGCGTGATGTGCCCTGGGGCTGGCTGATCCGCTACATGCACTCCACGGGCGCCTCGGCGTTCTTTGTGGTGGTCTATCTGCATATGTTCCGCGGTCTTCTGTACGGTTCTTACCGCAAACCGCGTGAGCTGGTCTGGATCTTCGGCTGCGCCATCTTCCTGGTACTGATGGCCGAAGCCTTCATGGGCTATCTGCTGCCCTGGGGCCAGATGTCGTACTGGGGCGCCCAGGTGATCGTGAACCTGTTCTCCGCCATCCCCTTTGTCGGTCCCGATCTGGCTCTGCTGATCCGTGGCGACTATGTGGTGGGCGATGCGACTCTGAACCGCTTCTTCAGCTTCCACGTGATCGCCGTGCCTCTGGTGCTGCTGGGTCTGGTGGTTGCGCATTTGCTGGCGCTGCACGACGTGGGCTCCAACAATCCCGACGGTATCGAGATCAAGGGCCCGAACGCGCCCAAGGATGAAAAGGGCCGCCCTCTGGATGGCGTGCCCTTCCACCCTTATTACACGGTGCATGACATCTTTGGCGTGACGGTGTTCCTGTTCCTGTTCTCGGCCGTGGTGTTCTTTGCGCCCGAGTTCGGCGGCTACTTCCTGGAGTACAACAACTTCATCCCTGCCGACCCGCTCAAGACGCCCAATCACATTGCCCCTGTCTGGTATTTCACGCCCTTCTATTCGATGTTGCGTGCCATCACCAGCGAGATGATGTATGTGCTGATCGCCTGCGTGGTGCTGGGTGCCGGCTACGGCATTCTCAAGTCGCGTCTGCCCGGTTTTGCCAAGGGTGCCGTCGCCATCGTGGCCCTGGGTGCCATCGCCATGATGCTGTCCATCGATGCCAAGTTCTGGGGCGTGGTCGTCATGGGTGGTGCGGTCATCATCCTGTTTGCCCTGCCCTGGCTCGATTGCAGCCCGGTCAAGTCGATCCGCTATCGTCCCAGCTGGCACAAATATGTGTATGCAGTGTTTGTGGTGAACTTCGTCGTCCTGGCCTATCTGGGGGTGCAGCCTCCGTCGCCGGTGGGCGAGAAGGTGTCGCAGGTCGGCACGCTGTTCTACTTCGGCTTCTTCCTGCTCATGCCCTGGTGGAGCCGCTTGGGTGAAACCAAGCCCGTGCCCGAGCGTGTCACCTTCAAGCCTCACTGAAGCAGGAGAGAACAAGAATGAAGAAACTGATTCTGACCCTGGTTGCAGCCCTGGGTATTGCCGGTGCAGCGCAAGCTTCTGAAGGCGGCATCCACTGGGACAAGGCGCCAGTCAACACCAGCGACACGGCATCCCTGCAAAATGGTGCCAAGATCTTTGTCAACTACTGCCTGAGCTGCCACTCCGCTGCCTTCATGCGTTTCAATCGCTTGAAGGACATCGGTCTGACCGATCAGGACATCAAGGACAATCTGTTGTTCACCACCGACAAGGTGGGTGAGACCATGAAGGCAGCCATCAATCCCAAGGAAGCCAAGGAGTGGTTCGGTGCCAACCCTCCCGACCTGACCGTGATCGCGCGCTCGCGTGCCGGCTCGGGCGGCTCGGGCGCTGATTACCTGTATACCTTCTTGCGTACTTTCTACAGGGATGACACCAAGGCCACGGGCTGGAATAATCTTGCCTTTCCCAGCGTAGGCATGCCGCATGCGCTGTGGGAGCTGCAGGGTGAGCGTCGCGCCATCTTCGAAGAGCATGACGACCATGGAACTAAGACCCAGGTCTTCAAGGGTTGGGAGCAGGTGTCTCCTGGCAAGATGAGCGCAGTGCAGTACGATCAGGCAGTTGGCGATCTGGTGAATTACCTGCAATGGATGGGGGAGCCGGCTCAGAACACCCGAACCCGTATCGGGGTGGGCGTGTTGATTTTCCTGGCCTTCTTCATCTTTATCGCTTGGCGCCTGAATGCCGCGTTCTGGAAAGACGTGAAATAGGCTTTGCCGTCGTGCAGAAGTTGTCTGCAGCCAAACCGTGTTAGTGCAGAGTGGGGTGCCGTGGGCAACCCACTCTTTTTGATTTTTAGGAGTCTCCACCATGATGGTGCTTTATTCGGGAACGACTTGCCCCTTCTCACACCGCTGCCGCTTTGTGCTGTTTGAAAAAGGCATGGATTTCGAGATCCGCGATGTGGACTTGTTCAGCAAGCCCGAAGAAATCGCCGTGATGAACCCCTATGGTCAAGTGCCAATCCTGGTCGAGCGCGACCTGATTCTGTACGAGTCCAACATCATCAACGAGTACATCGATGAGCGCTTTCCCCATCCCCAGCTGATGCCTGGCGACCCTGTGGACCGTGCCCGTGTGCGCCTGTTCCTACTGAACTTCGAAAAGGAACTGTTCGTGCACGTGAGCGCTCTGGAAGAGCGCAACGTCAAGGGCAATGAAAAGGCTCTGGAGAAGGCACGTGCCCATATCCGTGACCGCCTGACCCAGATGGCGCCCATCTTCCTGAAGAACAAGTACATCATGGGCGAGAACTTCTCCATGCTGGATGTGGCCATTGCTCCCCTGCTGTGGCGCCTGGACTATTACGGCATCGAGCTGTCCAAGAATGCTGCCCCTCTGCTCAAGTATGCCGAGCGCATTTTCTCGCGCCCCGCTTACATTGAAGCACTGACTCCCTCTGAAAAGGTCATGCGCAAGTAATTGCACATGAGCGCATAGCGGGCATGTTGAAGGGCTTTCCTTCATCTGCCCGCTTTTTTGTCTTTGCGATCTTCTGGATTTGATTCGTCAGGAAATGAGATGACAGCCCCTGAAACGACTTCAACCCGTCCGTATCTGCTGCGGGCATTGTTTGAATGGTGTACCGACAATGGTTTGACGCCGCATATTGCCGTGCGTGTGGACCGCAGCACCCAGGTGCCCATGGAGTTTGTGCGTGATGGCCAGATCGTGCTCAACATCAGCTATGACGCGACCAGCGGCCTGCTGATCGGCAATGAGTATGTTGAATTCAAGGCACGCTTTGGCGGCCAGCCACGGGAAATCATGGTGCCTGTGGCGAACGTCATGGCCATCTATGCCCGCGAGACCGGCCAGGGCATGGCCTTCCCGCCCGAGGAGGACGAAGTCCCCGAGGACGACGATGCGCTGGAGGACGCCGAGCCCGACATGGAGTCGGATGAGGAGTCCTCGGCCGAGCGTGTGGTGCAACTGGTTCCCGTCAAGGCGGAAGCAGAAGCTTCCGGCGAAGATGATGCTCCTCGTACGCCGCCACCCGCAGGTGGTCGTCCGGCGCTCAAGCGTGTGAAGTAGTCCGGCCAGTGTTTTTGCCGGCAGATCAGGAAATTTCAGGATTCTTCTTTTGGGGCTGAATTTCTACGTTAGAATTCAGTCTTCGCCGGTTTAGCTCAGTTGGTAGAGCACCCGCCTTGTAAGCGGTAGGTCGTCAGTTCGAATCCGACAACCGGCACCAAACAAATAGGTCTCTTCGGAGGCCTTTTTTGTTTTTCTGCCTCTAAAAAGGTCTTGTCAGGCCTGAACCTTGATGCGGATGCTGTTGACAGCCCAGCCTTTGGTGCGCAGATGAGCCGCCATGGCCGGCAGCAATTGGCGCACTTTGGCCGCAGCAGCGTTGTTTTTCACAATCAGGCACCAGCCGTCTTCATCAATGGGGCCGGCTTGCAAGCTGGCGCGCAGCATGGGCGGAACCAGGGGTAAAACGGCTTTGAGCCGGTTGCTGGAGTCCTGAGTCAGTGCTGCCAGGCGCGCCAATGTGGGAGAAGACTCCATGGCATTGATGGCAGTTACGGCGTGATGGCGGCGAACAATGGTCATGCGAGCGGCAAACAGTTGGGCAAGGGCAAGCCCGAGCTTAGCTCAGCCGGGAATGAATGCCGCAGTGCCGGCTATTTGCGCGCCCGGTGCAATCCCATACGTGCTCTGGAGTGGCGAAAAGCCAAGGCAGGCTTGCGCGGTTAGAATCATTTTTTGGTCCTGTCCCTGTTTGGGGTGCGTCAGGAGGTTTTTTCACCCATTTCGGGTGTGGCTCTTGACTGCCGCAGGGACGGCCCCATCTGAAGACCAACAATCAAGGGATTCTGGACACATTGCTTTGCGCAACAGGCAAAAAAGCAATGTGCCTTCGCACGCATGGCCACCAATTTCCTCACCAAACTGTTCGGCAGCCGCAATGACCGGTTGCTCAAGCAATACCGTAAAACAGTCGCTCGCATCAATGCGATGGAGCCTGAGTACGAAAAGCTCAGCGATGAGGCATTGCGCGCCAAGACGCAGGAGTTCAAGGACCGCGTTGCCAAGGGCGAGGCGCTGGACGAGTTGTTGCCCGAAGCCTTTGCCGTAGTGCGTGAAGGCTCCAAGCGCGTCATGAAGATGCGTCACTTCGACGTGCAGATGCTGGGCGCCATGGCGCTGCATTACGGCAAGATTGCCGAAATGCGCACCGGAGAAGGCAAGACGCTGACCGCGACGCTGCCCGTGTACCTCAATGCCCTGTCGGGCGAGGGCGTGCATGTCGTGACCGTCAATGATTACCTGGCCAATCGCGATGCCACGACCATGGCTCGCCTCTACAACTTCCTCGGCCTGTCGGTGGGCATCAACCTGCCCAATCTGTCGCGCGAACAAAAGCAGCAGGCATACAACTCCGACATCACCTACGGCACGAACAACGAATACGGCTTCGACTACCTGCGTGACAACATGGTGTACGAGCCCGGCGACCGCGTGCAGCGCGTGCTGAACTACGCCATCGTCGACGAGGTGGACTCGATCCTGATCGACGAGGCGCGTACTCCGCTGATCATCTCCGGTCCGGCCGAAGATCACACGGCCATGTACGTGGCCATGAACCAGATCGTGCCGAATCTGGTGCGTCAGGAGGGCGAAGCCGATCCCCGTACGGGTGAAGGCGTGACCAAGCCCGGCGATTTCACGGTCGATGAGAAATCCCATCAGGTCTACCTGACCGATCAAGGCTATGAAGCGGCCGAGCGCCTGCTGGCCCATGCCGGACTGATCGCCGAAGGCTCGTCCCTGTACGACCCCTCCAACATCTCTCTGGTGCATCATCTGTACGCCGCGCTGCGTGCCAACCAGCTGTATTTCCGCGACCAGCACTATGTGGTGCAGAACGACGAAATCGTGATCGTGGACGAGTTCACCGGCCGTCTGATGGCCGGTCGTCGCTGGAGCGATGGCCTGCACCAGGCCGTGGAAGCCAAGGAAGGTGTGGCCATCCAGGCCGAGAACCAGACCATGGCCTCGATCACCTTCCAGAACTACTTCCGTCTGTACAAGAAGCTGTCGGGCATGACCGGTACGGCCGACACCGAGGCCTACGAATTCCAGGAAATCTATGGCCTGGAAACCGTGGTGGTGCCGCCCAACAAGCCCAGCAAGCGCCAGGACCAGCTCGATCGCGTCTACAAGACCACCAAGGAAAAGTACGACGCGGCGATCAAGGACATCCGCGAGTGCTACGAGCGCGGCCAGCCCGTGCTGGTCGGCACGACCTCGATCGAAAACTCCGAAATCATCGACCAGTTGCTGACGCGCGAAAAGCTGCCCCATCAGGTGCTCAACGCCAAGCAGCATGAGCGCGAGGCCGACATCATTGCCCAGGCGGGCAGCGAAGGCATGATCACCATCGCCACCAATATGGCCGGCCGTGGTACCGACATCGTGCTGGGCGGCAATATCGACAAGCAGCTCAAGGCCATCGAGAGCAACGAGGCGCTCAGCGAGACCGAGCGCCAGCAGCAGATCGAGCAGCTGCGTGCCGACTGGCAAGTGGCTCACGACAAGATCGTGGCACTGGGCGGTCTGCGCATCATCGCCACCGAGCGTCATGAATCGCGCCGTATCGACAACCAGCTGCGCGGCCGCTCGGGCCGCCAGGGCGACCCCGGCTCTTCGCGTTTCTATCTGAGCCTGGACGACCAGCTGATGCGCATCTTCGCGGGCGACCGAGTCAAGGCCATCATGGACCGCCTGAAGATGCCCGAAGGCGAAGCCATCGAGGCCGGCATCGTGACCCGCTCCATCGAGTCGGCGCAGCGCAAGGTCGAAGCACGCAACTTCGACATGCGCAAGCAACTGCTCGAATATGACGACGTGGCCAACGATCAGCGCAAGGTGATCTACCAGCAGCGCAACGACATTCTGGACTCGACCGATCTGGGCGGCATGCTGGCCGCGATGCGCGAGGACGTGATCACCGACCTGGTGCGTCAGTACGTGCCGGCCGAGTCCATGGAAGAGCAGTGGGATGTGCCCGGCCTGGAGAAGGCGCTGGCCAGCGAATGGCAGATCGATCTTTCCTTGCAGCAGGACGTGGCGGGTTCCGAATCCATCACCGACGAAGACATTCTGGAGAAGGTCGTCAAGGCGGCCCACGATCTGTTCGACGCCAAGGTGGCCATGATCGGCCAGGAGAACTTCACGCAATTCCAGCGTGCCGTGCTGCTGCAGAGCTTCGACACCAACTGGCGCGACCACCTGGCCGCGCTGGACTATCTGCGCCAGGGCATTCACCTGCGCGGCTATGCCCAGAAGCAGCCCAAGCAGGAATACAAGCGCGAGGCTTTCGAGCTGTTCCGCCAACTGATCGATCAGGTCAAGACCGAAGTCACCCGCGTGCTGATGACGGTCCAGGTTCGCTCGCGCGAAGAGATGGACGAAGCCGCCGTCGCCATGAACGAGCGCGGTGCGCAGAGCCTGGAGCACATGAGTTATGCCTCGCCCTCGGAAACCGAAGGCATGAGCATCGAGGACGACGTGATGCTGGCCGAGCCTCTGGCCATGCCCGAGGGCGTGCACGTGGGCCGCAACGACCCTTGCCCCTGCGGCAGCGGCAAGAAGTTCAAGCTTTGCCACGGCAAGCTGTCCTGACCCCCTGAGGCGCTTCGCGCCTTGCTCCAAGGGGAACTCACGTCCCAGCCGTGAGGATGGCTCTGGCTTGGGTAGTGCGTCTCAAGCTGCATTTACAACACGGGCATTGGCCCGTGTTTGCATTTGTGCGTTGGCTTTTTACTCGGGCAATGCCAGTAAAGCCTGAGGTCGGCTTGATTGTTCCGATAATGGGGAACGTTTTAACTTTCGACCCCTAGGCTGCTGTACGGGGCGCGCTCTTGGCCGGAGACATCGAGCAAGAGCCGCCTCGCGGCGAAGATGTCGTCCCCCTCAGGGGGAAGCCGCGCAGCGGCTCAGGGGGAGGCTTTTCTCAGGAACATACAGAAATGTCCGTGAATCTTTCCGCTCCCGTCGCCGCTGATCTGCTGGCGATCAATGGCGTTCGCATTGGCGTTACCGAAGCCAGCGTGCGCAAGGCCAATCGCAAGGACCTGACGGTGTTCCTGCTCGACGAAGGCGCCTCGGTGGCCGGCGTGTTCACCCAGAACCGTTTCTGCGCCGCTCCCGTGCAGATCTGCCGCGAGCATCTGGCGGTCGGCACCGGCATCCGCGCCATGGTCGTCAACACCGGCAATGCCAATGCAGGCACCGGCGCCGCCGGTCTGGCCAATGCCCGCGCCACCTGCGCGGCTCTGGCCAAGGAGCTGGATCTGAACGCAGGCCAGATCCTGCCTTTTTCCACTGGCGTGATCATGGAAGAGCTGCCCGTTGACCGCATCGTGGCGGGCATGCCCAAGGCCATTGCTGCTGCCAAGGCGGATAACTGGGCCACGGCTGCCGAAGGCATCATGACCACCGACACCTTGCCCAAGGCTTTCAGCCGCAGCGTCAGCATTGGCGGCAAGACGGTTGCCATCACCGGCATCAGCAAGGGCGCTGGCATGATCCGTCCCAATATGGCGACCATGCTGGGCTTTCTGGCTACCGATGCGGCGATCGCACCCGAGCTGCTGCAGCCCCTGGTCAAGGAGCTGGCCGACGGCTCCTTCAACCGCGTGACCATTGATGGCGACACCTCCACCAATGACTCGTTCGTGCTGATCGCCACCCACAAGGCAGGCAACGCCCAGATCAAGGAGCTCTCCAGCGCCGAAGGCGAGCAGCTCAAGGCCGCATTGCTGGAAGTGGCGCAAAAGCTCGCGCAGGCCATTGTTCGCGATGGCGAGGGCGCCACCAAGTTCATCAGCGTCAAGGTCGAGGGTGGCAAGAATGAGGAAGAGTGCCGTCTGGTTGCTTACTCCATTGCCCACTCGCCCCTGGTCAAGACGGCCTTTTTTGCTTCCGACCCCAACCTGGGCCGCATCCTGGCCGCTGTGGGCTATGCCGGCATTGCCGACCTGGACCAGACCAAGATCGATCTGTACCTGGACGATGTGCATGTGGTGGTCGACGGCGGCCGCAATCCTTCTTACAAGGAAGAAGACGGTCAGCGCGTGATGAAGCAGCAGGAGATCGTGGTGCGCGTGGTGCTGGGTCGTGGCGATGCCGCGCAGACGGTATGGACCTGCGATCTGAGTCACGAATATGTGACCATCAACGCTGATTACCGGTCGTAATTGAGCACCCCCTGAGGCGCGTTGCCTAGGCGGTTCCGCCTGGGCAACGCGCCTTCCCCCTCTCTCGATGCGTTGCATCGGGAGGGGGACGATACCTTCGCTGCGAGGCGGCTCTTGCTCGGTATCTCTGGCTTGGGCCGCGCCAGCCTCATGCCTCGCAGGCGACTGCGTGTGCTTCAATTTCAGGAGCTTCTTGCGCTTGTCTATATTGAGTTTTGATTGCTTTTTATTCTGAAATCAAGATTAGGCAAGCGCTGAAAGCTATAAAAACATGGAGATCTGGTCGTGCAAGATGTGATGAACCCTTTGGAGCGCCTGGTCGAGCGTGCCGAGCAATTGATGCAGCGCATCGAGTCCGTGCTGCCCCAGCCCCTGCAGGCACCCGCCGACTGGGATGCGGCGATTGCCTGGCGCTACCGCAAGCGCGCCAACGGCTGCGGCGTGCTGGAGCCGGTGCGCCATGTGGGCGCCATGCAGTTGTCCGATCTGCAGAACATCGACGTGCAAAAGGAAAAGATTGCGCGCAATACCGAGCAGTTCGTCAGCGGTCGCACGGCCAACAACGTGTTGCTGACGGGTGCGCGCGGCACGGGCAAGTCCTCGCTGATCCGTGCCTGCCTGCACAGCTTTGCGCCCCAGGGCCTGCGTCTGATTGAGGTGGACAAGGCCGATCTAACCGATCTGCCCGACATCGTCGACGTGGTCGCCGGCCGGAGCGAGAAATTCATCATCTATTGCGACGATCTGAGCTTTGAAGAGGGCGAGCCCGGCTACAAGGCCATGAAATCCATGCTGGATGGCTCGGTTTCCGCGGCCACGCCGAATGTGCTGGTCTATGCCACCAGCAATCGCCGCCATCTGCTGCCCGAGTACATGACGGACAACCTGGCGCAGCAAAAAAGCGAGAACGGCGAGATCCACCCCGGCGAGGTGGTGGAGGAAAAAATATCGCTGTCCGAGCGCTTCGGTCTCTGGGTGAGCTTCTACCCCTTCAGCCAGGACGAGTATTTGCGCGTGGTGGCGCAGTGGCTGTCTGCGCTGGGCATGGACCAGGCCACCATCGAGGCGGCCAGGCCCGAAGCCCTGGTCTGGGCGCTGGAGCGCGGCTCGCGCAGCGGCCGTGTGGCCCACCAGTTCGCACGCGACTACGCGGGCCGCAACGAGCGCCCCGTGACGGTCAAGAAGCGCATTGAAGATGTGGACGGTCTGGCTGAAGAAGCCGACCTGGAATGAAGAAAGAGTGTTGTGGAAGTGACTGCTGAAACACAGGCGCAGCGCAAGCACACGGAAGTGGCCGTGGGCGTGCTGTTGCGCGAATCCGATGGGGCGCTGCTGATTTCAAGCCGCCCTGCAGGCAAGCCTTATGCGGGCTACTGGGAGTTTCCTGGCGGCAAGCTGGAGGCCGGCGAGAGCGTGGAGCAGGCTTTGCGCCGCGAGCTGATCGAAGAGCTGGGTGTGACCATTGGCCAGGCCCATGCCTGGAAGGTGACCGAGCATGACTACCCGCATGCGCTGGTGCGTCTGCACTGGTGCAAGGTGACGGAATGGACGGGCGAGTTCGAGATGCGCGAGGGCCAGCAAATGGCCTGGCAGCAGTTGCCGCTCGATGTGCACCCCGTCCTGCCCGGTGCCTATCCCGTGCTGCAATGGCTGAGCGAGGAGCGCGGCCTGGTCTTTGATCAAAGCCATTACGAGGCGCAGCAGCCTCGGGCCTGAAACGGTATGCTCTGAAATAAAGAGCGCCTTGCGCTAGCTGAATCTCGATTTGCTTGGTCAATCAGGTTGAAATCAATACATGCCAAGCGCAAGGCGCTCTTGTTTTTGCTGCCTCGCTTAGTTTTCCGTGCGTGGATCACCAAACGGCCCATCTTCGGGAGGCGTCTGAGCCGGAACGCGGAACTCTTCATTGCCCCAGGCGCCCAGATCGATATTGCGGCAACGCTCGCTGCAGAAGGGGCGGAACTTATTGCTGGGCAAAAAAACGCTGGGGCCGCCGCAGGTCGGGCATTTCACCATGGTGGGGGATTGCTTGTCAGTGCTCATGGCGTAGATGTATCACAGCTGGAAAACACGGGTGGCCGACCCTGAAAGCCATTGAGCCGCAATGTGCGGCTCAATCGGGACGAGAAGACTGCCGGGGACTTACTTATGCGCAGAGCGTGAGCTCGAAAGTGGCGTCGTCATTGCAGGGCTGGGGCTTGCTGCCATGGGCCAGCTTGAGCAGGCGCACCGACACCAGCAGGCGGTTGCCGCTGATCTCCGGCACCAGATTCAGATGCGGGTCTATGCGCAGGCGCAGCAGCTGGAAGCTGCGGCCGGCCGGCATGGCCTGCTGGAACACGCCTTGCTCGGCCACCACGCGCTGGGGAATGCCGGTTTCGCGCAGCAGCTGCAGGATCAGCTCAAGCGCCTGACCCAGCGGGGTCAGCTCGCCGGCCCAGTCTTCGAGGTCGCGCTGGCGGTAGCGCGGATCGAGGTTCTGCCAGGCGTGATAGGCCGGCAGGTCAAAGCTGCAGGTGCCGCCGGGTATGCCCACACGGCTGCGTATGGACATCAGCCATTCGTTTTCGGTCAGCGCCTGGCCGGTCTTGCCGGTCTGTGCATTGATGGTGGCAAAGCAGCTCTCCACCTGGCGCGCCACCTGGTGCAGCATGTGCTGGGAAATATCGGGGTTGTCGCGCAACACGTCCAGCAGGTGCTTCTGGCGCTCCAGGTCCTTGATGACGTCGGCTCGCAGATCGCTGCGCGAGGCCACGTCCATGATCTCGAAGATGGTGATCAGGGCGAAATGATGATCGACCGAATGCGCGCGGGTCAGCAGCTCGCGCAAACGGCGATACAACTGCTCAAGACGCAGATAAGTTCTCAGACGCTCGTTAAAAGGATATTCGTACAGGATCACGTTTGCTGGGCTCCTCGGGGTGCACAGGAATCAGCGGTCAACGTGCACATGCGGCGATCACACGCACAGGCCAAGCCATGGTCTGCATCATAGCCCGAACCATGCAGCGATTTGATCGGTATATGCGTGGAGAGTTCCGATTGTGACCCCGTCATCGTTATAGATGACCCAGTCGGCCGTGGCCAGACGCTGGGCACGCGTGGCCTGGGCGTCGATGATGGCCTGCACGGCCTCGCGTGTGATAGCGCTGCGCGCCATGACGCGCTCTGTCTGCGTGCTCTCGCGGCAGTCCACGACCAGCACGCCATCCAGGCGTGTTCGCCAGTGGCCGGACTCGACCAGCAGCGGAATGTCGTGCACGATGAGCTTGCTGCCCGCAGCCACGGCCGCTTCATGCTGCTGCCGGGTCTGCTCGGCGATCAGGGGGTGGAGAATGGCTTCCAGGCGCTGGCGCGCGGACGGATCGGCGAAGACCAGCTCGCGCATGCGGGCGCGGTTGAGGGCGCCCTGTGCGTCGATCAGATCGGCACCAAAAGCCTGAGCGATGAGGGGCAGGGCCATGCCGCCGCTTGCCGTCAGGCTGCGCGAGATATGGTCGGCATCGATCAGCGTTGCGCCGCATGCCTGCAGCCTGGCTGCAACCGTGCTTTTGCCGCTGCCGATGCCGCCCGTCAGCCCCAGTCTGAATGGTGAGCGCTCAGGTGCGACTTTCATGGCTTACAGGCCTGCAAAGCTGAGCACCGCCTGCGGGCCCCAGATCAGGCTGACGAAACCGCCGCCGGCAAGAAAAGGGCCGAATGGCACATAGCCGCCTTCGCGCAGCTTGCTGTTGATCTTGAGCGCAATGCCGATGACGGCGCCCACGACCGATGCCATGAGAATGATGGGCACCAGTGCCTGCCAGCCAAACCAGGCACCGAGTGCGGCAAACAGCTT
This sequence comes from Comamonas sp. Z1, assembly GCF_008121555.1. Classification (NCBI taxonomy): domain Bacteria; kingdom Pseudomonadati; phylum Pseudomonadota; class Betaproteobacteria; order Burkholderiales; family Comamonadaceae; genus Comamonas; species Comamonas sp. Z1. Next base: position 319,562 of record NZ_VOQT01000005.1, read on the forward strand.
GAAATCGCCGTAGCCCATGCCTTCCTTGCCCGTTGCCAGCTTGAAGGCCCAGAAGATCAGCCATAGCGACATATAGCCTGCGACGGCGCCCCACAGCGATTGTTGCAGAGGCACGCTGGTCCACTGCAGTGCGGAGGCGATCAGGCCGGCCCAGAGCAGGGGCAGAGTGATGGAGTCCGGCAAGAACGTGGTGTCCCAGTCTATCAGTGCAAGCGCCAGCAGCGCCGCGCTGAAGCCGCACCAGGCAAAGCCGGTGGCGGTCAGGCCGTCGCGGCCCAGGCAGAAGGCAAACAGCGCGGCGCAGACCAGTTCAACCACAGGGTAGCGCAGGCTGATGGGCGTTTTGCACTCGGCGCAGCGTCCGCGCAGAAACAGATAGCTCAGCACGGGAATGTTCTCGTACCAGGCGATCTGATGGCCGCAATGCGGGCAGCGCGAACGAGGCTGGCTCAGCGTGATGGCGGGCTTGGCCGGCGGCAGCTCGATTCTGGCGCCCTTGTCCTTTTGTTCCTCGGCCCATTGCGCACCTTCGGCATGCCATTCCTGCTCCATCATCAGAGGCAGGCGGTGGATCACCACATTCAGAAAGCTGCCGATCAGCAAGCCCAGCACGCCGCCGGCAGCGGCATTCAACACCAGTTCGGAAATCATCAGACCACTTGACCCAGCTTGAAGATAGGCAGATACATGGACACCACGATGCCGCCGATCAAGGTGCCCAGGAAGACGATGATGATGGGCTCCATCAGGCTGGAGAGGCCCGCCACCATTTCGTCGACTTCGCTTTCATAGAAATCGGCTGCCTTGCCCAGCATATGGTCGATGGCGCCCGATTCCTCGCCGATGGCACACATCTGCAGCACCATGGAAGGGAAGATGTTGGCATTGGCCATGGCCACGGTCAGGCTGGTGCCCGTGGAGACTTCCGACTGAATCCTGTCGGTGGCGTTTTTGTAGAGGTAGTTGCCCGAGGCGCCTCCCACGGAGTCCAGCGCCTCGACCAGCGGCACGCCGGCGGCAAACATGGTGGACAGCGTACGTGTCCAGCGGGCCACGCAGGACTTCTCGATCAGCACGCCGAAGATGGGTAGCTTGAGTATGGTGCGGTCCATGAACTGCTGTACGCGCTCGTTGCGCTTCCAGGCCTGCATGAAGAAATAGATGCCGCCGCCCAGCACGCCGAAGATCAGCCACCAGTACTGGACAAAGTAATCGCTGATGCCCATCACCAGCAGCGTGGGCGCGGGCAGGTCGGCGCCAAAGGAGGTGAAGACCTCCTTGAAGGCCGGGATCACGAAGATCATGATCACGGTCACCACGACGAAGGCCACGATCATGACCGATGTGGGGTACATCAGCGCCGACTTGATCTTGGACTTGATGGCTTCCGTCTTTTCCATATAGGTGGCAAGACGGTCCAGCAGCGACTCCAGAATACCTGCGGCCTCGCCGGCCTCCACCAGATTGCAGTAGAGGCTGTTGAAGTAGAGCGGAAACTTCCGAAAGGCGGCGCTCAGCGAAGTGCCGGTTTCCACATCGGAGCGGATGTCGTTGAGCAGCTTGGTGACGTTGGGGTTGGTGTTGCCCCGGCCCACGATGTCGAAAGACTGCAGCAGCGGCACGCCGGCCTTCATCATGGTGGCCAGCTGGCGCGTGAACAGCGCAATGTCCTTGGGCTTGATCTTCTTGCCGCCGCGGGTCCTGCGCTTCTTGATCTTGGACGGAGTCACGCCCTGGCGGCGCAGCATGGCCTGGATCTGGTTTTCTCCGCCGGCACGAGTCTCGCCGCGAACGATCTTGCCGTTGCGGTCCTTGCCTTCCCACTCGAAGAGAAATTCCTTGATTCCCTTGGACGCTGCGCTTGCCATGGCGTTCCCTCACTGATACTGGTTTTATTCGTTGGTGACCGCCAGCACTTCTTCGAGTGAGGTCAGACCCAGCTTGACTTTATGCAGGCCCGAGCCGCGCAGAGAGCGTACTCCTTCGGCCTTGGCCTGTGCGGCAATCTCCAGGGCGCTGCCGTCACGCAGGATGATGCGCTGAATCTCTTCGCTGATGGGCATCACCTGATAAATACCGACACGTCCCTTGTAGCCGTTGTTGCAGGCAGGGCAGCCGACAGGCTTGTAGCTGACCCAGCTGCCGTCGAGTTCGGCTTCGTCGTAGCCGGCATCGATCAGGGCGTCGTGCGGTATGTCGGCGGGCTCCTTGCACTGCGCACACAGGCGTCGCGCCAGACGCTGGGCGGTGATCAGAATCACGCTGGAGGCAATATTGAAAGGGGCGATGCCCATATTGCGCATGCGCGTCAGCGTGGTCGGAGCGTCATTGGTGTGCAGCGTGGACAGCACCAGGTGCCCGGTCTGGGCAGCCTTGATCGAGATGTCGGCGGTTTCCAGGTCGCGGATTTCACCGACCATGATGATGTCCGGATCCTGGCGCAGAAAGGACTTGAGCGCAGCAGCAAAGGTCAGGCCGGCCTTCTCGTTCACATTCACCTGGTTGACGCCGGGCATGTTGATTTCGGAAGGGTCTTCGGCAGTGGCAATGTTCACGCCCGGCTGGTTGAGCAGGTTCAGGCAGGTGTACAGCGACACGGTCTTGCCCGAGCCCGTGGGGCCGGTGACCAGAATCATGCCGTAGGGGCGGTTGATGGCCTTGAGCAGGCGCTCTTTCTCCTCGGGCTCGTAGCCTAGGGCATCGATGCCCATCTTGGCCGAGCTCGGGTCCAGAATACGGATCACGATCTTTTCGCCAAACAGCGTGGGCAAGGTGCTGACACGAAAGTCGATGACGCGATCGGGGCCGACCTTGAGCTTCATGCGGCCGTCTTGCGGAACGCGTTTCTCCGAGATGTCCAGGCGCGAGATCACCTTGATGCGCGAAGCCAGCTTGTCCTTGATCGCGATAGGAGGAGAGGCAATCTCGCGCAGCTCGCCGTCGATACGAAAGCGCACGCGGTAATTGTGTTCGTAGGGCTCGAAGTGCAAGTCGGACGCGCGCATATTGAAGGCGTCCAGCAGCATCTTGTGCAGAAACTTGACGACCGGCGCATCCTCGACCTCGGCGCCGACGGCATTGTCTTTTTCCTCGGGGGCATCCTCGATCTTGACGTCGTCAAAGTCGAAGTCCCCTGAGCTGGAATAGGAGTCCAGGGATTCGCTGACGCTCTTGCCGGTCTGCTCGATGAGCTTTTGCAGCTTGTCGGCCTCGACAACCACCCAGTCCACCAGCAACTGAGTCGTGAATTTGATCTGTTCGGCAGCTTCCTGCTGAGTAGGGTCTGCCGTGGCGATGGTGAGCCGATTGCCGCGCTTGCTGAGTGCCAGCACGCGATAGGCGTTGCTGATTTTCGGGTCCAGCAGTTCGCGCGGAAGTTGCTGGACGTCGATGGCGTTGAGGTCCAGCAGCGGAGTGCTGAACATCATGGAAATGGTTTCGGCAATTTCCAGTGCGCTGATTTCACCAGACTGGCTGAGCTCGGTGATGAACGGGGTCTTGCCTGTGGCGGCTTTCTTGGCTGCGTTCTCGGCGGCTTGCTGCGAAACCTTTCCTGCAGAAATCAGGGCCCTGCCTAAACCTGGGATGGCAATGGGCGCAGGAGTGTTCTTTTGCAGAGTGTCGGCAGCAGCCATGTATCCAAGTCTGGGAGGGGAGTAGAGGATCTATCCTACCATTCTTGTTGTGGCAAACGGCAGGTCGCCAGGCGCGCATGCATGTGTCAATGCCGCGTCATTGAACATGGCGCAAGAAACTGCGACAAAAATGAGATTGGTCGGGGTGAGAGGATTCGAACCTCCGGCCTCTACGTCCCGAACGTAGCGCTCTACCAGGCTAAGCTACACCCCGCAGGCTTTGTTTGTCGAGCGCCGTGGTGCACCTGGCGATTCAGGTGCGGCGCTCCAAAAGCTGAGAGGCCAATTGTAGCAAACTTGCGGTGTATGCATTGCTTGGCAGCGAGGCCAGTGCATCAATGGCGCGCTGGGCTTCCGCGTGCGCGGCGGCTCGGGCAACGTCCAGGGCGCCGGTGCTGCGCACGATTTCCACCACGGCATCCAGTTGATCCGTAGAGCCTTGTTCGATGGCGTTGCGCACGATGGCGGCCTGCTCGGCGCTGCCGCGCTGCATGGCGGCGATCAGTGGCAGGGTGCATTTGCCTTCGCGCAGGTCATCGCCCAGGTTCTTGCCCATTTCCTGAGTGTTGCCGGTGTAGTCCAGCACATCGTCAATGATCTGGAATGCCGTTCCAAGTGCCTGGCCATAGGCGGCACAGGCCTGCTCCACTTCAGGCGTGGCACCGGCCAGCACGGCTGCCAGCTGTGCGCTGGCCTCGAAGAGCTGGGCGGTCTTGGAGCGGATGACGTGCAGATAGCCGGCTTCATTCAGCGAAGCATCATGGGTGTTGATGAGCTGCTGGACTTCGCCTTCTGCGATCACGTTGGTGGCGTCGGACAGGATTTGCAGCACGCGCATGCTGCCCACTTCCACCATCATCTGGAAGGAGCGGGTGTGCAGAAAGTCTCCGACCAGAACACTGGCAGGGTTGCCAAAGGTCTCGTTGGCCGTGGCCCTGCCACGACGCAGCGTGGATTCGTCCACCACATCGTCGTGCAGCAAGGTCGCGGTGTGAATCAGCTCCACCACGGCGGCCAGAATGTATTTGTTCTTGCCCTGATGTCCCAGGGCGCCGGCGATCAGCAGCAGCAGGGCCGGGCGCAGGCGCTTGCCGCCCGCGGCAATGATGTATTGGGAGATCTGTGCGATCAGGGGGACGCTGGTTGTCAGTCGCTGAGCAATGACGATATCCACTTCGCGCATGTCATCTGCGATCAAGGCAAGCGGATTGGATGTGGAAATTTCTGTAGTCAAGGTGATGAACCGCCAAGTGGACTCACGATTATAGGAAGATGCAACAGGGTTTTGCGTGGTGTCCTCAGAGCCCGTTCAAGTGAACAGAGGCTTTGCGGGCACTCTGTGGCATTGCGGTCGCTTGCAAGGAGTAAGCCTTGCCGCGCACCTGCGCCTGGCATCTCATTCCGCGCGGCCATCGGAGATCCTGAATCGCTTCCTAGGGGTATGCCAGCAGAAAAAATGCATGCGTGCTAGAATTGCCGGCTCCGTGGAAATCATTTCATGGAACTCTCAGACTTTAGAGGTTTTCAATGTACGCAGTCATAAAAACCGGCGGCAAGCAGTATCGCGTTGCAGCTGGCGAAAAGATCAAGGTAGAACAGATTGCTGCGGACGTAGGCCAGGAAATCGTGATCGACCAAGTTTTGGCCGTCGGCAACGGCGCTGAAATCAAGGTTGGTGCCCCCCTGGTGTCCGGTGCATCTGTAAAGGCAACTGTGGTTGCTCACGGCAAGCACGACAAGGTGCACATCTTCAAGATGCGCCGTCGTAAGCACTATCAAAAGCGCCAAGGCCATCGTCAGCAGTTCACCGAACTGCAAATCGTGGCAATCGCTGCTTAATTTTAGGAGCTAAGTCATGGCACAGAAAAAAGGCGGCGGCTCTACGCGTAACGGACGTGATTCCAAGCCAAAAATGCTGGGCGTGAAGGCCTTTGGTGGCGAGCTGGTGACAGCTGGTTCCATCATCGTGCGTCAGCGCGGCACCAAGTTCCACCCCGGTGAGAACGTTGGCGTGGGCAAGGATCACACCCTGTTTGCACTGGTTGACGGCCACGTGTCGTTCGGTGTGAAGGGCGCTCTGTCCAAGCAAACAGTCAACATCACGGCTGCATAAGTCGTCTGTGACTCCAACAAAGCCCCGACTTGTCGGGGCTTTGTTGTTTGAAAAGGCTCCAGGCAGCAGATTTCTGGCAGATGGGGCATGGTAATAGAGCACTCAAGTGTGGCCCGGAGCTTCTGGTGCACACTGATTTTGTAGACTGGATGCCTCATGAAGTTTGTTGACGAAGCTTTTATCGACATTGCAGCCGGTGACGGCGGCAATGGCTGCGTGTCTTTCCGGCACGAGAAATACAAGGAATTTGGCGGCCCCGACGGTGGCGACGGCGGCCGTGGCGGTCATGTGTATGCCGTGGCCGATGTGAACCTGAACACGCTGGTGGATTACCGCTATTCGCGCCGCCACGAGGCCAAGCGCGGCCAGCACGGCATGGGCTCCGACATGTTCGGTGCAGCCGGTGACGACATCACGCTGAACATGCCTGTGGGCACCATCATCAGCGATGCGGATACCGGTGAAGTGCTGTTCGAGTTGCTGGAGCCCGGCCAGGTCATCACCATCGCCAAGGGCGGTGACGGCGGTTTCGGCAATCTGCGTTTCAAGAGTGCCATCAACCGGGCGCCGCGCCAGAAGACTCCCGGCTATCCCGGCGAGCGCCGCAACCTGAAGCTGGAGCTCAAGGTGCTGGCCGATGTGGGCCTGCTGGGCATGCCCAATGCTGGCAAGTCCACTTTCATCACGGCCGTCTCCAACGCCCGTCCCAAGATTGCCGACTATCCCTTCACCACCTTGCATCCCAATCTGGGTGTGGTGCGCGTGGCTGCCGAGCAGAGCTTTGTGGTGGCCGACATCCCGGGTCTGATCGAGGGCGCCTCCGAAGGTGCGGGCCTGGGTCACCAGTTCCTGCGCCATCTGCAGCGAACGAGACTGTTGCTGCATATCGTGGACATTGCACCGTTCGACGAGGGCGTGGACCCGGTCGAGCAGGCCAGGGCCATCGTGGCCGAACTCAAGAAGTACGATGCCGAGCTCTACGACAAGCCGCGCTGGCTGGTGCTCAACAAGCTGGACATGGTTCCCGTGGAAGAGCGTGCTGCCAAGGTCAAGGACTTCGTCAAGCGCTTCAAGTGGAAGGGCCCGGTCTACGAGATCTCGGCGCTGACCCGCGAAGGTTGCGAGCCGCTGATCCGCAAGATCTACGAGCATGTGCACAACCAGCAGCTGGCGGAGCAGGCTCCCAAGGAAATCGACCCTCGCTTTGCGGGAGGTGAGGATTCTGGTCTGGATATGACCGATCCGCGTTTCGCCTCTTACGATCCGGAATAAGCTAGAGGGTATAACCCAGCAGCGCACTTGGTGCGCTGTTTTGCTTTGAATTTAATAGCTTCTTGCGCTTTTCCCATAAGCGTTAGAGGCTTAAAACACTGTAAATTCTCATGTCTTCCAATGTGCTGCGTGATGCCCGTCGCATCGTCGTCAAAGTCGGCTCCAGCCTGGTTACGAATGAAGGTCGTGGTCTGGATGAGGCCGCCATTGAAGAGTGGAGCCGCCAGCTGGCGGCGCTGGTGAATGGTGAAGACGGCGTCAAGCGCGAAGTCATCATGGTCTCCAGCGGCGCCATTGCCGAAGGCATGAAGCGACTGGGCTGGGCCACGCGTCCGACCGAGGTGCATGAGCTGCAGGCCGCAGCAGCCGTCGGTCAGATGGGGCTGGCCCAGATGTACGAGACCAAGCTGCGTGGCGAAGGCGTGCCCAGCGCCCAGGTGCTGCTGACCCATGCGGATCTGGCCGATCGCGAACGCTATCTGAACGCCCGCACCACGCTGCTGACGCTGCTGCAACTGGGCGTGGTGCCCGTCATCAACGAGAACGACACGGTGGTAATCGATGAGATCCGCTTTGGCGACAACGACACCCTGGGCGCGCTGGTGGCGAATCTGGTCGAGGCCGATGCGCTGGTCATACTGACCGATCAGCGCGGCCTCTACAGCGCCGATCCGCGCAAGAACCCCGATGCCAGGTTCATCGACGTGGCCGAAGCCGGCAACCCCGAGCTGGAAGCCATGGCCGGCGGAGCGGGCCTGTCCATTGGTACGGGCGGCATGATCACCAAGATTCTGGCGGCCAAGCGTGCGGCGGGCTCCGGTGCTTCCACCGTGATCGCCTGGGGACGTGAGAAAGACGTGCTGCTGCGTCTGACGCGTGGCGAGTCCATAGGCACGCTGCTGGTTGCCAACACTCACAAGATGCAGGCGCGCAAGCAGTGGATTGCCGACCATCTGCAGCTGCGTGGTTCGGTGACCGTGGATGCGGGTGCCGTCTCCAAGCTGCGTGACGAAGGCAAGAGCCTGCTGCCCATAGGCATGATCACCGTGGAGGGCGATTTCTCGCGTGGCGAAGTGATTGCCGTGCGTGATGAGAGCGGTGTCGAGATCGCCCGTGGTCTGGCCAGCTATGCCAGCGCCGAGGCGCGGCTGCTGTGCCGAAAGAGCTCCTCGGAGATTGAGTCGCTGCTGGGCTACTCGGCTGGTCCCGAAATAATGCACCGCGACAATATGGTGGTGGCAGGACACTGAGCCCAGGCCGCCGACAAAAAAGCCGTAATGCTGTGAGGCATTACGGCTTTGTTCATTGCAGAGGCTTGTGATCGGGCGGATTGTCTATGCCGGTCTGCGGGTCCGGGTCAAAACTGGCACCGGGCGGCAGCTCTATGCCGGGGTTGATGCGAAAGCTCCCTGTGCGGGCAGGGTACATGACCTGATGGTGCTGCCCAGGATGGGCGGTGCCGCCAGTGGTCTGGCCTGCCTCCTGATCGCGTGGCCGCATGCCGCTGCGCAGATAGCGGTTGCGCTGCTGCTCGCCGCGCGGCAGAAAGCGCGCCAACTCGGTCAGCGCCATTTCATAGACGCCGCGTTTGAATTCGACCACCACATCCAGAGGAACCCAGTAGTCATTCCAGCGCCAGGCATCGAACTCAGGGTGGTCGGTGGCACGCAGGTTCAAGTCCCAGTCATGGCCGACCAGTTGAAGCAAAAACCATATCTGCTTCTGGCCTTTGTAATGCCCGCGCGCGTCGCGGCGGATGTACCTGTCTGGCACCTCGTAGCGCAACCAGTCCCTGGTGCGGGCAACCACGCGAACGTGATTGGGCTTCAGCCCCACTTCCTCGTGCAGCTCGCGGAACATGGCTTGCTCGGGTGTCTCACCCCGATCAATGCCACCTTGCGGAAACTGCCAGCTGTGGGTGCGAATGCGTTTTCCCCAGAACACCTGGTTTCTTTGGTTGAGCAGGATGATGCCGACGTTCGGGCGAAATCCGTCCCGGTCAAGCATAATCAAACCCCAAATTTTTGAATTGTGTTCATTATGCATGGCCCCTTGTGATCGACAAGCGGGCCATGCCTATTTCCACTGAATTGCCAGTTCCATGAAAGCCTCCCAATTTCTCATCTCCACCCTGAAAGAAGCTCCGGCCGACGCCGAAGTGGTCAGCCACAAGCTCATGATGCGGGCTGGCATGATCAAAAAGCTGGGTGCTGGCATTTACAACTACATGCCCATGGGCCTGCGCGTGATCCGCAAGGTCGAGGCCATCGTGCGCGAGGAAATGAACCGTGCCGGCGCCATCGAAACCACCATGCCCGTGGTCCAGCCTGCCGAGCTGTGGCAGGAAACCGGCCGTTTCGAGAAGATGGGCCCCGAGCTGCTGCGCATCCAGGATCGTCATGGTCGTGATTTCGTGATCCAGCCCACGTCCGAAGAGGTGGTCACCGATATCGCGCGCCAGGAGTTCAAGAGCTACAAGCAGCTGCCCAAGAACCTCTACCAGATCCAGACCAAGTTCCGCGACGAGCGCCGTCCCCGCTTCGGCCTGATGCGCGGTCGCGAGTTCATCATGAAGGACGCCTATTCCTTCGACAAGGATCGCGATGCGGCCCAGATCAGCTACCAGACCATGCGCGAAGCCTATAAGCGCATCTTCGACCGCTTCGGTCTGCAGTACCGCGCCGTGCGTGCCGATTCGGGCGCCATCGGAGGCGATCTGAGCGAAGAGTTTCAGGTCATCGCTTCCACGGGTGAGGACGCCATCGTGTACTGCCCGAACAGCGACTACGCGGCCAATATCGAGAAGGCCGAGAGCCTGGCGCCCACCCAGGCCCGTCCTGCTGCCGTCCAGGCCATGCAAAAGGTCGCCACGCCCGGCAACAGCACCTGCGAAGCCGTGGCCGAGCAGTTGGGTCTGCCTCTGGCGCAGACCGTGAAGTCGCTGGTGCTGGCCACGGACGAGCTCGACGACAAGGGGCTGATCGTCAAGTCGCAAGTGTGGCTGCTGCTGCTGCGCGGCGATCACGAGATGAACGAGATCAAGGTCGGCAAGGTCGAGGGCCTGGCGGGCTTCCGTTTCGCGACCGTGGGCGAGATTGAGGAGCACTTCGGTGCCAAGCCCGGCTATCTGGGCCCCATCGGTCTCAAGAAGCCCGTGAACATCGTGGTGGACCGCGATGTGGCCGTGATGGCCGACTGGGTCTGCGGTGCCAACGAGGAAGACTTCCACATCACCGGCGTGAACTTCGGCCGCGACCTGCCCGAGCCCGCCGTGGTGGCGGATCTGCGCAATGTGGTGGCTGGCGACCGCTCGCCCGACGGCGCGGGCGAGCTGGCGATCGAGCGCGGCATTGAAATCGGTCATGTGTTCTATCTGGGCACCAAGTACTCCAAGGCCATGGAAGCCACTTTCCTCGGCGACAACGGCAAGCCCCAGCACTTCGAGATGGGCTGCTACGGCATTGGCGTGACCCGCCTGCCCGCCGCTGCCGTGGAGCAGAACCACGACGAGCGCGGCATGATATGGCCCGATGCGATTGCACCGTTCACCGTGGTGATCTGCCCCATCGGCATGGGTCGCAGCGAGGCCGTGAAGACCGAGGCCGAGAAGCTCTACGGCGAGCTGCTGGCACTGGGCGTGGACGTGATCCTCGACGACCGCGATGAGCGCCCCGGTGCCATGCTGGCCGACTGGGAGCTGATCGGCGTGCCCCACCGCGTGGTGCTGGGCGACCGCGGCCTGAAGGAAGGCGTGGTCGAGTACCAGCAGCGCCGTGACACAGAAGCCACAAAGCTGGCGACGAATGAGGTGCTGGCTCACCTCAAGAGCCGCCTGGGCCTGTAAGCTGCTGTTTCCATGCCCGAGACCCTGCTGAGCCGACGCCACTGCCTGAGGACTGCCGCTGCGCTGGCCGCCCCGGCGGCCGGCTGGCTGTGGCCGCAGGCGGCCTGGGCCGGCGGGCAGCTCGAAGAGCCGCTGGCCGACTCCGTGCGCACGGCGCTCAGCGCGGCCGTGGCGGGCTCGGGCGCGCCGCCCGAGCTGGAGTTCGCCTCCACAGCGGCGCGCATGAGCTATCTGCGCTGGCTGGTGGCCAGCAGCGACAAGCTGGCCAAGCGCAAGCCCGATCCTCAGGCACGGCGCGAATTCCTGCAGACCGTCTGGTACGAGTCCAAGCGCGCGGGTCTCGATGTGTCCATGGTCATGGGCCTGATACAGGTGGAGAGCGGCTATCGCAAATACGCCATCTCCAGCGTGGGCGCGCGTGGCTATATGCAGATCATGCCGTTCTGGATGCGGCTGATCGGTGACGGCGATATCGGCAAGCTGTTCCACATGCAGACCAATCTGCGCTTCGGCTGCGTGATCCTGCGCCACTACATGGACCGCGAAAAAGGCGATGCCTATATGGCACTGGGCCGCTACAACGGAAGCCGGGGCCAGCCCCAGTATCCGAATGCCGTGTTCGGCGCCCAGCGGCGCTGGCTGGTGGAAGAGCCGCAGCCGGTCTGATGCCGTGGCGATATACAGAAAAAAAGAGAGCGCCTGGCGCTCTCTTTTCATTGATTTCAGCAAGAAAAGAACCTGAAGTCCTTTGGAGATGATTGCAAGAAGCTCCTGATTCAGGAGTGGGTGCTTTTGCCAGCCTGGGACTGGGCAGCGCTGCCCTGCACCTTGGCCGCTGCGGCTGCAGAAGGTGCGGCAGATTCGGCCGCGGGCTCGGGCAGATGGGTCACCATGACCTGGTCGATGCGGTAGCTGTCCACGTCCAGCACCTCGAACTTGAAGCCGCCCCAGGTGACGGTATCGGTGCGGCGCGGCACGCGGCGCAGCATGACCATGAGAAAGCCGGCCAGCGTTTCGTACTCGTCGTCATGCGGCATATCGTCCAGATGCAGCACGCGCATCACGTCCTCGATGGGCGTGATGCCGTCGATCAGCCAGGAATGCTCGTCGCGGCGGATGATCTGCTCCTCGTCGGCCGGGCCGACCAGATCGCCCATCACCGTGCTCATCACGTCGTTGAGCGTCACCACACCCACGACCAGGCTGTATTCGTTGACGATGACGGCAAAGTCCTCGTGCACCATGCGGAACTGCTCCAGCACCTCGGCCAGCGTCAGGCGGTCGGGCACGATGAGCACCTTGCGGATCAGGCTGTCGTCGCTGAGCGACAGCGGCTGGTTGTTGAGCGCGCGCTGGAACAGGTCCTTGGCGTCCACATAGCCGATCACATGGTCGATATCGCCGTCGCAGACCGGGTAGGTGGAAAAGGGCTCCTCGGCAATGCGGGCGCGGATGATGGCGTCGCTGTCGTCGCGGTAGAAGAAGGCCACGCTGTCGCGCTGGGTCATGGCAGAGGCCACGGTGCGCGAGTCCAGCTCGAAGACATTGGCAATCACCTGTTGCTCGCGGGCAGCCAGCACGCCGGCCTTGGTGCCTGCTTCGGTCATGGCCAGGATGTCGTCGCTGGTGATGCGCTCGTCGCGCGTCGCGGGCAGGCCCAGCAGGCGAAACAAGGTGTCGGTCGCCAGGTTGTAGAACCAGATGATGGGCTTGAAGATCACCACAAACCAGCGCATGGGGGCGAGCACGCGCACCACATAGCGCTCGGGCTCGTTCATGCTGATGCGGCGCGGCAGCAGGTCGGCCAGCAGGATGAAGGCCGAGGTGACTATGAAAAACGAGAGCAGGAAGCCGAGCGTCGCCGAGAGGCTGGGCGAGAACCAGATCGAGAAGAACTCGGTCAGTGCGGGGCTGAACGCACCCTCGCCGACGATGCCGCCAAGGATGGCGACGGCATTCTGTCCCACTTGCACCACGGTGAAATATTCGCCCGGCTGCTCCTGTACGCGCAGCGCATGCTCGGCTCCTTCGTTGCCGTCGTCGGCCATCTGGCGCAGGCGCAGGCGGCGCGAGGCGGCCAGAGAAATCTCCGCCACAGAGAAAAAGGCGCTGAGCAGAATCAGCAGAACAATCACCGCAAGGCTTTGGGACACACTCATAGGCAGGGCTGCTGCGGCACCTGGCAGTGCCTGCGGCCGGTTATCAAGGAGTCTCTATTCGACCACATAAAGCCTGCGGCAGGCAGCTGTACTGGCTTCAGGGCTGAAGCGCGGCTGCCGAACGGGCCATGCGTGCCAGCGCATCGGCCTCGGTATTGCGGTGTCTGGGCACCCATTGCAGCACCAGCTCGTCAAAGTCCTGCATCTGTGCGCGGGCGGCCTCGAACAGCGGGGCGAGCCGGGCGATGGGCCGCGCCGGCTTGGCCGTGGGCGGGCCGAGCTGCTCCAGCAACACCTGGGAGTCGGTGCGCACGGTCAGGCTGCGTGTGCCGAGATCGCGTGCCAGCTTCAGGGCGGCCATCAGCGCGCGCAGCTCGGCTTCGTTGTTGCAGCCGCTGCGGTGCAGATCCTGCGACAGCGTATGGCGGCTGCCATCGGGCAGCTGCAGCAACACGCCCAGGCTCATGGGGCCGGGGTTGGGCAGGGCACTGCCATCGATATGGATGCAGCAGTGGTGAGGGGGAACAGGTTTGGGGGGCGGCATGAAAAAAGCCACCGGGGTGCCGGTGGCTTGCAGACGGGGTTGGGCTTACTTGGCGGCCAGCACTTGCTGCAGCTCGCCTGATTCGTACATCTCCATCATGATGTCCGAGCCACCGATGAATTCGCCCTTGATGTAGAGCTGGGGGATCGTGGGCCACTGGCTGTAGTCCTTGATGCCCTGGCGGATTTCCTGGTCTTCCAGCACGTTCACGGTGGCGATGGACTTGGCGTCCACGCCGCAGGCCTTGAGGATCTGGATGGCACGGCCGGAGAAGCCGCACTGGGGGAAGCTGGCGTTGCCCTTCATGAACAGCAGGATGTCGTTGTTCTTGACCAGGTCGTCGATGCGTTGTTGAGTGTTGCTCATAGTGGGCTCCGGATTTTGGAAATGGCGGTACCAGCCGCGATGTCTGCAATTATTTCACCGACCGCAAGGAATGCGATGCTGTGAGGAAATCTTGCTACGTGTTTATCTGGGGGCGAAGGTCTGGAAATCAAGCCTTGCCGGTCCGGCAGCCGCCCGTGCAGCGTGCAATGCCGGCCAGGTCGTGGCGGTGCTGGACCTGCCCGAAGCCGGCCGCCTGCATGAGCTGTGTCACGTCTTCGGCCTGATCCCAGCCATGCTCGAAAAGCAGCCAGCCGCCAGCCTTCAGGTGTGCCGGGGTCTGGTCGATGATGCTGCGTATGTCCTCCAGCCCGTCCGCGCCGCTGGCCAGGGCCGACAGCGGCTCGTGGGTCAGCGCCGCCAGGTGTGGGTCGTCGGCGCGGATATAGGGCGGATTGCTGACGATCAGATCGACGGGTTCCTGCCCGTCCAGAGGCTGCAGCCAGCTGCCATGGGCGAACTGCACGGGCAGTTGGAGGCGGGCGGCGTTGTTGCGGGCCACGGCCAGGGCATCGGCGCTGGCGTCCACGGCGATGACCCGGGCTGAGGGGCGCTGGCTTTGCAGGGCCAGGGCAATGGCGCCGCTGCCGGTGCCCAGATCCACGACGCGGTGGGCGGCGCCTTCGGGCAGCAGCTCCAGCGCCCAGTCCACCAGGGTCTCGGTATCGGGGCGCGGGTCCAGCACCCTGCTGTCCACGGCCAGATCCAGGCCGTAGAACTCCTTGCTGCCGGTCAGATAGGCCACGGGCGCGCCCTGCTGGCGCTGGGCGCAGAGCTGGGCCCAGCGGGCCTGCTGCTCGGCGCTCAGCCCATCGCCGTCATGGGTGATGAGCCAGGCGCGGGCATGCGCTGGCTGCTGCATCAGGTGCAGCAGCAGCATCTGTGCATCGACACGCGCCAGGCCTTGGCGGGCGGCTTGCTGCAGGGCTTGGGCGACGGAGAAAGTGGGGGGCGAGAATTCGGTCATGGCTTGGCCGGTGGCGATCGTCTTCAGAAATTCAGTAGCGGTATATCTCGGGGTCGCCCGCCTTGTAGAGCGTGCCGTACAGCTGGGTCGACGACTGGCCGGGCTCCAGCATGGGGCGCGAACGTATTCCCCGCAACAGATGCTCCAGCGCCTGCTGAAGATTCTCGCCCTCGAAGCTCATGCCTACAAAAGACCAGGAAAAGCAGCGTCCATCGCCTGCCATCAGCAGCTGGCCGTGGGAGTGGTGAACGTCGGCAACTGCTATCAGTCGGGTGTTCAGGCGCTGTTCCCAGGAGAGCAGGGCGTCGTCTGCATCTTCCCCGGTGAAATACGCTTCGAGCCAGTCAAACTCTATATCGCTGCTGGCGCATTCCCGGCCCTTGCCCACCTGGCCTATGTGCAAGCCCGCCAGGTTCTGCAGTGCCGCCACGGCAGGGTGGCTGGTCAGACTGGGCTGTTGGTCCAGAGCGCTTTGCACAGGCACGGGAATGGCGACCTCTCGCTGCGGGGTCCAACCCCGGGCTTGCAGCAGCTCGATGACGACAGGTGACTCGAAATTCAGCATGGCGGATTTTCAACGCCCGGGCGCCGAGATGAAGGGGCGCGCCTGCAGGATGATGAGCTGATCGCCCTGCACGGCCCACTCGATGTCCTGATCCCGGCCGCCAAAGCGTTGCTTGATGCCGGCTCCTGCGCGGGCCAGTCGCTGCACCAGTGCGTCGCTGAGCACGGCGCGGCCGGCAGTCACGGCCACTTCGCGCACGCCGCCCCTGGTGTCCAGCTGCAGCGCCACATCGTCCTGGGAACGGTTGAGTACCTGCACGGCCTTGCTGCGGCTGGAGTAGAGGATTTGCTCAGCGACCCGCTTGCCCTCGACCACGCGGATGCCTATGCCGCGCTTGGCGGCGATATAGCTCATGTGGCGGTGCGAGGCATCGAAGGGGTCGCGGGTGATCATCACGCCAGAGGCGGAGGAGTCCACGGCGTTTTGCACAAACACCGACATCATCAGCTGCGCATCGTCGATGCCCGCTGCCTGTCTGGCTTCCCAGGCCTCGAAGTTGTAGATCGAGGCCCAGACCTTGCGCACGGCGGCGACCAGGTCCGTCTCGCTGCGCACATTGGGCACGGTGGTGTAGAGGCCTGCTCCGCTGAAGTTGGGCAGGTCCTCGGAGCTGGACGAACTGCGCACGAACACTCCCTGGCTGCCTAGCTGGCCGGACCAGCGCTGGGTCCAGGCATCGGCCACGGCCGGGCTGACGGGCCATTGCTCGATTTCGGTCTGCAGCGCGGACAGGGCCTGCCTTCGGATACCGGCATCCGTCGCGAAGCCGGGCTGCTGGCGCATGCGGGCAATGCGCTCGGCCAGGCCGTTGGAGCGCATGAAGTCGGCATAGGCGGCAAACGGAATGCAAAAGCCATCGGGCACGCTGACGTCCGCGAGGCGGGCGGACTGGATCTCGCCCAGATTGGCGGCCTTGGCACCGCAGCGGCGGCGGTCCGCGCTGCGCAGAGCGGCCAGAGGCACCAGTTCGCTGCGACTCAGATCGGGCTGCAGCAAGACCTTGCGGCCCTTGGCCGGCGGTTGCTGGGCCTGCTTTTCGGCGCTCTGTTGTTCGGCAGCCGTGGCGGCGCGCAGCGCAAAGCCGGCGGGCTGTACGTCGATATGCACCCAGCGGCCGTTGAAGTCCGCGTATTGCTCGGCCGCTTTTTGCACATAGGCATTGGGTATGCCCCAGCCACGCGCCAGCAGATTGACATGGGATAGCACCGTGGAAGGGCGCTCCGTCACCACGCCGGCCACGGGCGGCAGGCTGATGGGTACTTCACGCAACAGCACGATGTCCCTGGGCTGGAGGTCATTCACGGCTTCGGCCCGGTTCAGGATGCGCAGCCGGCCCACGGCCTGGCCCTGGTTCAGCGGCAGATAGGTCTGGGCTCCCAGCAACTGGGCCTGGGTGACCGCTGCAACACCGGCCTGCTGGGCCACGGCTTCCTGCTGCGTGGAGTTGGCCTTGAAGCGCACAGGGGCGAAGAAGCCGGTTTTCAGCGCGGCCGCTGTGGTCTGCAGCAGCTCGGGCGTGAGCTGGTCGCCTTCCCAGAACTCGTAGCTGTAGTCCTTGAGCACGGGCTGCCAGCTCAGCGTGCCGAGAATGAAGCGACGGCCCGGCTCGCGGTAATTGCGGTTGAGCTCTGGCTTGCCGCCCTGTAGCAGGCTTTTGGCGCGCAGAAAATCTTCGTGAAACGCGTAACGCGGCGTGTTGATGAAATGCAGCGGCGTGCTCTTGCTTTGGCGGTCGATCACAAACAGCACATGGGGCATGGCGCTGACCGGATCGAAGATGCGGGCCACGCGATCGAAATCGGCGCGGCTGGTCAGGGCCGGCAGGCTGGCAGGAGCGTTGCGGTTGCCGCTGGCGTCGACCGGGCGCCCCGCACCCGAGTCATAGGCCGATGGCTTGCGCAAGGCCTGAGCCTGGGCGGCGGTCGATGTGAACAACAGGCCGGATAGCAGAGCAGAAACCAGAACCGGCAAAAAGCGCTGTGTCATCTTGAAATTGTTCCCATTTCTGGCGAAGCGTTCTAACGGACCCGGCTCGAGCCGGCTGAAGCCTGGCTGCTCAGGAAGCGGCCAGCTCCGCCAGCAACTCGGCCTCGCGTGCATGTTGCAGGGCCTGGATCACGTCGCCCAGATCGCCTTCCATCACGGCCAGCAGCTTGTACAGCGTGAGGTTGATGCGGTGGTCGGTGAGGCGGCCCTGGGGAAAGTTGTAGGTGCGGATGCGGTCGCTGCGGTCGCCCGAGCCGATCAGGCCCTTGCGCATGGCGGCTTCCTTGGCGGCCCGCTCGCTGCGTTCCTTTTCCTGGATGCGGGCCTGCAGCACCTGCAGGGCCTTGGCCTTGTTGCTGTGCTGGCTGCGGCCGTCCTGGCATTCGGCCACGATGCCCGTAGGCAGGTGGACCACGCGCACGGCGGAGTCGGTCTTGTTGATGTGCTGGCCGCCGGCACCGCTGGCGCGAAAGGTGTCGATGCGCAGATCGGCGGGATTGAGCGTGATGGCCTCGGCCTCGTCGGGCTCGGGCATCACGGCCACGGTGCAGGCGCTAGTGTGGATGCGGCCCTGGGTTTCGGTGGCGGGCACACGCTGCACGCGGTGGCCACCCGACTCAAAGCGCAGCGCGCCGTACACATTGTCGCCCTCGATGCGCAGCACCACTTCCTTGTAGCCGCCGATTTCGTTTTCGCTGGCGCTCATCACTTCCACCTTCCAGCCCACATTGGCGGCGTAGCGGGTGTACATGCGGGTCAGGTCGCCGGCAAACAGGGCCGATTCGTCGCCGCCCGTGCCGGCGCGGATTTCGACAAAGGCGGGGCGCGCATCGTCGGGGTCCTTGGGCAGCAGCAGGCGCTGCAGTTCGTCCTCGAGCTTGATCAGCTCGGCCTCGCCGCTGCCGATCTCTTCCTGAGCCATTTCGGCCATGTCGGGGTCGTCCAGCATGTCACGCGCGGCGGCGATGTCGGCTTCGGTCTGCAGGTAGCGGGTGTAGCGACTGGCAATGGCCGTCACATCGGCATGTTCGCGCGAGATGGTGCGGTACTGCTTCATGTCGCCCATGATGTCTTCGCGCGAGAGCAGAAAATCCAGCTCCTGCAGGCGTTGGGCATAGCGTTCGAGCTGGTTGCGCAAAAAGTCTTGCATAGGGGGTACCGAGGGCTTGGGAAAGGTGAAGGGGCTCACCTTTGTGGAGTCAGGGAAGAGGGAGGGCAGGCCACGGTCGGGCCTTGCGCTGCGCGAGGACGGCAGCGACCAAGCGGGCGAGCGTCGCTAAAGCTTGCTGGGGTTGCGGCTGGCGCGCAGGAACAGGCGGGAGACGGTGTCCGCCGTCTGGGCGCGCTCTTCGGCATCGCCCTTGTGCAGCTCGGCCATGGTGCCGTGCAGCATTTTCTGTGTGAGGCCGCGCGAGAGCGCTTCCAGCACGGTATCGATGTCTTCGCCCTTGGCCAGCAGCTTTTTGGCGCGGGCAATTTCCAGCGCACGCCATTCGTCGGCCTGGGCATTGACCTGCTGGATCAGCGAGACCGCGCCACCAACGGGATTGCGCTGGTCCATCCACTGCATAAAGCTCTGCACGCCGGTGTCTATGATGACTTCGGCCTGTTGCACGGCGGCCTGGCGCTGGGCCTGACCGGTACGCACGACGGTTGCCAGATCGTCCACGGTATAGAGGTAGACGTCGTTGAGGTCTTTGACCTCGGATTCGATATCGCGCGGCACGGCCAGGTCGACCATGAAGATGGGGCGGCGCTTGCGCTTCTTGAGAGCGGACTCCACGGCACCCAGGCCGATGATGGGCAGGGTGGATGCCGTGCAGCTGATGATGGCGTCGTACTCGTGCAGATGCTCGGGCAGGTCTGCCAGACGCATGGTGCCGGCGCCGAACTGGGCGGCGAGCTTTTCGCCGCGCTCCATGGTGCGGTTGGCGATGGTGATCTGCCTGGGGTTGCGGGCAGCGAAGTGGGTGGAGACCAGCTCGATCATCTCGCCCGCGCCCACGAACAGCACGCGAATCTTGCTGAGGTCTTCGAACAGTTGGCCGGCCAGGCGTACGGCAGCGGCAGCCATGGAGATGCTGTGCGCACCGATCTCGGTGGAGCTGCGCACTTCCTTGGCCACGGCAAAGCTGCGCTGGAACAGCTGGTTGAGCGTGGTGCCCAGGGCGCCCGCAGTCTCGGCCGCGCGCACGGCGTTCTTCATCTGGCCGAGGATCTGCGCCTCGCCCAGCACCATGGAGTCCAGTCCCGAGGCCACGCGGAAGGCGTGGCGGGCGACCGAGCCATCCTGCAGCAGATACGAGTGCTGGCGCAGCAATTCAGGCGCCACGCCGCCGCTGTTGGCCAGCCAGTGCATGGTGTGATCCATGGCGGGGGCGTCGGCAGCGCAGTAGATCTCGGTGCGGTTGCAGGTGGAGAGGATGGCGGTTTCCACGGCGCTGTGAGCCCGGCCAGCGTGGGACAGGGATGCGCGCAGGCCTTGCAGCGTCGGCGCGATCTGATCGAGCGCGAACGCAAAACGGCCCCGCATATCGAGCGGAGCCGTGTGGTGATTGATACCTAAAGCCCAGACTGCCATAACAGGGGATTATAAAATTTAGTACCGAATTGGGCACCCCCCGGGCTCAAAGCCTTGGAATCGATTGTTGCCATGGATTTTGTTGCGAGCGTTAATCATTTACTCAACTTCCTCGCCCCTGCGTTTTTTCTCGCTCTGGGCCTGGCAATCTGTGCTCGCTTTTTAAAGCAAAACAAGGCTGGAGCCCAATCCTTTATTGCGCAGGTAGCTATTAATTTCATATTGGGTGTAGCGGTTTTACTGCTCAGTCTCTGGCTGTTTTCACGCGACGGCAAGATGCTCGCTTATGCCGCACTGGTCTGCACAAGTGCCTGCTGCCAGTGGGTGCTTTCCCGAGCTTGGCGCTGATTGGCGTACCGGCCGGAAAGCTGTTTTGCGTGAAATCTTGATCTGACTCAAGAGTGCCTGTTGTATTCGCGCCAGTGTCTGGCCAGGCCTCAGTCGCTGACGGCCCTGGGCCCGGCCTGCTCCAGTATCCAGCTGCGAAACTGCTTCAAGGCCTCCGTGGGAGGCCGGTTGCCTTGCTGGCACAGAAAGTAGCCGCGCTCGATATGCACCGGCGCATCCAGCGCCAGAGCCACACGGCCCGATGCGAGATCCTCTTCCACCAGGCAGCGCTGTACCATGGCCACACCCATGCCGGCTGCCACGGCCTGCACCAGCAGGGCCACGGTCTCGAAGTCCGCAACCGGGGCGGGGCAGGACTGGCTCATGCCCCGGGCCTGCATCCAGCTGGCCCAGTTGCCAGGGTAGTTGGTGTGAAACAGCAGCGGGCGGTTCAGCAGATCCTGCTCGCTGCGGATGGGGTTCGGTCCCTGCAGCTCGCGCGGGTGGCAGATGGGAATGAGGTCGCGGCCGATCACATACTCGGCCTCCACGCCTGCCGGCCAGTGCTGGCTGCCGACGCGAATCCAGGCATCGATCTCCGGCGCATTGAGCGGATCGTCGCGCCGGTAGGGCGCGAAGGAAAGCATGATTTGCGGATGACGGCGGTTGAAGTCGGGCAGGCGCGGAATCAGCCAGTGGCTGAACAGCGTGGGAATGACCGACAGGCGCAGCTGCGGCCCGTGGCGGCGCCTGCGGGCGGCGGCCGACGCGGCCTCTATCGCCATCACGGCAGGCTCTATCGCCTGCAGATAGTCCTGTCCTGCCGCGGTCAGCGCGTTGCGTCTGCCCAGGCGCTCGAACAGGGCAAAGCCCAGATGCTCCTCAAGCCTGGCAATGGCCCGGCTGATGCCGCCTTGCGTCACGTACAACTCCTGCGCGGCGAGCGAGTAACTGCCCAGGCGGGCGGCTGCGGCAAAGGCGTGAAGTTCGGACAGGGACGGAGAGTGCATGCGCATGACGGCTTGAATTATGACGGCTGGTAATACTTGCGTGCCGTCTTGTCGCTTTTCGTGGTGCGGCCTGCGGCACAGAATGAAAAAAAGGTTGGAGTGCCAAATCCTGCGCCCTTCGACCGACTCATAACCAGTCAAGGAGAAGCCGCATGGCTATTCGTCGTACCGTTCTGTCATCCATTGCCGCCTGCGCCGCAGCCGCCGCGCTGTCCCCCGCGTTCGCTGCGAATGCAGCAGCGGACTACCCCAATCGCCCTATCCGCCTGATCGTGCCCTTTGGAGCCGGTGGCTCCACCGACATGGTGGCGCGCCTGCTGGCCGACAAGATGGGCCAGATACTGGGCAAGGCCGTGGTGGTGGACAACCGTGGCGGAGCCGGCGGCTCCATCGGCGCTTCGGAAATTGCCAAGGCCGCTCCCGACGGCTACACCATCGGCATGGCCACGGTGTCCACCCATGGCTCCAACCCTGCCATCTTCCGCAAGCTGCCCTATGACGCGATCAAGGACTTTGCTCCCATCACCAATGTGATGAGCGTGCCCAGCGTGTTTGTAGTGAACGCCAGCGTGCCTGCCAAGACCATGAAGGAATTCATCGCGCTGGCCAAGGCCAACCCCGACAAGTACACCTTTGCCTCACCGGGCACGGGATCGCTCGGACATGCCAATATCGAGAACTTCATGAACCTGGCCGGTATCCAGCTGCTGCACATTCCTTACAAGGGAGCGGGCCAGGCGATTACCGATGCACTGGGCGGACAGGTCAATGCCATGACGGACAACCTGCCTTCGACCCTGCCGCATATCAAGGCCGGCCAGCTGCGTCCCCTGGCCGTGCTGGCCCTCAAGCGCAGCGATGTGCTGCCCGATGTGCCCACCTATACCGAGCTGGGCTACCCCCAGATGGGTGACGGCGGCTGGTTCGGCCTGGTGGCGCCTGCGGGCACACCCAAGCCCATCATCGACAAGCTCAATGCTGCGGCACACAAGGTCATGGCTTCGCCCGACTATCTGGAAAAGCAGAAGTCCATCTCCGGCGAGTCCATGGGCAACACGCCTGAGCAGTTTGCCAAGCAGATCAAGACTGCAATCGAGCGCTACACGGCCGTGGCCAAGCGCGCCAATATCAAGCTGGACTGATGAAGGCTTCAATGTCTGTGCCTGATTTTCTGCAAGCCAGACCGGCCGAGCCTGTGCTGGTGCACCCGGCCCGGGGCGAGGTTCTGCCCATAGTCTGCGACTCGCCGCACAGCGGCACGGCCTATCCCGAGGATTTCGGTGCCGTCGTGCCCATGAGTCTGCTGCGTCGCGGCGAGGACACGCATGTGGCCGCGCTCTGGGACCGCTGGCCCGAGTTCGGCGCCACATTGCTGGAAGCGACTTTTCCTCGTACCTATGTCGACCCCAATCGCAACGAGTCCGACCTGGACCCTGCGCAAATCGAGGGCGAGTGGCCGGTGCCGCTGTCGCCCAGCATCAAGACCCAGCAGGGGCTGGGCCTGATCTGGCAGCGCATTAGCAAGGCCGGCGTGGCCACTTCTTTGTATGAGCGCAAGCGCACCGTGGCCGAAGTGCAGCACCGTATCGAGCGCTACTGGCGCCCCTATCACGCGGCGCTGGCGCAGGCCATCGACGACAGCGTGGCTCGTTTCGGAGCCGTGTGGCACCTGAATCTGCACTCCATGCCCAACGATGTGTACCAGCGACTGGGGCGCAGCGATGCACCGCCGCTGGCCGACTTCGTGCTGGGCGACCGCGACGGCACGACCTGCGCGCCCGAGTTCATCCATCTGGTGGGCGATACGCTCAAGGGCTTTGGCTACAGCGTGGCCTACAACGAGCCCTACAAGGGCGTGGAGTTGATCGGGCGCATAGGCCAGCCGCAGCTCAATCGCCACTCCATGCAGATCGAGATCCGTCGCCCCGTCTATATGGATGAGGACACGCGCGAACCGAATGCCGGCTTCGAGCCGCTGCGCAGGCATTTTGCCGGGCTCATGCAGGTGCTGGCGGACTATGTGCGCCAGCAGATGATCAGAGGCTGAAACCCGTCCATCGCTCCAGGCCCGGCGTTGCCGGGCTTTTTCATGTCACGGTCAAATGTCAAAAAAACTGTGGCGAGGATGCCGCGATTGAGGGCTTCCTTATCGAAGCTGCTATCAGAATCAGTTACGCTCGCAGGTTGGTGTCATCGTATGTCTGATGTAACAACAAGCGTCTAGGAATCGTACCGGAATGAAGTTCACTCCCATCGCAGCGCTGGTCATGTCGAGTCTGGCGGCCTTTGCCCAGAGCGCATCCGCGCAAACCGGTGCGGAAGGTCGCATGAATTTTTTGCGCGATTCCAGAGCCGCCACATCGGGCCCCCAGTTTGAATTCAGTCGTCTGCAATACGGCCCGCTGCCGATTGCAGGCTCGCGCGTAGCCTCCACGGCCGGTCCGCTGCAGGCTGCCGAGCGCGGCGATGCCAAGGCGCAGAACCAGCTGGGCGAGATGTATGTGCATGGACAGGGCGTGCCCCAGAATGCCGCCACGGCCGCGCAATGGTTCCGCAAGGCCGCGGCCCAGGGACATGCGGGTGCCCAGAACAGCCTGGGGGCGCTGTATGCCAACGGCCAGGGCCTGCCGCAGAACTATCGCGAGGCTGCCCAGTGGTATGGCCGCGCGGCGCAGCAGAGCAATGCCGTGGCCCAGTACAACCTGTCCCACCTCTATCAGGAAGGTCTGGGCGTGCCCCAGAGCTTCAGCACCGCAGCCCAGTGGCTGGAAAAATCTGCCGCTCAAGGCCATGTGACGGCCCAGTTCGAGCTGGGCCAGCGCTACCTCAAGGGCAATGGCGTGGCCGTGAACTACATGACGGCTGCCGACTGGTTCAAGAAAGCGGCCGATCAAGGCCATGCGGAAGCGCAGAACCAGCTGGGCTCCATGCTGTCCGACGGCGTGGGCGTGAAGCTGGACCCCGTGCAGGCCGCTCAGTGGCTGCAGCGCGCTGCCGAGCAGGGCGATGCCAGGGCCCAGAACAGCCTGGGCCGCATGTATATGGATGGCGTGGGTGTCCCGCGCGACTACAAGCTGGCGGCTTCCTGGTTCCAGAAGAGCGCCGAGCAATGGAATGCCGACGGCCAGAACCATCTGGGTCGTCTGTATCTCTACGGTCTGGGTGTGGAGCAAAGCCCAGCCTATGCGGCGCAATGGTTCCAGCGCGCGGCTGACCAAAATCATGCCGATGCCCAGTACAACCTGGGCACCATCTATGCCGAAGGCCTGGGCACGCCCCAGAACTACGGCACGGCTCTGCAGTGGTATCAGAAGGCGGCCGAGCAAGGTCATGCTGCTGCCATCAATAACGTGGGTACGCTGTACGCCGAAGGCCGTGGCGTTGCGCAGAACTATGCGACGGCCATGCAGTGGTTCCGCCGCGCGGCCGACAAGGGCGATGCCTCGGCCCAGTTCAACCTGGCGCGTCTGTATGCCGATGGCCAGGGCAGTGCCGCCAGCCCCGCTCAGGCGATGAAGTGGTATGCGGCGGCAGCCGAGCAAGGCCATTCCGGTGCGCAGAACCGCCTGGGCGTGATGTACGCCGAAGGCCAGGGCGCTGCGCGCGACTACGGCAAGGCCGTGCAGTGGTATCAGCGTGCGGCCGAGCAGGGCGATGCCGCTGCCCAGTACAACCTGGGCATGGTCTATGCACAGGGTCAGGGCGTGCCGCGTGACAATGCCAGGGCCTACTTCTGGTACAACCTGGCGGCCATGGAGCTGGGCGGCGATGCCGCCAAGCGCCGTGACGAAGCGGCCAACAAGCTCACCATTGCCCAGGTGGCCGAGCAGCAGAACAAGGCCTTGGCCTGGCAGCCCAAGCGCTGATTGCCGCCTGGCACTCTGGCAAGCAAGCGCTTCCCTCGAGAAGCGCTTTTTTATGCCGGCCGGCCACCGCCATGGTTCAGAGCAAGGCTCGAATGCCGCTGCCGGTGCAGGCTGGTCGAGCCGGGTTTGCCTGGGCCGTGCCTGGCGCTGCCGACGATTTTTAAAACCAAGGAGACAACAATGAACAAGATTTCAATGAACATGCTGGCCGGCCTGATGGCTGGCGCAGGCCTGCTTTTGTCCGCGGGCGCACAGGCTCAGGACGCCTTTCCCACCAAGCCGATTCGCATCGTGCTGGGCTTCCCCGCCGGCGGCCCGCTGGACCAGCATGCCCGTCTGCTGACCGACAAGCTGCAGGGCGTGCTCGGTCAGCCGCTGGTGGTGGATTACAAGCCCGGAGCGGGCGGCTCGGTGGGGGCGCAGGACGTGATGCGCTCGCCCGCCGACGGCTACACGCTGATGCTGGCCAATACCGGCGTGATGGTCATCAACCCTGCGCTCTACAGCAAGCTGCCCTACAATACGCTCAAGGATTTCACGCCGATTGCCCGCACCGCCATGCAGCCGCTGGCGCTGCTGGTCAATAACAAGGTGCCGGCCAAGACGCTGACCGAGTTCACTAGCTATGCCAAGGCCAACCCCGGCAAGATCAACTTCGGCTCGGCCGGCAACGGCGGCATCAGCCATCTGGTGCCCGAGATGTTCAAGAGCGCCGCAGGCGTGGACCTGGTGCACATTCCCTACAAGGGCAGTGCGCCTGCGTTCACCGATCTGATCGGCGGCCAGGTGCAGTTCATGGCCGAGAGCATTCCTCAGGCTGCGGCCTATCACAAGCAGGGCAAGGTGCGCGCTCTGGCCGTGACCAGCAAGGAGCGCAACCCCGCGCTGCCCGAGGTGCCGACCGCCATAGAGTCCGGCCTCAAGGGCTTCGAGGTGGTGGGCTTCTATGGCTTCCTCGCGCCTGCCGGTCTGCCCAAGGAGGTGACGGCCAAGCTCAGCAATGCCTTCCAGCAGGTGATGAACATGCCCGATGTGAAGAGCCGCATGGTGGAGCAGGGCGCCGACCCGGCCTTCCTGGGCTCTGAAGCCTTCGGCAAGTTCCTGGCCGGCGAGACGCCGCGCTGGGCGGCAGCCGTCAAGGCCTCGGGCACGAAACTGGATTGACACCCCCTGAGGCCCTTGCGCGGCTGCCCTGATTTGTCAGTGCCAGTATTGGAGGTGGTGAACGCAAAAAAGCCCGGTCACTTTGGGTGGCCGGGCTTTTGTTTTGCTATGGGTATCGAAGCTGTTTGCGCTTGATTTGAAAGGAATCCAGCATTGATTAATGCTGAAATTCAAGGTGGATCTGCGTAAGCAGCTACTGATTTACAGCTGATCGCCTGTCTGCGCGGGGCTGAACATATCCACGCGGTCGGTGATGATGCCGTCCGTGCCCAGGTCGATCAGGCGTTGTGCGGCCCATTGGTCGTTGACGGTGTAGCTGCTGCAGTAGAGGCCTGCGCCATGCACCTTGGCCACCAGCTCGGGTGTCCACAGCGCATGGTTGAGCACCATGGCGCTGCAGTCCAGCTCCAGGGCCAGCTTCAGGTCGGCGTCACCGCTGGCGTCGGCCAGCTTGTCCACCAGCAGGCCGCGCGGAATATGGGCTGCGGTCTCGCGGGCGCCCTTGAGCGATTCGGACTTGAACGAGGTGAACAGCGGCTGTACCTCGGTTTGCGGCCAGATGCGCTGCATCAGCTCGCCGCAGGCGCGGCCGGTTTCCAGTTCCTGGCCCGGGGTCGGCTTGATTTCCACATTCAGGTGCAGATGGTTGGCCAGGCACCAGCGTGCCAGGGCCTCCAGCGTGGGCAGGGCTTCGCCCGCATAGGCGCGCGAGTGCCAGCTGCCGGCGTCGAGCTGGGCGATCTCTCCCATGCTCAGTGCGCCGCCAATGCCGTGGCCGTTGGTGGTGCGTTCCAGCGTGGCGTCATGCATCAGAAACAGCACGCCGTCCTGGCTGAGCTTGGCATCGCATTCAAAAAAGCGGTAGCCATGTTGCGCGCCCAGACGGAAGGCGCTCATGGTGTTCTCAGGTGCCAGCTTGCCGGCGCCGCGGTGGGCCACCCAGCGGGGATAGGGCCAGGGTTTCAAAGCAGTAGTCATGATCAATCCAACAAAGGTTTGCGGCTCAACACTTTTCTGCGAGTTTGGCGCTGCGCCTGGAGCAGGCAGCATTCAAACAGGAGACACCGAGGAAGGGCCGCCCCGCACCGAGGGTGTCGTCCCCCTCCGGCGCTCGCGCCAGAGAGGGGGAAGCGGCGAAGCCGCTCAGGGGGTGTTTTGATTTATACGCGTTTGCCGGTTTCGGCGTTGAACCAGTGCAGGCGGTCTTCGCGTGCCGAGATGCGGGCCGTTTCACCGGGCTTGGGATAGGGCTTGCCTTCTTCCACGCGCACGGTGACGTCTTCGTCGCCCACCTTGCCGTAGAGCAGGCGTTCGGCGCCCAGCAGTTCCACGGTCTGGACCTTGAACTCCACGCCGCCGGCTTCCACCAGGTCGATATGCTCGGGACGGATGCCCAGGATCATGCCGGGCTTGCCGTTGGGCGAGTGCTTGAGCAGGTTCATGGGAGGAGAGCCGATGAAACCAGCCACAAAGGTGGAGGCGGGCGTGTGATAGACCTCTTCGGGCGTGCCGAACTGCTCCACATTGCCGCCGTTCATCACCACCATGCGCTGGGCCAGGGTCATGGCCTCGACCTGGTCATGGGTCACGAACAGGCTGGTGATGCCCAGCTCGGCGTGCAGCTTCTGGATTTCCAGGCGGGTCTGGCCGCGCAGCTTGGCGTCCAGATTGGACAGGGGTTCGTCGAACAGAAAGACCTGGGGCTGGCGCACGATGGCGCGGCCCATGGCCACGCGCTGGCGCTGGCCGCCGGAGAGCTGGCGCGGCTTGCGGTCCAGCAGATGGCTCAGCTCCAGAATCTTGGCAGCCTTGTCCACGCGGCGCTTGATCTCGTCCTCGGGCACCTTGGCGAGCTTCAGGCCGTAGGCCATGTTCTCGTAGTTGCTCATATGGGGGTAGAGCGCGTAGTTCTGGAACACCATGGCGATATTGCGCTTGGCGGGCTCCAGGTCGTTGACCTTGTTGCTGCCGATCAGCAGGTCGCCGTCGGTGATTTCTTCGAGGCCGGCAATCATGCGCAGCAGGGTGGACTTGCCGCAGCCCGAGGGGCCGACCAGCACGATGAATTCGCCGTCGTTGATTTCGACGTTGATGCCGTGAATGACGGGTACGGCGGACTTGCCGGAGCCGTAGCGCTTGACGATGTTCTTCAGGGAGATGGATGCCATGAGAGGTATTCCAGGTATTCGTTCAATGGGTCAAAAGAAGGTGGTGGAGGCAGTGGGGGCGAGCTTTATTTCTCGGTATCCACCAGGCCTTTGACAAACCACTTTTGCATCAGCATCACCACGGCTGTCGGGGGCAGCATGGCCAGAATGGCGGTCGCCATCACAATGTTCCAGTCCACGGCGGCTTCACCGCCGGCCAGCATGCGCTTGATGCCGATCACCACGGGGTACATGTCTTCCGAGGTGGTCATCAGCAGCGGCCACAGGTACTGGTTCCAGCCGTAGATGAACTGGATCACGAACAGCGCGGCAATCGAGGTCTTGGACAAGGGCACCAGGATGTCCTTGAAAAAGCGCATGGCGCCGGCGCCGTCGATGCGCGCGGCCTCCACCAGCTCGTCCGGCACGGTCAGGAAGAACTGACGGAACAGGAAGGTGGCGGTTGCCGAGGCAATCAGGGGAAGGGTCAGGCCAGCGTAGCTGTTGAGCATGCCCAGCTCGGCCACGACCTTGTAGGTGGGCAGGATACGCACTTCCACGGGCAGCATCAGCGTCAGGAAAATCGCCCAGAAGCAGACCATCTTGAACGGGAAGCGGAAGTAGACGATGGCAAAGGCCGACAGCAGCGAGATGGCGATCTTGCCCACGGTGATGACCATGGCCACGACAAAGCTCACCCACATCATCTGCACGACATTGGTGTTGGAGCCGAGCTTGCCCGAACCGAGCAGGGCTTCGCGGTAGTTTTCCCACATATGCGAGCCGGGCAGCAGCGGCATGGGGGACTGCACGATGGCGTCCGCAGTATGGGTGGATGCGACCAGCGCCAGATACAGCGGAAAGGCCACGATGGCCACGCCCAGCAGCAGCACGGCGTGGGAGATGAAGGCAAGCCAGGGATTACGATCGACCATGATCAGTACTGCACTTTCTTTTCAACATAGCGGAACTGGATCACAGTCAGCACGACAACAATCAGCATCAGGATCACGGACTGGGCTGCGGAGCCGCCCAGGTCCAGCGCCTTGAAGCCGTCCTGGTAGACCTTGTAGACCAGAATCGATGTCGACTGGCCGGGGCCGCCCTGCGTGGCTGCATCAATGATGCCGAAGGTGTCGAAGAAGGCGTAGACGACGTTGATCACCAGCAGGAAGAAGGTGGTGGGCGAGAGCAGCGGCAGCTGGATGTTCCAGAAGCGGCGCCATGGGCCGGCACCGTCGATGGACGCGGCTTCGATCAGTGCCTTGGGAATGGACTGCAGCCCGGCGAGGAAGAACAGGAAGTTGTAGGAAATCTGTTTCCACACCGAGGTGATGACGATCAGGGCCATGGCCTGGTTTTCGTTCATCAGATGGTTCCATTCATAGCCCAGCTTGCCCATGTAATGGGTCACCACACCGATGGAGGGCGAGAACATGAAGACCCACAGCACGCCTGCGATCACGGGAGCCACTGCGTAGGGGATGATCAGCAAGGTCTTGTAGACCATGGCAAAGCGGATGATGCGATCCGCAAAGATGGCCAGAGCCAGCGAAACGGCAATGCCGACGCCGGCCACCAGCACGGAGAACAGTGCTGTGCGCTTGAAGGAATTCAGATAGGTGGGGTCGGCGAACAACTGGCGGAAGTTGTCCAGGCCAACCCATTCGGTACTCATGCCGAACGCGTCTTCCATCTGGAATGACTGGAGCACAGCCTGACCGGCGGGCCAGAAGAAGAAGATGCCGATGATCAGTAGCTGGGGGGCGATCAGCACCCAGGGAAGCCACTTGGATCGGAAAAGAACGCGTTTTTCCATGAGGAGTTACAAATAAAAAAACCGCCGGAGCCTGGGTGCAGTCAACGGGGTATTTGGGGGTGCAGAGCCTTGTTTGAAGGCCCCGCAGGCCTTGGCGGCACCCTTGCGGGTGCCTGGAGGGTTTACTGTTTGTAGGAGCGCTCGAAGCGAGCCAGCAGTTCGTTGCCGCGGCTCACGATGGAGTCCAGCGCCTGCTTGCCGGTCTTCTTGCCTGCCCATACCTGTTCGAGTTCTTCGTCCTCGATGGTACGGATCTGCACGTAGTTGCCCAGACGGATGCCGCGCGAGTTGTCGGTCACCTTGCGGATCATCTGCGTCACGGCGGTGTCGGTGCCGGGGTGCTTGGCGTAGAAGCCGGACTTTTCGGTCAGGTCGTAGGCCGCCATGGTCACGGGCAGGTAGCCGGTGCGCTGGTGCGAAGCGGCCTGCACCTTGGTCTGCGACAGGAACTCGAAGAACTTGGCCACGCCCTTGTACTCTTCGGCCTTCTTGCCAGCCATGACCCACAGCGAAGCGCCGCCGATCACGGTGTTCTGGGGAGCGCCCTTGACATCGGGGTAGTAGGGCAGGGGAGCCAGGGCGTAGTTGAACTTGGCGTTCTTGGCCACATCGCCGTAGAAGCCGGACGAAGTCTGGATCATGGCGCATTCACCGGCGGTGAACGAAGCCTGGGAAGTGGAGGCGCGGCCCTTGTAGACAAACTCGCCAGCCTTGGCTGCTGCGGCCAGGTTGTCGATGTGCTTGACGTGCAGAGGCGAGTTGATCTTCATGCGCGCCTTGTAGCCGTTGGCGCTCAGACCGTTGTGCTCGGTGGCGAATTCCACGTTGTGCCAGGTGGAGAAGGACTCCAGCTGGGTCCAGCCTTGCCATGCCAGGGTCATGGGGCAGCTGTGGCCGCTTTCCTTGAGCTTCTTGGCGGCAGCAAAGACTTCGGGCCAGGTCTTGGGGGCGACGTCGGGGTTCAGGCCGGCCTTCTTGAAGGCGTCCTTGTTGTAGTAGAAGATGGTTGTCGAGCTGTTGAAGGGGAAGCTCAGCATCTGGCCGTTGGGGGCCGTGTAGTAACCGGCCACGGCGGGGATATAGGCCTTGGGATCGAAAGCGACGCCGGCGTCATGCATCACCTTGCCCACGGGCACGGTCGCGCCCTTGGAAGCCATCATGGTGGCGGTACCCACTTCAAACACCTGCAGGATGTGAGGGGCGTTGCCCGAGCGGAAGGCTGCAATCGCGGCCGTCATGGATTCGTCGTACACGCCCTTGAACGTGGGCACGACCTTGTAATCCTTCTGGCTTTCGTTGAACTGCTTGGCCAGGTCATTGACCCACTCGTTATTCACGGCAGTCATCGAGTGCCACCATTGGATTTCGGTGACGGCTTGTGCCGAGAAAGTAGTAGCGGCGACGGCGGCGGCCATGGCCAGTTGCTTGAATTGCATGAAGGCTCCTCTAACGATCGTTGACGAAATATGCGGTGATGCACACTAAGTCATCCGTATGACATATGGATGTCATTGTTTGCATGGGCAACGCGCCGCACCATGGGCAGAACCCGCAGTCACAAGCCTTTGTATGACGATCCGGTGACATTTGATGGTGCGCGAAGCTGCGCCATTCTAGGTCAACGGCATTTCGTTTGTTGTTGGTAGTCTTTCGTATTGAGTTGTTTTTGATTCGGAAATGTATGATTTTTGTCTAAATAGCCTATGAAAGATTCATCTACCCTTTGGCTGCGTGCAGCGGTGAACGGGTTCGCAGCGCCTTTGTGCACTGTCATTCAGCGAATCGCCGGGGAAATGTCGGTGGGGCTTGCTGCTTTGGCGATAGCAGGGCTGGCCACTCAGAACCCATAGCAAAGCATGGCTGAGCCTCCGTCGCTTAAAATCGTCATCCCACTGGCTTAGGGGCGCCACACAGAGGGCGCCCGACACGGTCTACCCCCATGAATGTACCGATTGCGTTGGCTGCCGCCCTCCAGGCCCAGGCTGCCGAACCCGCACGACTGCGCGAGATTCCCTATAACTACACATCGTTCTCTGACCGTGAGATTGTGATTCGTCTGTTGGGCTCATCCATGTGGGATGTGCTCAATCAGCTGCGTCAGGAACGCCGTACCGGCCGATCCGCCCGCATGCTCTACGAAGTGCTGGGGGATATCTGGGTTGTGCAGCGCAATCCCTATCTTCAGGACGACCTGATCCACAACCCCGACCGCCGCAAGTCGCTGGTCGAGGCGCTGGAGCATCGCCTGGCCGAGATCGACAAGCGCCGCGAGCCCAACGAGGATGCGCTGCGCGATCAGCTGGTGGGTCAGCTGGTGGAAGCGGCCCACCGCGCCGTGCATGAATTCAACGCCACTTTTGTCGAGGCCGAGCAGCTGCGCCGCCGCGCGCAGAAGACGCTGCGTCGCTATACCGCCAAGGACAACATCAAGTTCGACGGTCTGTCGCGCGTGGCCCATGTGACCGATGCGACCGACTGGCGCGTCGAATACCCGTTTGTCGTGCTGACGCCCGATACCGAAGCCGAGATGGCCGGCCTGGTCAAGGGCTGCATCGAGCTCGGTCTGACCATCATTCCGCGAGGAGGCGGTACCGGATACACGGGCGGCGCCATTCCTTTGACCTGGCGCTCGGTGGTCATCAACACCGAGAAGCTGGAAGCGCTGACCGAAGTCGAGATGCGCATGATTCCCGGCGTGGATCACGAAGTGCCCACCATCTACTCCGAAGCCGGTGTGGTGACCCAGCGTGTGGCCGATGCGGCCGAGCGCGGCGGCTTTGTGTTCGCCGTGGACCCGACCTCCATCGAGGCCTCCTGCATAGGCGGCAATATCGCCATGAACGCGGGCGGCAAAAAGGCCGTGCTCTGGGGTACTGCCCTGGACAATCTGGTGTCCTGGCGCATGGTCACACCCGATGCGCAGTGGCTGGAGGTCACACGCCTGGATCACAACCTCGGCAAGATCCATGATGCCGAGATGGCCTGTTTCGAGCTGAAGTACTTCGAGGCGGACGGCAAGACCCATGTGCGCACCGAGCGCCTGGACATCCCCGGCCACACCTTCCGCAAGGAAGGCCTGGGCAAGGACGTGACGGACAAGTTCCTCTCGGGCCTGCCCGGCATCCAGAAGGAAGGCACGGACGGCCTGATCACCAGCGCGCGCTGGGTGGTGCACCGCATGCCGGCGCATACGCGCACCGTTTGCATGGAATTCTTCGGCAATGCCAAGGATGCCGTGCCCTCCATCGTCGAGATCAAGGACTATATGTTCGCCGAGCAAAAGCGCTCGGGCGTGCTGCTGGCCGGCCTTGAACACCTGGACGACCGCTACCTCAAGGCCGTGGGCTACGCGACCAAGAGCAAGAAGGGCAACGGCCGTCTGCCCAAGATGGTGCTGCTGGGCGATATCGCCGGTGACGATGCCGACGAAGTGGCCCGCGTGGCTGCCGAGGTGGTGCGCATCGCCAATTCGCGCAACGGCGAGGGCTTTACCGCCGTCAGCGCCGAGGCGCGCAAGAAATTCTGGCTGGACCGCAAGCGCACGGCAGCGATCTCGCGCCACACCAACGCCTTCAAGATCAACGAAGACGTGGTGATTCCGCTGCCGCGCATGGCCGAGTACACCGATGGCATCGAGCGCATCAATATCGAGCTGTCGCTGCGCAACAAGCTCAAGCTCTGCGACGAGCTGAGCGGCTTTTTCAAGCACTCCGATCTGCCCCTGGGCAAGAGCGACGATGCCGGCGACATCCCCAGCGCCGAACTGCTGGAAGACCGCGTGCAGCAGGCCCTGGCGCTGGTGGCCGAGGTGCGCGAGCTCTGGCAGGGCTGGCTGGACGGCGTGGCCACGCTGTTCCCCGAGCTGCAGGATCACCGCCTGCGTGCGAGCTGGAAGACCCAGCTCAAGGAGCCGCTGTCCAAGATTTTCGCGGGCGCTGCCTTCCAGCCGCTGCGCGAGTCCGTCAACGAGATTCACCAGACGGTGCTCAAGGGCCGTGTCTGGGTGGCCCTGCACATGCACGCCGGCGACGGCAATGTGCACACCAACATCCCCGTCAACTCCGACGACTATGAAATGCTGCAGACCGCGCACGAAGCCGTGGCCCGCATCATGGAGCTGGCGCGCAGTCTGGACGGCGTGATCTCGGGCGAGCACGGCATCGGCATCACCAAGCTGGAATTCCTCTCGGATGCCGAGCTGGCTCCGTTTGCCGATTACAAGAAGCGTGTGGACCCCGAAGGCCGCTTCAACAAGGGCAAGCTGATCCGCAACGAAGAGTGGGATGCCCTGGCGCACCAGAGTCACGACGGTCGCTCGCCGCGCGAGTCGCTGATGTTTGCCGATCTGACCAATGCCTACACGCCCAGTTTCGGCCTGATGGGTTATGAATCCATCATCATGCAGCAGTCGGACATCGGCGCCATCGCCAACTCCGTCAAGGACTGTCTGCGCTGCGGCAAGTGCAAGCCCGTGTGCGCCACCCATGTGCCGCGCGCCAATCTGCTGTACTCGCCGCGCAACAAGATCCTGGCTACCTCGCTGCTGGTGGAGGCCTTCCTCTACGAAGAGCAGACACGCCGTGGCGTCTCCATCAAGCACTGGCAGGAATTCGAAGACGTGGCCGACCACTGCACGGTCTGCCACAAGTGCTTCAACCCCTGCCCGGTCAAGATCGACTTCGGCGACGTGACCATGAATATGCGCAATCTGCTGCGCAAGATGGACAAGAAGAGCTTCCGTCCCGGCAACAAGCTGGCCATGGCCATGCTCAATGCCACCAACCCCGACACCATCAAGTTCATGCGCACGGCCATGGTGGGCGTGGGCTTCAAGGCCCAGCGCCTGGCGGCCGACGTGCTGGGGGCTGTCGCCAAGAAGCAGACCGCACATCCGCCCGCATCTGTGGGCACGGCTCCCATCAAGGAGCAGGTGATTCACTTCATCAACAAGAAGCTGCCCGGTGGTCTGCCGACCAAGACGGCGCGCGCCTTGCTGGATATCGAAGACAAGGATTACGTGCCTATCATCCGCGACCCGCAGGCCACCAAGTCGGACACCGAGGCAGTGTTCTACTTCCCCGGCTGCGGCTCGGAGCGCCTGTTCAGTCAGGTGGGTCTGGCCACGCAGGCCATGCTCTGGCATGCCGGCGTGCAGACCGTGCTGCCGCCCGGCTATCTGTGCTGCGGCTATCCCCAGCGCGGTTCGGGCCAGTTCGACAAGGCCGAGAAGATGATCACGGACAACCGTGTGCTCTTCCACCGTGTGGCGACCACGCTCAACTATCTGGACATCAAGACCGTGGTGGTGAGCTGCGGTACCTGCTATGACCAGTTGCAGGGCTACCAGTTCGACAAGATCTTCCCCGGCTGCCGCATCATCGACATCCACGAATATCTGCTCGAAAAGGGCATCACGCTGCAGAACAAGGGTGCTTACCTGTACCACGACCCCTGCCATACGCCCATGAAGCAGCAGGACCCGATGAAGACCGTCAAGGCCTTGATGGGCGACAACGTGCTCAAGAGCGAGCGCTGCTGCGGCGAATCCGGCACGCTGGGGGTGACGCGTCCCGATATCTCCACGCAGATCCGTTTCCGCAAGACCGAGGAGATCCGCAAGGGCGAGGCCGCGCTGCGCGACAACGGTCAGCTCGGCGCCCAGGACAACGTCAAGATCCTGACCAGCTGCCCCAGCTGCCTGCAAGGCCTGAGTCGCTATGGCAACGATCTGAACAACGGTCTGCTCGAAGCCGACTACATCGTGGTCGAGATGGCGCGTGACATTCTGGGCGAGAACTGGATGGCCGAGTATGTCAATCGCGCCAACCAGGGCGGTATCGAGCGTGTGCTGGTGTGATGCCCCCTGAGTCGCTCCGCGCCTTCCCCAAGGGAGGCCGGGGCGGTCCTGCCTCGGTGTCTCCGGCCTTTGCTGAGGTTACATCGAGAAGCATTGCAATGGAGATTTCAGATGCTGGTTGAAAATTGTCCTCTGTGTGCAACCGATGGCGGCGCATTGATCTGGAGCGGTGAGAAGCTTCGCGTGATCCGCGCAGCGGAAGCTGGCTTTCCGGCCTTTTATCGCGTGGTCTGGAATGAGCATGCGGCCGAGTTCTCGGATCTGAGCGCGGCGGATCGCATTGTCTGCATGGATGCCGTGGCCCTGGTGGAGCGCGTGCTGCGCGAGCAACTGGCTCCAACCAAGATCAACCTGGCGGCTCTCGGTAATATGGTGGCGCATCTGCACTGGCATGTGATTGCGCGCTATGACTGGGACAGCCACTTTCCCGCTTCCGTCTGGGCTGCGGCCCAGCGCGAGCGCAATGAAGAGCGGGAAGCTGAGATCGCACGCCAGCTGCCTCAGGTGGATGGAGTGCTGCAAAAGGCGTTGGCCCTCTGGGCCGCGTGATGTTTTTCATCTCCGTCGGGAGATTCAAAGGGCAGCTTGAGGCTGCCCTTTTATGCATTGATTAGGAGAGAACCATGGCAGGACTGCAAGCCAATACTCCCACCCCCCAGTCATTGACCGTGCATGGCGCATCGCGCGTGCTGGAGGTTTCTTATTCGGACGGCAAGACTTTCCGCATCCCGTTCGAGTTGCTGCGCGTGTACTCGCCCTCGGCCGAGGTGCAAGGCCATGGCCCGGGCCAGGAAGTGCTGCAGACCGGCAAGCGCGATGTGGGCATCAACACCATAGAGCCGGTCGGCAACTACGCCATCAAGCCCTTCTTCAGCGATGGGCACGAAAGCGGTCTGTACACCTGGGAATACCTCTACCAGCTGGGCAGCCAGCAGGATGCTCTGTGGCAGCAATATCTGCAGCGCCTTGAAGAGGCCGGGATGGAGCGCGACACGCCCATGCCCGAGAAGGGCGCCGGCGGTCATGGCTGCAGCGTGCATTGAGCTTTGACTCCCAGGGGCTTGCATGTCGGCTCAAAAGCCGGCAGCAACGTCCCGTACACGCCACATAGCCCATGTGTACGGCACAGGGTTATTGAGGCTGGTGCTATATTTCCAATAGCTTGAAGCGCATGTGAAATAAGCGCTCAAGGCGAATTCTTTCAAAAAACCATAGTGCTTCAAAGCCTGTAGTCATACGGGGTTGTCGCTGTACGCGCAAGCACTGCCTGCTTAGCATTCTTTGTTATGAGCTCCACACACTTCGGATTCCAGACTGTTGATGAAAGCGAGAAGGCATCGCGCGTACGCGGTGTGTTCGACTCCGTGGCTTCCAAGTACGACGTCATGAACGACGTGATGTCGGGCGGTCTGCACCGAGCCTGGAAGGCTTACACGCTGATGGTGGCCAACCTCAAGGAAGGCGACAAGGCGCTGGATATCGCAGGCGGCACAGGAGATCTGTCCCTGGCTTTTTCCAAGAAGGTGGGCGCCAGCGGTCAGGTGGTGCACACCGACATCAATGAAGCCATGCTGCGCGTGGGGCGTGACCGTTTGACCGACAAGGGCGTGATCCTGCCCACGCTGGTCTGCGATGCTGAGAAGCTGCCCTTCCCCGACAACTATTTCGATCTGGTCAGCGTGGCCTTCGGTCTGCGCAATATGACGCACAAGGATGCAGCGCTCAAGGAAATGAACCGTGTGCTGCGTCCCGGCGGCAAGCTGCTGGTGCTGGAGTTTTCCAAGGTGGCCAAACCGCTGGAGAAAGTCTATGACTGGTACTCGTTCAAGATTTTGCCGACCATGGGCAAGATGATTGCCGGCGATGCCGAAAGCTATCGCTATCTGGCGGAGTCCATCCGCATGCACCCAGGCCAGAAGGAGCTCAAGGCCCTGATGCAGCAATGCGGCTTTGGCCATGTGGACTATCACAACATGACAGGAGGCGTCTGTGCCTTGCATGTGGGAATCAAGTGTTAAGTGCGCCCTGTGCGCAGATTTGTAGCGACTTTCTATAAGAAGGGAGATGAGATGAAGAAACTTTGGTCAATCGCCTTGGTGGCAATGCTGGTGGTGGCACATGGTCAGGCCGATGCAAAACGCATGGGCGGTGGCTCATCGTTCGGCAAGCAGTCGGGCAACGTCACTCAACGCGAAGCGTCTCGTGCTCCCGCTCAGAATACCCAGCAGGCTCCGCAGCAGAGTGCGGCGCAGCAAAACCGTGCTGCTCCGCCTGCAGCGGCTCCGGCCGCTGCACCCAAGAAACCATGGGGCGCCATGCTGGGCGGCCTGGCCGCAGGCCTGGGCCTGGCCTGGCTGGCCAACTCGCTGGGCATGGGCGAAGCCTTTGCCAATATGCTGATGTTCGGTCTGCTGGCCATGGTGATCATGGTGGTGGTCGGCATGATCATGCGCCGTCGCAAGGCAGCGCCTGCCGTGCAGAGCACCAGCAGTCCATTCGCCTTTCAGGGCGCAGGCAATCTGGGCGGTGATGTGAATGCACCTCAGGCACGCCAGTACAACCCCGAAAAAGTGGGCAATGACGCGTCGGCTCGTCCTTGGGAACAGAACCATATTCCCGAAGCCGCAGCTGCAGCTGGCGGCTCCATGATCGGCTCTGCCCTGTCGGGTTCGCAGAACTGGGGCGTGCCTGCAGACTTCGATGCCGAAGGCTTTCTCACGGCAGCCAAGCGCAACTTCGTGACGCTGCAGTCGGCCTGGGACAGGTCCGACATCACCACTCTGCGCTCGATGATGACCGACGAGATGCTCGCGGAAATCCGCAGCCAGCTGTCCGAGCGCGAGAGCCAGCGTGCCGGTGAACCCAACCACACCGACGTGTTGATGATCGATGCGCAACTGCTGGGCATCGAAGATCTGGGCAATGGCTATATGGCCAGCGTCGAGTTCTCCGGCATGATCCGCGAAGAGGCATCGGCAGGCCCCAGCCCCTTCCGTGAAGTCTGGAACATGACCAAGCCCAAGAGTGGCACCAGCGGCTGGCTGGTGGCAGGCGTGCAGGCGCTGCAATAAGCGCCGCAGGAGGAGATTGCTCGCGGCCCATGCAAGGGGCACCGAGCAAGGGCCGCCCCGCAGCGATGGTGCCGTCCCCCTTGGGGGGAAGGCGCAAAGCGCCACAGGGGGGAATCAATTTCATGAATAATCGGGGACTATGGCAACACAGTCCCCTTTTTCTTTTCTGGGCGGTCTCGTCGAACGCGTGATGGCCGGTCCCCAAGCTCCCGAATGGCTGGTGAGTGAAATGCACCAGCGTCTGGTGCTTTTCCTCAATCACGTGCTGATGCAGGAAAAAGAGGCCATGGACCGCCTCGTGCGCCAGAAGGGGCGTATTGCGCGCGTGCAATGGCGCCAGTATTCGGTCGCCTTGCTGGTCACTCCTGCTGGCCTGTTCGACGTGGCTCCTGCGGAGGCCGCACCCGATCTGATGCTGGAAGTCACCGAGACCTCTCCTCTGTCGCTGGCTCAGACGGCCTTGCGTGGCGACAAGCCCAGCATTCGCATCGAAGGCGATGTGCAGTTTGCCGCCGAGATCAATTGGCTGGTGGATAACGTCAAGTGGGATGTGGAGGAAGATCTGGCTCGCCTGATTGGCGATGTGCCGGCCCACACCATTGGCAAGGTGGCACGCACGGCCGCACAGGGGCTGCGTCAGTTCGTCGGCGCACGCATGGGCAGCAAGTCTGCCTCTGCTGCCGATGTCGCCAATCCTGCCGGCACGGCACCCGTGGCAGCCATGCCCGGGGCCGATTACACACAGCCATGAGCCGCTTTCTGCGGGGCTGGGCCATCCTCTGGGTGGTGTTTCGTTATGGACTCGATGAGCTGGTGCTCTCCGGGATTCCCCATCCGCGCCTGCGCAGCCTGCGCGGCGTGCTGACCTTTGGCCGCAAGCTGGACAAGCCACGTGGCGTGCGCCTGCGCGAAGCGCTGGAGGAGCTGGGCCCCATCTTCGTGAAGTTCGGTCAGGTGCTGTCTACGCGCAGCGACCTGATGCCGCCCGATGTGGCCGAGGAACTGGCCAAGCTGCAGGACCGCGTGCCGCCGTTCGATTCCCAGATCGCGGTGGACACCATTGAGCGTTCCTTTCGCAAGCCGCTGGAGCAGATCTTCATCAGCTTCGAGCGTGAGCCCGTGGCCAGCGCGTCCATCGCCCAGGTGCACTTCGCCAGGGTTCGTGACAAGTCCGGCGTCGAGCACGATGTCGCCGTCAAGGTGCTGCGCCCGGGCATGAAGTCCGTGATCGACAAGGATCTGGCACTGATGCACATGATGGCGAGCTGGCTGGAAAAGCTCTCCCATGATGGCAAGCGCCTCAAGCCCAAGGAAGTGGTTGCCGAGTTCGACAACTATCTGCATGACGAGCTGGACCTGATCCGCGAAGCCTCCAATGCCGCGCAACTGCGCCGCAATATGGAAGGGCTGGATCTGGTGCTGATCCCCGAGATCCACTGGGATTACTGCCACACCGATGTGATGGTGATGGAGCGCATGAAGGGCGTGCCCATCAGCCAGGTCGAGCGCCTGCGCGAAGCCGGCGTGGACATCCCCAAGCTGGCGCGCGATGGCGTGACCATCTTCTTTACCCAGGTGTTCCGCGACGGCTTCTTTCATGCCGATATGCACCCGGGCAACATCATGGTCAGCCTGGAGCCCGATACTTTCGGGCGCTATATCTCGCTGGACTTCGGCATCGTCGGTACGCTGACCGAGTTCGACAAGGAATATCTGGCGCAGAATTTCCTGGCCTTCTTCCGCCGCGACTACAAGCGTGTTGCCGCCTTGCATGTGGAAAGTGGCTGGGTGCCGGCCACGACGCGCGTCGAGGAGCTGGAGGCGGCCATCCGCGCCGTCTGCGAGCCTTATTTCGACCGGCCGCTGGCCGAAATCTCGCTGGGCATGGTGCTGATGCGCCTGTTCCAGACCTCGCGCCGTTTCCAGGTCGAGATCCAGCCCCAGCTGGTGCTGCTGCAAAAGACCCTGCTCAATATCGAAGGCCTTGGCCGTCAGCTTGACCCCAACCTCGACCTCTGGAGCACGGCCAAGCCATTCCTCGAGAAATGGATGCTGGACCAGATGGGGCCGCAGCGCCTATGGCATGAGCTGCAGGCGCAGGCGCCGCGCTACGCCAAGATCCTGCCCGACATTCCACGCGTGCTGCACCAGTATCTGTCCAGGCATGGCGCTGGCAATGACAGCGAGACCCTGCTCAAGGAGCTGCTGCAGCAGCAGAAAACGACCAACCGTCTGCTGCAGGCCATCCTCTGCGGCGGCATCGGTTTCGTCATCGGGCTGGTGGTGCTGCAGGTTCTGCTGCGCATCCGCTTCTGAGCTTTCCCTTTCTTTAGAGTTCGAGGAGTGCCAGCGTGCTGCTCTCATTGGTGATCGTCTACCTGTTTGTGACCATCGGCATTGGTCTGTGGGCCGCCAGACGCGTGAAGAACACGGCGGATTTCGCCATTGCCGGCCGTCATCTGCCGCTCTACATGATCATCACCACCACCTTTGCGACCTGGTTCGGGTCCGAGCTGGTGCTGGGCGTGCCTGCCAAGTTCATCGAAGGCGGACTGCATGCGCTGGTGGAAGATCCGTTTGGCGCGGGCATGTGCCTGATTCTGGTGGGCGTGTTCTTTGCGGCCAAGCTCTACCGCATGAATCTGCTGACCATCAGCGACTACTACCGCTCGCGCTATGGCCGAGCTATCGAGGTGGTCTGCTCGCTGATCATCATGCTCAGCTATCTGGGCTGGGTTTCGGCCCAGGTCACGGCGCTGGGCCTGGTGTTCAACCTGCTCTCGGGCGGTGTCGTCAGCATTCCCATGGGCATGACGATAGGCGTGCTCTCCGTGCTGGTCTACACGCTGTTCGGCGGCATGTGGTCCGTGGCAGTGACGGATTTCGTGCAGATGATCATTCTGGTCGCCGGCCTGCTGATACTGGCCTTCTTTGCCGGTGACATGGCGGGCGGCGCGGGCAAGGTGGTCGATCTGGCCACCAGCCGGGATCTGTTCAAGTTTCTGCCCGAGCCCTCGCTGCATGAAATCGTCTTCTTCATCGGTGCTGCCGTGACCATGATGCTGGGCTCGATTCCGCAGCAGGACATCTTCCAGCGCGTGATGTCGGCAGACACCGAGAAATCGGCCGTGCGCGGCACCATCATCGGTGGCGCCTGCTATGTGATCTTTGCCTTCGTGCCCATGTTTCTGGTGGCCAGTGCGCTCATCATCATGCCCGCTGAAGCCACGGCCCTGCTGGCCGATGATCCGCAGAAGGTGCTGCCCACCCTGGTGATGGACAAGATGCCGTTTGCCATGCAGGTGCTGTTCTTCGGCGCGCTGCTCTCGGCCATCAAATCCTGCGCGTCGGCCACCTTGCTGGCTCCCAGCGTGACTTTTACCGAGAACATCTGGCGCCAGTTCCGTCCCTACACCACGGACAAGGACAATCTCAGGACCATGCGCATCAGCGTGCTGGTGTTCGCGGCCTGTGTGCTTGCCTATTCGATAGCCATGGAAGGCACGCCCATCTATGAGCTGGTCGCCAGCGCCTATCAGGTGCCGCTGGTGGGGGCCTTCGTGCCGCTGGTGTTCGGCCTGTACTGGAAGCGAGCCACCACCCAGGGTGCTATCAGTGCCGTGGCGCTGGGCATAGGTGTGTGGCTGGTCTTCATGGTCACGCCCGCGCTCAACCAGGCTTTTCCACAGCAGCTGGCTGGTCTTTTGGCTGCGGTTGTCGGCATGCTGGCGGGCTCGCTGCTGCCCCAGTGGATCAGCAACCATCACCGTGAAATCGAGTCCCTGGCCGAGATCAAGGCTTGAGAGAGCAAGCCGGCTGCACCGGGGCTTGCTTGCGCAGCGCAGCAAAACCAGGGGCGGCGCCTATAATTGAGGGTTTTTGCACTTTCCCCGTTTTTAGCGCTATGCCTATCTATGCATACAAGTGTGGCTCCTGCGGTCACGCCAAGGATGTGCTGCAGAAAATCTCGGACGCGCCGCTGACCGTGTGCCCAGCTTGCGGGGCCGAGGCCTTTTCCAAGCAGCTCACCGCTCCGGGCTTTCAGCTCAAGGGTTCTGGCTGGTATGCCACGGACTTCAAGAACAGCGGCAGCAAGCCGGCTGCAAGCACCTCTTCATCCAGTGACAGTGCCGCTGCACCTGCAGCAGCTGCCCCTGCGCCCGCCAATTCCTGAGGCTTACCCACACTATGTCTGCATTGCGCAAGTGGCTGATTGCCGGTTTGCTGGTCATCGTTCCCCTGGTGATCACGCTGGGCGTGCTCAACTGGATCATCGGAACGCTGGATCAGACGCTGGCCATTCTTCCCGAAGCCTGGCAGCCCGACAGATTGCTGGGCATGCATATTCCGGGCTTTGGCGTTATTCTGACCTTGCTGATTCTGCTGCTCGTGGGCGGCATTGCCAGCAATTTCATCGGCCGCAAGCTGGTGGGCTGGGGTGATGCGCTGGTGCGTCGCATTCCTGTGGTGCGCTCCATCTATTCCAGCGTCAAGCAGGTCTCGGACACCGTGTTCTCCGACAGCGGCAACGCTTTTCGCACGGCGGTGCTGGTGCAGTGGCCGCGCGAGGGCGTATGGACCGTGGCTTTCGTCACAGGCCAGCCCAGCGGTGAAGTGGCGGCTTTGCTGCGCGATGAATATGTGAGCGTCTTCGTGCCCACCACGCCCAACCCCACCGGGGGTTACTTCGTGCTGGTGCGCAAGAGCGAATGCATCGAGCTGGAAATGAGTGTGGATGCGGCGCTCAAATACATTGTTTCGATGGGCGTGGTGGCTCCGCCAGACCTCGCACTGATCGAAGAATCCAAACAAACAACCTTGTCGCACCCCTAAGGTGCAGGAAGAATTTTCATGGCAATGCGTTCTCAATACTGCGGTCTGGTGACCGAAGCCCAAATGGGCGAAACCGTGACCCTGTGCGGCTGGGTGAACCGCCGCCGTGACCATGGTGGCGTGATCTTCATCGACCTGCGCGACCGTGAAGGCTATGTGCAGGTGGTTTGCGACCCCGACCGCGCCGAGATGTTCAAGGTGGCCGAAGACGTGCGCAACGAGTTCTGCGTGCAGGTCAAGGGTGTTGTGCGTGCGCGTCCCGCCGGCACCACCAACGACAAGCTCAAGAGCGGTCAGATCGAAGTGCTGTGCCATGAGCTGAACGTGCTCAACGCTTCCGTCACGCCTCCTTTCCAGCTGGACGATGACAATCTGTCGGAAACCGTGCGCCTCACGAATCGCGTGATGGATCTGCGCCGTCCCGTGATG
The DNA here is from genome assembly GCF_008121555.1 of Comamonas sp. Z1. Lineage (NCBI taxonomy): Bacteria > Pseudomonadati > Pseudomonadota > Betaproteobacteria > Burkholderiales > Comamonadaceae > Comamonas > Comamonas sp. Z1. Next base: position 364,135 of record NZ_VOQT01000005.1, read on the forward strand.
CAACGCAATATGATGCTGCGTTACAAGACCGCCATCCAGGTGCGCAACTTCCTCGACAAGGAAGGCTTCATCGACATCGAGACTCCCATGCTGGGCAAGTCCACGCCCGAAGGCGCCCGCGACTATCTCGTGCCCTCGCGTGTGCATGACGGCGAATTCTTCGCGCTGCCCCAGTCGCCCCAGCTGTACAAGCAGATGCTGATGGTCTCGGGCTTCGACCGCTACTACCAGATCACCAAGTGCTTCCGCGACGAAGACCTGCGCGCTGATCGCCAGCCCGAATTCACGCAGATCGACTGCGAAACCTCTTTCCTGAATGAAGAGGAAATCCGCGCCATCTTCCAGCGCATGATCAAGGAAGTGTTCCAGACCCAGCTGAACGTGGATCTGGGCGAGTTCCCCATCATGACTTACCAGAACGCGGCCTTCCGCTTCGGTTCGGACAAGCCCGACCTGCGCGTCAAGCTGGAGTTCACCGAGCTGACCGACATCATGGGCGACGTGGACTTCAAGGTCTTCTCCACCCCCGCCACTACCAAGGGCGGTCGTGTCGTAGCCCTGCGCGTGCCCGGCGGCGCTGCCATCTCGCGCGGCGAGATCGACGGCTACACCGAGTTCGTCAAGATCTACGGTGCCAAGGGCCTGGCCTGGATCAAGGTCAACGAAGTGGCCAAGGGCCGCGAAGGCCTGCAGTCGCCCATCGTCAAGAACCTGCATGATGCTGCCCTGACCGAAATCCTCAAGCGCACCGGCGCCCAGGATGGCGACCTCATCTTCTTCGGCGCCGACAAGGAAAAGATCGTCAACGACTCCATCGGCGCCCTGCGCCTGAAGGTCGGCCACAGCGAATTCGGCAAGAAGAGCGGCCTGTTCGAAGACAAGTGGGCGCCTCTGTGGGTGGTGGACTTCCCCATGTTCGAACATGACGAAGACAGCGGCCGCTGGGTGGCCGTGCACCACCCCTTCACTTCGCCCAAGGATGGTCACGAAGACCTGATGGACACCGATCCCGGCAAGTGCATTGCCAAGGCCTACGACATGGTTCTGAACGGCTGGGAACTGGGCGGTGGCTCGGTGCGTATCCACCGTGCCGACGTGCAGGCCAAGGTGTTTGAAGCCCTGAACATCACGCCCGAGCAGCAACGTGCCAAGTTCGGCTATCTGCTGGACGCGCTGCAGTACGGTGCGCCCCCCCACGGCGGTCTGGCCTTCGGCCTGGATCGTCTGATCACGCTGATGACCGGCTCCGACTCCATCCGCGACGTGATTGCCTTCCCCAAGACACAGCGCGCCCAGGATCTGCTGACCCAGGCTCCCTCGCCCGTGGACGAGAAGCAGTTGCGCGAGCTGCACATCAAGCTGCGCAACCCCATGGTGGTCACCACCGAGGCTTGATTCCCAAGCTCCCCGTGAACAGCGCCGGTCGCTGCTCACACCCGGGCGCCAGTTCGCGAAAGCGGCTGGCGCTTTTTTATTGCTTTGAAATCGGGAGCTGCTTGCGCCTGTCAATCTTGAAATTCAGATAGTTTTCAGTCTGAATTCAATGAATGGAGAGAGGTTGAAGCTATGAATATTGATGGCTATCAAGCAGCGGGGCGACTCAGCCTGCTGTCATGCTGGCCGCGCTAATATGCTGCGATGGAAGTCAGGCCCTACAAGATTCCGCAGTCCGTGCTGGTCGTGATCTACCGCGAAGACGGGCAGGTGTTGTTGCTGCGTCGAAGCATTGCCGCGCCCGAGGGAGAGCCTTTCTGGCAATCCGTCACGGGCAGCAAGGACAGCCTGGACGAGGACTGGCACGAAACCGCCGTGCGCGAGGTGCTCGAGGAAACCGGCATCGATGCGCTGGCGCCGGACTGTTGCCTGACCGACTGGGAACTCGAGAACGTCTACGCCATCTATCCGCAATGGCTGCATCGTTACGCGCTGGGCGTCAGCCATAACCAGGAGCGTGTCTTCGGCCTCCGTGTGCCGCATCACATGACCGTGCACTTGAATCCCAGGGAGCACACCGCACATGATTGGCATGATTGGCGTGAGGCAGCCCAGCGCTGCTTTTCTTCTTCCAACGCAGAAGCTATTTTGCTGTTGCCGCGCTTCGAGCCGGCGCTGGTCGAGCGCCGCTGCAGGCAACAGCCTTGAAACCAACAGTGCCTATGTCTGAAGTTCAGTTGTTTACGCCGCCAGAGCCGCAGATCCTGCGCGTGGCCACCTACAACATTCACAAGGGTGTGCAGGGCCTGGGCCCTGCCAGGAGGCTGGAGATTCACAATCTGGGACTCGCGGTGGAACAGCTCGATGCGGACATCGTCTGCCTTCAGGAGGTTCGCAAGATGAACCGCAAGGAGGAGCAGTATTTCGACCGCTGGCCCAATGTGCCGCAGGCCGAGTATCTGGCTCCCGAAGGCTACGAGTCCGTCTATCTGACCAATGCCTACACCCGGGACGGCGAGCACGGCAATGCGCTGCTCAGTCGCTGGCCCGTGATCGGCTACCAGCATGAGGACATCTCTGACCACCGCTTCGAGCAGCGCGGCCTGCTGCATGTGGAGCTGGACATCCACGGTAAGCGCGTGCACTCCATCGTCGTGCACCTGGGTCTGATTCCGGGCAGCCGCATTCGCCAGATTGCGTTGCTGCAGCGTTTCATCGAACGTGAGGTGCCGCCCAATGCGCCGCTGGTGGTGGCGGGCGACTTCAATGACTGGGGCAACCAGATCAAGCGCATGCTGGCGGGTTTCGGCCTGTTCGAGTACGAGGAAACGCAGGGCATTCTGACCTACCCTTCGCGGCTGCCGATTGCGCAGCTCGACCATATCTATGTGCGCGGCCTGACCCCGCTGGGGCTGCAGGTGCCCAAGGGGCGCATCTGGTGGCGCATGTCGGATCATCTGCCGCTTATCGCAGAGTTCAAGCTGTAGCAGCCCTGATCCCGGCCCCGCGCCTGCTGCTCGGGCGGGCGCGACAGCCTCGCCGCGCGGCGGCGCTTGCTCGCTGTCTCCGGTCGGGTGCATGCTTATTTTGAGATTGCTCCTGAAACCATAGCTTCCAACGCCTTGTAAACATGCATCTGGACGGCAAATCCTTTGTAGCTTCGGGAAGTTGATTCACTGGTACCATTCTTGGATGTTCAGAGATCTCGCCGACATGAAAAAAGACAACTCAGCCGAAGGAACACCCGTTTCGGTCAAGATCCGCGAGCGGCTGCAGGCAGCTAAGAAACGTTTCCACGCCAACGACAACATTGCCGAATTCATCGAGCCCGGCGAGCTGGAGAAGCTGCTGGACGAGGTGCAGGAGAAGATGCAGGGCGTGCTCGACTCCATGGTCATCGACACCGTGCATGACCACAACACGCGCGCCACGGCCCGCCGTGTGGCCAAGATGTATGTGAATGAGGTGTTCCGCGGCCGTTATGTGCATCAGCCGGCCATCACTGAATTCCCCAATGCCGAGCATCTGAACGAGCTGATGATCGTCGGCCCGATCACCGTGCGCAGCGCCTGCAGTCACCACCTGTGTCCCGTGATCGGCAAGATCTGGATCGGCGTGCTGCCCAACAAGAACACCAATGTGATCGGTCTGTCCAAGTACGCGCGTCTGGTGGACTGGATCATGGGTCGCCCGCAGATCCAGGAAGAGGCCATCATTCAGCTGGCCGACCTGATCATGGACAAGACCCGACCCGACGGGCTGGCCGTGGTCATGGAGGCCTCGCATTTCTGCATGTCCTGGCGCGGCGTGCGCGAGATGGATTCCAAGATGCTGAACTCCGTCATGCGCGGCGCTTTCCTCACCAACTCCGAACTGCGCCGCGAATTCCTGTCGCTCATAGCAGCTAGAAAATAAATGATCCCCCTGTGGCGCTTCGCGCCTTCCCCCGAGGGGGGACGACGCCTTCGCTGCGGGGCGGCCCTTGCTTGGCGTCTCTCACATGTGCTGCGCCAGTTTCATCACGCACTGGCCATGTTCGGCCAGATGAAGCACTGAATTTTTCCTTTCAAAAGGCTGCGCATCGCGCGGCCTTTTGCATTTCCGGCTCTCATGTCCCTGCAAGCGTTCACTCTCATCATTCTGGCCGGCCTGATCCATTCGGGCTGGAATATCGTGGCCAAGAAGGCGGGTGGAGATGCCCGTTTTTCGCTCTACACCGCCATCTGCAATGCCGTCATCTGGCTGCCGCTGGGCTGGTGGCTGGGCAAGGATGTGGTGCCGGGCTGGGGCTGGATGGAGTGGGCCTTCGTCACCGCCAGCGCCGTGCTGCATGTGGCTTATTTCGTGGTGCTGCTGCGCGGCTACCGCGTGGCCGATCTCACCGTGGTCTATCCGCTGGCGCGCGGCAGCGGGCCACTGATCTCATCGTTGGTGGCGGTGATGTTTTTGGGGGAACAGATTTCAACGCTGGGGGCTGCCGGCATTGCGGGCGTGGTGCTGGGTGTATTCCTGATCGCGGGCGGTCCGCGCATGATCGTGGCCATTCGCGACGGACAGGACCTGGAGGCGCGTCAGCGTGTGCTCGCGGGCCTCTACTATGGTCTGCTGACGGGCTTGTTCATTGCCAGCTACACCGTGGTGGACAGCTATGCCGTCAAGATGCTGCTGATGTCGCCGATTCTGGTGGACTATATGGGCAACCTGATCCGCCTGGTGATTCTGGCGCCGCTGGCCGCCCGGGACTGGCCCGAGACCAAGCGCCTGTGGCGTCTGCAGTGGCGTTATGCGGCAGTGGTGGCTTTCTTCAGCCCCATTGCCTATGTGCTGGTGCTCTATGCCGTGCAAAGCGCGCCCATCTCTCACGTCGCTCCGGCGCGCGAGGTGTCCATGTTGTTCGCAGCGCTGATCGGCGGCAGGTTGCTGGGCGAGGGCGACCGGGCCCTGCGCATTGCCGGGGCCGTGATGATTGCCCTGGGCGTGACGGCACTGGGGCTGGGTTGAAGTGAGTCGTTTGTCGAAAGGGCCTGTAGCCCTTGCCGATGAATCGCAAATAGCTATTGTTTTTGAAGAGAGCTGAAAATGCCGACCTGGGAAGTCCTGATCACATTCTTTGGCGTGGCCTTGCTGCTGGGCCTGAGCCCCGGCCCCGACAACCTGTTTGTGCTGGTGCAATCGGCACAGCGCGGCTGGCGCGTAGGGCTGTGCGTGGTGCTGGGCCTGTGTCTGGGCATTGTCGGACATACGGCCGCCGTGGCACTGGGACTGGCGGCCGTGGTGGCCACATCGCCCATGCTGTTCACGGTGCTCAAGCTCTGCGGCGCTGCCTATCTGGCCTATCTGGCCTGGGGTGCATGGCATGCGCCGGTCAGCGTCGAAGAAAGTGCCAGGGCGCAGGAGCAGCGCGATGTGCTGACTCTGTGCTCCGCCATGGGCTGGGTGGGCAGAGGCGTGGTCATGAACCTGACCAACCCCAAGGTGCTGATCTTCTTTCTGGCCTTTTTGCCCCAGTTCGCCGACCCCGCTCGCGGCAGCGTGCCAGTGCAGATCATGGTGCTGGGCTGCGTCTTCATGGCAGCAGCTTGGCTGGTCTTTGGCTCTATCGCCTGTTTCTCGGGGCTCTTTGGCCAGATCCTGCAGCGCTCCGTGCGTGCCCAGCGCTGGCTGAACCGCATCGCTGCGACCGTTTTCGGTGCGCTCGCACTTCGCCTTGTGATGGTGCAACGCTAGAGGCAAACACTCTTTAAACTGGCGCGCACCAGCAAAGGGGCAGCGAGCAAGGGCCTGTGCCGGCCGCGCCGCAGCGAGGCTTTCGTCCCCCTCAGTCCCTCTCTGTCCCCTCCCATAGTGTGCGAAGCACGTAGAGAGAGGGGCGCCCGGCAGGGGGAAGGCGCGTAGCGCCTCAGGGGGAGCTTGTCGTTCTTATCCCCAGGATAGCGCAGACAAGTCATTCACAAACACCGGCATGTCCTTCCACAGCCCGCGCAGCTTCTTGTTCGCCACGGTCACCCACTGCGGGGTGTAGAGAAAGCCGTGCACCGAATCATGCGCCAGCAGGCGCTGGGCGTCGCCAAGCAGGCGTGCGCGGTCGGCGGGGCGCGGTGTGTGCTTGATCTTGTCGAAAAGCTCGTTGAATTCCTGGGACTGGTAGCCCCAGTAGTAATCGGGCTTGGCAAAGTTGCCCAGATCAAACGGCTCCACATGCGAAATGATGGTCAGGTCGTAGTTCTTGTTGGTGTAGGTGCCCGACAGCCACTGTGCCCATTCCACATTCTGCAGCTTGAGCTGGATGCCGATCTTGGCCAGCTGGGCTGCAATCAGCTCGCCGCCTTGGCGCGCATAGGGCGCGGGCGGCAGCGTCATGGTCAGGGTCAGCGGGGTCTTGACGCCAGCTTCAGCCATCAAAGCCTTGGCTTTTTCCAGGTCAAAGGGGTTGACACCTGTGGTGTCCACATAGCCAAAGGCCGTGGGCACATAGTAGCTGCCGATGGGCACGCCATAGCCATCGGCGGCACCGGCAATCACGGCCTTGCGATCGATGGCGGCGGCAATGGCACGGCGCACGCGGATATCGCTGAGCGGCTTTCGCGCATTGTTGATGGCCAGAATGGTCTTGGCGCGCGAGTTGCTCACCACTACCTGAAAGCGGGCGTTGGCTTTGAACTGGGGCACGCTGCGCGGCGAGACGCGCGGGAAGGTATCGACATCGCCGGCCAGCAGGGCTGCAACCTGTGCTGCGGGATCGGGGATGAAGCGGAACACGGCGCGCTTGATGCGAATGCTCTGTGCCGAGCGATAGCCGGGCCAGGCGGTCAGCGTGACCGATGCACCCTTGGCCCAGGCCGCCAGCTTGTAGGGGCCGGTGCCCACGGGCTTGCTGGCGTTGGTGGTGGCGCTCTTGGGTTCGACAACGATGGAGGTTGCCTGACCCATCATGAACAGAAAGTCGGGATCGATCTCCTGGTTGGTCAGCACCACCGTATGCTCGTCGGCGACCTTGGTGCTCAGATTGGCAAAGGTGCGCTTGTCCTTGTTGGTGCTTTTGTCCGCGGCCGCGCGGTCGAACGAGAACTTGACGGCGGCAGCGTTGAAGGGCTCTCCGTTCTGGAACTTCACATCCTTGCGCAGGCGAAAGGTATAGGTCTTGAGATCGGACGAGACTTCCCAGCTTTCGGCCAGCAGAGGCGAGACGCTGCCGTCGGAGTTGATCTTGGTCAGTGTCTCAAACACGTTGTAGAGCACGACTTCGGCAATCGAGGAGGCAGCCCCGGCCGTGGGGTCCAGCCCTGGCGGCTCCAGCGTCATGGCCAGCGTGACACTGTCTTTCTTGGCCTGGGCCATGGCAGGCCAGGCAGCGAACAAGGGCAAGCTGGCAGCCGAGCTGGCCAGCAAGGAGCGGCGATTGAGCATCAACAAAGTCTCCGATGGGGGGGGCTGGCCGCATGGGGCCATCAAAAGCGCTGCAAGTCATCGCGGGGAGCGGACTTGTTTCATATGCGTTTTTACACCAGTCGGAGCAGTCTTTGCAGTGGTCGCAGGCATATCGCTGCTGCGAGTGTGCACAACTGTTTGCCGGCCCGGTTCAGATGACTCGCGGCGCGGCCTTGACCAAGGCCTGGGTATAGGGGTGCTCGGGGGCGGAGAACAGCTTGCGCGGTGTGCCGCGCTCCACCACTTCACCCTGATGGAGCACGATGACCTGATCGCAGACATGCTGGACCACGGCCAGGTCATGGCTGATGAACAGATATGACAGGCCCAGCTCGCGCTGCAGGTCCTGCATGAGATTGAGCACCTGGGCCTGCACCGAGACATCGAGCGCACTGACCGGCTCGTCGGCCACGATCAGGCGGGGGCGGGTTATCAGAGCGCGGGCAATGGCGATGCGCTGGCGTTGGCCGCCGGAGAACTCGTGCGGATATTTGTCGGCGTCCTGCGCGCGCAGACCGACCTGGTCAAGCACGCTCAGCACCTGCTGGCGCCTGGCAGGGCGACTGAGCTTCTCATGAGTCGTTCCCAAAGGCTCGCTGACGATGGCTTCCACTGTCATGCGCGGGTCCAGCGACCCATAGGGGTCCTGAAACACCATCTGGAAGTCGCGCCGCGCGGCGCGCAGTTCCTGTTCGGACAGCCGGTGCAGATTGCGGCCCAGCAGTTCCACCCTGCCTTCGCTGGGGCGGTCCAGAGCCATGACCAGACGTGCCAGCGTGGACTTGCCGGAGCCCGATTCGCCGACCACGCCCAGGCTTTGTCCGCCCTGCAGCTCGAAGCTCACGCCGCGCAGCGCCTGCAGCGGCTCGGGCTTGTGCCACAGTGATGTGCGGGGACGTGAATATGCGCGTTTCAGGCCGCTAACCCTCAGCAAGATTGCGCTGCTGGTTCCAGCTTCAGAGGTTTCGGCTGGCTCGTTCATGTCCTTGCTCCTGCCGTCAGCACCTGTTCATACAGGCAGCGTGCCACATGGGGCTGGCGCCAGGAAGCGAGAGAGGCAGGTGCCGCCATGCTGGGCTGGTGCAGCGTGCGAGGCTGGGGACGCTGCACATAGCACTCGTCCTGAGTATGGGCGCAGCGGCCCGCAAACGGGCAGCCTGCGGGCAGGTCCACGAGCTCTGGCACGGCTCCGGCAATGGTGGGCAGATGGGCTGTACCTTCTGTGGCGTGGAGTTGTGGGCGTGCAGCAAACAGGCCGCGCGTATAAGGGTGGGCGCGCCTGGCGAACACCGCTTCCGTCATGCCGGATTCGACCACGGTGCCGCCATACATGACCAGCAACTGCTCCGCATTCTGGGCAATCACGCCCAGATCATGGCTGATGAGCACCAGCGCCATGGAATGCTCGGCCACCAGCTCCTGAAGCAGATCCAGAATGCGCTGCTGAACCGTCACATCCAGGGCTGTGGTGGGCTCGTCGGCCACCAGCAGATCGGGACCGCAGGCCAGAGCCATGGCAATCATGATGCGCTGGCGCTGGCCGCCGGAGAACTGGTGCGGATATTCATCGAGCCGCTGCGCAGCCTGTGCAATGCCCACTCTCTCCAGCAGCTCGGTGGCGCGGGCGCGGGCCTGGGCGCGGCTCATTCCCAGATGAAGCCGCAGCGGCTCTGCCACCTGGCGGCCGATGCTGTGCACGGGGTTGAGGGCGCTCATGGGTTCCTGAAACACCATGGCCATGCGGTTGCCGCGCAGGGCGCAGAGCTGGCGCTCGCTCAGGCCCAGTAGTTCCTGGCCGTCCAGCTGGATGCTGCCGTCCACCTGTGCGTGTTCGGGTAGCAGGCCCATCAGCGCCAATGCCGTCAGCGATTTACCGCAGCCCGATTCGCCGATCAGGCCCAGCGTGGCACCGCGCTCCAACGTAAAGCTCACATCGCGCACGGCCTGAGCCCGACCGCGATGGGTCTGCAGATTGATGGTGAGGTTGGAGACTTCAAGCAAAGCCATGGTGATTCAACGCTCGCGTGTCAGTCGGGGGTCCAGCAGGTCGCGCAGACCGTCGCCCAGCAGGTTCAGACCCAGCACCGACAAGGCGATTGCCAGGCCGGGCCAGACGGCCAGCAGCGGCGCCTGGAACATCAGGGTCTGGGCTTCGCTGAGCATGCGTCCCCAGGATGGCTGGGGCGGCTGCGTGCCCAGGCCCAGATAGGATAGGGCGGCCTCGGCCAGAATGGCCAGTGCAAACTGAATGGTAGCCTGCACGACGAGTACGGCCGCAATATTGGGCAGCACATGCTGCAAAGTGATGGCACTGCGGCTTTTGCCGCAGGCGCGCGCGGCCAGCACGTAGTCGCGCGCCCAGATGGCATTGGCCGAGGCGCGGGTGATGCGCGCAAAGGTGGGGATGTTGAAGATGCCGATGGCAATGATGGCATTGACCATGCCGGCTCCAAACACGGCTGTGAGCATGATGGCCGAGAGCAGGGCTGGAAAGGCAAAGGTGAAGTCCGCCAGCCGCATGATGATTTCCTCCACCCAGCCACGGCGTGCAGCGGCGACCAGGCCCAGCACCACACCCAGCGTCAGACCTATGCCCACGGCGATCAGGCCCACGGCAATCGACGCACGTGCGCCGACCAGAATCTGCGAGGCAATATCGCGCCCGAAGGCATCGGTGCCCAGCCAGTGCCGGCTGCTGCTGGCCTGCAGGGCTGCGTCCATATCCACTTCATAGGCCGAGCCGGGGGTCCAGGCAAAAGACAGCAGAGCGGCGACAATCAGCAAGGTCGTGAGCAGGGCGCCGAGCACAAAGCTGCGGTGCTGCAAGGCGCGCCGGCCAAAGCCTTGGGGCTGTGTGCGCGTGAAGGCGCGTGTCGGGTAGTCGCTCACACTGGCGCGGGTATCGGTCTGCCTGCTCATATATCGCCGGCCTTGATGCGGGGGTCGATGGCGGCATAAAGCACGTCGACGACAAAATTCACCACCACCACCATGGCGGCCAGCAGCAGCACGCAGTTGCGCACCACGATCACATCTCGGTTGGAAATGGATTGAAAGATCAGCCGGCCCAGGCCCGGCAGATAGAACACGTTCTCCACCACGATGGTGCCTGCCAGCAGGTTGGCGAACTGCAGTCCCATGACGGTGACGACGGGAATCATGGCGTTGCGCAGCACATGACGCCAGAGCGCCTCGCCGCGTGACAGCCCCTTGGCGCGGGCCGTGCGCACAAAGTCCTCGCGCAGCACCTCCAGCACCGCAGAGCGGGTGATGCGCGCCAGGATGGCTGCCTGCACCACGGCCAGCGCAACGGCCGGCAGCAGCAGTGCCTGCAGCGCAGGCCAGAAGCCGCCGCCGGCCTCCTCGCTCCAGCCCGGAAAGCCGCCGGCCGAGAACCATTGCAGCTTCACCGAGAACAGCAGGATCAGAAGAATCGCAAACCAGAAGTTGGGGATGGCAATGCCGATCTGGGCCAGGCCCATGAGGCCTACATCGCCCCAGCGTTTATGGTTGGCGGCTGCAAACACTCCCGCAGCAATGGCCAGCACGGCGGTGATGCACATGGCCATGATGGCCAGCGGCACGGTGACCGCAAGGCGTTCCCAGACCAGTTCGGCCACGGGCGAGCCATAGACGTAGCTGTCGCCCATGTCGCCGTGCAGCAAGCCGGTTATCCACTGCCAGTAGCGCGTCAGCGCGGGCTGGTCCAGGCCCAGTTGCTGAACCATGGCCGTCACGGCCTCGGGCTCGGCATCGGGGCCCATGAGCATCTGGGCGGCATCGCCGGGCAGGACTTCCAGCACGGCGAAAACCACGATGGAGGCACCGATCAATGTGGCGACCAGCGTAAGCAGGCGTTTGAGCAAGAAGATGCTCATGGCGTGGGGCGTTGTTTCATCGTGAAGTGGGCTCAGACGCGGTGTTTGCGTGCTGCGCAGCATAGCGGCAATTGTGCCGCGTCCGGGAGGGGGTGGCTTTGTCCCGGGCGCTGCCATGTCTTGGGGAGCTTGGGATAATGTGGGTCGATACCGAGAACTTCACAGGAGCTGGCACATGGCATTGATGATTACCGATGAATGCATCAACTGCGATGTGTGCGAGCCCGAGTGCCCCAACGATGCCATCTATATGGGTGAGGAGTTCTACGAAATCGATCCGCACAAGTGCACCGAGTGCGTGGGTCATTTTGACGAGCCCCAGTGCGTGCAGATCTGCCCCGTGGCCTGCATACCGGTGAACCCCGAGTACATCGAAAGCCGTGAGGTGCTGTTCAAGAAATATGAGCTGCTTACGCAGGCCAAGAAAGAAAGTTAAGGCTCTTTGAGTCTGAATTCTTTGTATATCAAGCGCAAATAGCTCCTGATTCAGGAGCTATTTTTCATTCTGCCTCGGGTTCAGGCCTCGCCAGCTGCGGGCTGGGCGGCCTCGGGCGCAGGCTTGCGGGGTGGCTTGGGGCGTGGTGCCTTGGTGGTGTGGATCGCGAGAGTCGCCTTGTCCATCTGGCCGGCCACCATATCGGGCCAGGCCTTGAGCGAATGTGCGATGGCGTCTTCGATCAGCTTGAGTTGGTCGGGGGCCGGTTTTTTGAGCACCCAGCTGGCGACTTCGCCCTTGTGGCCGGGGTGGCCTATGCCCACGCGCAGACGCCAGTAATTGGGCGAACCCAGCTGGGCATGGATATCGCGCAAGCCGTTGTGGCCGCCATGGCTGCCGCCGAGCTTGAGCTTGACCACGCCGGGCTCGAAGTCCAGCTCGTCATGCACGACCAGGATTTCCTCGGGCTGAATCTTGAAGAAGCGGGCCAGTGTGCCGACCGACTTGCCCGAGAGATTCATGAAGGTCTGCGGCTCCAGCAGCCAGATGCTCTGGCCGTGGATGCTGGTGCGTGCCATCAATCCCCAGTAGCTGCGTTCTGGAACCAGGTTGACCTTGAGTTCGCGCGCCAGCGCATCGATCCACCAGAAGCCGGCATTGTGCCGGGTGTCTTCATATTCAGGGCCAGGATTGCCGAGGCCGACAAACAGTTTGATCATTGCTCGATTATCTTCTTGCCAGCAAAGCTGGGCGGGCGAGGGCTGTTGTGCATGGACCAAAGAAAAAGCCCACCGAGGTGGGCCTTTTCTTGGAGTACAGCGGCAGCCGCCGTACCGAAGTCGCAAGAATTACTTCTTGCCCTTCTTGGCGGGAGCAGCTGCGGGAGCAGGTGCGGCGCCTTCGGCAGGAGCCACTTCGGGCAGCTTGATGGAGATCAGCGAAGGGTTCTTGTTGGCGCCACGCACCACAGCCTTCACGCCGTTGGGCAGCTTCAGAGCTTGCAGGCCCAGCACGGACTTGGAAGTCAGGGCGCTCAGGTCCACCTTGATGAACTCGGGCAGGTTTGCGGGTTCGCAGATCACTTGCAGTTCGTGCATCAGAGGAGTCACGGTGCAGTTCTCGACCTTCACGGCGGGGGATTCAGCGGCGCCTTCGAAGTGCAGGGGCACGTTCATGTGCAGCTTGGTGTTGCCGTCCACGCGCTGGAAGTCGATGTGTTGCACCAGCTTCTTGTAGGGGTGGAACTGCACGTCGCGCAGCACGACCTTGGTCACTTGACCGTTGATTTCCATGTCCAGGATGCTGGAGTGGAAAGCTTCCTTGTGCACAGCGTGCCACAGGGCGTTGTGATCGATTTCGATCAGTTGGGCTTCACCAGCACCGTAAACGATACCGGGGGTCTTGCCCGACAGACGCAGACGGCGGCTCGCACCCGTACCTTGCTTGGCGCGCTCAGTAGCGACGAATTGCATAACTAACTCCTAGATGGGCGGACCGCGACCAGTCTCGCCCGATTGATAAAAGAATCTGCACCTTGCAGCAAGGCCGTGGATTCTTGCGGTGGCCTCGAAACGGTCAAACCTCCCGAAGGAGGTTTGCTTGGGCTCGAAGCCGAAAAACCAGAGATTTTAAGCGGTAAACAGACTGCTCACCGAATCACCTGTGGAAATGCGGTGAATTGTCTCGGCAAACAGGCCGGCTACGGACAGCTGGCGAATCTTGCCGCACTGCTGGGCTGCGGGGCTCAGAGGAATGGTGTTGGTCACAACCACTTCGTCCAGAGCGCTGCCGTTGCCGATGCGTTCCAGGGCCGGGCCCGAGAAGATGGGGTGCGAGCAGTAGGCGTACACGTTCTTGGCGCCGCGCTGCTTGAGCACTTCGGCAGCCTTCACCAGCGTGCCGGCGGTGTCGATCATGTCGTCCATGATCACGCAGTTGCGGCCGTCGATATCGCCGATCACGTGCATGACTTCGGACACGTTCGCCTTGGGGCGACGCTTGTCGATGATGGCCAGATCGCAACCCAGTTCCTTGGCCAGGGCGCGAGCACGCACCACACCGCCAACGTCAGGGGAGACAACGATCAGGTCTTCGTAGTTCTTCTGACGCAGATCACCCAGCAGCACAGGGGTGGCGTAGATGTTGTCCACGGGAATGTCGAAGAAGCCCTGGATCTGGTCGGCGTGCAGGTCCATGGTCAGGACGCGCTCGACGCCAACTGCCTGCAGCATATTGGCCACCACCTTGGCAGTGATGGGCACGCGGCTGGAGCGGGGGCGGCGATCCTGGCGGGCATAGCCGAAGTAGGGGATCACGGCGCAGATGCGCTCGGCCGATGCGCGCTTGAGGGCATCGACCATGACCAGCAACTCCATCAGGTTGTCGTTGGTCGGAGCGCAGGTGGACTGAACCACGAAAACGTCGCGGGCGCGAACGTTCTGCTTGATCTCGACCGCGACTTCTCCATCGGAGAAGCGGCCAACGTCAGCAGCACCAAGAGAGGTGCCGAGGTGCTTAACAATCTCTTCGGCCATGCCAGCATTGGCATTGCCTGTGAAGACCATGAAATCAGAGTGATGTGAATGCATTGTGCGTCCCAGTGCTGTGGGTTGCTATGACGCAAGAAGATGTTTGGCAGGGGAAGAAGGATTCGAACCTTCGCATGCCGGAATCAAAATCCGGTGCCTTAACCAACTTGGCGACTCCCCTACACAGGCCTTTTGTCGAAAACAAAAAGCCTTATAACTTGTTCTCTGGAATCCAGCTATTAAGTGGGTGTTTTTCCAGATTTCTGCAAATCTTGATCTGCCATGTGCTAGATGCACAGCTCAAATCAATGCTTTGCGTTATCGGTGCAAATACCGCACTTCCAGAGCCCGTCATTGTAGCATGCAATTTGCGTGATTCGAGCCAGCTTCTGGCTTTCATCACCTCGGGCTGCAAGCCTTCAGCGACCGGCTGCAGGTCGTTTCGGCCAAAGCCGAAGTGATTCGCAGCGAAGTCCGCAACTATAGCAGGCTTTGTGTCGCGTTTCAGGAGCTCGCTGGAAAAAATCTTGCCCGTTTCCAGGCCCTGTTCGGGCTTGACCACCAGGAACTGCTGCTCCGGCAAGGCATTGCGGCCTGTCAGCGGGGTGATGATTTCGCCGATGCCGCTGACCCAGGCCGAGTGACCGCAGAGGAAAAAGGGGACATCGGCGCCGAGCTTCAAGCCTATGTCTTGCAGTTCCTGGCGTGAGAGCTTCAGATTCCAGAGGCGGTTCAATGCCATCAGCGTGCTGGCTGCATCGGATGAGCCGCCCCCCATGCCGGCTTGGGCGGGCAGGTGCTTTTCAATCCCTATGCGCACGCCTTGCGTGCAGCCTGTGGCTTGCTGCAGGGCACGGGCCGCGCGTGTGATCAGATCATCGGCAGGCAGGGCAACGCCGTTGAGGTCTTCACGGCTGATCTGGCTGCTGACCGTGCGCTCGAGATGCAGCACATCATGCCAGTCGATGAGCATGAAGACGGATTCCAGCAGGTGATAGCCGTCAGGCCTGCGGCCGGTAATATGCAAAAAAAGGTTGAGCTTGGCCGGGGCCGGCACGTCATAGAGCGAGTGCATGGCGTGTATGTGTCAGTAAGAGAAAAACGGTGCAACGATAGCACCGGGTTGCCGGCCAGTCAGCGAGCGTCCTGATCGAGAACGATGCGCAAGGAAGCCTCGGGTGGGGGGCTTATACGGTCGGCACGCAGGCGGCCATCGTTGATGCGCGAAAGATCTGTCTGCCAGCCGGTCACAGCCGTGTTCTTGCCTTGCAGCCAGTCGAACAGCGCGGTGACGGGAATCTCGCTGCCTGTCATGCGGGTGATGAGCTCAGGCAGGGAGTCTGACTGGGTGATCTGATCGCCCTGCTGCAAGGTGGCTCCGGCACGCGTCCATTGCAGGCGGGCCATGATGGATCCCAGCGGGTTGAAGACCAGCAGTGTTCCGCTCTCGGGCTGGCCTTGCAGCTCAAAACCGGCGCTGAAGGATTGCTGCCGGGCATCCTGGACCTGCAGCGCCATGCGGCCGGACCAGTGGTGACTGGCCGTCACATCGAGCTGCAGCTGCCGTGCCGGTTGGGCGCAGCCGCCGAGCATGGCCACTCCCAGAGCCAGCCCGAGGGCTGGCAGAATTTTCAAGAAAGTCGGCCTGCGCTTCATGGCGTCACTTTGTAGCGTTTGAGGGTTTCCAGCAGAGTGTCATTGCTGCTGTCTGCCTTCATGCCCTGGCGCCAGATGAGTTGGGCGCGGTCTTGCTTGCCTTGGGCCCAGAGAACTTCCCCCAGGTGGGCGGCAATTTCCGCGTCCTGACGCGTGGCATAGGCCTGCTCCAGCAGTTTTTCGGCTTCGTCCAGATTGCCGCGGCGGAAATGCACCCAGGCCAGACTGTCGGTGATGAATGGATCGCCGGGCTGCATGTCCAGAGCGGTCTGGATCAAGGTCTGCGCTTCTTCCAGCTTGATGCCGCGATCAGCGTAGGAGTACCCCAGTGCGTTGTACGCATGCTTGAAATCGGGTTTGCGCTTGATGATGTCGCGCAGCAGGCGCTCCATCTCGCTGAAGTTTCCGGCTCTTTCCGCGAGCAAGGCGGTGTCGTAGGCCAGCTCCACATCATCGGGTGCCTGGCTCAGCAGCTGAGCTTGCAGCGCATAGGCTTCCTTGTTCAGGCCTGCGTCGCGCAGTAGCTGCACCTCGGCAATCTGCTTGAGGCGCTTCTGGTTGGGACCGTTTGCAGGAATGGCCTGGATCAGGGCGCGAGCTTCCTTCACCTTGCCCTGGCGAGCCAGCAGATCAGCGCGCCGAGCCTGCACGCTGAGCAGGTTGGCGGCATCGGGAATGCGCTGCAGATAGATGTCGGCTTCGTCGTAGCGCTGACGCTTCTCGGCCAGATCGGCCCTGAGCAGATAGAGCTGGGATTCGCCAGCAGCGCGACCCACACCCTCAGGCAGCTTGGGCAGCAGAGCGCTGAACTGTGTCAGGGAAACGTCGGCAGCATCCAGCTCGCCATCCTGCAATTGCAAATTGGCGAGCATGACCCAGGCTTCCGGAAATTCGGGCGCCTCGCGCGTTATGAGCTGCAACTGGGTCTTGGCATCGGCGTTGCGTTTTTGTCCCAGCAGCACGCGGGCATAGGTCAGGCGCAGTTGTGGCGAATGATTCTTTTCAAGATAGCGCTTGACCAGCGGCTCCACTTCGGCGGAACCCGATTCCAGCAGTTCCATGGCCAGCAAGGCGACGGCACCCGATTCAGGACCCAGCTTGGCGCCGTTCTGCAGCGCCTGCAGGGCGGCAGGCTTTTGACCGGCGATCAGGCGCATATGGCCTATGGCGGCCCAGGCCATGGGGCCGTTCTTCGGGTCCTTTAAATCGATTTCCAGCGCTTGCTCGACCACATCGGCGGCCAGGGGCTTGTCCGAGGCATTGTTGTAGAGCTGGGTGATGGCCAGAAAAGTGGCGCTGCGATTGGCTTGAGGGGTCAGCTCGACCTCTCGACGCAGATAGCTGGCCGAGTCTGCAATGCGGTTCATCACCACCAGAATGCGCAGCACTGCGCGGTTGGCATCGCGTGATTCGGGGTAGGCCTCCAGCCAGGCGCGGGCATTGCGCAGTGCGCGGTCGCCCGAGCGGGACTGAATGGCAAGTTCGGTGGCGCGGCGATAGAGCTTTTCGTTGTTGCTGCTGCGCGCGGCCTCCATCATCAGGGCCTGGGCGTCCGTCAGGGCGCCTTCCTGAGCGGCCATCTCTCCCACCAGGATTTCGTAGAACAGCTCGGCAGAGAGGGCTGCTTGCTCATTCTCACGCTCCGCGGCCTGTTCGAGATCAGTGCTTTGCTCGATCTTGTCCTGCTGGGATGGCGGGTCAGCGGTCTGGGCGGATGCGATTGCCGATCCCATGGCCAGAACGGCGGCCACGGCGAGTCCCTGAAAACGTAGAGGATGAACCATCGGCTCATAATAATCCAAGCTTGTTGAACACTTGGCGAAGATGAGATTGCATGCCTGAGTTGCCCGAAGTCGAGGTTACGCGCCGCTCTTTTGCTGACCGCATTGCGGGTGCGCAGATTGAGAAAGCCACCTTGGGAAAGCCCCTGCGCTGGCCTCTGGGGCTGTTGCCGCAGGCACTGGTCGGCAGAGTTGTGCTGGGCGTGCGCAGACGCGGCAAGTATCTGCTGCTGGACCTGAGCGAGGGTCTGCTGCTCATGCACCTTGGCATGTCTGGCAGTCTGCGCTTTGCGGGCCGCGACGAGGAGCCGCTGGGTACTGGCGGAGCGCATGATCACTTCGACCTGCAGACATCGCGCGGCTTGCTGCGTCTGCATGATCCGCGCCGCTTCGGAGCCGTGATCTATGTTCCGGATGAAGGCGATGTCCTGGCGCGCAAGCTGCTTGACCATCTGGGTATGGAGCCGCTGAGCGACGGATTCACGCTGGACGCCTTTCAAGCCGGGCTGGCTGCCAGTCGCTCGCCCATCAAGCAGTTGTTGCTCAGCGGCAGCGTGGTGGTCGGTGTCGGCAATATCTATGCTTCCGAGGTGTTGTTTCTCTCGCGGATTCACCCGGCAACACCGGCGCGCGATGTGGGCAGGCGCAAGGTCAAGGTTTTGTATGAGGCCATTCGCTCCGTGCTGGCCTTGGCGGTGGAGAAAGGCGGCACGACCTTGCGCGATTTTTCCGCGGCCAACGGCATGGAAGGGCACTTTCAGCTGGAGGCCCAGGTTTATGGCCGCGATGGCCTGCCTTGCTCGCATTGCGGTGCCGCCATCCAGCTCATGCGCCAGGGGCAGCGCAGCACCTATTACTGCGCCCGCTGCCAGAAGGCCGCGAAAACTCTCTGAATTTGATAGCTAATACCGCAGCTTGAGTATGCGTTCAGGCATGTTTTGACGTCACAATTTCATTTTGATGCTTGATATGCCTCAGAGGCGTCGCCAGTGCCCAGGCATTGGCGCTGTTCTGCGCCGTTGCGCGCAGATACTTGGCGGCTGGAGATATCAGGCCAGCCTCTGGAAGAGCCGTAGATGCTGTCAAGGGGCAATGCTATATATTGATCAGGCGGTCAGCCCTGGCTGACCCGGCGACTCAGACAAACAAGAGGGGTAGATGTGTCAGCTTCATTCAACGAGCAGTTTGGTCAGTATGGCGCATGGCGACGGGGTTTTGCCACCCAACTGCAGGAGCTGCGTGAATGGTTGATGGCCCAGGATCTGCTGGACGCCTCGGTGCAGGAGCGCTTGCAGAGACTGGAAGAGCAGATGCGCACCGACAAGGTCATGGTTGCCTTCGTGGCCGAGTTCTCGCGCGGCAAATCCGAGCTGATCAACGCTGTCTTCTTTGCCCATTACGGCCGCCGGTTGATGCCGGCCAGTGCAGGCCGCACCACCATGTGTCCGGCGGAGCTGGGCTGGGAGCCGGAGCTGCCGCCTTGTCTGCGTCTGCTGCCCATCGATACCAGAGAGTCGCCGGAGAGCCTCGGCCAGTGGCGCATGCGTCCCGACGCCTGGGTGCAGCAGCCGCTGGATATCGCCGATGCGCAGCAGATATCCGACACGCTGGCCAAGGTGGCGGAGGTGCGCAAGGTCTCCATCGATCAGGCCAGGGCCTGGGGCTTTTGGCATGACGACGAGGCTGCCGACAACCCCATGGTCGATGCCGACGGCTGGGTCGAAGTGCCGATGTGGCGCCATGCCTTGATCAATATGCCCCATCCTCTGCTCAAGCAGGGACTGGTGATTCTCGATACGCCTGGTCTGAATGCCGTGGGGGCCGAGCCGGAGCTGACCGTCAATCTGATACCCCAGGCACATGCCGTGGTCTTTGTGCTGGGCGCCGATACCGGCGTGACCAAGTCCGACCTTGCCATCTGGCGTGACCATGTGCTGCCGGCAGGAGCCGGCAAGGCGGGGGGCGATGACGCTCTGGCAGCATCGCGTCTGGTGGTACTCAACAAGGTGGATACGCTGTGGGACAGTCTGAGTTCCGGCGCGCAGGTGCAGGCCCAGTTGCGCCGTCAGCAGCAGGACTCGGCCCAGTTGCTGGGGGTGGCGCTGGAGCGCGTGCTGCCCATCTCCGCCCAGAAGGGGCTGGTCGCCAAGGTGGGGCGTAACGACAGCCTGCTTCAGGCCAGCGGCCTGCCCGCTTTTGAAGACCTTCTGGCCAATGGCATCATGGGGCAGCGCCAGAAAGTGCTGCAGGCCGCTGTGCGTACCAATGTGCAACAACTGCAGTCGCAGGTGGAGCGCGTCATCAATATGCGCCGCGGCGATCTCGACGACCAACTGGCCGAGCTCTGCGGCCTGCGCGGCAAGAATGCGACGGTGATTGCCGGCATGCGTGCCCGTATCGAGGCCGAGCACAAGGAATTCGACCAGAGTGCCAGCCGCATCCAGGCCATGCGCAACATCCATATGCGCATGCTCAAGGAACTTTTCCTGCTTTTGAGCTCGAGCACTTTGAAGGCCGAACTGGCCGAGCTGAAAGAAGCGCTGGATCAGCGTGGGCTCAAACTTGGCCTGCGCAAGGTCTATGAGCAGACTTTCGAGCGTCTGCATGCCGTGGCTGCAAAGGCGCAGGACCAGGCCGATGAGATCCAGGCAATGATGAGTTCCTCGTTCAAGGAGCTCAATGCGGAGTTTGGCTTCTCCCTGCAGACACCGCCGCAGCTGGTGCTGTCCGAGCTCAAGGATGACTTGCGCAGCATCGAAGGCAGTTACACCCAGTATCTGGGGCTTGGCAGTGTCATCAGGCTCGGCAGTGCCGACTTTTCGCAGCGCCTGATCAAAGCTCTGGCGCTGCGTCTGCGCACGGTGTTTGAAGCGGCATCGAACGACGTGGATATGTGGAGCAAATCACTGACTGCACCAGTCGATGCACAATTGCGCGAACGTAAACGCAGTTACACGCGCCGCCTGGAGGCCGTGGACCGGATCAGCGGTGCAGCCACTGAGCTGGAGGAGCGCATTGCAGACATGGAAAATGCACAAGCCCGCCTGGGCATGCTGCAGACGCAGCTGATCAGCGCATCGGCACAATTGCTGGATCCGATTGCGGCCGAGCGGCCGCAGGCCGCGTCCATGCCGTTGGACATCAACCTGGTAGCTTGAAATCTTGACTCTCCCTTCGATTGCCGCAGCCGTAGTGCAGTGGCAGGCCAGCCATGGCCGCAATCATCTGCCCTGGCAGCAAACCCGTGACCCTTACCGCGTCTGGCTGTCTGAAATCATGCTGCAGCAGACCCAGGTCAGCACCGTGCTGGGCTACTACCAGCGTTTCCTGGACGCTTTTCCGGATGTGGCCAGCCTGGCGGCTGCACCGCAGGATGCCGTGCTGGCGCTGTGGAGCGGCCTGGGCTACTACAGCCGCGCGCGCAATCTGCATAAATGCGCGCAGACCGTGATGGAGCAATGGGGCGGGGCTTTTCCGCAAACGGCCGAAGAATTGGCGACCTTGCCAGGCATTGGTCGTTCCACGGCCGGCGCCATTTCATCGTTCTGCTTTTCCGAGCGGGTGCCGATCCTGGATGCCAATGTGCGACGTGTTCTCACAAGGGTGCTGGCGTTCGATGCGGATCTGGCTCAGTCCAGAAATGAAAAGCAGCTGTGGGAACACGCCCAGCAACTGTGCCCCACCGAGAATCTGCACGAAGCCATGCCGCGCTACACCCAGGGCATGATGGACCTGGGCGCCAGCGTCTGCACATCGCGCAAGCCCACCTGCCTGGTGTGTCCTCTGCACTCCGAATGCCGGGCGGCCCGCGCCGGCAACCCGGAGAACTATCCTGTGCGCACGCGCAAGATCAAGCGCAGCGCCGAGTCCTGGTGGCTGCTGCTGGCGGTGGACGTGCAGCGCCGCGTATGGCTGCAAAAGCGTCCGCAAGCCGGTATCTGGGCCGGGCTTTACAGCCCGCCGGTCTTTGAAGACTATGCGGCACTGCAAAGCCATGCGCAGGCCGCATGGCCTCAGGACGGGACCCGGAGCTGGCAGGATCTTCCCGGCTTTCTGCATGTGCTGACCCACAAGGATCTGCACCTGCATCCGGTTCTGGTGCCCGTCGATCAGGCGCACGCCGCCCTGGTCTCGGAGGCCGATGAGTCCTGCTGGGCGGATGCCGCGGCCTGGGCGGAGCTGGGTCTGCCGGCCCCGATCCGCAAGCTGCTCGATGCCGAGCTGGCCTGAATGCCTGCCGCATGAATGAAAAAAGGTGACGGCCGGCGTCACCTTTCTTGATGGCTGAAGATTTCAGAAGCGCAATCTGGGCATCAGCATGGAGCAGCGCAGCCCCATCAAGGCCAGCCACAGGGCCCTGGCCTGAGGGTTGCCGCGCTGTGTCTGCAATTGCCGGCCGGCGGCCACCACCTGCTGGCGCAGGACTTGCTGCGCCTTGCGGTCGCCTTGGCTTTGTGCGCTCAGCCAGAGTTGCTGGTACTGCTGCACGCTGAGCTGGCAAGGCTCGCCAAACAGATGGCGCGACGAGGTGTTCAACAAGGCCTGAGCCTGCGGAGTGTGTCGTGACTGGTTCATGCGGCCTCCTCTTGTTTCGAAGACTTGCCTGGCGCTTCGCTCTCGCTGCGTCCAAAGGCGTACCAGTCCACATGACGGGTACAGATCATGACCAGGGCCAGCACGCCGAACAGGGCGATGGAGCCGACGACCAGAGCGGTCTGCTCCAGCTGCAGCAGCACATACAGCAGGCCGTACAGGGCCGAGATGGCAATCGCGAACGGCAGGCCGCGTCTGATGCTGCCCAGAATGTGGCTGGCATAAAAGGCCAGCAGAGCCACGCAGGAGCTGGCCGCAATCGCATAGGCCGTGGCAAAGCCCAGATGCTCGGACAGGCTGATCAGCAACAGGAAGAAGCTGCACAAGGCCGAGCCGACCAGCAGGTACTGCACGGGGTGAACGCGCAGCTTTTTCATGACTTCGAACAGGCCGACCGCGACAAAGGTCAGGATCACAAAAAGAATGCCGTATTTGGTGGCGCGCTCGCTCAGCGAATAGACATTGACGGGGTTGACGAACTCCGTGTCCATGGTTTCGAGGCAGGGGCCGCTGTCGTCATGGCCGCGGGCTGCGGAGGCGGCATAGGTTTCCGAGCTGCCCCAGTAGCCAGGGCTGCAAAGACGTTGCTGGCGGGTGAAGGCCGTGCTGGCAGAGGTGGCCAGCGAGGACAGCTCCCAGCTGGCGGTAAAGCCGCTGTCCGTCACTTCGCGTCGGCTGGGTAGAAAGCTGCCGCCAAACGAGGGATGAGGCCAGTCGGCCGTCAGCGTGACCTTGCTTTCCGTGGCGATGGGGCTGAAGGCGAGCTGCTCCGTGCCCAGCAACTGCAGCTTGAGGTCCAGATTCAGGGCTTGGCCTTTTTTCAGCAGGCTGGCGTCAATCTCCGCCTGGATGCCCTTGCCGTAGCGCTCCAGCGGAGTGCCGGATTCGACCGCCAGGTCCTGGCCGTTGGCCTGCAGCGTCGCGCTGCGGATGCCGCGGGGGTCGCTGAGCGCGAATGCCGCAAAGACTTTCTTGCAGCGCACCACGGCGTTGGGCTCGCTGGGTTTGGGCAGCTCCGCATACTGCGCGGCATTGGCAAAACCGGCCGATATCTGGTCGTGCAGCACATAGGTGTTGATGTGGTGCAGGCCGCGTGAGCGCTCTTCCATTTTGGCGTTGGCATCGTGGTTGAGCGTGTCGGGCAGCAGCATGCGCTGGAATTCGCGGGTGCTGTACTCGATTTTCTTGCCATTGGTCGTGCTGGTGGTTTCGGTGCAGTTCTGCACCAGGGCCGGGCCGATCAGCGTCTGCGTGCCGGCCAGGCTGGAGACCACGCTTTGCACGGCGTAGTCGCGGTTGCGTATGCGGTCTTTCACCACATCCTGAATCATGGACAGGCCGGCCATGAGCAAGGCCAGAACGATCAGCAGTGAGACTGTCTTGAACAGCAGTCGGTTTTTCATGCGTGCTCCTGAATGAGGGGTTTCAGGACGCAGTGTCAGCAGCGACTGTGTGGATGCAATGAAGTCTGTGAAGTGGGCGTGAAGTCCTGCTCGAAAGCCTTGGCTGCTCAGCTTTGGGGAGCGAAATCCAGTGTCACGGCAAGGCCGGGGTGACGATTGCGGACATGCATGTTGCCGCCATGAAGATGCATGATGCGGGTGACGATGGACAGGCCCAGCCCGGTGCCGCTGCGCTCTCCGTTGGGTCTGGGTGTCGTGAAGAAGCGCTCGCCCAGGCGGGCCAGCAAGGGCTCGGCCACGCCCGGGCCCTGATCGCTGACGGTGATGCGGTGCGGGGCCAGCTCAAGCTCGATCACGCTGTTCTCTGCAGAGAAATCCAGGGCGTTCTGCAGCAGATTGCTGATCGCCAGAGTGACCAGGCCGGCCTCCCAGGGGCCGCTGCTGTCCACACCGCTCAGGCGCATGGCCATGCCGCGTTGCTCGGCATGGCTTTGCAGGGAGTCTATGGCCTGCCGGGCACATTCCATCAGGCTGCAGCCATGGCTGGTGTCCAGTTGCTGGCGCTGCTCGAGGCGGCTGAGCTGGAGCAGCTGGTCGATCAGGTTTTGCAGGCGCAGGCTCTGGTCCACCACCTGTCCGGCAAACATGGCCCGGTCCTGGGGTGGCAGCTCTTCCTGCAGCAACTCGCCCGCGCCGCGTATGGCGGCTACCGGGCTTTTGAGTTCATGGGTCAGGGCGCGTACATAGCCCTCGATATAGTCGCGCCCTTCCAGGCGCTTGCGCATATTGTCCATGGCCTGGGCCAGCTCGCCCAGCTCGCCGGGCATGTCGGGTATGGCCGCAGGAGCCGAGGCCTGTGCGGGGTGGGCAGACTCGTTGAGCGTGGGGGCCTGCACCTGTTGTGCATAGTTGCGCAGCCGGCGCACGTGAAGCACAAACCACCAGGTCACCGCACAGCCCACGGCGGCGGACAGCAGCACAAACAGCAGGCCGCCGCGCAGAATCTTCTGCTCCGCGCCGTCGACGATTTTCTGTACCGAGCTGGAAGGCTTGGAGGTGGTCAGCACCCCGGCAATCTGGCCGTCCACCATGATGGGCGCGGAGACATACATGACGCTGCTGGATTCGTCCTCCTTGACGGCTCGCGTGGTGCGTGCGCCATATTCACCGCGCAGCGTCAGATAGACATCGCGCCAGCGCGAGTAGTCGGCTCCCTGGTCCCTGCCCTGGGAGTCGAATAGCACCATGCCCCGGGCGTCGGTGACGGTGATGCGCAGATCCAGCGTGGTCTTGCGCGTGTCCCAGATCCAGGCCTGTATCGGCTTTTGCGTGTAGCCCTGCAGCTGAGCGGCAAACGTGCTGTCCGCTCCGGCTTGCAGCCTGCCTTTCTCCATGTCGGCACTGGCCAGCGTGGCAAGCGCATAGGCGGTCTCCACCAGCGTGTCCTCGGTCACCTTGCGCACGCTGGGCTTGATCTCCACCATGAAGACGCGCAGTACGAAAAAGGCGGCCAGACCGTTGATCAGGAAGAAGGCGAAGAAGAGACGCAGGCCCAGACGCATACCGGCTATCCGGGCTGGTTCAGGCTATAGCCCAGACCGCGGTGGGTGACGATGAGCTCCTGATCGGGCAAACGCTCGCGCAGTTTGGCGCGCAGGGTCTTGATATGGGTATCCACCGTGCGGTCCGTGCTCTCGCTGTCCAGCCCCCAGATTTGCTCCAGCAAGGCGTCGCGGCTCAGGATGCGGCCTGCCGCATTGACCAGACTCTGCAGCAGCTGATATTCGCGCCTGGTTAGATCCAGCGCCTTGCTGTGGATCAGGGCACGCTGCCCTTGCTCATCTATTTGAAGTGCTCTCGCAAGCTGGGCGGGTGCTGCAGGCTGAAATTGCCTGGATCGGCGCAGCAGGGCGCGGGTGCGCGCCAGCAGTTCGCGGGGGCTGAAGGGCTTGGTCAGATAGTCGTCTGCGCCCAGCTCCAGGCCCAGAACCTTGTCCATCTCCTCGCCTCTGGCGCTGAGCACCAGCACCGGAACAATCGAGCCGGCAGAGCGCAGCTCGCGGCACCAGTCCAGGCCGTTGCCATCGGGCAGGCCTATGTCCATGAGCAGCACATCAAACGCTGTCCTGCTCCATTGCTGACGCGCATCGGCGATCAGCAGACTGTGGGTGACGGCAATGCCCTCGCGTTCCAGAGCGTAGCAAATCGTTCTTGCAATGGCCGGGTCGTCTTCGAGCAGCAGCACCTGCATGGCTGACGTCTGAGGGCTGAGCATGCGGGTCAGCTGATCGGGTGGATGGCGTCCGGGGCCAGAAACTGCTGAGAGACCTGGATGAATTTGTCGCGAAAATCCAGTGAGCGGTGGCGGCGGACGGTGGGCCACTGCTTCTCGAAGTGCCTGGCGAGAGCTTCGACGAGAAAGACCGAGCGGTGCTGCCCGCCCGTGCAACCTATGCCCACGGTGACATAGCTGCGGTGGTCTCTGGCCAGCAGCGGCAGCCAGCGTTCGAGGAACTGCTGTATATCCAGCTGCATCTGCTGCACCTCGGGCAGGGCGCCCAGATAGTCGGCAACCGGCTTGTCCAGGCCCGTCAAGGCACGCAGTTCCTTGTCGTAGAAGGGATTGGGCAGCATGCGCACATCAAACACATAGTCAGAGTCTGTAGGCATGCTGTGCTTGAACCCAAAGGACTGGAACATCAGCGTCATCTGCCCTGTGGGTGCTTCGATGATCTGCTTGATATAGCTTTGCAGCTGCGCCGACTTGAGGTCGCCGGTGTCGATGACGATGGAGCGGTCGCGCAGCAGGCCCAGCAGCTCGCGTTCCTTTTCGATATCGAGCTCCAGTGCCTGGCGCTCGTTCGTCAGGGAGCCGGGGGACAGAGGGTGGCGCCTGCGGGTTTCCGAAAAGCGCCTGATCAGGGTGCTGCTGTCGGCATCGAGAAAAATCATGCGCGGCATCAGCCCCTGCTTTTTGAGGCGATGCAGCTGCTCAGGCAGCTGAGGTAGGCCCTTGGCGCTGCGTGCATCCATGGCAATGGCCACTTTCTCGTCCTGATGGTTGAGCTTGAGCTCCACAAAGGACTGCAGCAGTTCCGGGGGCAGGTTGTCGACGCAGTAGTAGCCAGCATCCTCCAGCGCATGCAGCGCAACGGATTTGCCCGATCCGGACATGCCGCTGATCAGAACAATCTCCATGGACATGATTTCAAACTCCTCTGACTTTGCCGCTTTTGCGTGCTGTAGTGCTGGCCTTGGCACTTCGGGCCTGGGTGGCCGATGGACGCTGGGCGCTGTTTGCGGCCTGCTTTGCAGGCAATCTTGCCATGGCCAGCATTTCTCTGGCATGGGCCATGGTTGCTTCGGACAGGTGCTCGCCGCCCAGCATGCGGGCCATTTCCATCTCGCGCTCCTCGCCAGTCAGCGGATCCACGCTGCTGATGGTGGTGTTGGACTTGGGGCGCTTGGTCACCCGGTAGTGCTGGTCTGCGTAGGCAGCGACCTGGGGCAGGTGAGTGACGGCCAGCACCTGGCGTGAATCGCCGAGCGAGTGCATGAGGCGGCCCACGGTTTCGGCCACGGCTCCGCCCACGCCGGAGTCCACCTCGTCAAAGATCAGGGTCCCGGCCTGGCCCAGTTCGCTGGTGGTCACGGCGATGGCCAGCGAGATGCGCGACAACTCGCCGCCCGATGCCACCTTGGCAACGGGTTTGGGCGTGGCGCCGGTATGGCCTGCAACCAGAAAAGTGATGCTGTCCGTGCCCGCGGGACTGGCGGCATCGGCATGCTCGAGCTGCACTTCGAAACGGCCGCCCTTCATGCCCAGGCTTTGCATGGACTGGGTGATGGCGCGTGACAGGCGTGGTGCAGCAAGGGTGCGCTGCTGCGAGATTTTGCGCGCCTCGGCCTGATACCTGAGATGGGCGGCTTGCTCTTTGGCGCGCAGCCCCTCCACGTCGACGGCAGCATCCAGCTGGTGCAGCTCCTGTTTCCAGCCTTCGAGCAGGGCGGGCAAGTCCTCGGGTGTGCGCTTGTAGCGGCGCGCCAGTTGCATCCACAGCGACAGGCGTTCATCGAGATCGGCCAGCAGCTCGGGATCCAGATCGGCGCGGCGCAGATAGGCTTGCAGCGAGTGACGGGCATCGTGCAACTGGGCCACACAGGAGCCCAGTACGTCGGCAATGCTCTGAAACTCAGGCTCAAGATGCTCCTGGTCCTGCAGCAGGTGGTGGGCCCTGCCCAATGGGGTGGCTGCTCCCGAATCGTCATCCTCCAGCAGTTGCAGGCAGGACTGGGCCGAGTCCATCAAGGTCTGCGCGTGTGACAGACGTGTGTGCTGGGCATTGAGCTCATCCCACTCTTCGGCGCGCGGCGACAGCTTGTCCAGCTCGGAAATCTGCCATTGCAGGCGTTCCCGTTCGCGTTGCAGATTGTCCTGGGCCGATAGCGCCTGCTCCAGTGCCTGATGGTTCTGGCGCCAGTCCAGCCAAAGCGATTTGAGCTGGGCCGTTTCAATGCCACCGTAGGTATCCAGCATGGCGCGTGCTGCATCCGGGCGGGTCAGGCTTTGCCAGGCATGCTGGCCGTGAATGTCGATCAGTTGATCGCCCAGATGGCGCAGCTGCGTGGCTGTGGCGGGAGAGCCGTTGATCCAGGCGCGGCTGCGGCCCAGACTGTCGATGACGCGGCGCAGCAGCAAATCCTGCTCCTGCGCAAAACCCGACTCTTCCAGCCATTCATGAAGATGGGGCGGGCAATCGAACTCTGCGCAAATATCTGCCTGAGGGCAGCCTTCGCGCACCACCTGTGCATCGGCTCGTGCGCCCAGCACCAGTTGCAGAGCGTCGAGCATGATGGATTTGCCGGCCCCGGTTTCGCCGGTAAGCACCGTGAAGCCGGTCTGCCAGTCCAGATCGAGTGACTGGACAATCACAAAGTCCCGCAGGACGATGCGCTTCAAGGCCATGGTCAGACGCCTCCCTCGTTCCAGCCCAGTTTTTTGCGCAGGGTGTCGAAGTAATTCCAGCCCTTGGGGTGCAGAAAGTGCACGCTGTGATCGGCGCGCGTCACCAGGATGCGGTCACCATGCTGCAGCGATTTCAGTGACTGCATGTCAAAGTTCGCGCTGGCGTCGCCTCGGCCGCCCACCACCTCGATAGTCACTTCCTGAGCGTCGGAGAGCACGATGGGGCGGTTGGAGAGGTTGTGCGGCGCGATGGGCACCATCACCCAGGCCGGAATCGAAGGGTGCAGCATGGGGCCGCCGGCCGAGAGCGCATAGGCGGTGGAGCCTGTGGGAGTGGCCACGATCAAGCCGTCCGCGCGCTGGTTGGAGACAAAGCTGCCGCCGACCTCGATGCGCAGCTCCACCATGCCCGAGGTCGAGCCACGGTTGACCACTACATCATTCATGGCCTGGGCTTCAAACACGCACTGGCCGTCGCGCATGACGCGAGCATTCATCAGGGTGCGTTCGTCTTCCTCGTACTCGCCCTGCAGTATGGGCGTGATGGAGGCTTCGAATTCGTCCAGGGCGATATCGGTGACAAACCCCAGGCGGCCCTGGTTGATGCCGACCAGCGGCGTGCCATAGCGCGCCAGATGGCGGCACACGCCCAGCATGGTGCCGTCGCCGCCCACCACCAGGCCGAGGTCGCAATGCCTGCCCAGACCGTCAACGTCCATGCTCGGGTAATCGGGCAGGCCCGCATAGATGGCGGACTGGGTATCCAGAATCACCTCACAACCCAGGCTGCGCACGTAACCGGCAATCCGTTGCAGCGCTTCGCTGGCTGCATCGGACGGAACGCCTGCTGCGGGTGTGTGGTACTTGCCGATCAGGGCAATATGGTGGAACGTGGATGTCATCTGGGAAATTACATCATTAAAATGAAATCATGCTCGACGAACGTGCCAAGTTATTGCTCAAAGCGCTGATCGAGCGTTACATCGCTGACGGTCAACCAGTCGGCTCGCGCACTCTTTCACGTGCATCCGGGCTTGAATTGTCGCCTGCCACCATACGCAACGTGATGGCCGACCTGGAAGAGATGGGCCTGATCATCAGCCCTCACACATCGGCAGGCCGCGTGCCGACAGCCAGGGGATACCGCCTGTTTGTCGACACCATGCTGACTGTGGACCGCTGCGATCTTGTAACGCCCGGCCTGATGCCTGAACAGCCGCAGAAGGTGATTGCCAATGCGGCCAATCTGCTGTCCAACCTCTCCCAGTTCGTGGGTGTGGTCATGGTGCCGCGTCGCAGCTCCGTCTTCAAGCATATCGAGTTCGTGCGCCTGTCGGAGCGGCGCTTTCTGGTCATCATCGTCTCGCCCGAAGGCGATGTGCAAAACCGCGTGATCTTCACGGATGTGGATTACGAGTCCTCGCAACTGATAGAAGCCTCGAATTTCCTCAATCACCATTACGCCGGTTTGACAATGGAGGAGGTGCGCACGCGGCTGCAGACCGAGGTGGAGCAATTGCGGGGCCAGGTTGCCAGCCTCATGCAGGCAGCGGTGAATGTAGGCACTGAGGTCATGAGCAACCATGATCGCGAGGATGTGGTGATCGCCGGCGAGCGCAATCTGCTGTCCGTGAGCGATTTTTCCAGCGATATGGGCAATCTGCGCCGCGCTTTCGACCTGTTCGAGCAGAAAACGCAAATCCTTAGGTTGCTGGATTTCTCCAATCAGGCTGATGGCGTACGCATTTACATCGGCGGCGAGAGCCAGACCGTGCCGTTTGAAGATTTGTCTGTAGTGAGTGCTCCCTATGAGCTCGACGGCAAGGTGGTTGGCACCTTGGGGGTGATCGGCCCCACGCGCATGCACTACGACAAGATGATTCAGATTGTCGATATCACATCCAAACTGGTGAGCAATGCTCTGAGTCACAAGCGTTAGGCCCTACAATGGCGAAGTTTTTCTGGTGGCAGCCACGGCTGTTGTCAGTGTTGGGGCGTTAGCTCAGTTGGTTAGAGCAGAGGACTCATAATCCTTTGGTCGTCGGTTCAAGTCCGCCACGCCCTACCAGATAACCATTTCTGGTATTGAAAAGCCTGCTACATAAAAAGTAGCAGGCTTTTTTGCTTTTATTCCTGGTTCCGGTTTGGTTCCGGAATTTTGCCAGATGTAGCTGTACGTCAATGGACTGTTGCGATATGGACGCAACAGGTGGAGACGGTTGTTTTCATGGCGTTGTGGCTCCGGATCAATCACAACGAAGCGGTCTTATGCGCTGAGTTGTTGAAAATTTTTTCAAGCGCTTGCTGTCGATAAAAATTGGTCAGAAGCGTTGCTAGCTGCGGTGAAATTCTGTTATCGCGAGATTTACGAAAGACGCGCTTGCTCGCCAATAATGATGCAGTGAGTGGTACGTAAAATTAGAAGGAGCACCATGCCTCGCACGACAAAGTCTTCGAGCACTGACAACATCTCGGAAAAGGATTCGGCCAAAGTCTCCAAGGCGAAGAGTGCGGCGAAAGTAAAAAAGACAACGCCACCCCAAAAAGCTAGCCCTGTGCCCGCCAAGAAAACAGGATCAACCGCCCATAAGAGGGCGCCAACACAGAGCGCTACACCTCAGGAGTCTGTGGCGAAAAGCATTCCTGTTTGGGATTCATGGGAAAAGCGGCACACGATAACTCTGGTGGATGCTATCTGTACGGTACACAACATCGTGGGCAACAAGCGGGTTCTAGAAAAGTTACAGAAAGGCCGCGATCCAAGAACGAAAGGTTTCAATACGCATTTGAAGACTTTGAAGGATTGGGTTCGCAATGAACCAGACGTTCTGCCAGTTGAAGCTCGTCACGGCGGGGGAAAAGTCACCAACAGCACGAGCATTCTTTTGGCCCCATTCATCCAGTGGGTGAAGGAGACAAAACCGTTTCCTGGGCTCGACATACCTCAGAAATTTTTTGAGCTGACCCCTCCAGTGCCAAGAAGAGCCGAAGTAGTAACTACGCAAAGGGGACCATCTCCAGTAAAAAAAGAAGAGTCATCAGGTGGCGAGCATGATGAAACGCTGCACAAAAAGTGGGCTAAATTGCTCATCGCGTTGGCCATGAAAGACTATGGCTTGCAGCCGAAGTTGCCTGCCAAAGAGCTGATGGCGCACAGCCGAGGCAAGAAGGATGCAGGGCTCTATGCACCGTTGTCGGAGTTCTGCAAGGATCACGGGATTGATCAGTTGTCTCAGAGTGTCGTAAAAGAGGCGTTTGAAGGCGCTCTCGAATTCCTGGGCGCGGATTTCGTCGACAGACTTAAGAAACATGCAGAAGGCAAAGAGCGCATTGCCAGTCTGAAAAAAGTGGTGCAAACGCCTGCGCAGCAACAGACAAACGTTTGAACTGCGTGCCCTATGTTTCGTGGGCGAAGGGACGCTGGCAAAGTAGACGGCATCGCAGCAATCGTATGAAACGCCGTCATGAGCCTCAACAACGTTGTCTCTTCAAATACATCTGAATCTGGCAGTTTGGCCTTTGCGCCATTTTTTCTGAGTTACCCAAAGCGTCCGTCCCACATGCCCAAAACCAAGGCATTTCAACGTGTCCTGGATGCTCAGTTTGCCAGTCGCAGGCTCATCGCAGTGGCGCCTAAAGTATGCGCCAAGAAGACCTCGGATTGCTTCATCACTGCAGATAACGCAGCTGCATTCGATCGCGCTGCACATTATAAAAAGTTTGGCAGCAAACCATTCTCAAACGTTAGCTTGGATGGTGATGGCTATATACGCCTCAATGACGTTCTAACGGTATATCCAGTCTCGCGTGCGGCATGGTACGACGGCGTCCTCAAAGGCATCTATCCCGCAGGCGTAAAACTTGGCCCCCGCTCAGTCGGCTGGTCACGCGCTGCCATCCGCGAACTCATCGCAAACCCACCGAAGTTCTGATCCCAGCCTAGCGCTGGTTCACCGAACAGCTCCATTTCCATACCGTATGCACCTGATTGACAGGTGTAGGGGCTTCGCTTTGCCAATTTTTTCCACTAAGGAGTTATCAGCCCATGAGTACGTCTAGTCCAAGTGAAATCAATGCTCAAAAAGTTGCAGTGCCAGCTGTGAAGAAGGATGCCCAAAGCAGCGATTCAGCCAATTCTTCAGTCCCTAGCAAATCTTTTCCTCTGGCCGCGTCCCGCTGCTACGGGGTCTCGGTAGGAGTAGGTGCTTCTGCCACCTTGGTTGCCTATGGAGTCGCGGCTGACTTGTGCGTGGAAGGCACGATCTTCGGTTTGTCTGTAGGAAAGCAAAAGAATGTCGAGATATTCGCGGCTGATCATGTTTCCGCAAGTGATCTGAAATTTCAGGTGTCTCGTTTTGTCGATGGCGAAGCCAATATCTCCGTAATCGTCCCTAAGACGCCGACTCCTCCCGACTATCGCAGCCAAGAAGGCCGTGCTCTCATGGGGCCGCCGAAAGCAGAGGGCTGTCATGTCGTGGTTGTCCCCGCAGCTAACAAAAAGGTGCGCTGGTCCGAATCTAATTTGTCTGCATTCAAGCGTGTAGTAGCGGGCAAGGGCGCGCTGGTCATTTTTATCTTTCAAGGGTTTAGCAAAGAGGAAGAGGCCTACTTGTCTTCCTGCTTTAACTGCGTATTCACAGTCTGCCCCTGTGAGCCTGACCAGGGCTACCCATCGGCGTTTACGGCCGCTCCCATCTCCGGTAGTTTTTTTGCAGCGACGGGCCACAGTGCTGTGATCGAAAACATCCGCGTGGATGCTGAGGGGCGCATTGAACGCCACTGCCTGCCCTGCGTTTCCCCAGACAGACGGGATCGCGAAATCTATCGCCTGCGTAAAGAAGAAAACAAGTCGTTGGAGGAGATCGGCGAAGCCTTGGGCTGCAACAAAAGCACCATCTCCCGCCGCTTGAGCGCGCTGCCTTCTCATCTGCGCGGCGGCCGCCTGTGATCCCTGTGTTGCACGTGTTGCGTGATTTGCGGCATTTCCATGCAAAGCCAGATTTCGTGCAACACCTGCAACGTCCCCCCAATCTCAAGAAGACTCATCATGACTATCGAGAACAACGCGGTGTCTCGCTCGCCTGTATATGGGGCTGATCGTGTGACGATATGGCTAGACCGCCTGGCATCAGAAGCTGAGTTTGAAGAGCTGCGCGAGCACTGCACCTTTCTGACTGTGACGAACGATCAGCCCAAGTTCCAGGCCAACCGCAAGTGCAAGTTGGACCTGTTTCAGCCGACGCGCAAGTGCCTGCGTATGGCAAATGAAATTCTGAGGGCAGAAACCAATGCCGATCTAACCTATG
This sequence comes from Comamonas sp. Z1, assembly GCF_008121555.1. Lineage (NCBI taxonomy): Bacteria > Pseudomonadati > Pseudomonadota > Betaproteobacteria > Burkholderiales > Comamonadaceae > Comamonas > Comamonas sp. Z1. Next base: position 398,044 of record NZ_VOQT01000005.1, read on the forward strand.
TCGAGTTGGCCCGCGATGTGACTTTACCCAACAAGGCTCGCATGGCGTTACTTACTGCGTTTCTCGGTTCCGTAAAAGTGACGAGCCAGAGGTCACTCTTCGTTCAATGTAAAGGCACCTTTTACTGCGGTAAGAGGGCAGAAAGTTGTGGTCGTGATGGCAGTGTCCTGGCGGTCTACGCAGATAAAGCCAGCAAGATCAACAATGTGCGTCCAGATGCCGGTGCCATGGAGTGCTTTCACGTTGAGCTGCGCTTGAGTGGTAAGGACGTTTTGGGAAAGCACGGCATCCGCGCATTGGAAGAGCTCATCTCTTTTAAGCATAAGCAGCTCTGGGAGAAATGCTTGAAGTTCTACGCGCTGCCGCGAAGCAAAACCGAGTTGGGCCGTTTGCTGGCCGCTTGCTGTGGTGGCCGCGCAGATGCTTCGGACACTGCACACCTCAAACGTGCAAACCGCTGGATCGACAAGCACAGCATAGATGCGAAATTCATCATGCATAACGCGCTGAAGGCGACTCCAGAGCTTGAGCATTATCTGGAAAAAACAGACTGGAACGGGCTGATGAAGCGAATCAAAAAGTAGGCCGAGTACTACTGATATAGAAGCCAATTATTTCGGAATACACATCAAGAAAACGAGTCATCTCACCAGCTCTTTTTTTCAAAAAACATGTGTTTTCTCGATGATTTTTTATCTGCATGGCACATGCATTCACTGAATTTCAGGCCATAAAACCATAACCCAAATGAAGCCAACCACTCATCAGCGCCAGATAGTGCATACCACGCTGCCATGCGTGGAAGTGCGTGCCAGTCCTGGCAGTGGCAAGACCACCACGCTCATCCAGCGTATTAAGCACTTGGTGCGCAACGGAACGCCAGCTTCACAAATTCTGGTCTTGAGCTTCGCCAAAAATTCTGTTGATGAGTTCCGCAATCGACTTCAGCGCAGCCTCGAGCAGAAGGGCAACTCTGGCAAGAAGTCACTACCGCAGAAGAAATCTGCTGTTGGTAACGAGTTGCCCACCACACAGACCACTCACGCGTTTGCCCTGAGTTTAGTGACCCGCGCAGGTGGCTGCGGTGGTGGTGGTGTGCCTACAAACACAGAAAGTCTTGTGTTGTTGAAAGAGGCTTTGCGCCGTTGCCGGAAGGATGCCTCTGATCAAAATCTGTGGCACAAGCTAGACAAATCCGAACGCCGGGAACGGCTTCGTCTGGTGCGTGAGTTGCTGAAGAGCTCGCGTCGTTTGAAGCAGTTGTTGAAAGCGCTTAGCTTTGCTCAGGCCTCGAAGCAGAAGCTCCGTGATGTGATGACAGCACCGAAGTTCTCAGCTGGTCTGGCTACTTATGCCCCGATTGCGTTGGCTGTGCAGAAGCGCTTTACGTGCGCCAAGAAAGCTGCGGGCAAGCTGGACTTCGGAGACATGCTTGAAAAAGCGGTTGATGTACTTGATGGTGGCGCTGAAATTCCCTTTACCCATGTGCTGGTCGATGAATTTCAAGATGGCAGTGCCGCCCAAAACTTGCTGCTAGCCTCACTGGTCAAGCGTGGCTGCCAGCTTATGGTCTTTGGCGACCCTGAGCAGGCGATCTACGGTTTTAACGGCAATAGCTATACGCCGCTGGATCAGGTTGTTGACGGTGTCGTGGTCATGCCTCTGCCGGAGTCTCACCGCCTGCACCGCCAGACCGCAGAGCTGGCAATGGCTGTTGCTGGCAAGAGCACTCAAAAGATCGTGACTATGCGGGATGGCGTGAAGCCGGCACTGGTGACTAGCGGTGGCCCTATAGAGCGGGCGCATGCAGTTGTCCGCGACATTCAGCAACTACTGGAGCAGGGCGTCGATGCCTCAAGTATTGCTGTGCTTGCTCGTACCAACTCAACTCTGAAGACGGTGGAGCAGAGCTTGCTGGCTCTGGACATAAATACCGCGAGAAAGGGCGTAGCGCGTGATCTACTGCATGTCCAGCGTGTACTGCGCTTAGTACGCCTGGTTGACCGGCATGCACGTGCCCAAATGCCCATTGATCCTGATGAGGTGGCGCATGTGTTTCGCAAAGTCAAGCTGACGGCCAAGCAAGACTGGAAAGGTAGGGCGCGTAGTCTGCAGAAAGCAGCCAGCTCGTCCTCGTTGGAAGGCCGCTACAAGGAGTGCAGAGACATTTACTTGAAAGTAATCGGAGGAGTCCGCGCCAACAAGGCAGTCCATCACGATCTAAATTTCTGGGTTGCGAAATGCCGTGACTATTCCGATGGTCTTGAAATGCTCCGCGCCTCTAAGCAAGAGAAGCCCGTAGTGCAGACCATGACCATCCACACAGCCAAAGGTGGTGAGTGGGACCACGTGTTTGTGGTCGGTGTCGCTGACGGTGAGTTGCCGATCTTCCATGCCAAGTCGGAGACGGCGCTAGCGGAGGAGCGTCGGCTGCTGTATGTGGCTGTTACGCGGGCTCGCAATGCCGTTTGGCTGTACTACGCCCCTATGTCGCATGCTCACAGCTATAAAAAGTCTAAGGAACTCAGTAGCCTGCTGCAGCCAGCCAATGTTCAACGAACTTTGACTCAAGTGCTGGGCTAGCTTTTTGTGATGTTGGTGGAAGTGTGACTGCTGAACTTTGATGGCTGGATGGCATGTGCTGTCTGGCCATTTTTCGTTCCAAGAGCAATTTTTTGACGCCAAGCTACCACCACATAGCCAAGCTGCAGAAAACGCAGCCACGGCTGTTCTGGTAGCTTGCCGCTGGCATTGCAGAACATGGTCGATCTGCGGAAATGAGCTTGTAAATGTTGATCGTCTGATGCCGTCCAGACTATCCAGTTGGCTTTGAATTGGTGACTGCTGGCTGTGACTAAAAGACCTTGCTCGAATATATTTTTATCCCCCTGCATTCCGATGAGTATTCGTTGGCGGAACTCAATGTGAGAGCCGATCCCCTTTTTGAAAATTCTTAGAAAGGCCGGTTGCGGACCTTAGGCCATACTCAAGCAACGGTCGCTGTGGAGCTAAAGTGAACCTCCAAGCATTGGATATATCGAGTTGCTTGGAAGAGAGAGGCGAGGTTTGAGCCTGCTTCTTCAATACTAGCAACAGCGGCCTTGCCAAACGATTCGGAAGATGACAATGGGAAAACAGTACACCTACGCGAAATTCTGGCGATGTGCTCTACAGGTCAATCCTGTTGGCTACAACGGGACCTACAGGGGGAACGATCACGGGCTAGACGAAGGTGGCTATAACCAAGCCCTGCTGCAAAAGTGCATCGAGTTGGGGATTACGGTTGTCGGTTTGGCCGACCACGGCAGCGTGGCCAGCGTTGACGCTTTGCGTCAGGTGTTGCAGCCGCATGGAATCGTAGTATTTCCCGGTTTCGAGATCGCCTCGAATGACAAGACCCACTATGTTTGCTTGTTTTCCGAGGAAACGACAGGACAGCAGCTCGAGCGCTATCTTGGCAATCTCGACCTTCTCGATCCGACAGATGGTGTTCGACCTTCTCGATTGAGCTCCGAGCACTTGATTGAGAAAGTTGATCAACTCGGAGGCTTTATCTACGCCGCGCACTGCACGTCGGACAGCGGCCTCCTTAAGAACCGGCTCAACCATGTGTGGAAGCTCCCTAAGTTGCGCGCTGCCCAAATACCGGGGCCGATAGATGACTTGGAGGGGGTGGACAATGGCTTCTACCGGAAGGTGTTGCTGAACAAGGATGATGCTTACCGTCGCAATCGGCCCGTAGCTGTCATCAATGCCAAAGATGTCGCCAGACCGGCGGATTTGGAGCAGTCGGGAGCCACTTGCCTCATCAAGATGACGCGACCCAGTTTCGCTGCTTTCAAGGTCGCCTTCCTTGACCCAGGATCGCGCATTCGGCTGAACTCCCAGCAGACCGAAAGTTCGGTTGGCAAGGTGGTTCGCATGACGGTGGCCGGTGGCTACCTCGATGGCGTCCAGGTGGATTTTTCCGATCATCTCAACACGGTGATTGGCGGCCGTGGAACGGGAAAGTCAACCTTGCTCGAATGTCTGCGCTTCGCCTTGGACTTGCCACCCAAAGGCAGGCAGGCTCATAAGCTCCACCAAGAGATCATCAAGGAAAATCTTGGTCGCTCGGCCGGTCGGGTTGAGCTGACAGTGGTTTCCTCTACCCAGAACTGCAAGCAGTACACCATCTCGCGCCGTTATGGCGAACCGCCGATGGTACGTGACATGGATGGTCATGTCTCCACTCTCCTCCCCCGTGATCTGCTACCGGGCATCGACATTTATGGCCAGAACGAGATTTATGAGCTGGCCCAAGACGAAGCCAGCCGGATTCAGTTGTTGGATCGCTTTCTTCCTCAAGACGGGGAGTACGAGGCGAAGAGCGCCGACGTGCATGGGCGCTTGAAGGACAACCAGCAGAAGCTCACAAAGGCCCTGACCGACCTTGATGAGCTGCATGCACAGGTTGAGCGCTTACCCAAGTTGGAGGAGCAGCTTCGTGGGTTTGATGAGCTGGGGATAAAGGAAAAGCTGGCCAAAGCCTCATTGCTCGCACGCGAGCGAGAGATTGCCAGGGCCGCGACACATGGAGTTCAGAGCTTTCGTGATGCGCTTTCAGACCTGCGCGACAGCTTGCCCGAACTTGACTTCATCAATAGTGACGCCCTTCAGGGGTTGCCTGACACTGCCCAGTTGCTCGCAATGCGAGCTACCCTAGATGGACTCAAGCAGGGGTTCACCGACCATCTCACCGCCATGCAGGCCTTGCTTGATGTAGGGGCAGGACAGTTCACTACCCAGCATGGCGCATGGCAGAAAGCTATTCAGGAGCACGATGCCGAGTTGGAGAAGGCGCTGCGGACGTTGCCTGCCACTGCCGGCAAGAGTGGGCAGGAAGTTGGCGTTGCCTATCAGAAGTTGATGGGGGAGATTGAGCGTATCAAGCCCATGAAGTCGCGGGTAACTACCCACGAGTCCCAGCGTGATACCTTGCGTCAGGAGCGGCGTAATCTGTTGGCCGAGCTCTCCGATAAACGCGGGCAGCGGATACAAGCGTTGCAAAAGGCTGCGAAGAAGCTGAACAGGCGGCTTGAGGGCAAGCTCAAGGTGGAAATTGTTCCGGAGGCTGACCGAACGCCATTGATGACGTTCCTGATTGGGTGCAAGCTCGACGGTGTGGGCGAAAAGCGGCTTGCGTTCATTGAGGATGCCGAGACGATTAGCCCGATGTTGCTGGCCCAGTCGATTCAGAAAGGGGCTGCCAACGTGCAACTCGATTGGGATGTCACGCCGATGGTGGCCGACGCACTCACCAAGCTACAGTCGTCTCAGCTTATGGAGTTGGAAGCCTTGGAGCTGGAGCATCGTGTGGACATCTTCTTGAATGTTGCCCATGGCCAAGCAGACCCGTTATTCAGGCCGCTCAACAAGCTCTCTACGGGCCAGCAGTGCACGGCAATCCTGCACATGCTGCTGCTTGAGAACGTCGATCCCCTGCTCATGGATCAGCCGGAGGACAACTTAGACAACGCCTTCATTGCAGATCGGATTGTCACCGAATTGAGGGAGGCAAAAACCATTCGACAGTTCTTGTTCGCGACACATAACGCGAACATTCCGGTGTTCGGTGATGCCGAGTGGATTGGTGTGTTCACGGCCGCTGAGAACCAAGGGCGTCTCGGGCTAGAAGCTCAAGGCTCTATTGACGTTCCGTCGATTCGAGACCAGGTTGCAAGCATTCTGGAGGGCGGGCGCGATGCCTTCGTCCAGCGTAAGGAAAAATACGAGTTTTGAGAATCTGCCGATGACAATTACCGAAGCCCTAAAAATGCTTCATCACTATTGGTGTTGGGGTTGACGCAGCTCTGCTGCACCTGAACGCTTGCAATCGCTGGAGGCTGTGTGAAGACTCGTCCGAGAATGAAATTCAGGGGGTCTCCTCACCATTGCCTTGGTCAAGAAAAATGCATACAGAGCGATCTAAGAGGTCGATTTCTTGCCAAGTTCAGTGCTTGATGCGTTTTCACGCAGCCTCGCTGCAAAGTAGACAAAAAATTCAGCAAACCTTGACTTTGATGTGTAGAAGTTCGGACTTGATCTGACAACTGCCCCGGTCGAAATGGGAGCAACTGTCGGATCAGATCGGAAGTTCTACATTTGATGTTCAGGTCTGATTTTGCTACTTCTTAGAAAACTATCCCAGCTTGTGGTTCAGTTGGTGAAACACGTCTCGACCCAGGTCGTCGCGCTCGACAGCAAACAAAAATAAACAACGCCCATCGCTGGATTGCTCCCACTGGTGTCCGACCTGCTGTTTTTCGCGTGAGTCGTCGTTGGTCTTGTAGGGCTCGCCCTTGTATTCGACGGCCAGCACGCGCCCATCTGTCAGCTCGGCTACAAAGTCGGGATAAAAGTAGTCCGTGGCAGTCGGCAGCCAAAACGAGAATTTTTCTTGCCGCTCGATGTTGCGCACCCATTGCTTGACCTTGGGGTGGGCATCGATAGCCATGGCGCACCGAAACTCCTCTGCCACGACTCCTGCCTGGGTTTTCTCGCGTAGGTCATGGATGACTGGGTAAAAGTGCTTGCTGAACTCATAGCTGCCTCGATACATCTGCCTCGCCGGATACTGACCTGGCTGGTAATGGAAGCTGTAATGCGCCAACTCCGTTACACCCGGAACCGCCATGTCCATCAGCCGCCCCTGAAAGCCACTAGCCATGGCAATCTGGCGCAGCCGACTGATTTCTTTGATCAGTGCCTGCGCCAACTGGAATCGTGCACGAACCAGCGCTGTGAGGGTAAAGCCCCGCTCGGCGGTCAGGTGAGTCACCATCTTGACGAGATAGGCCTGCATCTGGGTCTGCCCAATGTCTGGCTGACGCACCTCCACGTCCAGCCAACGAATAAGGTCTTGCTGGCTGATGTGGGTTACGGTTTCATTCAGTAAAAGCTGCTGCGCATCGGTATGCTTGTAAATGACCTTGGCGCCGTTGATATCAATCTCGAACGAATTGACGGTCTCGGTGATGCTGAACCCAGCCAACTGCACTTGGCTATCCAACAAGCTCCAATCGCCCAAACTAGACAGCGTTTCACGCTCCACCACTTCGAGGTGACCATCTAGTGTTAGGCAAAGCTGGGGAATGGGCACGAAGTCCAGACCCAACTGCGCTGGAGCGCGCATCGCCTGGCGCACGGCACGGTGATCATTAAACTGATCCTTAACTTCGACCTGTTTTTCGCGGTCTTTCGCGGTCTTAGCCGGCATGCCCTGGATGATGAATGCCTCTGCCTGAGTTAGTAACTCACTGCTGACATCTCCGCTGAGCAACAGCGTAGCGCCTTGCGTGGTTGGCCTGATCTGCACCACATCCTTGATTTCGTCGGGCCAGTGCGCAGTATCTGGCACCTGAGGCAGGTTGATATTGCAATCCGGAATGGCTGGACTGGACTTGGTAACTCCGCCGCCATACGCCACAGGCGTGGGCGCACCACCTGCACCACCGTTCAATGGCAGAGACTGCTGGGGGATGATGATGGAGGCCGTTTCCAGCTTCTCAAATCCCATGTTTTGCACCATGCGGTCTTTGAGTGTGGCGGCAGCTTGCGCGAAGTTATCGGCAACGATATGGGCGTAAGCCCGGTTCAACTCGTTCTGCGTCCGGTTCTTTGCATATGGCATACGCAGCACCCGACCCAGCAACTGCTCTACGTCTTTGGAGGAATTCACCGATTGTAGGCTGGCTAGTACATAGGCAAATGAGCAGTCCCAGCCCTCTTTCAAGGCCTCCACAGTAATGACGTACCGGATGGGGCAAGCTGGGTCAAACAAGTTAATTCCATCCAGCTCCTTCTGCGTGCCGGTGGCCACTGCGATCTGGTTTTCAGGAATGGCTTCTTGCTCGATGAGGTGTTGGCGCACTACGGCTACGGTGGCCTCGCCATTGATGGGCATGGCCTGCACCAATGCGATCGGGCGCAGGTAATCTGGTTCGCGCTGCGCAATCAGCTCCAAGCGATCGCGAGTCAAGCGGGCATCTCGCAGGCATTCACGCCAGCCCTGCGGGTGTTCGGCCAGCACGATGGGTAGCTTGATCATCTGCTCGGCCTTCAACTCGGCAGCAGCGACGTGATACAACACGTTGTTGCCTGGCACCGGGGTGGCAGTCATTTCGATAACGCAGCTTGGATTCACACGCCCTAGCGACTTGAAAAAACGGTCGGTGCGGTTATTGTGAGCCTCATCCACGATGACGATAGGCCGCTGCAAGTGCATCCAGTTAGCCACCGAATACTTGACTCGGCCTACGTCCTTAGCGGTCAGGTAGGGCTGACTCAGCAAATCGGCCTCCGAGACCTTTTCCAAACCTGCCGAAAGATTGGGAGGCAGGTTGTCGAAATGGGGGGCCAGCTCTTCAAAGAATGAGTAGACGTTGCGCTTGGCGGTGTTGGTTACGTTGAAGGACTGAATAGTGGCCACGATGACGATGGCCGCCTTGCCGACATCGTGCGGGCTGATGGTCTGCAAGCTCTCCAAGTCACACACTTGCACGCGGTCGCCAAAGTAGTAGGCCAGCGCCTGTCGGTAGGGGTGTCGTGCATTGGCAAGGGCTTCAAGCGTCTGGGTACGGATGGTGTCCGATGGCGTGAGCCACAGAGCAATGGGCGCGTCACTGTCCAGTACGCACCTGCCTGCCAGCGCGACAGCATGCGCGGCCATAATGGTCTTGCCGCCCCCCGTGGGTACGCGCAAGCAGACGCACGGGACATCACCGAATAGGGGTTGATAGGTCTCGCCCGCACGGTTCTGCGCGGTGAGTGCTGCACTATAAGCATCAGCCACTGGCTGGCTGCGTGCAGCGGTAAGGAGATCGGTGAGCGCGGTCAGTGCACTCTGCTGGTAGGCTTTAAGGGTCAGCATCTTGTTCTGGTTCGCGCTGGATCAGCGCATTCTCACGTCATAGGGAATCTGCTTGAAGGTAATGCCCTCGGCAGCAAGGCGCGATGCTCCTATGCGCGACATTTCTCCATAGACCACCTTGGGCCCATCGTGCGGAAATATCTCATTGATGGCTTGCAGTACAGCATGGGTCAGCACGTTGCCACCAGCAGGGCGCCGGTCGCCCAATATGTCGTTGTAAAGCAGGTAATAGGCCGCTCCGTTGTGCACCCCTAGCAGTGGTTTGTCGAACACTTGCTGACCTGGCTCGCCGGTCTCGAGGTGCCAGACGTAGGCAGCCAGCGTGGCAAACTTTATATCGGTGCTGATGCGGCCGTGCTCATCAAAGGCGGGCTCGCCCAGCGTGCAGAAGCGGAAGCCGCCGCCGCCCTGCCATTCCACAGCTGCGCTGATACCGCCTTGCTCACCCTCAATGACCTTTTGCATACGGGGTAAGCAATGGGTGCGGGCATGCTCGCCCATTTCAATGCCGATATAGCTGCGTCCCATTTTGTGAGCGACAGCGGCAGTAGTGCCAGAGCCGAGGAAGGAATCGAGAATTAAGTCACCCGCTTGAGTAGCAATATGCAAAATCACCCAAATCAGCTTCTCTGGTTTTGGTGTTGAAAATGGCGCATCACCGTGCAATGCCAAAGCCTCTTTCTTCCCATCTTGATTATGGCCAGCGAGCCCATGCTTCCATATGGACATCGGCATCATGCCTTGCGCAACTCCACTAAAAAAATTCTTTAACGATGGGACAGAATTTGTTCCTTTTGCCCCCCACCAGATTCGCCCTTCAGCCTCGTTTCGGAGGTGGCTCTCACGAGACATTGCCCACACACGAGTTTTTTTGGGCCAAACCTCCTCCCCTGTGTTCGGCTGCCGTATCGGATAAAACAAATTGGGTCGCTCCTCTGCGGTAAAGCGACAGGTGTAGTTCTCGGGCTTCCACGGACCGCGGGGGTCCTGATCCGGATTCTTGTATCGGCTGGCCTGCTCATCCGTTGCAGGGAGAAGATTTCTCTTGAAGGCAGCGGATTTTCGGTAAACCAATATCACATCATGCACATATCCAAAGTCTTTGGTGTCCGGTGGTGGCGCATAGCGTTTCTCCCAGGCTATCGCACACAAGAAGTTTTTACGTCCAAAAATCTCATCCATCAGAACTTTGAGGTAGTGGGCCTCATTGTCGTCGATGGTTACCCAAATGCTGCCATCCTCCGCCAGCAACTCGCGCAGTAATACTAGCCTGGGATACATCATCGACAGCCATTGGCTGTGTTCCAGCTTGTCATCGTAGTGCTCAAACGCACTCTGGGTGTTGTAGGGCGGGTCAATGAAGATGCACTTGACCCGACCCGCATAGAACGGAATCAGGGCTTTGAGGGCCAAAAGGTTGTCGCCCTGAATCAGCAGGTTGTCGGCATTGGTTCCACTCACATCACCGTGGACAGACGCTTGCTTGAGCAAGTGATAGGGCACCTCCCGCGTGGTCTCTTGCGCTTGGTTCTTGTTCACCCAGTCTAAAAACGGCATGTTTAGGTCTATTTCTATGGATATTGATGCCAGCGGAGATATCCTCACTGGCGTTTTCACATTAGGTTAGTTTACGGGTTCTACGGGGCTCGGGACGATCGCTGTGTAACGGCAACCAGCCGTTCACTTTGTGCTCATGGACGGCGGTAAAGCTGTTGCGTTGCCTACATTTGTTGATGACGCTTGACTGCAAGCGTACGTCAGGGGCATGAGCTTGCAACCTGCAGAATTTTTCATTGCCCGAGGGCTTGACTCGGTAGTCAAAGTAAGCTTGGAATGGCCTTTCGTGAGTTGCGTCGGATATATCTGGCCAAAGTTGCATCCGACTTGTGCCCAGTCTGCATCCGTATCTGCCACGATTGTTGGCCTTGCTCAGCAGCGCTGGTGCAGTAGCCAGCCCGCAAGCTGTGGCCGCTGACATTCTTGGCATTCGCTCCAATTTGCCCCATGGCGGTTTTCACGATGAGCGCCACTGACTGCGGCGTCAGTCCTTGCTTGGCGATGCCGTCGTAGCGGTTGACGGATCGGAAAACATGCCCTGATCTGATGCCTGCAGTCTTGAGCCAGCGCATCAGTGCAGTGACCGGACAGCCACTGCTACTGGCTCGCGGAATGAATACAGTTCGGCCATGTCGTTCTTGGTCTGTCTTGCTAACTGGTAATTCAATCTCCAATCCTGCTGGCGAGAACGTCAGATGTTCCATGCACACTCCAACAAGCTCGGATCGACGCATGGCCGATGCAAAGCCGACCAACAGAATTGCGCGATCACGTGCTGCCCTGACGGGCATGTGGATTTTCTCGATGGCTTCCAAAGCGGCCAGCAAGTCATCTTTTGTCAGAGGCTTCACTTGCCGCTGCTTGGTGCCAAGTGTGCGGCGTATGCCCTGCATGACTTGCCTGACGATTTCGCTGCGTGCCGGTGATACCTGCTTTTGATCGACATGAGCTTTGTGGATCGCGGTGATACGGCGCTCCAGCGTTGCAACAGCCAGACCATCGTTGGCAGACTTGGCCAGGTACTTGGCCAGCCGTTCCGGCGTGCAGGGAACGGTTCCACCGTACGCAAGGAAGTTCCGCAAGTCAGAGGCGTAGGCGCGCTTGGTTGCATTGGCTTGGCTGGCATCCATATATTCTTGGATGGAGCTTCTGTTTAATATCTGGTTTGAATCGTGATTATTTTTTCTATTTTTCTCTATTTTTTTAGAGAGAGTTTTATCAGTGACTGAAATAGTCGAACATTTTTTACTCATAGGAGTTCCAATTTTGTTATCGATAACGATTGATTATCGATAGTCAGGATTTGAATGGGATTCAGCCACACTCAATGCACACACAGATAGGGCGTGCCATTGCTACAGGCTCGTCTACTGCTGGTGTTGAGGGATGGCTGGGAATTTGAGTCATTGCGATGAACGACTTTTGATTCAGCGTTTTTTTTACTGAATCTACGCTGTTATTCTGGATATATGGCTTAAATAGCCATAAAATCGCTGAAAATACGGCATTTTCTTATATTATTGATATAATACCACCATGCACGGATAAATATGCATTATTTATAGTGCGGTGCAGCATTATTGGATATTGATGGCTTCAATATGAGCGTGCAGAGTTTAAATCCCAATCCTTGTTTTCTCATTGGATTGAAAACGCCAAGCAATCTGGCTTTTCGCCGCCATCACCGCATGCTGATGCTGCAGCGCTTGCTGCCAGTGCTGGTGGATGTGCTCGATGCACAGCAACTGGCGGATGTGTCACGCGATCTGGAGTTGCTGTATTGGCCGGTGCTGGGTCATTCACAAAGTCCATGCTGCTTTGAAGTGCCGGCCTTTCTGGGTTCAGTGGCACCGGATCAGCCAATGGAGCCTGATCTGGTAGTGGAGCGCTTGATGGCTGCACCGTGCCCACCACTGCCGGTGGATGTGGCACCAGCGGCATGCAATCTGGAGCGGCTTCGTAAGCACTTGGGCTTGTCTTCGGTGCAGTGGCAACGGTTGCTGTGTGCGTATCTGGACTACGGCGGTGCAGCGTGGCCGTGTTTTGAACTACCAGCCCCATCCCTGCATGCTCTGCTGGCCGCATGGTGGGGCGTTGATCTGGCCGCTGTTGATGTGGCACTGAATGAGCAACTGAGCCTGCTTGGCTTGTTGGATCGGTATGAGCTGGTTGATGCCAACACTGATTTGAAGTCGTTGCTGGGCATATGGCCTGCAACGGTTCAAGCATTAAGTCTCAGCTATGCGACAGACGCTGAGCTTTTCGCTGCGCTGGGACTGTCTTTGTAGCACCGCGTCTGTGCTTTGGCCTGTGCCGGTGATGTGAAGTCGCCGCCACTCTGATTTCTGAATCTCTTGATGGACCGCTTTGCCGGTCCATTTTTTATCCGTTTCCACGCATGCGGAGGACGCTGCTCGCCCGTGTGGGGCGGCGGTGTCGGTGATTCGCACGTGGAGTTCTTGAGTCTGACGATTAACCAAGGAGTACTTCCATGTCAGCCAATTCTTCTCGTTCTGCTACGGCACGCCGCATGACTTTGATGAGCAATGCGCCGCGCTTTGCGCTCGGCCAGCTGGTGGCAACACCTGGCGCAATGGAGCTGCTAGAGCAAACCAGCTTCAGTGCCTTGGCGCTGGTATCACGCCATGTGCATGGCGATTGGGGTGACTGCTGTGATGAAGACAAAGCCACCAACGAAGCGGCAGTTCGGCAACGTATGCGCGTGATGAGCGTTTACCGGCTGGTAGATGCAGAAGCGCTGCAGCAGACGCCGCTGGACAAGAGAAGCAGCTTGCCCACCCTGTGGATCATCACAGAAGCCGACCGCTCGGCCACAACCCTATTGCTTCCATCGGAGTATTGATGCATCCAGGAACGTCTATCTCTGCACCACAGAGTTATGGATTCCAGCGTGTGCATGCCGCATTGCAGACAGGCCATGCGCTAACCGTGCAGCAGCAGCGCCAGGAGCCGGTGCGCTGCTTTATGCAGCAGTCCATGCTCGATGGTGCTTGCGGAACGCATGTACTGGCAATGATCTTGGTGATCTTCGATCTGGCCAAGGCTTCGGCCATGTACGACATGAGTCAGCGCAAGTACGGCGTGGCCGCATCGGTATGGAATGCATTCGGCCCGAAGTACTTCAGCGGCATCCATGCCAAAGAATGGGTGGAGCTGGTCAAAAGCCTAGAGCTGCCCCTGAAGCTGACTGCCAAGTACGGAGCCAAAGAGCATGTGGATAGACACGCGCTCGACTGGCTGATGCGCGGTGAGCTGGTGGCCGTGGCATTTGCGTCGGTCAAACACCAGCGCACCAAGCATTGGGCATTGGCGGTCGGTGTGGAAGGCGTGGCTTCTGGATCAAAGCATCAGCCGCAACGCATCTTGCTGCTGGACCCTGGCGGTGGTGAGCCAAGCTTTAAAGCATTCAACGCACGGCTGCGATTGCCAACCGCTGGCCTCGGTAGTCGCCGCGCCAAGCAGTTGCATCTGCCTGCTGATGACGCCAAGCCATGGACAGTGTTCTGGCACTACGAATCGGAGTCGTGGTCTGCGGAGCTGGTGCGATTGTTGGCAGCGGTGCGCGTGCGCAAGCTGCAGTGAGTGGCCTATACCTTGGCGCGTTTGGCACGGTGATCAGCACCGACGACCTTGGACGGAGCTGGACTCTTTTCGGCATGTGCTTGGTTGCGGCGACGCAAAGCACCGCCTTGCGAAGCGGGTGGCAGCGTGTCTGTCACGCCTTCAAAGAGTTGTTCCAGCGTAATGCTCAAGCAGTGGCACAGCGTTGCCAGTGTGAGCAGTGACGGATTGATGTGGCCGTTCTCCAGCTTGGAGATACGCGAGCGCTCAACTTCGGCGTCATGCGCCAGTTGCTCTTGTGACTTTTGCGCCAGCTCACGGTAGCTGCGCAGCTTAATCCCCAATGCTTTTGTGACGGCATTTGGCAGCTTCACCACTGGTGTGGTGTTCAGTTGCGACGGGGCAGACTCCTTGGCTCTCATGGCCGCTGAGGGTCTGCCAATGTGTTTTTTGAGCCAACGTCTTATACGACACACTACGCTAAGATTTGAGTCGTATAAAACACATACAACAGGAGAGAGAAGTGATGAGGAAGACTCTAATAAGCGGAGCCTGCGTTGCTGCGGCCGTACTCGCTGGATGTGGCAACAAGACCCCGGCCTGCGCGGACGCGGAGACAGTGAGCTTGGTCAAACAGATTTACCAGCAGCAGTTCGACAAGCAGCACAACGTCATGAGTGAAGAGCGCCAGCAGCGTGTGCAGTTCACGGTCAAGGACACGACTGTTGCTCTGGAGAACATCACTACCGATGCCAGCAACGCCAACACTGGCAAAGCGGTATGCTCAGCCCAACTGACAACCGTCTTCCCCGAAGATGCTGTGAAAGCAGAGCCGCAGATGGAGCAGTACATGCGAGCCATCTATGAAAAGCAAGGCGCAGTGCTGGATGGCACCAAGCTCCGGGGCCAAGTGACATACACCGTGCAGCGCACCGAAGATACCGGAGCATTGCAGGTGGCACTCAACGGTTTCCTGCCGTTCATGGGCTACTTCCACGACATAGCCATGGATCGCTATGACCGCATGCAGCGTGCGCAAGTAGCAGCAAAGAAAGCTGCCGAAATACAGACACCTGCCGCGCCATCAGCGAGCCAAGCCGAAATGGAAGCAGAGTCCGAAGGTGTCCCCTCAGACCCAGCTCCGGCCACAACACCAGTGTCTGTCGCACGCCAGCAAATCCAAGCCGCGCTGCCTGCACCTAGCCAGACAGCGACAGTGCCCACGCTCTGCTCAGCTGAAGAGACTCCGGTGTTTGCATGCTCTACCGGCAAAAAGCGTGCCTCGCTGTGCATGACTGGCAGCAACCAGCTGGTATATCGACTGGCACCACTGGACGGCACACCAGAGATGGTCTATCCGGCTAATGCGACTGCCACCAACACGGCATTCAAGCAAGGCACACATACTGGCGCCAATGGTCAGTCCCTGCCATTTGTGTCATTTGACAAGGGCAACTACCGCTATGCGGTCTATGGCACAAGCGTCACCATGCAGGGCGTCTTGGTGGAGCAGAACGGCAAGCGCATCGCCAATCTGAATTGCCAAGCGGATCGCCTGTCAGAACTGGATACCGCCAAGCTGCAGCGCATGGGTCTCAGCCCAGACCTGCGCCCACTCATGTTGCCCTGAGCGCTCGCACGAGTCCAAACATCAAGCATGCCCGCACAGTCTTCGCTTTGGATTAGCGGGGTTGGCCAGCGGGCGTGCTTCTCAAAACCAATATAAAAAACTTGAAGTGAACCATATGCAGTACATCACCAGAAATCTGCTCGCCGCGCTGTCGATCACCGGCATCTTTACCGGAGCAGCAATTGCGGAGCCGCTGGCCGACTTGTCTGGTGGACAAACTGGGCACATTGAATTCATGGCATCGAACCCAGAGCATCGCTGGGCGTTGATTCGCGGACGCTTGGGTCCTCAGCAAGTGATTACGGGAGATCTTCTGATGCCGAAGAATGTGGCCGGGAAAGTACCTGTCGTGGTCATGAGCCACGGCAGTGATGGCATCACCACAGGTATGCACGAAGTCTGGGCCAAGCCGCTGAACGAGGCCGGTTATGCCGTCTTCATGGTGGACAGCTTCACACCACGAGACAGTAAGAAAATCTCAGGCACCGGAGAGCAGCTGACTTGGAACACCACGGTCAACATCTCTGATGCGGTCTATGCGCTGAAACTCTTGAGCACCCACCCGCAGATTGATGCATCGCGCATCTATCACATGGGCTGGTCTCGCGGGGCCAACGCGGTGACCGCAGCCATGTGGCCGAATTACCGTCTACCCATCACCAAGTCGGAGTCCATCAAATGGGCAGGAAGCATCGCGCTCTACCCTGGCTGCAACCAGCGCTACAAGAATCCAACGCTCAAGATCACAGCTCCAGTGCTGTATCTGCTTGGAGAAAAAGATGACATGACACCAGCACCGGCTTGTGTTGAAGAAGCTCAGCAGCTCGCAGCTGAAGGCAATCCCATCACCTACAAGGTCTACCCTGGCGCGTATCACGTGTTTGACCGACCCAACCAGCCCTACCGCAAGTTCCAAGAAGGCACGTTTGCCAAATGCGCTATCGACACAGTGATGCCGTCCCGTGCAAATGATCCCGCACCATGGGGGCCTGCATATAACCGAGCCACCAATCAAACCTTGGCAACGCCGCAAGAACGAGATGCAGCCCTTAAGCAATGTGCCGCAACGCTTTGGATCACGGTGGAAAGTAATCCCAAAGCTCGGGAGCAAGCGGTGCAGGATGTACTTGCATTCCTCGCCTCGAACCAGTAAACGCTGGGGCAAGTTGATAGTTTGCTGCTGGCGAAGAAATTGAGCTCCGCACCCGTGCGGCCCCCATCTGGCCTATATAGCAGTAAGAGATCAAGATAGCGTCCGCGTAAATCATCGTGGACACTATGTCTGAAGAAGTCCCCTCACAGCTGGAGCGGCCCCATTGATCTGAGGACAGGTAAACCCTCTTAACCTAAGAGGTAGTCTTGTGACTGTATTTATGCCTAGTCCTAAAAATCTAACGAACGTAGAGGTGCTGGGGCCGCAGAAGCGCCG
>NZ_VOQT01000050.1:0-3357 GCF_008121555.1 Comamonas sp. Z1
GAAGGCTGATCAGCATGGCAACTCCTTGGCACGGGATTGCCATGTTGCCAGAACTGCTTGCAGTACCTCTCGGCCATGCAGCAACGGACGCTTGTTTTTAAGCAGCCAATCGTCCGGGACCCGACAGATAGATACCACTGAGAAAATCTGGCTGGAAGCTTCGAGCTTTTGCAATGCAGCTTCCAGGCTTCGACGATTGCCAAGCTTGGTCAAAGGATCAGTCTTAACATCATCCTGAAGTTTTTGTATGTTTCTATTGAGCAAGGAAATGCCAATTAACATGGCTTTTTTCAACTCATAGGACTCTATATACCACGATTTTATTTTCTGTATGTTCTTCTCTGTTTCCGGGTGGTCTATGTTTTTTGCACCTTCAGACAGTAATTGCAGCGGTTTTGCAATTCTGTTAGCGCACCAACAGATCAGAAATACAGAAATTACCGCTATAGGTAGCGTCTTAAGAATTACTTGCTTCATCAGCGAGTCCAATGGAGCAAGGGTTGCCGACAGGGGTCTTTGTGCAACGACTCCCCAGTTCGTAGTGGGAATGATTGCATAGCCTGAAATCATCTCAACCCCACGAGTATTCTTAACGATCTGGCTGCCAGACTCACCATTATGAATTTTCTCGGTGACTTCATTGCCGCTCACGAGTGTTCCTACTCGATTTTGGTCAGGATGATAGACAAGCTTTTTGTTCTGATCGACAACATACAGGTATGAGCCATCTTTGTGATAGTGCGTGCCAAGCAGATGGTTGAGGATGCTCTGTTGGTTGAGGTAGATCGTTCCTCCAACCATGCCTAAATAGTTGCCAGATGGGTCGTGGATGGGATGAGAGATGAATACCAGCAAATTTCCGATGGTGGAGATATATGAGTCACTAATTAGCGGTTTCTGCGTTTTTATCGATTCAACGATGCCTGGTGTTGCGAGAGTTCTTCCCGTGAGTTTCAGCGTTTCAGGTGAAGAAGCTAGCACACTAGAGCGAGCATCAACTATAAGAATAGAGTTGAAGCTTTCTGTCTGAGTTTTCAGTCTTTCTGACTCTGATTTTAATACTTCGATGTCATTGAAGTTTTTTGATAAATAGACCGAGCTTGCCGCTAGCTGTTGTTGAGCTGCCCTAAGAAAGTCATCGGTGCTCTTTGCCAGTTTTGTTGCGTAGACGAAATTCCCGTTCAGATTTTCATCTATGAGTTGCTGGCGTTGAACTGTATAGGCTGCGTAGAATGTATTAACTAAAGAGATAAATGCGCTGGCAACCGTGAGCAATAGGATCAAACGCCTAATATCCATTTTGCAAAAAATCTTGCTTATATTGAATTTCACAGAGTTCCTATAAAATAAATTATAATAAAAACTATCGATCTTCATCAATTAATTTGTTTATTTTACTTTTGCATGAGAATTTCCTAGGGTTAGTACCTGTGTAAAAAGTGCAGGCACTATTGACAGGCCCATTTCCTGGCAGCTGCAGGCAACGTTGGCAAGTTGCTATACGGCTTCGCTGCCGCCATGCGTGATTGCTTAGATCAATCTGCGGTGTTTGTAGCTGCTCAAGAATGCGAGGCTTCGAAGTCAACACCGAACAGCTCGCCGCTGCTGTTCTGCCTGAACCTTCTTTTGATCGAGGTAGGTAGCCAGCTTGCTCGCATCCATAGATCATTGGCTCTTGTTGGACCCCAGCCGATAAGCAGACACAGGCAATGCCTGCTTGGCCGGTGCCTGACCGGTGTGCTGGGCGGCCTCGGCCTTCATTTCGACCTGCACCTGGTTCCGGATGCCTGCCAGGTGCAGGTCGGCCAGGTTCTGCAGCTCTTGCAGGTAGCGGAACTCTTCGGGCGAGTCTGTCGACAGATCCTGGGTGCAGACCATCTGCATCATGGCAATGAGGAAGGCGGGCATCGACACCAAGAAGCTCGGGAGCATCGTCAGACCTTGCCATCGAGTGACTGGCAACCGGCGCGACTTGGTCGAGGGTGCCGGCTGGGAGAGGTTGTTTGTGGCCATCGACGACCACGCGCGCATCGACTTCACCGCCATGCATAGCGAGGAGAAGAAGCACGAAGCCGTCCACAACGCGGTGGCGTACTACGCGGGGCTGGGCGTACGCATCACGCCTGCTGACTGACAACGGTGTACCCTTCCGGTCCAGGGAGTTTGCTGCTGCCTGCAAAGCCTTGGGCGTGCAGCACAAATTCACCAGACCGTACCGGCCGCAGACCAACGGCAAGGCCGAGCGGTTCATCCAGTCAGCGCTACGCGAGTGGACCTATGACTGGACGTACCAGAACTCAGCTGAGCGGCCCCATGCTCTGGCGAGCTGGCAGCACTACGACAACTGGCACAGGCCGCACAGCGGCATCGGTCACATCGCTCCGATGTCCAGGCTCAAATCTACAAATAAACTCTTGACGGATCACAGCTAGCGGACCGAAGAGGGGACAGGCTTGTCCAAGGTACTCAATGACATTGTCTGGTTGCGCCAGGCCTGCCTGGGGGCGTGGCACGCTATGGCATGCACAAGCTGGTGCAGGAGCTGCAGAGGCTGTAGATCATTTGCCGTTTGAGAGGTGATCTTGCAAGGTGAGACGACGAATTAGAGCTGCTTAGATTGATTTCTCGAGGGCTGCTCAGTTCAAGAGCTGTAGAAGACTCCTGGCGGTCATGTAAGCTGGCTTTTGGAGGACAGTAGTGAACCTCTATTGATGACTTCCAAGAGTATGCGAGCGGGTTCAATTCTCTCAAGTTAACGCTATTGAAGCGCAAGTCCGTCACTCCAGAGCTAATTCTTACCAAGGGAGTATCTGTGATGTCAGTGCTCAAATCACTCATATGGGTTTTCAGCTGCGTCTTGGCGACGCCGGTTGCGGCGCAGATGCCCCAAGGTGAGTATCTTGACGGAAAGGACTCCAAGGTGGGAGTTGTCCTGGCTCACGGTAGAGGGAACTCTCCAGACGGTAACGTAGTCGGGCCATTGAGGCGTGCTATTCACAAAGACTTGGGCTTTCATACCTTCTCTTTGCGAATGCCGGATCCTGGCGCAGACTCGCCTGATTCGCCCGAGCTTGCCGCCTCGTTTCCGGAGGCCTATCAGCGAATTCAATCTGCAATTGAATATCTGAAAATGCAGAAAGGAGTGGAGCGCGTCTACTTGATGGGGCACAGCATGGGAGGGCGCATGACAACTGGCTTTCTGGCAAACAATCCCACTGCGCCGGTTGTAGTGGAGTGCTCCCCGTATTTGAGGACAGGAACCCTCACGTAATTTAACGGGTTGCCATGGCCTTTCGGCGGAACTCGCGTGGCGAGTGATACCGCAGGGCGCTATGGGGGTGGTGCTCGTTGTAGTGC
>NZ_VOQT01000051.1:0-3207 GCF_008121555.1 Comamonas sp. Z1
TGGGGTCTCCTCGTTTTCAGTGCAATAAGTGACGGTACGAAAAGCTAGCACTGGCGCGGAGGTGGTGTTGGTAGATCGTTGATTTCATTGACTTTCCTGTTCACTTTCAAATCTGCGATTCGTGGCGTCAAACCGTGGTCGGTTTCATCCATTGGTGCCAGTTATCGATGCATTTGGCCGCGAAGGCAGGATTTGGTCAGCATAGCGGTCAACCGGGAAGCGAAACACACCCCGCAAGTTGATGCTCTCCAGCCTGGTGGGCGCAATCTTCCCGATCAGTTCCGGTGGAATGACCTGGCGGCGGTTCGACCAGCGATCCAGGACCGCCTGCATCTGTGAGGTATTCCACGCCATCACGATGTTGGCCATCAGGCTCAACGCATCGGCCACAGCCTGCATTTCATCGACACGTTTGGCCTGCGCCGGGCTGATCCGGCCGGTATAAATGGCGCGCTTGAGGGCGTTAACAGCCTCGCCCCGATTGAGCACCCGGCGCAACTCGTTCCTGAAAGCGTCCTTGACAAAGTAGTCAGCCAAAAACGCCGTACGCAGCAACCGCCCCAATTGCACGCCAGCCTCATAGATTGGATCGCCCTGGGCGGCAGAACCGAACCGCGCAAGAGCTGCCACCGCACTGGCATGTCCGCTCATGACCGAGGCTGCCAGGTGCACCAGACTATCCCAATGCTTTTCGATCAAAGCGACGTCGACATTGGCTTCGCACACCGCAGCGATTTCTGCGGGCACTTTGGTGCCGCGTGGCACAAAGAGGTGGCGCTGTTTGAGTTCCTTCAACCGCGGGCAAAGATCAAAACCAAGCAAACGGGCATGTGACATGGCAAAGTCGGTGTAGCCATGGGTATCCACAGCAAGCTGGCTGGTCTCCAGCTTTTCTTGGCGGATGACACCTTCAATGGCCACGCCCGCCTGGCGCTCATTGAGCACAAAGGGCTGCGCATGGAAGATGCCCCACCGGTCTTTTACATGGGAGTAGATTCCAATGGAAGGTGTGTTGCGCCGAGGATCAAGCCGGGCTTGCCACACCCGTTTGGTGGTCTCCATGCTCATCATGTCAGAAGATGCCAAATCGGACCGCCCCCAGGTGGCGGCAATCGGGTGTCGCTGCATGAATTCCAGCACAGCCTGGCAGGCCTGGCTCAGACGCCGTTCGTCCCGCGCCCAGCGCATGGCCTGGCGAATGCTGGTGGCAGACAATTGCGGAATCATGCGCGCGCATTCGACCGCAGTCAGACTGGTGCCGTGGGCCATGATGCCGGCATAGACCATCAGCAGCTCGTCGGTAGAGCGCGGCTCACGTCCGAGCATGATCCAGCTAAAGCGCACCTGGGCGTCAACGGCCAGAATCACTTCCGGCAATTGAACCTCACCGATGCGGTGATCCAAAGCCGCGCGCAGCTTGGTCACTTCTGGGTCTTCGTCCTCTGCGGGCAATGGCGACAAATGGAGTTCATCATCCACGCGCAGTACGCCACTGCGGGCTGCAGCGGCCACCGCATCGACACCGGCAGTTACTCTGGCCAGCAAAGGCTTCAAGAAAGTGGCAGCCTTGCTGGGTAACGATAGACGGGCATAGTGTTTCTTGGACTCTGCCTGCCAACGCTCGTCCGTGAAGAACAAGCGCGCACGACCCCGAAAGCTCAGGCTGTGCTCAATCCAGACCGAGCCATTGCGCACCGCGCGGCGCAGGGCAAACAGGGTGGCCACCTCCAACGCCTGAAACGCCCGTTCCCGGTCTGGGCTGGAGATCGAAACCTGCCAGATCATTCCCAGACTTGGTGCCACCACTTCAACTGGCAGCTTTCTGGATCCTTTGAGATATAAAGCTTGCAGCTTGGCAAGGTACTCGATGGCAGGATGCTCGCCGGTGGCCTGCCAGGGCAGCTTTGCAATGGCGACGAGCAACGACCGCACGGGGCGAATTCCATCAATCAATCCCTCGCGGACCAGGGAGGCCCTGCTCGGTGGTTTGCGTTTCTGGGTTTCGGTGATCAAGGCTTCAAGACGGGCACGCAACTCAGCATCTGGCACCGCACCTTGCGCGCTCAAGGCAACAAGTTCGCCGAGCAGCGTTTTGTACATTGCGGCCCAATTGACGGTAGCGGGGACATCGGCGGCAGCCTGACGCCACAGATCGGCGATCCGGCGCTGCACCATAAGGATCAACTGGTCTGTGGTGGTGAACAGGCAATACCGAAGAAAGCATGCGACCTCCACGGTGCGCGCTGGCTCTTTGATCTTGGCTCCGGCTGAGGGCGGCCTGGAGACAAGTCGGCGCGCGTAGCGGCGCAAGATGAGATCGGGGATGTCTGCCAGGTGCTTATGAACGTCCAGCGTGTAAAGCAGGTCGATGCGCTCCAGTACCTCGCTGATTTGGCGGGTTGAGTGTTTCGCCGGTGCAGCCCATAGCCAACTCTGCTGGGTTTGTCCATCTGGGCGCAGCTCTGAAACTGAGGCTCGCCAGCGATCAAGTGTTGCTGGATCAACGCTGGCGGCGATGGCGGTGCCTGTTTCAACTTCAAGCTGGGCAAGTGCCGCCGCAATCAGTGTCCGAATTGCCCGCTCGTGCACGATCACCAGCTTGTTCTTGTACAGCCATTGACGCGCCCGCACGAGTAGCTGATCGCGGTCGGCGCAGCGCGCCACTTCGTCGCGCAGTTCACGTACCAGTGAGCGGCGCTGGTGCTCGCTCATCCACTGGAATCCAAGGACCGTGCAGGCTACTTGTTGGTGATCGAATAGCGTGCGCCCGCGTTCATACATGGCTCTCAGCGAGGCGACTTCTGGTGCTGCAATGCCAAGCTCGTTGCCAAGGTGGCGCCACAAGGCTACTGGAATTACCCGAAAGGCACCGAGCAAACGCCCACTCATGCGCAGGAAACCAATATGGAGCGCCAGACCAAGCTTGTGGGAATCACCTCGGCGTGCATTGATTGCGTCGCGCTCGGCACCATCGAAGGTGAAAAATGCCTTCATCTCGAAGTCGCTGATATCGCGGGGGAGCCCACGCATCCCCAAAAACGTTGTGTGCCAACCCTGCATCGTGAACCTCAAAAGTGGGAGGCCACCATACCCGTTTACAAAGCGAACAGGAAAGTCAATGAAATCAACGGTCTACCCAGACCACCCCCGCGCCAGTGCTAGCTTTGCGTACCGTCACTTATTGCACTGAAAACGAGGAGACCCCGA
>NZ_VOQT01000052.1:0-3183 GCF_008121555.1 Comamonas sp. Z1
AAGAGAGTCCAAAGTTATAGGGTCAAGTGACTAAGAGCATATGGTGGATGCCTTGGCGATGATAGGCGACGAAAGACGTGATAGCCTGCGATAAGCTTCGGGGAGCTGGCAAATAAGCTTTGATCCGGAGATTTCTGAATGGGGGAACCCACCTCGCAAGAGGTATCGTGCACTGAATACATAGGTGCACGAAGCGAACCTGGAGAACTGAAACATCTAAGTACCCAGAGGAAAAGACATCAACCGAGATTCCGATAGTAGTGGCGAGCGAATTCGGAAGAGCCTTGCAGTGATAGTCGATCAGTTAACAAAACGGCATGGAAAGGCCGACCATAGTGGGTGATAGTCCCGTATGTGAAAACCGATCGGTGGTACTAGGCTGCAGACAAGTAGGGCGGGGCACGAGAAACCCTGTCTGAATATGGGGGGACCATCCTCCAAGGCTAAATACTCATCATCGACCGATAGTGAACCAGTACCGTGAGGGAAAGGCGAAAAGAACCCCGGGAGGGGAGTGAAATAGATCCTGAAACCGTATGCTTACAAAAAGTCGGAGCCCCTAGGGGTGACGGCGTACCTTTTGTATAATGGGTCAGCGACTTACATTCAGTGGCAAGCTTAACCGAATAGGGGAGGCGAAGAGAAATCGAGTCCGAATAGGGCGACTAGTCGCTGGGTGTAGACCCGAAACCAAGTGATCTATCCATGGCCAGGATGAAGGTGCCGTAACAGGTACTGGAGGTCCGAACCCACTAATGTTGCAAAATTAGGGGATGAGCTGTGGATAGGGGTGAAAGGCTAAACAAACTTGGAAATAGCTGGTTCTCTCCGAAAACTATTTAGGTAGTGCCTCAAGTATTACCGTCGGGGGTAGAGCACTGTTTAGGCTAGGGGGTCATGGCGACTTACCAAACCTATGCAAACTCCGAATACCGACGAGTACAGCTTGGGAGACAGAGCACCGGGTGCTAACGTCCGGACTCAAGAGGGAAACAACCCAGACCGCCAGCTAAGGTCCCTAAAATTGGCTAAGTGGGAAACGAAGTGGGAAGGCTAAAACAGTCAGGATGTTGGCTTAGAAGCAGCCATCATTTAAAGAAAGCGTAATAGCTCACTGATCGAGTCGTCCTGCGCGGAAGATGTAACGGGGCTAAGCCAGTTACCGAAGCTGCGGATGCACAGTTTACTGTGCGTGGTAGGAGAGCGTTCTGTAAGCCTGTGAAGGTGTCTGGTAACGGATGCTGGAGGTATCAGAAGTGCGAATGCTGACATGAGTAGCGTTAAAGGGGGTGAAAAGCCCCCTCGCCGTAAGCGCAAGGTTTCCTACGCAACGTTCATCGGCGTAGGGTGAGTCGGCCCCTAAGGCGAGGCAGAGATGCGTAGCTGATGGGAAACAGGTCAATATTCCTGTACCGATCAATAGTGCGATGTGGGGACGGAGAAGGTTAGCTCAGCCAACTGTTGGAATAGTTGGTTCAAGCGTGTAGTCGTGCTCTTTAGGCAAATCCGGAGAGCTGAGATGAGGCGTGATAACGAGTCTGCTTGCAGACGAAGTGAGTGATACCCTGCTTCCAGGAAAAGCCACTAAGCTTCAGCTATTGACGACCGTACCGCAAACCGACACTGGTGCGCGAGATGAGTATTCTAAGGCGCTTGAGAGAACTCAGGAGAAGGAACTCGGCAAATTGACACCGTAACTTCGGGAGAAGGTGTACCCCAAGTAAGTGAAGTTGTACAAACGGAGCTCAAAGGGGTTGCAAAAAATTGGTGGCTGCGACTGT
Organism: Comamonas sp. Z1; assembly: GCF_008121555.1. Taxonomy (NCBI): domain Bacteria; kingdom Pseudomonadati; phylum Pseudomonadota; class Betaproteobacteria; order Burkholderiales; family Comamonadaceae; genus Comamonas; species Comamonas sp. Z1. Next base: position 1,782 of record NZ_VOQT01000052.1, read on the forward strand.
TTAATAAAAACACAGCACTCTGCAAACACGAAAGTGGACGTATAGGGTGTGACGCCTGCCCGGTGCTGGAAGATTAAATGATGGGGTGCAAGCTCTTGATTGAAGTCCCAGTAAACGGCGGCCGTAACTATAACGGTCCTAAGGTAGCGAAATTCCTTGTCGGGTAAGTTCCGACCTGCACGAATGGCGTAACGATGGCCACACTGTCTCCTCCTGAGACTCAGCGAAGTTGAAATGTTTGTGATGATGCAATCTCCCCGCGGAAAGACGGAAAGACCCCATGAACCTTTACTGTAGCTTTGTATTGGACTTTGAACGGATCTGTGTAGGATAGGTGGGAGGCTTTGAAGTGAGGTCGCTAGATCTCATGGAGCCGACGTTGAAATACCACCCTGGTGCGTTTGAGGTTCTAACCTGGATCCATTATCTGGATCGGGGACAGTGCATGGTAGGCAGTTTGACTGGGGCGGTCTCCTCCCAAAGCGTAACGGAGGAGTTCGAAGGTACGCTAGTTACGGTCGGACATCGTGACGATAGTGCAATGGCATAAGCGTGCTTAACTGCGAGACTGACAAGTCGAGCAGATGCGAAAGCAGGACATAGTGATCCGGTGGTTCTGTATGGAAGGGCCATCGCTCAACGGATAAAAGGTACTCTGGGGATAACAGGCTGATACCGCCCAAGAGTTCATATCGACGGCGGTGTTTGGCACCTCGATGTCGGCTCATCTCATCCTGGGGCTGTAGTCGGTCCCAAGGGTATGGCTGTTCGCCATTTAAAGAGGTACGTGAGCTGGGTTTAAAACGTCGTGAGACAGTTTGGTCCCTATCTTCCGTGGGCGCTGCAGATTTGAGGAAGCCTGCTCCTAGTACGAGAGGACCGGAGTGGACACACCTCTGGTGTACCTGTTGTCACGCCAGTGGCATCGCAGGGTAGCTAAGTGTGGAAGAGATAACCGCTGAAAGCATCTAAGCGGGAAACTCGTTTCAAGATGAGATCTGCCGGGGCCTTGAGCCCCCTGAAGGGTCGTTGTAGACCACGACGTTGATAGGCTGGGTGTGGAAGCGCAGTAATGCGTTAAGCTAACCAGTACTAATTGCCCGTGCGGCTTGACCCTATAACTTTGGGTAAGCCTGGAAAAACAAAAGACAGAACGCAAGTTCTAGTTATGCCGAAAAGGCGCAATCGAAAAGCTGATTGAAGACTCTATGAATTCGTTGGATTGAAGGTGAGCGAGATTAAGAAGTTAATCAAGGCGCTGTCAATCTGACAAAAAGTTTATGCCTGATGACCATAGCAAGTTGGTACCACTCCTTCCCATCCCGAACAGGACAGTGAAACGACTTTGCGCCGATGATAGTGCGGGTTCCCGTGTGAAAGTAGGTCATCGTCAGGCTCTTAC
>NZ_VOQT01000053.1:0-2471 GCF_008121555.1 Comamonas sp. Z1
CGCCATTTCCATCTCAAACTGACCCACCCTTTGACTTGAGCCGCAAGGCTCAAGATGTGGATCAGGTTTTGTTTCTCTCCTTCTTCATGGGCGGTTGTTGGACTGCACTGCTGTGCTTGAAGCGGTAGCTGTCGTTGCCTGTTTCCAGAATATGGCAGTGATGGGTCAGGCGGTCCAGCAGGGCCGTGGTCATCTTGGCATCACCAAACACGCTGGCCCATTCGCTGAAGCTCAGGTTGGTGGTGATTACTACGCTGGTGCGTTCGTAAAGCGTCGAGAGCAGATGAAACAGTAGCGCACCGCCAGATGAGCTGAAGGGCAGATAGCCCAGCTCATCGAGAATCACCAGATCCGTATGCACCAGCCTGTGGGCGAGCTGTCCGGCTTTGCCTTGCACTTTCTCTTGCTCCAGCGCATTAACCAACTCAACAGTAGAGAAGAAGCGCACCCTTTGACGGTGGTGCTCAATGGCCTGAATACCCAGTGCTGTAGCAATGTGCGTCTTGCCCGTGCCAGGCCCACCGACAAGCACCACGTTGTTAGCCTTCTCGATGAACTCACAGCGATGAAGGCTGCGTACCAAGGCTTCATTGACTTCACTGTGTGCGAAGTCAAAGCCTGCCAGATCTCTGTAGACCGGGAACCTGGCGACCTTGAGTTGATAGGCAATGGAGCGCACTTCTCGCTCAGCACTCTCGGCCTTGAGCAGTTGCGACAGTATGGGGTGTGCTGCTTCAAAGGCTGGTGAGCCTTGCTCTGCAAGTTCTGTCACGGCCTGGGCCATGCCAAACATCTTGAGTTGGCGCAGCATGATGATGATCGCAGCAATGGCGGGGTCATGACGCATGGCGCACCTGTCGGAGTTGGTCATAGCGCACGACGTTGGCTTGTGGCTCAACGATCAAGGCCAAGGCTTGGGGTGAATGGATGGGCTCAGGTTCCGGTGTTCCATCAATGAGGCGGTGCAAGATATTGATGATGTGGGTCTTGCGGGGTGCGCCATCCTCCAGTGCCAACTCGACAGCGGCCAGGACGGCTTGCTCATCGTGCTGCAACACCAAGGCAAGAACTTCCACCATCTCGCGATCGCCGCCAGGTTGCTTCAGGAGCAAAGCTTGCAGTCGTTTGAATGCGTCTGGCAACTCGACAAACGGCGCACCGTTGCGCAATGCGCCAGGCTTGCGCTGCAATACGGCCAGGTAATGGCGCCAGTCATAGACCGTACGCCCTGAGCCTTGGTGATTGCGCTCAATGATGCGCGGGTGCTCGCAGACGAACTGACCTTCGGCCACGACAACCAGGCGGTCGGCATAAACCTGCAAGCTCACGGGCCTGTTGGCATAAGAGGCCGGCACGCTGTAGCGATTGCGCTCGAAGTGAACTAGGCAGGTGGGAGAGACTCGTTTGGCATGCTCGACAAAGCCGTCAAACGGCCGAGGCATGGGCATCAAGGTTGAGCGTTCTTGCTCCCACACATCAGCAAGTGAGCCAGGCAATTGGCCATGCGCAATCTCTTGCCATAACTGTTGACACCGTTGCTCTAGCCAATCGTTGAGGGCTCTGAGTGTCGGAAACGCTGGTACAGATTGCCAGATACGATGGCGAGCGTCCCGAACATTCTTCTCGACCTGTCCCTTCTCCCATCCCGAGGCCGGATTGCAAAACTGTGCCTCGAACAGGAAATGGCTGGCCATAGCACTGAAGCGGGCGTTGACCTCTCTGAGCTTGCCACGGCCGACACGATCGACGGCTGTGCGCATGTTGTCGTAGATCCCCCGCCTAGGGACGCCTCCAAACACCGCAAAGGCACGGTTGTGGGCATCGAACAGCATCTCATGGGTTTGCAGGGGATAAGCCCGCAGATAGAAGGCTCGGCTGTGGCTGAGCTTGAAGTGAGCCACTTGCAGCTTGGTGCGTACACCCGCAATGACAGCCCAATCCTCGCTCCAATCAAACTGGAAGGCTTCTCCAGCACCGAAGACCAGGGGCACAAAAACGCCTCGCCCTGATGTCTGCTCCGCCGCATGACACTGGGCCTTCCATACTCTGGCAAAGGCAGCGACTCGGTTGTAGGAGCCGGTGTAGCCCAACGCCTGCAAGTCCAGAAACATCTGCTTGATCGTGCGCCGCTGCTTGCGAGAGCGGTTGACTTCTGTACGCAGCCAGCCTGACAGCTTGCTGGCGAAGGGGTCGAGCTTGGTGGCAATGGTGCGCTGTGCAAGTTGAGGTTGCACAACGTCGGAGCGCAAATACTTGCGGATGGTATTGCGAGAAAGCCCAGTTCTGCGGGCGATCTCTCGGATGGACAGGTGCTCACGCAAAGCCCAGCGCCGGATGACACTCAAAGTAGCCACGTCAATCACTCCTGGTCTCCTGCTGCACAAGAAAGCAGCAGGCTAGGGTTAATGCGTGGGTCAGATTGAGATGGAAAAACCGGGGGCTAGTGGGTCACTTCTGGGTGGAAATCAACA
>NZ_VOQT01000055.1:0-1630 GCF_008121555.1 Comamonas sp. Z1
TAAAGCTCAACTGCACGAATCCTGTCTGCGTATGAGTACATGAACTACCTTGTATGGATGCCTCCCAGCCATGAGTAGTAACCCGCAATGCTTTGTGAAGAAGTCGGCTGCTGCCTTGTATCCGGCCTGTGATGTGGACGCTGGGTTGCCCCTTGTCCGCTGGCCCCGATGTAATCCGCTGACGAGCGCCTCATCTCCTAGGACGGACTTTTGAAGTCCGGTAGTTCATCCAGGTTTAGCTCGTCCCGGTCTGACCTGTTTCACATCACGCTGCTTTGTTGCTGCCTCATCGCCTTCAAAGGTTCACATCCTCCTTTCTCGGGTTGATCTGCTATCCGTTCAAGCCCCAAGCGGCCTGGTGCTCTGGTGGCCTCGTTGGTAGTCCTGCTGTCGGGCCGTAACGGCCCAGATCGTTCGCGCCATCTTGGCCGCCTGTGCCACGATCACAACGTTCGTTGGCCTCCTGGCTTGAAGCTGTTCCAGCCATGGGCCGGGCTCTTTCGCATGTCTCAGTACCGCACGCGCACCGTGAATAAGCAAAGTCCGCAGGTAGGTGTCGCCCCGTTTGGAGATCCCCAGAAGATTTACCCGGCCACCTGTGCCTCGTTGCTTGGGTACCAGACCCAGCCAGGCACAGAATTCGCGCCCCGACTTGAATGCCTTGGCTTCTCCCATAGTGGCGATGGCCGCTGTAGCCGAGAGCAGGCCTACCCCGGGTATCGCCGCCACACGCTTCATGTCCACGTCAATGCGCAGGACCTCTGCAAGCCTCACCTCGATGGCCTTAATGTCTATCGCCAGTTGCTTGATGCGCTGGGCCTGCTCGCGCAGGCTATCGACGACATACTGTGGAATGCTGTTGGCAAGCGCCTCCAGTGCGAGTTCCAACTCGCCCAACAACGCCTTCTTGCCTCGCGCTAAGGTGGCTCCAAACTCATAGAGTAGTCCCCGCAACGCATTGATCTGCATGATCTTCATCCGCATCAACATCTCGCGCTGACGATGCAAGGTGAGCGTGGCTTGTTGCGCCAGCGTCTTCACGCCCACGAATTTGGTACCCGGCTGCTGGATCGCCAGCCAGATGGCGCGTGCATCTGTAGCGTCGGTCTTGTTGCCGTTCACGAATGGGCGCACGGCTTTGGCATGAATCAGCCGCACGGCATGGCCCTGCGCCGTCAACTCACGGGCCCAGTGGTGCGCTCCGCCGCAGGCTTCGATGCCGATCAAGCAAGGTGCACGGTTGGCGAAGTGCCCTAAAACCTTGGCCCGCTTTAGCTGCACGTTGACAATCTCGCCTGTGCTCATGTCCACGGTGTGAAGTTGGAACACGCTTTTGGCGATGTCCAGTCCAATGACCTGCAGGCCGGCCACCTGACCGATGATTTGCCCCGCGCTTTGGGTAGTACAACGATGCATGACGAAACCTCGCTGATGTTTGTGAAGACATTGGTCTATCAAGCCACGGGCACTTTGATACCGTATCCATTCAAGAGCCCAGCTCGTCTAGCGAACAAGCACACTCCCAAAACGGTCACGCTGTTCATCTTTATGCTTCTGCGGCCTTTGAGCTGCCCGTAGGCAGGGAGGCATCCATTACATCTCCTGGTAGTCCAAGTTTTTGTCCGCATCC
>NZ_VOQT01000056.1:0-1422 GCF_008121555.1 Comamonas sp. Z1
TCACGCCAGCGTATAGGCCGTCTTCACCGTGGTGTAGAACTCCTGGGCATAGCGGCCCTGCTCGCGCGGGCCGTAGCTTGAGCCCTTGCGACCGCCAAACGGCACGTGGTAGTCCACGCCCGCCGTGGGCAGGTTGACCATGACCATGCCAGCCTGGCTGTGGCGCTTGAAGTGCGTGGCGTGCTTGAGGCTGGTGGTCGCAATGCCGGCCGACAGACCAAACGGCGTGTCGTTGGACACCGCCAAGGCCTCCTCGTAGTCCTTGACGCGGATCACGCTGGCCACGGGGCCGAAGACTTCCTCACGGTTGATGCGCATGCCGGCCTCGGTGTCCACGAACAGCGTGGGCGCCATGTAGTAGCCCTGCTTGCCGCTGCCCGTGTGGCAGGCCACGCGAGCGCCACCGGCCGCCAGGCGAGCGCCTTCGGCCTTGGCGATTTCCACGTACGACAGATCCTGCTCCAGCTGGGCCTGGCTGACCACGGGGCCCATATCGGTGCCGGCGGCGCGTGCGTCACCGACCTTGATTTGGGCCATGCGCGCCTGCAGGGCCTCGATGAAGGCGGGGTAGATCTTGTCGGTGACGATGAGGCGGCTCGATGCCGTGCAGCGCTGGCCCGTGGAGTAAAAGCCGCTTTGCGCCGACAGCTCCACGGCCTGAGCGAGATCAGCATCGTCGAGCACGATCTGGGGGTTCTTGCCGCCCATTTCCAGCTGCACCTTCTTGCCGCTTTTGACGCAGGCTTCGGCAATGCCGCGGCCCACGCCCACCGAGCCCGTGAAACTGATGGCCGCCACATCGGCATGGTTCACCAGGGCTTCGCCGATCACGCGGCCTCGGCCCATGACCAGGTTGAACACACCGGCGGGGATGCCCGAGCGGTGGATGATGTCGGCCAGGGCCCAGGCACTGCCGGGCACCAGATCGGCGGGCTTCAAGACCACGCAGTTGCCGAAGGCCAGGGCCGGGGCGATCTTCCAGGCCGGGATAGCGATGGGGAAGTTCCAGGGCGTGATCAGGCCGACCACGCCGATCGGCTCGCGCGTGATCTCCACGCCTATGCCGGGACGCACCGACGGCAGGGTCTCGCCAGTAAGGCGCAGGCATTCACCCGCAAAGAACTTGAAGATCTGGCCCGCGCGGCCGACTTCGCCAATGGCTTCGGGCAGGGTCTTGCCTTCTTCGCGGGCCAGCAGCTCGCCCAGCTCCGCCTTGCGCGCCAGGATCTCCGTGCCTATCTTGTCCAGGGCGTCGGAGCGCGCCTGTATGCCCGAGGTGGACCAGGCCGGAAACGCTGCAGCGGCAGCAGACACGGCGGCCTGCACATCGGATGCTCCGCCCTGGGCGTACGCGCCGATCAGATCGGACAGATCGCTGGGATTGGTGTTGGGGGAATAACTGTCAGCAGCCGTCCACTGGCC
>NZ_VOQT01000057.1:0-1338 GCF_008121555.1 Comamonas sp. Z1
TGGAGTGCTCCCCGTATTTGAGGACAGGAACCCTCACGTAATTTAACGGGTTGCCATGGCCTTTCGGCGGAACTCGCGTGGCGAGTGATACCGCAGGGCGCTATGGGGGTGGTGCTCGTTGTAGTGCTCGAAGGCGATGGCCAGGTTGCCAATGGCTGTGCGGGCATCGGGCTTAGGCATGAAGTTCACGTAGTCACGCTTCATGGTCCTGACGAACGACTCTGCCATGCCATTGCTCTGGGGACTACTCACTGGTGTATTCACCGGCTCCAGGCCCACATCGCGGGCGAAGCTGCGGGTCAACGCGGCCGTGTATGCTGAACCATTGTCCGAGAGCCATTGGATGGGCCTGTCTGGCAGTGCATTGCCGAAGCGCCGCTCCACGGCAGCCAGCATCACGTCGCGCACATCGTCACCCGTGTAGCCTTCTGTGGAGGCCACCCAGCTCATCGCCTCGCGGTCGCAGCAGTCCAGCGCAAACGTCGTGCGCACGGCCTCGCCGTTGTCGCAGCGGAACTCGAAGCCGTCCGAACACCAGCGCTGGTTGCTCGCACCCACCGAGACCCGCCCATCATGGCGGCGCTGCGGTCGCACTGCAGGAGCTCGGCGTTGCAGCAGTAGGCCGTGTGTGCGCATGACCCGGTAGACCCGCTTGACGTTGACCGCAGGCAACCCTTGGCAGGCCCGCTCACGCCGCAGCAGCGCCCAGGCCCGGCGGTAGCCGTAACTGGGCAGGTTCTCGATGGCCGAGCGCAGTTGCTCCACCAGATCCTGATCATCGCTGTGGCGGCGCTGGCGGCCATCTGTCCAATCACTGCTGCGCAGCTGTCGCTTGACAGCCGCCGAGCGCGCTACGCCGAGAACATCACAGACCCGTTTCATTGGGTGTCCCCCGGCAGCAAGGGCGAGCGCGCAATCCAGTTTTTTGAGCGGCCATATTCCGCGGCTTCCTTGAGGATCTCGGCCTCCATGGTCTTCTTGCCCAGCAGGCGCTGGAGTTCCCGAATCTGGCGCATGGCATCGGCCAACTGCGCCGCAGGCACCGTGCTCTCGCCCACGGCCACCGGCGTCAGCTCTCCCTGCTGGTGCTGCTTGCGCCACAGGAACAACTGGTTCGCGTTGACGCCGTGCTGACGGGCCACCAGCGACACGCTGTAGCCGGGTTCGTAGCTCTGCTGGACCATGGCCAGCTTTTCCTGCGGCGACCAGCGGCGGCGCTTCTGCGGCCCCAGCACCTCTACGTTCGTTAGATTTTTAGGACTAGGCATAAATACAGTCACAAGACTACCTCTTAGGTTAAGAGGGTTTACCTGTCCTCAGATCAATGGGGCCGCTCCA
>NZ_VOQT01000058.1:0-1322 GCF_008121555.1 Comamonas sp. Z1
ATCAAAAAAGTCTCCTTGAACTCACTCATGCTGAGTCTCTCTGCCCTAACAGCAATGCTCATGGCAGCAATTGTGTTGCCTTGAGGGTCGCGCACTGGCGCCGCCATGGAGCGCACACCCAGCTCCAACTCTCCATCGCTGCATGACCATCCGGATTGCCTGCAAGTTTCAAGCAGACCTAGCAGCTCCTCCAAGTCAGTCATCGTCTGAGGGGTCAGAGCCACCCGCTCGATCATCTCCAGCCTTGCACGCGCCTCATGTTGAAGCAGTCCTGACAACAGCATCCGACCAATCGCAGAACAGTACACCGGCAACCTGGATCCTATTCCTAGGCCCGTGCTCAAGCTGCGCCGTGCGGTCGAACGGCCAATGATGATGGCATCGTCTTCCAACAAAGTACCAAGCGAAGCGGACTCTCTGGTCCGCTCCGACAGTGCATCCAGTAGCGGCTGGGCCAACGCAGGCATGGGGCGCGATGACAGAAATGAATAGGCGATCAGCAGTGACTTAGGCTGCATCCAAAACAGCTTTCCGTCACTCTCTAAATAGCCGAGCTGTACTAGTGTGCTGAGCGAACGTCTGGCTGATGCTGGCGTGGACTGCGTGAGCCTGGCCACTTCCGACAGCGTGAGCCGGGTATGCCGACGGTCAAAGCAAGTCAGTACGCCCAATCCCTTGCGCAGCGATTCCACAAAGTTCTTGTCCTGCATAGCGATCAAATCAAGGTGTTTTCAACATTTTTGCGCATAGCGCAAAAACAGGTTTAACACAAAGTACGACATCCCCATACTGCAGTTCCCCACACAAGAAGGAGACAAGATGCGCAACGAATCCATTCGCAGACGCGAAGCATTGATCGGCATTGCCACCGCGGTTGCTTCAACAGGTAGCCTGGCTCAGTCAAATCAACCTCTCAAGATCGTCGTGCCCTTCTCGGCCGGTGGTACCGCTGATGTACTGCCGCGCCTAGTAGTCGAAAAAATCCGCGCGGACTACGCAGGTGGCGTGATCATTGAAAATAAGCCCGGGGCTGGTGGAAACATCGGTGCCGATCTAGTGTTCCGGGCACCGCCGGACGGAATGACTGTGCTGGCCTCCCCTCCGGGGCCCATCGCCATCAACCACAACCTCTATCAGAAGCTCAGCTTTGACCCGACTCGCTGGGTACCGGTGACGATTTTGGCCACAGTGCCCAACGTCCTGGTCATCAACCCGAAGCTGCCTTTTAAGTCACTTGGCGAGTTCATTGCATACGCCAAAGCCAATCCCAAAAAAGTGACTGTGGCGACGCAAGGCGACGGCTCCACATCCCACCTGACTGC
>NZ_VOQT01000059.1:0-1239 GCF_008121555.1 Comamonas sp. Z1
TTGCCCGCATAGATGGGGCGCTCGAAGGTGTCGGCGGAGTCGACCTTGGTGATGTCGCTGATCTGGGCCACGTCCAGCTTGGCGGCCACGCGGGGCGCCACGTTCTTGCCCGAGGCGGTCGAGGGGAACAGGATGTGGCTGTAGTTGCCGGCGATGGCCAGCACCTGGGCGGCGACGTTCTCGGCCAGGCCGTCCTTGAGGCTGGCGCCGTCGGCATGGATGACCTTGGAGACACCGGCAATCTGGGCGGCAGCGGCTGCTGCAGCGGCTGCACCTTCGCCAACCACCAGCACATGCACATCACCGCCGCAGGCCTTGGCGGCCGTCACGGTGTTCAGGGTCGCGGTCTTGATCGACGCGTTGTCGTGTTCTGCGATTACGAGAGAAGTCATATTCAACCTCTAAATTTCTTTACGTTCTGGCGAAGTCCGAGAGGGGACATCAGCCCTTGGCTGCAGCGCAGCCTGGCGAGGGACGGCCAGCAAGGGCCGCCCCGCACCGAGGGTGTCGTCCCCCTGCGGGGGATGACGCGAAGCGGCTCAGGGGGCCTTAGATGACTTTCGCTTCGTTTTTCAGCTTGTCGACCAGGGCGGCCACATCGGCTACCTTGACGCCAGCGCCACGCTTGGCAGGCTCGGAGACCTTCACGGTCTTCAGGCGGGGCGTCACGTCCACGCCCAGGTCTTCGGGCTTGAAGGTGTCCAGCTGCTTTTTCTTGGCCTTCATGATGTTGGGCAAGGTGACGTAGCGGGGCTCGTTCAGGCGCAGGTCGGTGGTGATGACGGCGGGCGTAGCCAGGGCCACGGTTTCCAGGCCGCCGTCCACTTCGCGGGTGACGTTGACCTTGTCGCCGGCGACTTCGACCTTGGAGGCGAAGGTGGCCTGGGGCAGATCGGCCAGGGCCGCCAGCATCTGGCCGGTCTGGTTGGCGTCGTCGTCGATGGCCTGCTTGCCGCAGATGACCAGACCGGGTTGCTCCTTGTCCACCAGGGCCTTGAGCAGCTTGGCCACGGCCAGGGGCTGCAGCTCGACATCGGTCTCGACCAGAATGCCGCGATCGGCACCGATGGCCATGGCCGTGCGCAGGGTTTCCTGGCACTGGGCCACGCCGCAGGAGACGGCGATGACTTCGGTCACCACGCCTTTTTCCTTCAGGCGCACGGCTTCTTCGACGGCGATTTCGTCAAAGGGGTTCATGCTCATCTTGACGTTGGCGATGTCCACACCCGTGCCGTCCGA
>NZ_VOQT01000006.1:0-262167 GCF_008121555.1 Comamonas sp. Z1
CCATTTCCAGCTGCACCTTCTTGCCGCTTTTGACGCAGGCTTCGGCAATGCCGCGGCCCACGCCCACCGAGCCCGTGAAACTGATGGCCGCCACATCGGCATGGTTCACCAGGGCTTCGCCGATCACGCGGCCTCGGCCCATGACCAGGTTGAACACACCGGCGGGGATGCCCGAGCGGTGGATGATGTCGGCCAGGGCCCAGGCACTGCCGGGCACCAGATCGGCGGGCTTCAAGACCACGCAGTTGCCGAAGGCCAGGGCCGGGGCGATCTTCCAGGCCGGGATAGCGATGGGGAAGTTCCAGGGCGTGATCAGGCCGACCACGCCGATCGGCTCGCGCGTGATCTCCACGCCTATGCCGGGACGCACCGACGGCAGGGTCTCGCCAGTAAGGCGCAGGCATTCACCCGCAAAGAACTTGAAGATCTGGCCCGCGCGGCCGACTTCGCCAATGGCTTCGGGCAGGGTCTTGCCTTCTTCGCGGGCCAGCAGCTCGCCCAGCTCCGCCTTGCGCGCCAGGATCTCCGTGCCTATCTTGTCCAGGGCGTCGGAGCGCGCCTGTATGCCCGAGGTGGACCAGGCCGGAAACGCTGCAGCGGCAGCAGACACGGCGGCCTGCACATCGGATGCTCCGCCCTGGGCGTACGCGCCGATCAGATCGGACAGATCGCTGGGATTGGTGTTGGGGGAATAACTGTCAGCAGCCGTCCACTGGCCATTGATGAGATTGTCGTAGCGGGACATGGAGTTCTCCGTAAGAAAAAGAGGAACGCGAAGCAAGCGTCGTGCAAATCAGGGCGCGGCCCAGGCCAGAGACGCCGAGCAAGGGCCTGGCCGGCCGCGCCGCCCCGCAGCGATGGCGTCGTCCCCCTGGGGGGAAGGCGCGCAGCGCCTCAGGGGGGAGGCATTACCTCACCATGCAAGGCCGTTTGTTGTCGAACTTCCAGCCGGGGATCAGGTGCTGCATGGCAATGGCGTCGTCACGCGCGCCCAGGCCGTGCTCCAGATACAGGGCATTGGCGCGCTTGAGCGCCTCGCGGTCCACGGTCACCCCCAGGCCGGGGGTCTTGGGCACCTCCACAAAACCGCCCTTGATCTGCAGGGGTTGCTGCGTGAGGTACTGGCCGTCCTGCCAGATCCAGTGTGTATCGATGGCCGTGACCTTGCCGGGCACCGCGGCGGCCACATGGGTGAACATGGCCAGCGAGATGTCGAAATGGTTGTTGGAGTGCGAGCCCCAGGTCAGGCCCCAGTCGCGGCAGGTCTGGCCCACGCGCACCGAGCCGGCCATGGTCCAGAAATGGGGGTCGGCCAGCGGGATGTCCACGGACTGCAGCGACAGGGCGTGCACCATCTGGCGCCAGTCGGTGGCGACCATGTTGGTGGCCGTGGGCAGGCCGGTAGCGCGGCGAAATTCAGCCATGACCTCGCGGCCCGAGAAACCGCCTTCGGCGCCGCAGGGGTCTTCGGCATAGGCCAGCACGCCGCGCATATCGCGCATCAGGCGGATGGCGTCCTTGAGCAGCCAGCCGCCGTTGGGGTCCAGGGTGACGCGTGCCTCGGGGAAACGCTTGGCCAGCGCGGTCACGGCTTCGACTTCCTGCTCGCCGGCCAGCACGCCGCCCTTGAGCTTGAAGTCGTTGAAGCCGTAGCGTGCGTAGGCCGCTTCGGCCTGGCGCACGATGGCCTCGGGCGTCATGGCCGTCATGTGGCGCACCTGGGTCCAGTCGTCCGTGCCCAGCTTGTCTTCGCCGGGCTTGACGTAGTCCAGGCCGGTCTTGTCGCTGGGGCCCACGAAGAACAGGTAGCCCAGCATTTCCACGCGATCGCGCTGCTGGCCTTCGCCCAGCAGGGCGGCCACGGGCACACCCAGGTGCTGGCCCAGCAGGTCCAGCAGGGCGGATTCGATGGCCGTGACCGCGTGCACGCCGATGCGCAGGTCAAAGGTCTGCAAGCCGCGGCCGCCGGTGTCGCGGCCTTCCAGGGATTTCTGCAGCTCTTGCAGCAGCTGCAGGTGCTGGCCGATGGAGCGGCCGATCAACACCTGCTTGCTGTCCTCCAGCGCCTGGCGAATGCCTTCGCCGCCCGGTACCTCGCCCACACCCGTGTGGCCCGCGCTGTCGTGCACCAGCACGATGTTGCGGGTGAAGTAGGGCGCGTGGGCGCCACTGAGATTCATGAGCATGCCGTCGCGGCCGGCGACGGGAATGACTTCGATGGCGGTGATGGTCGGGGTAGTGGACATGGGAAGACTCTTCAACAGACTCGGAGGGAAAGGGACATCACTGCGCGGCGGACCAGGGCACCTCGGCCGCTGGGCGGCCCGTGGCGATGAACTGCTGCAGATTCAGCAGCACCAGGTCGGCCATGGCACGGCGGGTTTCGTGGGTGCCGCTGGCGATATGGGGTGCCAGCACCACGTTATCCAGGGCCAGCAGGGCCGGCAGGGGGCGGGGCTCGTCCTCGAATACGTCGAGGCCCGCACCGGCGATGCGCTTGTTCTCCAGGGCATCGGCCAGGGCGACCTCGTCGACCACGCTGCCGCGGGCCACGTTGACCAGGAAGCCCTGCGGGCCCAGCGCGGCCAGCACTTCGGCATTCACCAGGTGGCGCGTGCCTTCACCGCCGGCGGCGGTGATGACCAGGATGTCGGCCCAGCGCGCCAGCTCCAGCAGCGAGGGCAGGTACTGGTGGGACGAGCCTTCGACGGGGCGGCGGTTGTGGTAGGCCACTTCCATGTCGAAGCCCGAGGCGCGGCGCGCCACGGTGCTGCCGATGCGGCCCATGCCGAAGATGCCCAGACGCTTGCCGCTGGCGCGGGTGCGGATGCCGAAGCGGCCCCGGCTCCAGTCGCCACGGCGCACGAAACGGTCGGATTCGCTGAGGCCGCGTGTAGCGTCCAGCAGCAGGGCAAAGGCCAGGTCGGCCACACAGTCGTCGAGCACGCCGGGCGTGTAGCCCACACGCGCGCCGCGGCGCAGCAGGGCATCCTTGTCCAGGGCATCGAAGCCCACGCCAAAGCTGCTCACGAACTTGAGCTTTGGCAGAGCGTCGACCACACGGGCGGGCAGGCCCATGGCGGCCGAGGTGACCAGGTATTCGAACTGCGCTCCATGCTCGGCCAGGAAACGGTCGGGATCGGCTTCCTGAGAAAGGATATGTACGTCATAGGCCTGAGCCAGTTCGGCGTCGAGTTGGGCCAGTGGCATCTGGCCGTATTGAAGAACGCGTGGTCGGATGGTCGCCATGCCTTGAAATCCTTGGAACTTGCGGGGACTGAAAGCCCCGGTGAAAAGGGCCTGCGTGGTGGCTGGCCTGCGGGAAACGGCCTGGGGGCCGTCCCGTTGTTTCTAGCTCAATCTGCGGTGATCTTGCGGGTATGGATCAGTTGCTTCCAGCGCTCGTTCTCCTGTGCCTGAAAGCGCGTGAATTCTTCGGGCGTGTTGCCCACGATTTCCAGCCCTTGTTCCACAAAGCGCTTGCGGATGTCGGGCTGCTGAACGGCGGCGATCGCGGCCTTGGACAATCTAGCCTTCACATCGACCGGCAGGCCCTTGGGAGCGGCCATGCCTTGCCACGAATAGACCTCCGCGCCCTTGACACCGGACTCGGCCAGTGTGGGCACATCGGGCAGCACGGGCGAACGCTGGGTTCCGGTCACGGCAATGGCGCGCAGCTTGCCGCTACGCAGATGGGACAGCACGGCGTTGACGTTCTGGAACGAGAAATCCACCTGACCACCCAGCAGATCGGTGATGGCCGGAGCTCCGCCCTTGTAAGGCACATGCACGGCTTCGGTACCCGTTTGCTGCCAGAACAGCTCGGCCGACAAGTGGTCCGAGGAACCATTGCCGGAGCTGGCAAAACTGATCTTGCCGGGATTGGCCTTGAGCGCGGCGATCACCTCGCTCACGCTGCGGGCCTTTTGCGTCGGGCTGGCGACAAGCACATTGGGCGCCTGCACGGGAATGGTGATGTAGTCGAAATCCTTGCCGGCGTCATAGGGCACGTTCTTCACCATATGAGGGGTCACCACGAAAGGGCCCAGCGAAGCCACCAGCAGGGTGTAGCCATCGGCCGCGGCGCGCTTGACGGCTCCCGCACCGATGGTGCCCGTGGCTCCAGGACGGTTTTCCACGACAAAGGGCTTGCCCAGTTGCTCGCCCATGCTCAGGGCCAGGGCACGCGCCACAGTGTCGGTGGAGCCACCGGCCGGGAAGGGCACGATGATGTTGACGGGCTTGTCGGGAAAGCTGCTGGCCGCCTGGGCGGCCAGGGCCAGGGCGGCACCCAGCGTGATCAGTATTTTTTTCATGCCTTGTCTCCTGAAGACGCAGGGCCCGGTTCTTGGCCTGGCCCCTGCATCGGGTCTTATTGCGGGCCGAGCTTGTCGATCAGGACCTTGAGTTCTTCCATCTCGGCAGGCTTGAGGTCGGTCAGGGGAGCGCGCACGGGACCGGCATCGTGGCCGACCAGCTTGGCGCCGGCCTTGATGATGCTCACGCCATAGCCTTCGACACGGTTGCGGATCTTCAGGTAGGGCATGAAGAATTCCTTGAGCAGCTTGTGCTGTGTGGCCTGGTCATCGCTGCGCACGGCCTCGTAGAACTGCATCGCCGTCCTGGGGATGAAATTGAAGACGGCAGAGGAGTAGACGGGCGTACCCAGAGCCTTGTAGGCGGCCGCATAGACCTCGGCCGTGGGCAGTCCGCCCAGATAGGCGAAGCGATCACCCATCTTCATGAAGATGGAGGACATGGTCTCGATATTGCCCAGACCGTCCTTGAAACCCACCAGGTTGGGGCAGCGCTCGGCCAGGATGGCCAGGGATTCGGGCGTGAAACGCGAACGGTCGCGGTTGTAGACGATGACGCCGAACTTCACGCTCTTGCAGACCTGCTCCACATGGGCGATCAGGCCTTCCTGGCCGGCTTCGGTCAGGTAATGAGGCATCAGCAGAATGCCGTGGGCGCCCAGTCGTTCTGCCTCCTGGGCATGGGCGATGGCGTTGCGGGTGGGGCCGCCGGCGCCGGCGATGATGGGCACCTTGCCGCGGCAGGTATCCACGGCGGTCTTGATGATCTGGCCGTATTCCTCGCCATACAGCGAGAAGTATTCGCCCGTGCCACCGGCGGCGAACAGGGCACTGGCGCCGTAGGGAGCCAGCCATTCAAGGCGCGCGGCATAGCCCTTGGCATTGAAGTTGCCCTGGGCATCGAAGTCCGTCACGGGGAAGGACAGCAGGCCGGAACTCATCACGTCTTTGAGGTCTTGGGGTGTCATGGTAATCCTTGAAAAGAGGAGAGCAAAAAAAGATCTGGCAGCTCAGTCCAGCTGCAGTTGGGCGGCTTGCACCACGGCGCGCCAGCGCGCGCGCTCGGCGTTGAAGAATTTGTCGGTTTCGGCGGGCGTCATCGTGACGACCTCGGCACCCTGGCCGGTCAGTCGGGAGCGGACCTCGGTGGAGCGGATGGCAGCGAGCAGCACTTGGTTCACACGCTGCACCACGGCTTCAGGCGTCTTGGCGGGCAGCACCACGCCCTGCCAGGTGCCCGAGGCAAAACCCTGTGCGCCCTGCTCCGCCAGCGTCGGCACATCGGCGATCAGCGGCATGCGGGTGTTCTTGGAAATGCCCAGCAGCTTGAGCTTGCCGCTTTGCACATGCGGATAGGTGGCCAGCATGCCGTTCATCAGCACCTGGGTCTGGCCTGCCACCGTGTCCTGGACCGACTGCACACCGCCCTTGTAGGGCACGTACACCCATTTGGCGCCAGTGATGCGGGCCAGCTCCACGCCAGCGAGATGGGGGGCACTGCCCGATGCGGTGACGGCAAAGTTCAGGTCCTGCTTCTTGGACAGCTCCACCAGCTCCTTGAGATTGCTGGCCTGGACGGAGGGATGCACCACCAGCATATGGGGCGAATAGGCCAGCATGGCTGCACCGCGCAGCGCCTTGGAAGGATCGAAGCTGAGCTTGGTATAGATGGAGGGAGAGATGGCCAGCGCGCCGAGATCGCAGAGCAGCCAGGTATAGCCGTCGGCCGGTGCACGGGCGACGAACTCAGCGCCCAGATTGCCATTGGCGCCGGGCTTGTTGTCGATCACCACGGTCTGCTTGAGCTCCTGGGAGATCAGCTGCCCGATGGAGCGCGCAATGATGTCGGAGCTGCCGCCGGGCGGATAGGGAACGACCAGACGGATGGGCTTGCTGGGCCAGGCATCGGCAGCCAGCAATGTGGACGACAGCAAACCGCCGGCCGCCAGGGCCAGCAGAGAGCGCAGAAAGTGCGTGCGTCGGACCATGGTGAAATGTCTCCTTGTTGTGATCAGTCATCATACAACTAGGTTTTTTTGAACACCAAGACATTTTTTCTAAGGGTAAGCACGGGTCACCGCTGTTGATCAGGCTTCAGCGCGCGCCACTTTCGTCCATTCAGAACGCTTCAAACTCAATACTGACTAGCGCTTCAGGCTATTATTTTTAAAGCACCTTCATATGTTTGGCGCAGCGGGGCACAGCGACCGCCGCGTGCCGCGGGCAGTCCGCCGCGCTTTCCTGCGGTCAGGCTCTTCCATCAAGCGCCCGCCCAGGTGCCTGGGCACGGCGGGCTCAGGACTCTGCGCTCAGGCTCAGACGCTGGGCCAGGCGCAAACGCTCCCGCGAATTGGTCAGATGGATGCGCATGGCGGCGCGTGCCGAATCGGCATCCTGGCGCACGATGGCGGCATAGATCTCCTCGTGCTCGCGGTTCACCCGGCGCAGATAGTCGGGATCGCGTGCCGGCGTATGCATGGAGGCGATGCGATTGCGCGGAATCAGCAACGTTCCGAAATGCTGCAGGATGTCCTGAAAATACCGGTTGCCTGTGGCCTGCGCGATGCTCAGGTGAAAGGCCAGATCATGCTCGACGGTGTCGTGCCCCAGGGCGAAATGATGCTCGAACTCCTGCAGAGCCTCGCTCATGACCTTCAGATGGACTTCGCTTCGGCGCTGGGCAGCCAGACCCGCAGCCTCGGTCTCCAGACTGATGCGCAGCTCCAGCACGGCCAGCACATCGACGGACTCGCTGAGCTCGCGCGCGCTGAGCATGGGGCTTGCGCTCTGACGCGCGGGCAGCACAAACGTGCCTATGCCATGGCGGGTTTCGACCAACCCCGCAGCCTGTAATTTGGACAAGGCTTCGCGCACCACGGTGCGGCTGACGTCATAGCTGCGCACGAGTTCGGACTCGGTGGGCAGCTTGTCCCCCTCATGCAGCAGGCCCTGGCGGATCTTGTGCTCGAACTCCTCGGACAACAGATTCGCCAGACTGCGGCTGCCCTTGCTGGTTTTGCTGCGCAGCGCGTACCCCTCCGTCAGCGGCAAAGACGGGCTTGATTGGGGTAATTCCGATGTCTGAGTACTCATGAGCCTGATGATAATGGCTTTCAGTTGTACGACAACATACCACAAAGACTCTCTATTTCAACTTCGGCCCGCAGCTCCTGCGCCGCATCAGTCATCTCAAGATGAGCACTTCTCACCAGATCCGCCACATCCGCATCACGCCGATTGCCTTCCGTGATCCGCCGCTGCTCAACGCCGCCGGCATTCACGAGCCCTGGGCACTGCGCTCCATCATCGAGATCGAGACCGCCTCCGGTCTGGTCGGCATCAACGAGAGCTATGGCGACCAACCCATGCTGGATGCCCTGGCCAAGGCCGCACCGGCCCTGGTCGGGCTCTCGCCCTGGGCCCTCAATGAAATGGAGGCCCGTGTCGCCGCCCTGGTCACTCCGCCCAAGCTCACGGCCTCGGAATTTCTGGGTCAGCAGGTCTCGCTGGCCCCTGGCACCCATGTCTCCAAGACCGTGGCCAAGGTGGTCAGCGCCTTCGAGGTCGCCATGCTGGACCTGCAGGGCCAGATGGCCCAGGCCCCCATCGTTGACTTGCTGGGCGGACCCGCACGCGACCGCGTGCCCTACTCGGCGTATCTGTTCTACAAATACGCCGAGCATGTGGGCCAGCCCTATGCACCCGACGCCTGGGGCGAAGCCCTGACGCCGGCCCAGCTCGTGGCCCAGGCCCGGCGCATGATCGACCAATACGGTTTCCAGAGCATCAAGCTCAAGGCCGGCACGCTGCCGCCCGAGCAGGAAGCTGCCGGCATCCTGGCGCTGGCCGAGGCTTTCCCCGGCACACCGCTGCGCATCGACCCGAATGGCAACTGGACCGTGGAAACCAGCCTGAAGATCGTGCAGCAGTTGCGCGGCGTGCTTGAGTACTACGAGGACCCGGCCCCGGGCCTGGACGGCATGGCCGCCGTGGCACGCGAGTGCGATGTGCCACTGGCCACGAATATGGTGGTGACGGACTTTGCCGAGTTCCGCCGCAACGCCGACATGGGCTGCCCCGTGAAGATCGTACTCAGCGATCACCATTACTGGGGCGGCCTACGTGCCACACAGCGCCTGTCCACGCTGTGCCGCACCTTCGACCTGGGCCTGTCCATGCACAGCAACTCCCATCTGGGCGTGAGCCTGGTGGCCATGACGCATCTGTGCGCCAGCGTGCCCCTGCTGACCTATGCCTGCGACACCCACTATCCGTGGCAGGACGAGGAAGTCGTCGAAGGCGGCCGCCTGCAGTTCGAGCAGGGCAGCCTGCGCGTGCCCACCACGCCCGGCCTGGGCGTGAGCCTGGACCCCGAGGCCCTGGCCCGGCTACACGACAACTATCTGCATTGCGGCATCCGCAACCGCGACGACCTGGGGCAGATGCGCAAGTACGACCCCGCGTTCACCGGCCACCAGCCGCGCTTCTGAACCCGCTTCCACGCCATTCCAACGACAAACCCTTCCCGGAGACAAGCACCATGCAACGCCGCACACTCATCCAACATTCCCTCGCCAGCGCCCTGCTGCTGGGCACGGCCCTGGCCGCCATGCCCGCCGCCGCGCAGGGCAACTGGCCCACGGGCAAGCCCATCACCTATCTGGTGCCGTTCCCCCCCGGCGGCAATACCGACACCCTGGCGCGCGTGATTGCGCAGCCGCTGAGCAAGGCCCTGGGCACGCCCGTGGTCATAGAGAACAAGGGCGGCGCCGGCGGCAGCGTGGGCTCGGCCCTTGCGGCACGCGCCCCGGCCGACGGCTACACCATCCTGGGCGGCACCATCAGCTCGCACGCCATCAATGTCAGCCTGTACTCCAAGCTGGACTATGACCCCGTCAAGTCCTTCACGCCCGTCGCCATGCTCGGCTCCGGCCCTCTGGTGCTGGTAGTGCCTGCCTCCAGCCCCTACAAGACTCTGGCTGACGTGCTGGCTGGCAGCAAGGCCAAGGCCTCGTCGGGCGGCCTGACCTCGGCCTCTCCGGGCAACGGCACCTCCAACCACATGGCGCTGGAACTGCTGGCCTATCAGACCGGCGTGAAGTTCACCCATGTTCCCTACAAGGGCAGCGGCCCCGCCGTGCAGGATGTCATGGGCGGACAGGTGGACATGATGTTCGACACTGCCCTGGTCGTCGGCCCGCACATCCAGTCCGGCAAGCTGCGCCCCATCGCCGTGAGCAGCTCCAAGCGTCTGGAATCGCTGCCCGATGTACCGACGATTGCCGAGGCCGGCGAGAAGGGTTTCGACATGGGCTCCTGGCAGGCCGTTTTCGCCCCTGCCGGCACACCCAAGCCCATCGTGGACCGCCTGCATGCCGAAATCCTGAAGATCGTGGCCACCCCCGAAGTCCAGGCCCGCCTCAAGAACTTCGGCATGCTGCCGTCGAATATGAGCACCGTCGAGCTGGCCGATTATCAGAAGGCCGAGGTGAGCAAGTGGGCCAAGGTGATCAAGTCTGCTGGAATAAAGGCTGAATGACCCCCTGAGGCGCTTCGCGCCTTCCCCCTTCTCGCTTCGCGGAGGGGGACAACGCCTTCGCCGCGAGGCGGCTCTTGCTCGGCGTTCCTGAGTTGGGACGTGAAGTTTGCGAGGGCTGCACTCCGATTGCGACAGGCACCTAGGAAATTGAGACATTGCCATGAGTACCCCACTTCCGCTTTCCATCACCATGCACGCGGCCGACAACGTGGCCATCGTGGCCAATGACGGCGGCCTGCCTGCGGGCACCGTGCTGCCGTCCGGCCTCACGCTGCTCGACAAGGTGCCGCAGGCGCACAAGGTGGCGCTGGTGGACATTCCCGAGGGCGGCGAGGTGCGCCGCTACAACGTGATCATCGGCTATGCGCTCAAGCCCATTGCCGCCGGCAGCTGGGTGCACGAGCGCTTGCTACAGATGCCCGAGGCACGCTCGCTTGAGGGCCTGCCCATCGCCACCGTCAAGCCGCCCGTGCTGGAGCCGCTGACAGGCTATAGCTTCGAGGGCTACCGCAATGCGGACGGCACGGTAGGCACGCGCAACATCCTGGCCATCACCACCACGGTGCAATGCGTGGCCGGGGTGCTCGACTTTGCCGTGCGCCGCATCAAGTCCGAGCTGCTGCCCCGATACCCCCATGTCGACGACGTGGTGGGCCTGGAGCACAGCTATGGCTGCGGCGTGGCCATCGACGCCGTGGGCGCCGAGATCCCGCAGCGCACGCTGCGCAATATCAGCCGCAACCCGAACTTCGGCGGTGAGGTCATGGTGGTCAGCCTGGGCTGCGAAAAGCTGCAGCCCGAGCGCCTGCTGCCGCCGGGCAGCTTTCCCATCGTCGACGAGCGCGAACCAGCACTCGATGTGGTCTGTCTGCAGGACGAGGCCCATGTGGGCTTTATGTCCATGATCGACTCCATCATGCGCCAGGCCAAGCAGCACCTGCGCCGCCTCGACGCCCGCCGCCGCGAAACTGTACCCGCCAGCGCCCTGGTGGTAGGCGTGCAATGCGGGGGCAGCGACGCCTTCAGCGGCGTCACGGCCAACCCGGCCGTGGGCTTTTGCACCGACCTGCTGGTGCGCGCGGGCGCCACCGTGATGTTCAGCGAGGTGACCGAGGTACGCGACGGCATCGACCAGCTCACCTCGCGCGCCGCAAGCCCCGAGGTGGCCGAAGCCATGATCGAGGAAATGGCCTGGTACGACGCCTATCTCGACAAGGGCCGCGTGGACCGCAGCGCCAACACCACGCCGGGCAATAAAAAAGGCGGATTGTCGAACATCGTCGAGAAGGCCATGGGCTCCATCGTCAAGAGCGGCACGGCCCCCATCACCGGCGTGCTGTCGCCGGGCCAGCGGCTGGCCGATCGCGACATCAGCCAGGGTCTGGTCTATGCTGCCACGCCGGCCAGCGACTTCATCTGCGGCACGCTGCAACTGGCGGCGGGAATGAACCTGCATGTCTTCACCACGGGCCGCGGCACGCCTTACGGTCTGGCACAGGTGCCGGTGATCAAGGTGGCCACGCGCAGCGATCTGGCGCGACGCTGGCACGATCTGATGGATATCAACGCCGGACGCATTGCCGACGGCGAGGCCACGATCGAAGACATAGGCTGGGAAATGTTCAGGCTGATGCTCGATGTCGCCAGCGGTCGCAAAAAGACCTGGGCCGAACATTGGCAGTTGCACAACGCGCTGGTGCTGTTCAACCCGGCCCCGGTGACCTGAAGCCGTACGGCGCCCTCACCTCTGAAACGCTTGCAAATCCAGAGCGCTTTGCGAAGCTGTTGCCTGAGCTGCAGACAGAATCGCCAGAAACGCTGCCATGGCAGCGTTTCCGGTTTGCGCATGCGCCCTCAGGCCTGCATGGAGCCCGTCTTCAGATAGCGCTGATGCCAGGCATAAGCCTGGTCGAGCAAATGCGGCGTGTGCTTGCCCGGTGCGTCGCGCAGCGCGCGCTCCAGGTACTCGCTCATCGCCGCCTTGTAGTCGGGGTGCACGCATTTCTCGATGATCAGACGCGCGCGCTGCACCGGAGCCAGGCCGCGCAGATCGGCCAGGCCCTGCTCGGTCACGATGACCTGCACGTCGTGCTCGGTGTGATCGACATGGGAGACCATGGGCACGATGCAGCTGATCTTGCCGTCCTTGGCCGTGGATGGCGTCATGAAGATGGACAGATAGGCGTTGCGTGCAAAGTCGCCGCTGCCGCCAATGCCGTTCATGATGGACGAGCCCATGACATGCGTGCTGTTGACGTTGCCGTACATATCGGCCTCGATCAGCGCGTTCATCGAAATCAAACCCATGCGGCGGATCAGCTCCGGGTGGTTCGATATCTCCTGCGGGCGCAGCATGATGCGCTGGCGGTAATAGTCGATGTTGGCCAGAAAGCGCTCCATGGCCGCTGGACTCAGCGCCAGCGAGGTGGTCGATGCGGTATCTAGCTTGCCCGACTCCAGCATGTCCAGCATGCCGTCCTGCAGAACCTCGGTATAAGCATTCAGGTGGTCGAACGGGCCCTTGTTCAACCCCGCCAGCACGGCGTTGGCGATATTGCCAACGCCCGACTGCAGAGGCAGCAACTCTGGCGGCAAGCGGCCCGCCTTCACCTCGTGCTGCAAAAAGTCGATGATGTTCTCGGCAATGCGCATGGAGCCTTCATCGGGTGCCGTGAATGCCGCCAGCCTGTCGCGCTGGGCAGTGGGCACCACGGCAATCACCTTGCTCGGATCGCAATGCAGATAGGGCTCGCCGATGCGGTCGAACGGATGCTCCATGGGTATGGGCTTGCGCTTTGGCGGCACGGCCGCGCCGTAGTAGATATCGTGCATGCCTTCGAGTTCGGCGGGCTGTGCGCTGTTGACCTCGAGAATGATCTTGTCGGCCTGCTCCAGCCAGGTCTTGTTGTTGCCCACCGAGGTCGACGGAATCAGGCGACCGTCTGGCAAGACTCCCGCAACCTCGATCACCGCCACGTCAAGATGACCAAGGAAGCCGAACCACACATGCTGCGCCACATGGGACAGATGGATGTCCACATACTGCATGCGGCCCTCGTTGATCTCCTTGCGCACTGTTGGGTCCGACTGATAGGGCAGACGGCGTTCAATGCCATGTACCTTGGCCAGTGCGCCATCGAGTTCGGGCGAGGTCGAAGCCCCCGTCCACAGACTGATGCGGAAGTTTCCGCCGTTGGCGTTGCGCTCTTCAATGCGGCGTGCCAGTGCCTGGGGCACAGCCTTGGGTGCACCTGCGGGTGTGAAGCCGCTCATGCCCAGCGTCATGCCGGATTGAATCAGGCCGGCGGCCTGGTCCGCCGTCATGATGCGCTCGCGCAAGACAGGGCAAAGCACGCGATCTGCAGGAGAAGCGGTGGAAAAGGAAGTCTGCATGTAATGTGTCTCGTCTTGCCAGCCTTCTTGAAGAGGGATGGTATTTTTTTGTAGTTCAATAGTTGCACTTTGACTGGTGCAAACCCGGATTGAACTACGACACACAGAGAGTCGCCAAGCGTAGTTGACTAGAGAAAACCCCGATGCGCTTTCTTTAAAGAAGCCGACGAAGTTGGATTCATAACTCAAAAAAGTGAGCATTCATCGCTCAACGGATAAAGGATGAAAACTTGAAACCGCTGAAATCGACCACCATGGCAGAGTTGCCAGAATGCAGGCGGAAATTACAAAATATTTGCCCGTACTCACTGCCAGCAGACATAGGCTGACAGAACCACCATGGTTCAGCAACCAGAATTCGACACATGGCTTTTGATACCTCCGGCTGGCAGCACAAGCTGCGACGCCTCGCCCAACCCCTGCAACCGCTGATCGACTCCGTACAGCTCTGGCTGCAGGCCGACGGTCTGCGCATGAGTGCCGCCATGTCGTTTTACGGCATGCTGAGCCTGGCGCCGCTGTTGCTGGCCGTCGTGGGGCTACTGGGCTGGTGGCTGGATCGCAGCTATGTGGAAAGCACCTTGATCAGCCAGATACAAAGCGTGGTCGGGGAGCGCGCGACACAGGTCGTCAAGAGCGCTCTGGCCAGCGCCCAGAATGCCAATCAGGGCTCGCTAGCGTCCGTACTCGGTCTGGTGATGATGCTCTCGGGCGCCACCGGTGTATTTGTGGAGCTGCAGGCTTCGCTGGACAAGCTCTGGTCCATGGGCGAAGAGTCTCGCCCGCAGGAAAACAAGCCCTGGTGGAGCATGGCCATCTCACGTCTGTGGGGATTGAGCTATGTCGTGGGCCTGGGCTTTTTGCTGCTGGTGTCCATGGTGCTTTCGACCGCCATCCAGATGATCACCAAATGGGCCAATGACAAGTTGCAGCTTGTGCCGCTGGGCCCGCTGATGGGACTGATCAACGAGGGCCTGTCCTTCGGCATTGCGGTGCTGCTGTTCTGGGGTCTGATGCGCATGGGTAGCGGCATCAAACCCGTCACCAGATACCTGCTGCTGGGCTCGCTGACGGGAGCAGCCCTGTTCACCATCGGCAAACAGGCCCTGGCCTGGTATCTGTCCACCGCCGCCGTGGTATCGGCCTATGGCGCAGCCGGCTCGCTGGTGGTCGTGCTGATGTGGTTTTATTTCACCTCGGCCATCCTGCTGTTCTCGGCCGCCACGGCCAAGGCCTGCAGCAAATCCAAGGTCCAGCTGGGCATCCCGTTTGTCTCGCGCAAGCCGTCCAGCGCCACACCCATGGATGTGCAGCGTCTTCCCGAAAATGCAGGGGAGAACATATGAAGCCGCCGAGATCGACTGCCATACCTGGGCTCGCAACCATCTGCGTCATGTCGACAATGTAAAAAGGCCTGCTGATGCAGGCCTTTTGCTCGGGGCAAGGTGGAATCACTTTTCCACAAATGCACGCTCAATGACGAAGTCGCCGGGCGTGGTGGTGTTGCCTTCCTTGAAGCCGCGCTTTTCCAGCAGCTCCTTGAGTTCGGACAGCATGGCGGGGCTGCCGCACAGCATGACGCGATCGGTCTCGGGATTCAGATCGGGCAGACCCAGGTTTTGTGGGAAGGTGCCGTTGTTGATCTGGGCCGAGATACGGCCCTGGTTGCGGAAGGGCTCGCGTGTCACCGTGGGGTAGTAGTGCAGCTTGCCCTTGACGATATCGCCGAGGAATTCATGCTCGGGCAATTCCTTCTCGAACAGCTCCTGATAGGCCAGCTCCTGCACCTGACGCACGCCATGCACCACGACCACGTTGTCGAAACGCTCATAGGTCTCGGGGTCTCGCGCCACAGCCAGCCAGGGAGCCAGGCCGGTGCCCGTGCCGATCAGATACAGATTCTTGCCGGGCAGCAGATAGTCGATCAGCAGCGTGCCTGTGGGCTTCTTGCCCACGATGATGGTGTCACCCACCTGGATGTTCTGCAGCTTGGAAGTCAGAGGGCCTTCGGGAACCTTGATGGACAGGAACTCCAGATGCTCTTCGTAATTGGGGCTGGCGATGGAGTAGGCGCGCAGCAGGTTCTTGCCATCCACCTTCAGGCCGATCATGGTGAAGTGGCCGTTGGAAAAGCGCAGCGATGTGTCGCGGGTGGTGGTGAAGGAGAAAAGACGGTCGGTCCAGTGGTGGACGGACAGCACGCGTTCTTCAAGAAAAGCACTCATGATTCGTCTGAAATAAAAACTCTAAGCAGAAAACCTGCGCGGCAAATGCTGGGCGGTGGCGGGGCACTGCAGGTCAGGGCTGCTAGCGCGTTGGCTGCCGGTTGCCAAGCGGGACAAGACCTATATTGTCCGGCAATTGCACAGAAACGGGTGAATCACCCATCAATGTCTTGAGATCGAATAGTGATAAGCAGAATGAAGCTGTCCGATACTGCGGTATCGACGAAAAACTGCCCCGCCGTTCTTGACTCAGGGAAAACGCTGCTCTAGGATCATTCCCCACGCGCTTTGAACAAGCGCTTTATTTGTCTATATAAATGCTCAGATTGAGCATTAGTGATTGCGGCGACCCTGTGTCTCAGGCCATGGTCGCCCATCTAGCACCAAGGAGAATGACAATGCAGCTGCGCTGGTCCCTGCCCCTGCTGACACTGGCCGCCCTGCCCGCCTGGGCACAGGGCGTGATCAAGATTGGCGAAATCAACAGCTACAAGGCTCAACCCGCGTTTCTGGAGCCCTACAAGAAGGGAATGGAACTGGCGGTTGAACAGGTTAATGCCGCAGGCGGCATTGCCGGCAAGAAGCTGCAGCTCATCGTGCGCGACGACAACGCCACGCCGGGCGATGCCGTGCGTGCCGCCGAAGAGCTCTACACGCGCGAAAAGATCAATGTGCTCACGGGCAGTTTTCTCTCGCATGTGGGCCTGGCACTGACCGATTACGCCAAGCAGAAAAAGCGCTTCTTCCTCGCCTCCGAGCCGCTGACCGACAAGATCGTCTGGGCCGACGGCAATCACTACACCTACCGTCTGCGCGGCTCCACCTATATGCAGACCGCCATGCTGGTGGAGGAAGCGCTCAAGCTCAAGAAGAAGCGCTGGGCCATCGTCTACCCCAACTACGAATACGGCCAGTCCGCGGTTGCCACCTTCAAGACGCTGATGAAGGCCAAGCAGCCCGATATCGAGTTTGTGGCCGAGCAGGCACCTGCGCTGGGCAAGATCGACGCCGGCTCCGTCGTGCAGGCGCTTGCTGACGCCAAGCCCGATGCCATCTTCAACGTGCTGTTCGCCACCGACCTGGGCAAATTCGTGCGCGAAGGCAATACACGCGGCCTGTTCAAGGGCCGTGAAGTCGTGGGCCTGCTGACGGCAGAACCCGAATACCTGGATCCGCTCAAGAAGGAAGCGCCTATCGGCTGGACCGTGACCGGCTACCCCTGGTATTCCATCAACACCCCCGAACACGCAGCCTTCCTCAAGGCCTATCAGGCCAGGTTCAAGGACTACCCGCGCCTGGGCACCATCGTGGGCTACAACGCCATACAGTCGATTGCCGCAGGCCTGCGCAAGACCAAGGGTGACCCCGACACTGAAAAGCTGATTGCGGCCTTCAAGGGCCTGGAAGTCTCCACGCCTTTCGGCCCCATCACCTACCGGGCACAGGACAACCAGTCCACCATGGGCGCCTATATCGGCAAGACCGCCTATGACGAGAAGCTGGGACGCGGCGTGCTGGTCGACTACCACTATGCCGACGGCAAGAACTACCAGCCCACGGACGAGGAAGTGAAGAAGCTGCGCCCCGCGACTGCGAACTGATTCCGCTTCGGCGAAAATGCCAGGCCACCTGCACTGCAGCAGGTGGCTTTTTCATCTCCGAAAACACTATGTCGAGCTTCAGGAGCTACGCAGCATGAGTGCATCCGGCCTGCTGGCCCAGTTGCTCAACGGACTGGCCAGCGCATCGTCGCTGTTTCTGGTTTCGGTCGGGCTGTCGCTGATCTTCGGTGTCACCCGCACCATCAACTTCGCCCACGGCTCCTTCTATATGCTGGGCGCCTTCATCGCCTACAGCAGCGTGGACCGGCTTTCGCCCCATATCGGTTTCTGGCCCGCGCTGCTGCTGGCTCCGCTGGCCTGCGGCGCACTGGGGGCGCTGACCGAGACACTGCTTCTGCGCCGCATCTACAAGGCGCCCGAGCTGTTCCAGCTCCTGGCCACGTTTGCGCTGGTACTGGTCATCAAGGATGCGGCGCTGTGGCTGTGGGGCCCCGAAGAACTGTTCGGCCCGCGTGCCGCAGGGCTTGAAGGCTCGGTGGAGATTCTGGGCCGCCAGTTCCCCACTTACGATCTGTTCTTGATAGCTGTCGGCCCTTGCGTCCTCCTGGGCCTGACGCTTTTGTTGACCAGGACCCGCTTTGGCACCCTGGTGCGTGCCGCCACGCAGGACCGCGAAATGGTGGGCGCCCTGGGCGTCAACCAGGCCTGGCTGTTCACCGCCGTCTTCGCACTGGGTACGCTGCTGGCAGGCCTGGGCGGAGCGCTGCAGCTGCCGCGCGAGCCCGCGAGCCTCGAGATGGACATGCTCACCATTGGCGCCGCGTTTGTGGTGGTCGTGGTCGGCGGCATGGGCAGCATACCGGGCGCCTTCATTGCCGCGTTGCTGGTGGCAGAGCTCAAAGCCGTCTGCATCTGGCTGGGCGTGCAGGAGATCGCGGGTCTTGAGCTGTCGTTCTCCAAGCTCACGCTGGTGGTGGAGTTCCTGGTCATGGCCGTGGTGCTGATCTGGCGGCCTTGGGGCCTGCTGGGCAAGCCACAGGCGCTGGCTCGCAACGCGGGCGAGCCTGAACAACCTCTGCGCCGCTCGGGGCGTGGTGCAACGGCCGCCTGGCTGGGTCTGCTGAGCGCGCTGGTGCTGCTGCCGCTGACGACGGGTGTCGCCGAAGGCGGCAGCTATGCCACCGTGCTGCTGGCCGATATCTTTGTCGCCGCGCTGTTTGCGAGCAGTCTGCACTTCATACTCGGGCCTGGCGGCATGCACTCCTTTGGTCACGCGGCCTACTTTGGCCTGGGTGCCTACGGTGCGGCACTGCTGGTGCGTACGCTGGATTTGTCCATGGAAGCGGCGCTGCTGCTCGGCCCCCTGGCCGCCGCTGCGGGCGCCCTGCTCTATGGCTGGTTCTGCGTGCGGCTGTCGGGCGTCTATCTGACCATGCTGACGCTGGCGTTTGCGCAGATCAGCTGGGCCATCGTCTTTCAGTGGGATGACTTCACGGGCGGCAGCAACGGCCTGACCGGCGTCTGGCCCCCCGAATGGGCATCGCAGGGCCTGGCGTTCTACTGGCTGGCTCTGGGCATCTGCGCGCTTGGCATCTATCTGCTGCGCCGCCTGCTGTTTTCGCCGCTGGGCTATGCGCTGCGCGCATCGCGCGACTCGGCTCTGCGGGCCGATGCCATCGGCATCGACGTGCGCCGCATTCAGTGGACGGCATTCGTGATCGCCGGGCTGTTTGCCGGTCTGGCCGGAGCGCTGTTTGCCTTCAGCAAGGGCGGCGTTGCGCCCGACACCATGTCTGTCACCAAGTCGGTGGATGCACTGGTCATGGTGCTGCTGGGCGGCGTGCAGACACTGGCCGGCCCCGTGGTGGGCGCGGCCGCCTTTACCTGGCTGCACGACACCGTGGCACGCAACACCGAATACTGGCGCGCGCTGATGGGGGCGACCATGCTGATTCTGGTGCTGCTGGCACCGCAGGGCATTGCAGGCTATGCACAACTGCTGTGGTCGCGCACATGTGGCAAGGTATGCGGCAAGGACAAAGCAGGAGCCAGGACATGAACCTGCTGCGAGTACAGAACCTCAGCAAGGCCTTTGGCGGCGTGAAGGCCGTGCAGCAGGTCTCATTCAGCCTGCAGGCAGGCGAGCTGCTGGCCCTGATCGGCCCCAACGGCGCGGGCAAGAGCACCACCTTCAATATGGTCGGCGGCCAGTTGCCGCCCGACAGCGGCCAGGTGCTGCTCAATGGCCAGTCCATCACAGGCCTGCCGCCGCGCGCCATCTGGCGCAAGGGCGTGGGACGCACCTTCCAGATTGCACAGACTTTTGCCTCGCTCAGCGTGGTGGAAAACGTGCAGATGGCTTTGCTGTCGGCCGATCGCAGGATCTTCAGTTGGTGGCCGCGTGCCGCCAGCCACCGGCGTGCGGACGCCCTGGCCCTGCTGGAACAGGTGGGCATGGCGGCTCAGGCCGATCGCCCCTGCAGCGCTCTGGCCTATGGCGATGTGAAGCGAGTGGAGCTGGCCATGGCGCTGGCCCATGATCCTCTGCTGCTGCTCATGGACGAACCAACGGCCGGCATGGCCCCGGGCGAGCGTGTGGCCCTGATGCAGCTGACGCGCCAGCTGGCGCAGCAGCGCCGCATGGGCGTGCTGTTTACCGAACACAGCATGGACGTGGTTTTCGGTCAGGCCGACCGTGTGGCCGTGCTGGTGCGCGGCCAGCTGCTGGCCGAAGGTAGGCCGCAAGCCATTCGCGACGACGCACGCGTACAGCAGGCCTACCTCGGTACCGGCCTCGTTCTTGAAAAACAGCAATGAATCAAATGCATAGCAACCAGCGCTTGATGGATAAGGGCAAGAGCCCCAAATTGCTTGAAGTTCAGAACCTCGATGCCTGGTATGGCGCGGCCCATATCCTGCATCAGGTATCACTGGCCGTGGGACGCGGCGAGGTCGTGGCGCTGATGGGTCGCAATGGCGCTGGCAAGTCCACCACGCTCAAAAGCATTGCCGCCCTGGTTCCGCGCCGGGAGGGCAGCATTCGCTTCATGGGAGAGGCGATAGAGAAAAAAGCCTCGCACCAGATCGCGCAGCGCGGCCTGGGCTATGTGCCCGAGGATCGCCGCATCTTCACCGAGCTGACGGTGCTGGAAAACCTCGAGGTCGGCAAGCAAAAGCCACGCCTCTGGCCCGACGGCCAGGCCGTGCCGCACTGGACGCCCGAAAAGCTGTTTGCGCTTTTCCCCAACCTGGGCGAGATGCCCGAGCGCCTTGGCGGGCGCATGAGCGGTGGCGAGCAGCAGATGCTGAGCGTGGCCCGCACGCTGATGGGCCAGCCCTGTCTGGTGCTGCTGGACGAGCCCTCCGAGGGGGTTGCTCCGCTGATCGTCGAGCAGATGGCGCGCACGATTCTGGAGCTGAAGGCACAGGGCATAGGCATCTTGCTCAGCGAGCAGAACCTGCCGTTTGCCGAAGTCGTGGCCGACCGGGCCTATGTGCTGGAAAAAGGCCAGATCGTGCACGCGGCCAGCATGGCCGAGCTGGCGAGCGACAAGGCGGCACGCCAGCAATATCTGGGCGTCTGAAAGCCGAGGTTCAGCGCGTCGGCAGCAAGGGCGTCAGCGCGCGCAGCCGGCTGGAGCGCAACAGGCTGCTCGGCAGCAGATAACGGCCACCCAGAATCGGCAGTTCCACCTCGGTAAATACCACCTCGAGATCCGCTCCACTTTGCAGCCAGGCCTGCCAGACCAGCGTGGTGCAATAGACGCCCTGGCCCGAACCCTGCAGCTGAAACGGCTTACCCTGCTGCGCCATGGCCCAGGCCACGGCCCGCTCACGCGTGCCGGGGTCTGCCGTGACCTGATACAGGCGAAAGGCCTGAGCGCGCTGAACGCCCAGGAAAAAGTCCAGCGAATCCAGCACCACGGCATCGGGCTGGCCCTCGCGTTCGGACGGCGTGGCATGCAGCACCTGCCAGTGACCGGGCCGGCCCACCAGCATGCCCACATGGCTGAAGTCACCACCGTCCACGGCCTGCACCAGTTGGCTGACGTTCTCCGTACCCTGGCGAAAGATCAGATCACCCGGCGCAGCCTGCGGCGGCAGCTGCGGCGTTGCAAAAGCCAGGCCAGCACAGCAGGCCGACAGCGCCATCACAGCGGCCATTGCCAGCCGCCGAGAAATCACAGCTGCACTTTCCAGACGTCCTGTTCCTGGAACAGATTGATGCGCTCACGACGACTGCTGCCATCGCGGTAGTAAACCTGAACCCTGAGCTTGGTGACCTGCTCTTCCTGGGACACAACTCGCTCCAGCACCTCGACCTTGAGCAAACCGCCGCGGGAGTTGATCAGCTTCTGACCGCTGGTCAGTATCCGGCGCAGCTTGCTCTCGAAACCTGCCAGCTCTTGCTTGGAAATATGGCGTGCCGAAATCAAACGCATGCAAGCGTCGAAATCGCCTTCGGCAATCAGTTGGTAAAAGTGCTGGACCAGTTCATCCTGACTTTGTTCAGGGGTGGTCGTGGCACAGGCCGACAGACCCAGAGCCAGAGACAGCGAGAAGGGGAGAAGCAGACATCGGCGGCGGGAAAGGGAGACAGAAGCAGACACGGACCGGGTACAGCAAAAACAAGGAAGGCCGCAGTGTAGTCGCCACAACGGCCCTGCTCTTGCGTGCAGTCAGTGCACCGGCCTATTCGACCACCACCGGGCTGAACTCCGGTGGCGCGCCGAAGTAGGCACGCGGCGACGCAGGCTGCGCGCCATCGATGTCCTGCACGCCATACTCACTGGCCAGCTCGGCCGTATAGAACACGCCGCCGGAGCGCTGCTCCAGACAGTCGGCATCGCCATGCAAGGCCAGTACCACCCGACCTATGAATTGCGGCGTTTCGGCGCTGTCGAAGCTGTCGCCGTACTTGTCGGGCTCGGCCGCGCAGACGCGTTCGGAGCGCTCGGTCCTGACCAGTCCGGGCCAGAGCGAAACCACACTCACGCCGGCAGGCTTGAAATCGTGGGCCATGTCGAAGCTCATCTTGTCCGTGCCGGCCTTGCCCGCGCCATAAGCCGGCCCATGCATATAGCAGCGGCTGCCTGCCGACGAGATATTGACCACCAGGCCGCGCGCCGCGATCAGCAGGCCGGCCGCGCAATGACTGGCCACGTAGGTGGAACGCAGACCCACATCGAGCAGCCCTGTCATCTCCAGCGGCTTCTGCCAGAAGGGGCCGGGAACGGTCAGCGCATCGGGAATCGCAATCGCACAATTGACCAGAATGTCGAGCCGACCATGCTCGCGGCGCACACGCTCGAACAGCGCCGCCACCTGGACATCATCGCCATGGTCACAGGCCACGGCAATGCCGTGGCCGCCGGCTGCCGTCACATCGGCAGCTGTTCTGCCTACCGTGCCGGGCAGCGGCGAGTCGCCCTCCTTCACGCTGCGCCCCGTCACATAGACGGTTGCACCCGACGCACCCAGCGCCAGCGCCACACCCCGGCCCACGCCACGGCTGGCCCCCGTCACCACACATATCAAAGCCTGGTTCATGCTCTTCCCTTTGTGTCTTGAAGCAGCATGAATCTGGAGCAAACTGCGGCGCCCGGCAACGTCTGATAAGACTATATCTTGCGATGCATGCGCTGCTGTGCCCGGGCGTGACGAGCCAACGTCTGCTGTGCCATGTGGAGCACCGGCGCATCGACCATGCGGCCGTCCAGCACGCAGACACCGCCGCCAGCCTCGGACAGCGCTTGGCACAGGCGCTGCGCATGGGCCACGGCTGCGGGGTCGGGGTCGAAGACGGCGTGCAGGGGCTGCACCTGGGCCGGGTGAATGCACAGCTTGCCGCCAAAGCCCATGCGCCTGGCGCGCGCCGCGTCCAATGCCAGTCGTTCGGGGTTGCGCGTTTCCACGGTCACGCCGTCCACGACCGCGCCAATGCCGGCGCGGCGCGATGCCAGGACCAGGGCCATTCGAATGGGCAGCAGCTCTTCCTCCTCCAGCCCGCAGGCCATGCCTGCATCGACCTGGAAGTCCAGATGGCCGAAGGCCAGCCGCACCACCTGGGGAGCGGCAGCCAGGGCAGCCGCAGCGTCCAGTCCGGCCACGCTCTCGATCAGGGGCAGCAAGGCCGCCTGTGCCCCCGCAGCCCGGGCCACCGCATGCAGGGTCTGGGCACGCTCGGCCTTGGAGACCACGACGCCGGCCACGCCCATCTCCACCAGCTGCGCCAGCGCGCGCAGGTCCTCGGCATGCCAGGGTGTGCCTTCGGCGTTGATGCGCACCAGCAGGCGTGCGCGCTGCGTGCCTTCCAGCGCTTCCACGGCCTGGGCCAGCGCCTGGCGCGCGCCCTCCTTGTCGGCCGGTGCCACGGCGTCCTCCCAGTCGGCGATCACCATGTCGGCACCGCTGTCCATGGCCTTTCCAAGGCGTTCGGGGCGCGTGGCAGGAACGAAAAGAAAGGAGGTGGCCTGTCGCGCCAGATCGTGCATGCGTATGTCCTTGAAGAATGGCTTATTCGGCTGAAACGCCGGCGGCCTTGATGACCTTGTTCCAACGCACCACTTCGGCCTGCAGATGGGTGCGCAGGCCTTCGGGCGTGGCCTTCTCAGGCGATACCAGGTCGGAGCTGAGCTCGGCGATGCGCTTTCTGACGTTCTCGTCCTTGATGGCCACGTTCAGTGCCTTGTTGATGGCCATGACCACCTCCTTGGGCGTGCCCTTGGGCGCATACATGCCGTGCCAGACCTTGACGTCAAAGCCCTTGAGGCCTTGCTCGTCCAGCGTCGGAATGCTGGGCAGGGACGACAGACGTTGAGGCGTGGTCACGCCGAAGACCTTGGCGCGCTGACCGTCCTTGATCACGGGCACGGTCTGGGTGGTCTGGTCGCACAGCAGGTCCACCTGGCCGCCCATGAGGTCGTTCATGGCAGGGCCCGCGCCCTTGTAGGGAACGGTGGTGAGCTTGACGCCCGCCTGGTGCATGAACAGCATGCCGCACAACTGGGACACGGCACCGATACCGGCATTGGCCAGCGAGACCTTGTCCTGGTTCTTCCTCACGTAGTCCAGCAGCTCGGCGAAGTTGCTGGCCGGGAAGTCCTTGCGCGACAACAGGGTCATGGGCACATCCAGCACCTGGCCGATGTACTCGAAGTCCTTGAGCGGGTCATAGGGCAGCTTCTTGTACAGCGCGGGTGCCGTGGCCATGCCCATGTGGTGGATGAGGATGGTGTAGCCGTCCGCCTTGGCCTTGGCTACGCGGGCCGGTGCAATGGTGCCGCCCGCGCCCACGGTGTTTTCCACCAGCACGCTCTGGCCCAGCACCTGCCCCATGGGGATGGCCAGCAGGCGCGCCACCACGTCGGTAGGTCCGCCCGCACTGTAGGGAACGACAAGGACAACCGGCTTCTCCGGCCAGGAACTGGCTTGGGCGCCCGCGCATGCCGCCAGCGCGCAGGCGGCGGCCGCTGCGTGAACAAGGCGGCGGCGGAAAGGGTTTGTGCTTTGCATGGTTTGTCTCCTGTGCACTTTGGTGGAAGCGGGAGGCGCTCTGTGACGGCGCCTTTCCCTTGGATCCGCCGGCCTGGACCGGCGGGAGAACTCAGTCCAGCAGACGCCGCACGCGCGGCCATTGCGCGACCTGCCACAGCCTTGCCACCGCTGCCTGGGCGTGCTCGGCGGGCACATGGCCGCCGTAGGCGATCAGCCGCAGCGCCTTGGCCGTGATTTCCTCGCGCGACAGCGTGTTGCCGGGGTCGCCCTTGGGCTCGTCGACACGGCCCTTGAGCAAACGGCCATCCGTGGTCTGCACGCTGACCTTGCCTATCCAGCGTCGGGGATAGGCAGCGTCGACCTCGGCATCAAGCTCCATGCTCACCTTGTCGCGCAGCTCCACGGTTTCCTGTGCCAGATAGTCGCCGTCGAACTCCGTCAGCCCCGCATGGCCGTGACGCGCCGCCAGCGCCAGCACGGTACCCATGGAAAACTTGCTCTGGTGCACGGTGCTCGGCCTGACCACGGGGCCGAGCACATCGATGGCGCCCTGATGCACATGACAGGTGACCTGGGCCAGGTCGGCGGGGGTCAGGTCATGGTCCTGCATGACCTGCAGCAGCGCATCGGCGGCCGGGTGGGTGTGGCGGCATGAGGCATGCCATTTGAACGAGGTCTCGGCCGTGGCCCAGCGTGTGCCCAGCCCGTCGCTGAGCCGTGCCGGGTCGGCATCCGTGGACATGCCTGCCGCCAGTCCCTGCGGCCCCGTGAAGATGTCTTGTGCGCCCGTGAAACCGTCTTGCGCCAGATAGGCCGACATCAGGCCCGCGGCGGCAGCATGCGCCGTGTGCAGCTGCTTGCTGTCGGCGCCTGTGCGCAGAAACTCCCACAGCCCCGCCGACTGCGTGCCGGCCGAGCCGAAGGCATGCTGCATCTGCTCGGGCGTCAGCTTGAGCAGACGGCCCACGGCGGCAGCCGCCGCCAGCGTGCCTGCCGTGGCCGTAGTGTGGAAGATGCGGTAGTGGCTGCGGCCCAGAAACTCGCCCACCCGGATGCCGACCTCATAGCCGGCCACACAGGCCTGCATAAGCTCGACGCCGCTGGCACCAAGGCTCTGCGCCACCGCCAGCGCGGGCGGGAAGACCACGGCCGCAGGGTGGAACACCGAGCCGTTGTGCACATCGTCCTGCTCGGCCACATGCGAGGCAGCGGCGTTGGCCTGGGCCGCCATCAGAGGTGAACTGGTGGCGGCACTGCCCAGTATCTCGCAGGGGCCCGCGGCCGGGCCCTGGGACAGCGCGAAGCGCGTGATGCTCTGCACGGGGCGCGCGTTCTGGCCTGCGAGAGCGGAGCCGAACCAGTCCACCCACAGATCCTCGGCGCGGCGCTGCACCTGCAGCGGGACATCCTCCCAGCACAGCATGGCCGCGAACCGGGCCAGCGGATGAATGCTCACTTGGGTCTCGTTCTTCATGGAATCACTCCCGCGCATACGCTGCGCACAGCTTTCACAGAGTTGCTTCTTCGGCGTACAGGGCACGGATGCGCTCGGCCGACCAGCCCAGCTCGGCCAGGATGGCCTCGCTGTGCTCGCCTACGGACGGCACAGCCTCCATGCGGTAGTCAAAGGCGCTGTTGGCACCGGGCGGCAGCAGTGCCTGCACCGGCCCGGCCGGCGTTCCCACGCTGCACCAGCGCTGACGCGCGGCCAGCTGCGGATGGGCCCACAGGCCGGCCATGTCGTTGACTCGCGCATTGGCAATGCCGGCCGCGTCCAGCCGCTGCACGACCTGGGCCGCATTCAGCGCGTTGAACACATCCAGAATCAGCGCTCGCAGCTCTTCGCGGTTGGCGTTGCGCTGCGCATTGCTGTCAAAGCGCGCATCGCTGGCCAGTGCCGGCTGCAGCAGCACCTGCTCGCAAAAAAGCTTCCATTCGCGCTCGTTCTGCAGGCCCAGCATCACCGTGCCGCCGTCGCCCGCCTCGAAGGGGCCATAGGGGTAGATGCTGGCATGCGATGCGCCCGTGCGCGGCGGCGGCGGCGCGCCCTCCCAGGCGTAGTACATGGGGTAACCCATCCACTCGCCCAGCGCCTCCAGCATGGAGACATCGATATGGCTCCCCTCACCCGTGCGGCCGCGCAGCAGCAGGGCCGACAGGATGTTGGTGTAGGCGTACATGCCGGCCGCGATGTCGGCCACCGAGATACCTGCCTTGGACGGCACCTCGGGCGTGCCCGTGACCGATAGAAACCCCGCCTCGCTC
This sequence comes from Comamonas sp. Z1, assembly GCF_008121555.1. Classification (NCBI taxonomy): domain Bacteria; kingdom Pseudomonadati; phylum Pseudomonadota; class Betaproteobacteria; order Burkholderiales; family Comamonadaceae; genus Comamonas; species Comamonas sp. Z1. The sequence continues at coordinate 26,798 of NZ_VOQT01000006.1, forward strand.
TGGATCAGCAGGTCGTAGGCCTTCTTGTCGCGGTAGGGACCGTCGGCGCCATAGCCGCTGATGTCGCAGACGATGAGCTTGGGATTGTGGGCCTTCAGCACCTCCCAGGACAGACCCATGCGCGCGGCCGCGCCGGGCGCCAGGTTCTGCACCAGCACGTCGGCGCCTTCGAGCAGTTGCATCAGCGCCTCGAGTGCGTCGGGCCGCTTGAGATCGAGCGCCAGGCTTTGCTTGCTGCGGTTGATCCAGGTGAAGTGCGAGGACTGGCCGTTGACGCGCTGGTCGTAGCCGCGCGCGAAATCGCCGCTTCCCGGACGTTCCACCTTGATCACGCGCGCCCCCAGATCGGCGAGCTGGCGGGTGCAGAAAGGCGCAGCCACCGCATGTTCCAGCGAGACCACGGTAATGCCGTCGAGGGGTCGAAGACTATGCTTTTTCATCTTGGAAATCCATTGCACTTTGGCGAAACTCACGACCCGAACAACTGACGCGCTTAAAGCCAGGGACAGCAAGCAAGGGCCTGGGCCGGCCGCGCCGCCCCGCAGCGAGGCTGTCGTCCCCCTTTCAGGGGGAAGGCGCGCAGCGCCTCAGGGGGTGTCGCACATCAAAACGAACGTGGCAGACCCAGCAGGTGCTCGGCCACATAGGAATAGATCAGGTTGGTGGAGATCGGCGCCACCTGATAGAGGCGGGTTTCGCGGAACTTGCGCTCCACGTCGTACTCGCAGGCAAAGCCGAAGCCACCGTGGAACTGGATGCAGGCATTGGCGGCCTCCCAGCTGGCCTTGGCCGCAAGATACTTGGCCATATTGGCCTGAGCGCCCATGGACTCTCGCGCGTCGAACAGTTCGCAGGCCTTCCAGCGCATGAGATTGGCGGCCTCGACCTCGATGAAGGCATCGGCGATCGGGAACTGCACGCCCTGGTTCTGGCCTATGGGACGGCCGAACACCTGGCGGTCCTTCACGTAGTTCGTCACACGGTCCAGGAACCAGTAGCCGTCGCCTATGCACTCGGCCGCAATCAGCGTGCGCTCGGCGTTCAGGCCGTCGAGGATGTACTTGAAACCCTTGCCTTCCTCGCCGATCAGGTTCTCCTCGGGAATTTCCAGATCCTCGAAGAACAGCTCGTTGGTCTCGTGGTTGACCATATTGAGGATGGGGCGCACGGTCATGCCCTTCTTCTCGGCCTCGCGCAGATCGACCATGAAGATGGACATGCCCTCGCTTTTCTTCTTCACTTCTGCCAGCGGTGTGGTGCGCGCCAGCAGGATCATGAAGTCGCTGTGCTGGATGCGGCTGATCCAGACCTTCTGGCCGTTGATCACATAGCGCTCGTCCTTCTTCACAGCGCTGGTCTTGATCTTGGTGGTGTCCGTGCCCGTGGTGGGCTCTGTGACACCCATGGACTGCAGCCGCCATTCGCCCGAGGCGATGCGCGGCAGGTATTTCTCCTTCTGCGCCTGCGAGCCATGGCGCAGCAGCGTGCCCATGTTGTACATCTGGCCGTGGCAGGCGCCCGAGTTGCCTCCGCAGCGGTTGATCTCCTCCATGATGACGCTGGCCTCGGTCAGGCCCAGGCCGCTGCCGCCGTACTCCTGCGGAATCAGCGCGGCCAGCCAGCCTGCGTTCGTGAGCGCGTTGACAAAGGCTTCGGGGTAGATGCGCTGCTCGTCGATCTTGCGGAAATACTCGTCGGGAAACTCCGCACACAGCGCACGGATGGCATCGCGGATCTCATGGTGGTTGTTGGAGCTGGTGTGTTCGATCATTTCAAGCCTTCTGGCGACAAACGCTTGTCCAGCAAGCGCTATCAGCTATGGGTTTCAGTCTTCAAGCCACTGTGACCGTAGCCTGCATGGTGAGAAAGCCGTCGTGGTCCTGCGCCCACAGGTCGATGGTCCTGCCGTCATCGCGCGGCTTTCCGTGCACGCTGAAAGGATGCAGGTCGAAGGTCGGTCGCAAGGCCTTGAAGTCGAACGCGACCACCCTGGCGCCGGGCAGCTGGCGGCGCAGCAGATCGAGCAGCAGCGTGGCAATCAGCGGACCATGCACGATCAGGCCCGGGTAGCCCTCGATCTGGGTCACGTACCGGCGGTCGTAGTGGATGCGGTGACCGTTGAAGGTCAGCGCCGAGTAGCGGAACAGCAGAACGTCATCGGGCACGATGCTGCGCGACCAGGCAGCCTGGCCGGCGAGCGGAGGCTGCTGCGGTGGCGGCACCGGGTCGCCGGGTCTTGCAGCGGCCCGGTAGACGATGTCGTGCTCTTCGACCAGCGCCAGGCCGTCGTGATTCAAGAACCGGTGCTCCACCAGCACGAACAGCAGCTCGCCCGAGCGTCCGGTCTTGTGCTGCACGCTGCGGATGGTGGAGATGCGCTGCACCTCCTGCCCCAGGCGCAGCGGATTGTCTGCTTCCCAGCGCAGCCGCCCGCCCGCCCACATGCGGCGCGGCAGCGGCACGGGCGGCAGGAAGCCGCCGCGCCGGGGATGCCCGTCGGGGCCGATCTCGCTCTGGCGCGCATGCGGCAGGAAATACAGCCAGTGCCATAGCGCAGGCACGGCTGAGCCATCCTCAGGCACGGGATCGTCACGGTCCAGCGTGGCCGAGAGGGCACGCAGCGGAGCTGCGGTGATGATGTCGGACATGGTTTCGCTGCGCTCCTGCCAAGACTGGAGCTTGGTCAGGGTGGGTGCGTCGATCTGGACAGTGTTCGGGTTCATGGATGGAAGTGCTGGAAGAGATTCAGTTCACCGTGGCGCCGGAGGTCTTCACGATCTGCGCCCATTTGGCGATGTCCTGCTTGAGGACGGCAGCCAGCTCGTCGGGCGTGACTTGACGCTCTGGCGTGCCCGCAAGCTCCACGCCCTGAGCCTGCAACTGGGCGCGCATGTCCTTGTCCGCCATGGCCTGCTGCATGCCTTCGCGCAGCCGGCTCATCACCGCAGGCGGCAGGCCGCGCGGCGCGAACAGGGCAATCCACAGCGTGCCGTTGTAGCCGGGCACGAACTCACCCAGCGATGGCACGTCGGGCAGCAAGGGCGAGCGCGCTGCGCTGCTGACCGCCAGTGCCCGCAGCTTGCCCGACTTGATGTACTGCAGCGTGGACGGCAGGCTGCCGAACAGCAGCGGCAGCTGCCCGCCCAGCACATCGTTAAGCGCCGGCGCCACGCCCTTGTAGGGGACATGCTGCAGCTGCACGCCGGCCATCTGGTTAAGCATCTCGCCCAGCAGGTGGTTGAGCGTACCGTTGCCTGCCGATGCATATTGCAACTCGCCGGGTTTGGACCTGGCCAGGGCCAGCAGCTCGGGAACAGTCCGGGCAGGAAATGATGGATGGGCCAGCAGCACATTGGGCACGGCGCCGATCATGCTCACCGGCGTGAAGTCGCCCACGGGATCGAAGCCCGGCGACTTGTAGAGTGCGGGATTGATGGCCTGGCTGCTGCTGATGGTCATCAGCAATGTATGGCCGTCCCTGGCGGCCTTCGCCACGGCCTGGGTACCGATGTTGCCACCCGCACCGGGGCGGTTCTCGACCACCGTGCCCACGGACAGCTTCTCGCCCAGTTTCTGTGCCACGATGCGGCCCACGATGTCATTGGTTCCGCCCGCTGCCTGGGGCACTACCAGCACGATGGGGCGGGCGGGATAGGAGGTCTGCGCCCAGGTCGGCAGGCCCAGGGTCAGCAGGGCGCCGGCGCAGAGGCTGCGGCGCGATACCGATGGAGTGGAGGGCGGGGCTGATCGGACTGGCACGGCGACTGTCTCCTCTTTTGGGGTTGATAGCCCTATGCTCGCTGGCGCCAGCTCTGTGCACAATCTCTGATATTGGAATCAAGCCTTTTGTTTTTCCGAAGCCTTGACTTGATTGGTATAAACCATGAGCCGCCATACAATTCGATCTCAAGGATTTAAGACTCTTTGTTTTGATAGCACAGACAGGAAGCCTGACAAGGGCTTCTGAACAGTCTCACCTATCGCTTGCAGCCACCAGCGCACGTGTCAAGGCACTGGAGGAGCAGGCCGGCATGCCTTTGCTGATACGAGAGGCTAGAGGGGTAAAGCTGTCTGCACCCGGCGAGGCCTTTTTGCACCATGCGCGCGCCATGCTGCAGCATTCGCAGCAATTGCAAGCCGACCTGCAGGAGTACGGCGCGGGCCTGCGCGGCCATGTGCGCGTATTCGCCAACACCACGGCCGTGACGGAGTTCATGCCCGACATACTTGCGGCCTACCTCACCCAGCACCCGCACATCAGCGTGGACCTGCAGGAGCGCCCCAATGCCGGCATTGCCGCCGACATCCGCGACGGCCGCGCCGACCTGGGCATCGTGGCCGGCGAGGTGGACACGCACGGCCTGCGCGTGCTGCATTTCAGCACCGACCGGCTGGTGCTGGTGACCCCCGACACCGCGCGCTGGGCGGACATGAGCAGCGTGGCCTTTGCCGATGTGCTGCACGAGCGCTTTGTGGGCATGCACCGTGGCAGCACGCTGCAGACCTTTCTGGAGCGGCTGAGCCAGCAACTGGGCACCACGCTGAAGCTGCGCATACAGCTGTCCAGCTTCGACTCGATGTGCCGCATGGTCGCGGCAGGTGTGGGCGTGGCCGTGGTGCCCGAGACCGTGGCCCAGCGCTACCGCGGCCTGCCGCGCGTCTGCCGCGTGCCGCTGACCGACGCCTGGGCAGTGCGCCCCCGCTATATGTTGGTGCGCGAGGAACAGCAGGTATCGGTCCAGCTGCAGGAACTGATGGACGCCATCGCTGCCTACCATGAGCACGGCGAGAGCAACGTGACGCAGAGCGAATCTGGCCGCTAGAACGACGCGGCTGCGAGCACGCGTGATCGCAGCCGCGGCAGGTCGACGACGGTGATGCCGCCGTATTCGATCTCTATCAGGCCGGCCGCCGCCAGGCGCCGCAGCGCTGCGTTGCAGCGCTGGCGCGACAGGCCAGAGAGGTTGGCAATCTCTTCCTGGGACACCCGCAGGCGCGGGTCGCTTCCCGGATGCAGCCAGGGGTGGAACAGGCCTACCAGTGCACGCGCCACCTGACTGTCGGTATCGAGCAGATGGTGGGCCGCAAAGTTGCCCAGGAACCAGTGCATGCGCTCGTTGATCTGACGCAGCAAAAAGGCTTCGAAGCTGCGCTCGCTGCCGCGCAGCCATTCAAAGACCTCGGCAGGCATCAAGGCCACGCGGCTGTCGCGCAGAGCGATCACGTCCGCGGTGCGCGCCACTCCGCGCAGCACCGTTCCCTCGCCGAACCAACTGCCCACCGACAGGCCGCCCAGCGTGACAGAGCGGCCGTCGGCGCTGCTCACCGACCATTTGAGCAGCCCTTCGATGGCGCCATACCAGTGCCGAGGCGCATCGCCCATACGGCACAGCGCAGTGCCCGCGGGCAGGTCCACCTCGCGCATCTCGGCACGCACGCGTTCGCGCACGGCAACGTCGAGCACGGGAAACCAGGCCGAGCCGGAGAGCAGTTCGTCGAGGGTGGGACGGGCCGCGGCCGTTGAGCGGTGATGGCGGGCGATGGTGAAGCTCCTTGCGTACTTACCCCGAGGTCAAATGTCATCGCAACGACTGATTCGTGCAGGGGTGAAAAAAATAATAGCTGACGACCCAATCCCACGCATCAGGAGACGCCATGAGCAAGCGCAAGGTGATCGTGACCATTGCCCCCACGGGCGGCATGGCCCACAAATCGCAGAACCCCCATCTCCCTACCCAGCCGGACGAGATCGCCGAGGACGTGGTGCGCTGCTGCAATGCAGGCGCCAGCGTTGCCGCCATCCATGCGCGCCGCCCCGACGACGGCGCCACCTGCAATGCCGACATCTACCGCGACATCAACACCCGCATCCGCGCTGCGGGCTGCGACATCGTGATCAACAACTCCACGGGCGGCGGCGTGCACGGCGACATGGTGCGCGAGCTGCAGGGCGGGCGCTGGGAAATCGCCTGGGAGGAACGCATCAAGGGCATGGACGCAGGCGCCGAGATGTGCACGCTGGATGCGACCACGCTGAACCTGAGCTTCGGCGGGCGCGAGATCCTCATGGACACGCCGCTGTCCCGGGGCCGCGAGCTGGCCGTAGGCATGAAGGCGCGCGGCATCAAGCCAGAGTGGGAAGTCTTCGCACACACCCATATCCTGCAGGACGTGACGACGCTGATCGAGGAAGACCACGATGCCGCACCGCACTTCATCAACCTGGTGATGAATGTCCACCGCAACTTCCAGAACGCCATGCCGTTCTCGCCGCGCTATCTGCAGCAGATGGTGGACGTTCTGCCCGCCAACAGCATCTTCTGCGTCAGCGGCATCGGCCCCTCGCAGCTGGAGGCCAATGTGGCTGCGCTGCTGCTGGGCGGCCATGCGCGTGTGGGCCTGGAGGACAACCTCTACTACCGCCAGGGCGAACTGGCCACCAATGTGCAGCTGACGGAGCGCATCGTGCGCCTGATCCGCGAGCTCGACATGGAGCCCGCCACACCCGAGGAGGCACGTCAAATCATGGGGCTACAACGCAGTGGCATGCCGCTGCCCGCGTTCGCGCCCGCCGCCATGGCACAGGCGGCCTGAGCCGCGCACGGCGCAGCACAGCTCACAAAACAACGAGGAGACAGCATCATGAACTTCACATGCAAGGCCCTGGCTGGCGCCATGACGCTGGCCGGTGCGGCCACGGCAGCAGCTCAGATTTCGGACGATGTGATACGCATAGGCTTCATCAGCGATATGTCGGGCGTATACCGCGACTACGACGGGCCGGCAGGCGCAGAGGCCATACGCATGGCCATCGCCGACATGGGCGGAGCCATCAACGGCAAGAAGATCGAGCTGGTGGCGGCCGACCACCAGAACAAGGCCGACATCGCCGCAGCCAAGGCGCGCCAATGGTTCGACGTGGAGCGCTTCGACATGCTGATCGGTGGCGTGAATTCGGGTGCGGCCATTGCCATGGCGGGCGTGGCGCGCGATAAGCGCAAGCCCTATTTCGTGGTCGGCTCGGGTGCTTCCAGCCTCACCAACGAGCAGTGTTCGCCCTACACGGTCATGTATGCCTACGACACGGTGGCCATGGCGCGCGGAACGGCCAGCGCCGTGCTCAAGAGCGGCGGCAAGCGCTGGTTCTTCGTGACGGCCGACTATGCCTTCGGCAATGCGCTTCAGGCCGATGCCGCCAAGGTGCTCGAAGCCGGCAGCGGCAACGTGGCCGGTGCGGTCAAGCACCCGCTGGGCGCCAGCGACTTCTCGTCCTTCATGCTGCAGGCTCTGGCGGCCAAGCCCGATGTGCTGGCCCTGGCCAATGCGGGTGGCGACACGGTCAACGCCATCAAGTCGGCGGCGGAATTCGGGCTGGCGCAGAAGATGAAGCTCGCGGGCATGATCATCACCATTCAGGACGTACACGCCCTGGGCCTGAAGACGGCACAAGGCATGTATCTGACCGACAGCTGGTACTGGAACCAGAGCCCCGAGGCCAGCGCATGGGCGCGGCGCTTCTTCGACAAGCAAAAGCGCATGCCCACCTCCTTCCATGCGGGCGACTACTCCGCCACGCTGCAGTACCTCAAGGCCGTGCAGGCCGCGGGCACGGACGATGGCACCAAGGTGATGGAACAGCTCAGGAAGACCCGATTCAACGACATGTTCGTCAAGGACGGCTGGCTGCGCGCCGACGGCCTGATGGTGCATGACATGCATCTGATGCAGGTGAAGACGCCAGCCGAATCCAGAGAGCCCTGGGACTACTACAAGGTGGTCGAGACCATCCGGGGCGAGGCCGCCTGGACTACCCGCGCAGAGACACGCTGCGCGCAATGGAAGACATCATGAGCGCGGCCGCAACCGTGATACGGCACGTGGCCGTGGTCGGCACCGGCGTGATCGGTGCCAGCTGGGCAGCGTTCTTCCTGGCGCGCGGCCTGGATGTGACGGCCACCGATCCCGCACCCGGCGCCGAGCAGCGCCTGCGCGAAGCGGTGCAGCGCCACTGGCCGACCATGCAACGCATGGGGCTGGCGGATGGAGCTTCGCCCGAACGCCTGCGCTTCGATGCCGCACTGGAGCGTGCGCTGGACGGCTGCGACTTCGTGCAGGAAAGCGGCCCCGAGCGCGCCGACTTCAAGGCTGACCTCTATGCGCGCATGGACGCGGCCACACCATCCCAGGTACTGCTGGCCAGCAGCAGTTCGGGTCTGCCGGTCAGCGGCATGCAGGCACGCTGCAAGACGCCGCAGCGCGTGGTTCTGGGCCATCCCTTCAATCCGCCGCACCTGATTCCGCTGGTGGAGGTGGGTGGTGGCGATGCCACCTCGCCAGACAGCATCCAGCGCGCCATGGACTTCTATGCAGCGCTGGGCAAGCGCCCCATTCATGTGCGGCGCGAAATCGCTGGCCACATCGCCAACCGTCTGCAGGCAGCGCTGTGGCGCGAGGCTTTTCACCTCGTTGACCAGGGGGTGGCCAGCGTCAGCGACATCGACACGGCCATCGCCCACGGCCCCGGCCTGCGCTGGGCGCTGATGGGACCATTCATGAACCTGCATCTGTCTGGCGGACAGGGCGGCATGCAGCATCTGCTGGAGCACCTGGGCGGCCCCATCGAGAGCTGGTGGCGCGATCTTGGCAATCCAGCCATGACAGAGGCGCTCAAGGACAGTGTGGTGCAGGGCGTGGCCGAGGCGCGCGGCATGCGCCGCGAGGAGGAGCTGGAGCGCACGCGCGACGAACTGCTGACCGACCTGATACGTGCCAAGGTCCAGGGCTCGCTGTTCTGAGCCCACATAAAGGAGCATGCATGCAAGCCATAGACTTCCTGTCCGACCCGCAGCAGGTCGCCCCGCCGCGCAGCCTGCGCATCGATCTCGACGACGGCAGCTTCGTGCTGCGATCGCCCGTGGCGCTCAAGCCCTATGCACGTTGCGTGGGCGAGTGGCTGGAACGCTGGGCGCGCGAGACCCCCGAGGCGCCGGCTCTGGCCGAGCGCACGCCCGACGGCAGCGGCTGGCGCATGCTCCGCTGGGGCGAGTTGCGCGAGGCCGTGGGACGCACGGCCCAGGGGCTGCTGGACCTGGATCTGCCCCCCGGCCCTGTGGTCATCCTGTCGGACAACGCCATCGATCACGCGGTGCTGATGCTGGCCGCCATGCACGTGGGCCGGGCAGCCTGCTCGCTGTCCAGTGCCTACTCGCGCACGGCGCGCGACTTCGGGCGGCTGCGCCAGATGCTCCAGGTGCTGCAGCCCGCGCTGATCTACGCATCGGACGCGCGCCTGTACGGACCGGCGCTGGCAGCCTGCGAAACCCGCGCGCCCTGCGTCTTCAGCGCACATGCACCGCACTGGCCTGGCGGGCTGGATTTCGAGGCGCTCATGGCCAGACCCGAGACGGCCGCCGTGCGCACTGCATACGAGGCCATCGCGCCCGACACGCATGCCAAATACCTGCTGACCTCGGGCTCCACAGGCACGCCCAAGGTGGTCATCAACACGCACCGCATGCTGTGCGCCAACCAGCAGCAAATGGCGCAGACCTGGCGCTTCCTGGAGCAGGAAAAGCCCGTGCTCGTGGACTGGCTGCCCTGGAGCCACACCTTCGGCGGCAACCACAACCTGCATCTGGTACTGGCGCACGGCGGCACGCTCTACATCGACGAGGGCCGGCCCGCACCGGGTCTGATCGAGAAGACGGTGCGCAATCTGCGCGAAGTCCGCCCCACGCTGTGGTTCAACGTGCCGCGCGGCTTCGACATGGTGCTGCCGCTGATGGAGGCCGACGACGCGCTGGCGGCAGACATGCTCTCGCGCCTTCGCCTGGCCTTCTATGCGGCTGCGGCGCTGGCCCCCTCGACCTGGAAGCGACTGGAGGCGGTGGCCCAGCGCGTGCGCCCGGGCCGCCCCCTGTGGCTGACCACTTCCTGGGGCTGCACCGAGACCTCGCCCGCGATCACCTCGGCCCACTGGCAGCTTGACAGCGCAGGCTGCATAGGTGCGCCACTGCCCGGGCTGGAGCTCAAGTTCGTACCCAACGGCAACAAGCAGGAAATGCGCGTGAAGGGCGTGTCGGTTTTCCCCGGCTACCGCGACGCACCGCGCGAAACGGCAGCGGCCTTCGACGAGGAAGGTTATTACCGCATCGGCGACGCAGGCTTCGTCGTGGACGAGCAGCGGCCCGAGCGCGGCGTGATCTTCAACGGCCGCGTGGCCGAGGACTTCAAGCTCTCCAGCGGCACCTGGGTCTCGGTGGGAACGTTGCGCGTGGAACTGGTGTCGCGCCTGGCGCCATGGGTGCAGGACATCGTCATCGCAGGCCACGACCGTGACGAGCTGGGCCTGCTGGTATTTGCCACGCCCGCAGGCGCTGCCGCCCCCGAAACCCTGACACAGGCACTGCGCCGCGTGATGCACGAGCAGCGCGACGCAGGCGCGGGCAGCTCGCAAAGCCCCGGCTGCGCGCTGGTGCTGGCCGATCCGCCGGACGCAGAGGCCGGGGAGATCACCGACAAGGGCTACGTCAACCAACGCGCGGTGCTGACGCGGCGCGCCGATGCGGTGCGACGTCTGTTCGCTTCAAAGGATGCATCGGTCATTCGCTGCAACAGCTAAAGCCATAGCAGTCATCACAAGTCAGTATTCAAATCTTGGCTCAAACAATCCAGATCTGATGCATTACAAGCGATGACAGCTATCAAATCAGATGGTTACTCCAGGCGCACCGAAATCCGCTCAAGCCCGGTCAGGCGTGCTCCGCCTGCTCCAGCTCCTGCGCCAGCGTGCGCACGAGCTCGGCCGCTGGCATGGCGCGAGCCAGCGGTGCGCCCTGGCCGGCCCAGTGTGCGGCATAGTCGCTGCTGCCCTGCGCGCTGGCGGCCTGGTGCAGCGCCTTGCCTGCGTCATACACCATGGGATAGGCGGGCAGTGCTCCCGCATAGTCTCGTCCCAGCTGGTGCAGACGGTTGAACATGCCGCGCGCAGGACGGCCGGAAATGGCGGCGGTGATGGCCGTGTGCTGCGCGCTGTCGCCTTGCAGCTCGGCGCGGTAGGCCTGGCTGGCTGCGGATTCGGGGCAGAGGATGAAGGCCGTTCCCATCTGCACGGCGCAGGCTCCGAGCTGCAAAGCGGCAGCAATGCCTGCGCCGTCCATGATGCCGCCTGCGGCGACCACGGGCAGGCGGGACTCGCGCGCCAGCAGCCGCACCAGCGCCAAAGTCCCCATCAGTCTGTCCTGCTCGGGCACGAAAGCGCCGCGATGGCCGCCCGCCTCCATGCCCTGAGCCACGATCACATCCACCCCGGCCTGCTCGATCTGGCGCGCCTCGTCGAGGCTGGTGGCGCAGGCCAGCGTGGTGATGCCGGCGGCGCGCAAGGCATCGACAAAGCCCTGCTCCGGCAGGCCGAAATGAAAGCTCACCACGGCGGGACGCAGCTCCAGCAGCATGGCCTGCAACCGCTCATTGCCCAGCGCTGACTCGTAGATGCAGCGCAGGCTGGGCGGCGCGGACGCGCCGTAGCGCTCGAACTCCGGCGCCAGGTAGCGCAGCCACTGTGCTTCGCGCTCCGCATCTGCTACCGGCGCACGGTGACAAAAGAGGTTGACGTTGAAGGGGCGGTTGGTCAGCGCACGCGTCTGTTCGATGTGCTGGCGCGCCTGCTCAAGGCCGTAGGCGCCTATGCCGATCGAGCCCAGGGCGTATGCATTGCTCACGGCAGCCGCCAGCTGCGGGGTCGAGGTCCCGGCCATCGGGGCCTGAATGATGGGATGCTGCAGACCCAGGCCTGTCATCCACAAAGGTAGTTTGCTCATCGCACGTCTCCTGGTTGTCACTTCTCGATCCTGATCATTGCGCAGTGCGGGCCAGGCGGCTAGAGGCCACCAGCAGCGCCCCCAGGCCCAGCGCCGCGCAGCCCAGCACGAACAGCTGGCGATAGCTGCCGCTGCTGGCGTAAACAAATGCCATCAGATAGCCGGAGCTGGCCTGCAGCAGCGCAAATGCCGCCGTGGCGTAGCCCCACATTTTCTTGTGCTGGCCGGGGCCGATGAGCTGCATCAGATAGCCCGAGGTGATGGCAGCCATGCCAGGCGACAGCGCCCCCACCACAAAGCCCGACAGCGCATGGCCACCGAAACCGGCCCAGGCCAGCGGCAGGCCGATGGCCACGGCCTTGAGGGCATAGGCGCCCGTGGTCGTTCCCCACCAGCCCCAGCGCGTGGCACAGTAGGCCGCGCACAGCGGCCCGACCATCGCGCCAAGCCCGAAGAATGCCCATTGCGTCGAGGCATAGGCGCCGCCCAGCTGCAGCTCGCGATCCAGGTAGTCCACCCAGAACACGGTGTGCGGCACAAAGCCGAAGGCGTCGCAGGCATAGGCGACCAGCACCAGAATCACCGCCAGGCTCCACGGCGTTGTGCTGGAGGCTGCGACCGCCGTGGGCTGGATCGCCACCGGTGCATGCAGCGGGATCTGGCGCGCAGCATGCCGGCCGCTGTAAAGCGCCAGCGCAGACAGCGCCGTCAACGCCCACCATACGGCACTCAGGCTGCTGCGCGCAAACATGGGCACCAGCGTGGCGGCCAGCAAGGCGCCCACGCCAATGCCGCAGAACATCAGCGGGCCCAGCGTGGCACGGCGCTGCGGCGCTGCTGCAGCCATGGCCACCGACGGGCCCAGCACCATCAGCGCGGCACCGGCAATACCCGAGACCAGCCGCCAGACAAAGAACAGGGCCATGGGCTGGGGCAGGCTGCAGCCTGCAAAGCTCAGCATCACGGCCACCCAGCAGATCACCAGCACGCGCAGCGCGCCCATGCGCTCGGCCAGCGGCGCGGCGACCAGGGCGCCGATCAGATAGCCGAGCAGATTGGCGGCGCCCAGATAAGCCACCTGCTCGCCGCTGAACCAGCCCGCATGCACCATCTGCGGCATCAGCGCGGTATAGGCGAAACGGGCCAGGCCGACGCCGCTCAGGGTGGCCATGAAGCCGGTCAACAGCAGGGGAAGTTCTTTGCGTTCGATCACAGCTCGGGTTATGGAGGGGAAATTGGCATCAAGCCTAAACGCTGCGACTCGATCATGTCCAATGATTCAAAATGATGACTTGCATCTCATTTAAAGATATTGGAGCCGCATATGCAACTCAAATCCCTGCGCATGTTCGAAGCCGTCTGCGAAAGCGGCAGCTTTGGTGCCGCAGCCCAGCGGCTGCACACCGTGCAATCCAATGTCACGGCCCATATCAAAAAGCTCGAGGACGAAGCAGGCGTGCAATTGCTCATGCGGGCCAACCCGGTCTTTCCGACTCCGGCCGGACGTACGCTGCTGGAATCTGCGCGGCAGATGCTGCAGTCGCATGACCAGGTACTGGCCATGCTGCAAGCCCGGCAGTTTGCCGCCGGCCAGGTCAAGGGCGCCTTGCGCATAGGCTCGATGGAAACCACGGCCGCACTGCGTCTTCCGCCACTGCTGGCCGAGTTGCGCAGGCAGCATCCGGGTATCGACCTGGAGCTGGACGCCCAGCCCAGCGCCGCATTGCTGATGGAGCTGGCGGCCGGTCGCATCGACTGTGCCTTCATCAACGGTGCCGCACCACAAAACGAGCTGCAATCCTGGCCGGTATTTCGTGAAGAGCTGGTGCTGGTCAGCGGACAGCCGCTGACGCGCTTCCCCACCGCCGCAGAGTTCAGCAGCTCCGTGTTTCTGGCCTTTCGCCAGGGCTGCAGCTACCGTCAGCGGATCGAGCTGCTGATGGCTTCGATGGGTGTGACGGCGGTACGCATCATGGAGCTGGGCATGCTGGACACCATCCTCGGCTGCGTGGCCGCCGGCATGGGCTATGCGCTGCTGTCGCGCTCGCTGGTCGAAGCCCAGCAGCAGCGCTTTGGCGTGCACTGGATGACTCTGCCCGGCAAGAGCGGACAGGAGCTGGCCTTTGTCGACACCTGTTTTGTGACCGCTGCCGTACAAGGCTGGTCGCCGGCACTGCATGCATTTGCGCAGGTACTGGGTGTCAATCCGCAGGCCACACGGGCACAGCCCGTGGCGCTGGCTCTTGCCGCCTGAGAGCGGCAGGACATCACGGCTGCATCAGCGCTCGGCGGTATTGCAATGCCTCGGCCAGATGGGTTTGCGTGATGGAATCCGAGTCCGCCAGATCGGCAATGGTTCGCGCCACCTTCAAGGCCCGGTGCGTGCCGCGCGCCGACCAGCCAAGGCGCGCTGCAGCCTTGTGGGCAAAGGTCAGCGCCTCGGGCTCCAGCTGCAGATGCGTGTCGAGCTGTGCCCCCTGCAACTGATGATTGGGCAGGCCCTGGCGCTGCAAGGCCTTGTCCCTGGCCGCGCTCACGCGTTGCTGCACGGCAGCGCTGCTCTCCCCTTCGGGCGCTGCCAGCAACTCCTCGGGCGACAGTGCCGCCACCTCCACATGCAGATCGATACGGTCCAGCAAGGGACCGCTGATGCGTGCCTGATAGCGGGCCACCTGATCGGGCGAGCAGCGGCAGGCTCTCACGCGCGAGCCCCAGTAGCCGCAGGGGCAGGGGTTCATGGCTGCCACCAGCTGGAAACGGGCCGGAAACTCCGCCCTCTGCACAGCCCGCACGATGGTGATGCGCCCGGTCTCCAGCGGCTCGCGCAAGGCCTCCAGGGCACTGCGCGCGAACTCGGGCAACTCGTCCAGAAAAAGCGCCCCGCAATGGGCATATGAAATCTCGCCAGGCCGGGGCGGAGAGCCGCCGCCGACCAGCGCGATGGAGCTGGCCGTGTGATGGGGAGCGGCAAACGGCCTCTGACGCCACAATTGCGGCGTGAAACGGCCGCTGAGGCTGGCAATGGCTGCGGCTTCGAGCGCTTCCTCATCGGTCATGCCGGGCAGCAAACCCGCAAAGCGCTGAGCCAGCATGGATTTCCCCGAACCCGGAGGGCCGATCATCAAGACACCGTGAGCTCCAGCAGCTGCAATTTCAAGAGCACGCTTGGCTTGCATCTGGCCGCGCACCTCGCGCAGATCCAGCGACTGCAAAGAGGCTTCAGCAGGTCTGGAGTGCACCCGCTGCCAGCCCTCCACGCCCTCTCCCTGATCCGACAGGGTGCTGTCATGCGCGATGAACTGCCTGACCACATCCAGCAGATGCGCGGCGCCGAAGACTTCGATGGCCGGCACAAAGGCGGCCTCCAGCGCACTGTCTGGCGGCAGCACCAGCCGCACACGCTGTTGCTGACGCTGCAGGGCCAGCGCAGTAGCCAGGGCGCCGCGTACCGGGCGCAGGGCACCGGTCAGGGACAGCTCTCCTGCAAACTCATAATCGGCGAGCCGCTGTGCATCGATCTGCCCGCTGGCCGCCAGAATGCCCAGCGCTATCGGCAGGTCAAAGCGGCCTGAGTCCTTGGGCAGATCCGCCGGAGCCAGATTGACCGTGATGCGCTGGTTGTTCGGGAACTCCAGCCCTGCATTGACGATGGCGGCGCGCACGCGCTCGCGGGCCTCCTTGACCTCCACATCCGCCAGACCCACCAGGGTGAACGAAGGCAGTCCGTTGGCCAGATGGACCTCCACCGTGACAGCCGGTGCCTGCAAGCCCAGCAGTGCACGACTTTGAACCAGTGCCAGACCCATCACGCTCCTCCCCTTCAAGCCGGACTGTAGGGCCTAGCGTATGCGCGGGCGGCTCAAACAGGCAATAGGGGTGTGCACAGGCCGTCAGCCGGCGGCGTCGTCGTCACGGGCAGGCTGCCTGCCGGCAGCCCGGCCACGGCGGCGCTCGGCCTTGGGAAAGCTGCCCTGCTCCTGCATGAGCGCCGCCCGATTGCGCACGCGCTCGAACACCTGCGACAGCACCTCAAGCTCGGCATCGCTGACGTCGCCGAGCAGCTCCTGGTTGATCGCCTGTATCTGCGGGAACAGCTGGGTGTGCAGCGCCAGCCCGGCGTCGGTCAGCTGCACCATGGCCTGGCGCCCGTCGCCGGCCATGCCCTGCTTGTGCAGCAGCCCTTTGGCAATCAGCGTGGAGATGGTGCGCGAGGTGCGCGTGCGATCGAGCTGCGCCAGCTCCGCGAGCTGGGACGGCTGCATGGCGCCCTTGGTGGCCAGCAGGCCGATCATGCGCCACTCGCGCCGGGTGATGCCGAAGCCGCCCTCGCACAGGCGCACCACCATGGTTCCGGCCGAACTCATCAGGCGGGCCAGATGGTAGAGGAACAGATCGTCCAGCTCGGACGGCTGCCGCCAGGGGTGGCGCTGCGCCTTGGTCATGGGTCTTTGTGGGTTTTCTCTAGGAATGATGGATTAGATCCATTATCGAGTCACTGCTTACAGTGGCTCCAAAGAAAACGACAGGAGACACCATGCCTTGCACCCGTATCGCCCGCCGCACTCTGGCCGGGCTGGCGGCCGCCGCGCTTCTGACGGCATCCCATGCTGCCGACAACTGGCCCGCCAAGCCCATACGCATCATCGTTCCCACGCCGCCAGCCGGCCCTTCCGACATCGCCGTGCGCCCGCTCGCGGCGGCCGTGCAAAAGGCGCTAGGTCAAGCCGTGATCGTGGAAAACCGGGCCGGTGCCAACGGCAATATCGGTGCTGCCGAGGTCGCCCGAGCCCCGGCCGACGGCTACACCTGGCTGTGGGCCATGGACCCGGTGCTCACCGTCAACAAGCATATCTACAAGAACATCGGCTACTCCAGCGATGCCATCGTGGTGCTCAACGCCGCCGCCAGGTTCTCGCAGACCCTGATCTGCAACCCCGGCCTCGGCTTCAAGTCCGTCAAGGACATGCTGGAGGCCGCCAAGTCGCGCGAGCTGACCTATGCCACCGGCGGCGCGGGCTCGCCCGGTCATCTGGTCATGGAGTCCCTGCTGTCCAGCACCGGCGTGAAAATGGTGCATGTGCCCTACAAGGGGCCGGCACCGGCCATGCAGGACCTCATGGGCGGCCAGGTGAACTGCGGCTTCCTGGCGGCACCCACGGTGCTGCCACAGATACAGAGCGGTCGCGTCACCGCCCTGGCCACCTCGGGCCGCACGCGCTCGCCGCTACTGCCGACATTGCCCACGATTGCCGAGTCGGGCTACCCCGATTTCGACGGCACTTACTGGCTGTTGCTCGCCGCCCCCAAGGGCGTTCCTGCCGAGATCCAGAAGCGCTTTCTCGCAGTCATGGATGCCGCCATCCGCTCGCCGCAGCAGCAGGAGCGGGTCAAGGCCGTGGATATCGAGATGGTGGGCAGCAGCCCCGAGCAGGCCCAGGCCAGGGTGCGCGAGATCTCCGACAAATGGGAGGCGCTGACCCGCAAGATCAATCTGAAACCCGATTGATGCCCCAAGCCCGGGCGCCGGCCATCTGAGCATGTCAGGCCGGTGCCGGAGCCCACCTACACTGCCCGGTTTCCAATCATTAATGGTGTGAATTCGCGAGCCGGTACCAGCGCGGACCACAGACCAGGAGAGACATGACGATGCAAAGAAGAATCTTCGGCAAGCTCGCGGCGGGGCTCGGCCTGAGCGCAGGCTTGCTGGGCGGCGGCGCGCTGCAGGCCCAGGAGAGCCATGCCCTGTTTCCCAGCAAGACACCGCTGCGCATGGTGGTCGGCTATCCGCCCGGCGGCGCCACCGACCGCGTGGCGCGCATCGTGGCCGACCGGCTGCAGGCCCGCCTCGGCAGCCCGGTCATCGTGGAAAACAAGCCCGGTGCGGGCGGCCGTCTGTCAGCCCAGTACGTGAAGAATGCAGCAGCGGGCCAGCCCGCCATTTTGCTGGCCAATCCTGCCGTGATGGTGGTGGCGCCGCTGGTGTTTCCGGACTCGGGCTACGACCCGGAAAAGGACTTCCGCCCCATCAGCGAGGTGAACCGCTACGAGTTCGGTCTGGCCGTGGCCAGTGCCGTCCCCGTGAAGGAGCTGCCGCACCTGCTGGCCTGGCTCAAGGCCAATCCGCAGCAGGCCAATTTCGGCGTGCCGGCCACGGGCAGCCTGCCGCACTTTTTTGCGCTGATGCTGGGCGAGACCGCCAAGGTGCCCGTCGAGGTCGTGGGCTACAAGGGCTCGGGTCCGCTGCTCACCGATCTGATGGGCGGGCAGGTCCCCATCGCCGTGGACACTCTAGACACCCAGATCGCCCAGCACGAAGCAGGCAAGCTGCGCGTGCTGGCCACCTCGGGCGAGCGCCGCAGCACCATGGCACCCGGCATTCCCACGCTCAAGGAGCTGGGCGTGAACCTGGTCGGCACGGGCTGGAACACCTTGTTCGCGCCGCAGAGCATGGCGCCGGCCACGGTGCAGCGCCTGTCCCAACTGGTGCAGGAGGTGATGAAGGAAGCCGACACGCAGCACAAGTTCGCCGCCTCCAACCTGGTGCCCGTGGTCAGCAGCGCGCAGGACACGGAAAAAATGCTCAAGGCCTACCGCGCGCAATGGGCGCCGGTGGTTCAGCGCTCGGGCTTCAAGCCCTGATATTTGAGGAGCATCTATCGCTTGCTACCAAATATCTTCAGCATCAAATCTATCCAGAATCCTTGCATAACAAGCGATAAAAGCTCCTGTTTTTGAATGTTCCCCGATCTCCCATGACCGACTCCCGCCCCAATCTGATCTTCATCCTGGCCGATGACCTCGGCTATGCCGACCTGGGCTGCACCGGTGCGCGCGATGCGCACAACAACGCCACCGACGTCTCGCCGCGCCTGGACGCCATGGCCGCCCAGGGCCTGCGCTTCACGCGCGGCTACTCCAACTCCTCGGTGTGCTCGCCCACGCGCTTTGCGCTGGCCACGGGCCGCTGGCAGTACCGCCTGCGCGGTGCGGCCGAGGAACCCATCGCCAGCGTGCATGGCGACAAGGTGCTGGGCCTGCCGCCCGATCACCCCACGGTGGCCTCGCTGCTGCGCGATGCCGGCTACGCCACGGCCCTGGTCGGCAAATGGCATCTGGGCTACCCCCCGCATTTCGGCCCGCGCCTGTCGGGCTACGAGGAGTTCTACGGCTTTCATGCCGGCGGCGCCGACTACTTCGCCCACTGCGACCCGCGCGGGCGCCCCGACTTCTGGACCAACGAGGAGCCGCACACCGAAGACGGCTACCTCACCGATCTGCTGAGCCGCCGCGCGGTGGACTTCGTCAAGCGCCAGAGCGCCGAGCAGCCCTTCTACCTCTCGCTGCACTACAGCGCCCCGCACTGGCCCTGGCTGACGCGCGAGGACCGCGCCGAATCCGAGCGCCTGCAAGGCATGGGCAAGCATATCGACGGCGGCTCCATCGACACCTACCAGCGCATGATCCATCACATGGACGAAGGCATAGGCTGGCTGCTGGACGCGCTGGAGGAGAACGGCCTGAGCGAGAACACGCTCATCGTCTTCACCAGCGACAACGGCGGCGAGCGCTTCTCCAATACCTGGCCTTTCGTGGGCCAGAAGATGGACCTGCTCGAAGGCGGCATCCGCGTGCCTTTGCTGGCACGCTGGCCGGCGCGCATGACGGCCGGCGCCGTCTGCGACACGCCCAGCCTGACCATGGACTGGTCGGCCACCTTCCTGGCTGCAGCGGGCGTGGACGCGCATGCCGACTATCCGCTGGACGGCATCAGCCTGCTGCCCCTGATGCAGGATCAAAGCTGGATGCCCGAACGCGACCTGGCCTGGCGCATGAAGCACCGCGAGCAAAAGGCCTTGATACGCGACGACTGGAAATATCTGCAGATCGAGGGCATCGAATACCTGTTCAACATCGCCAGCGACCCGCGCGAGCGCGCCAATCTGCGTGATCGCGAGCCCCGGAAACTGGCCGAGCTGCGCAGCGCCTGGGAGCGCTGGAATCAGGAGCTGCCGCCGATTCCGCAGGAAGCCAAGGTCTCGCTGGTGTTCACCAAGGCAGACCTGCCCCAAGCCAGCTTCTGAATTGCGGCCGCCCCCCAAGCCCATCGCCCAGCCGATGGGCTTTTTCTTTGCCTGCGCCCAGATAAAGAGCATGTGCTCACTTTCAAATCCCCTGATTGGTGCAAAAAGCCGCGCAAAAGCCGGGCCATGGCGGTGCATCGCAAAAACGCACCATCCTGGTGCATCCGGTTCAGGCCGCAGCCCGGGTGGCGAAAGTTGCGCACAGTGATTGTGAAAACTCGTAGCTTTTTGTACCGGGCAGCTATGGCCCGCTGCCTGTTCCAGGGCCTTGGGCAGCGAACCGCGCCGCAGCCGCCGCAGAGACTGGCACGGTCTGTGCTTTGAGAGTTCATCCGAGATTTTTGCCACGAAATTTTCAAACCGGAGGAACCCTGAATGCCTAGTCCCGCTGCAAGCCGTTTCAAGACTTTCGCCAAGACTGCCACCCTGGCCTGCGCCGTTGTCGCCCCCATGTGGGCCCATGCCCAGCTCTCCGCCAACGTTGCCCTGACCACCAACTACAAGTTCCGTGGCCAGGATCAGGACGCCAGCCGCACCAAGGCCGTCAAGCCCGCGCTGCAAGGCGGTTTTGACTACACGTTCGGCGACAGCGGCTTCTACGTCGGCAACTGGAACTCCTCCGTGGACTGGCTGCCCGGCAACTCGCTGGAAACCGACTTCTACGGCGGCTACAAGTTCAAGGCCGCCGATGTGGACTGGGACGTGGGCATGCTGACCTATGTGTACTCGGGCAATGCCAACGGCAACACCACCGAGATCTACGGCTCCGGCACCTATGGCCCGTTCACGGCCAAGTACTCGCACACAGTGTCCAAGGACTACTTCGGCTGGGCCGGCGCCAAGGCGGGCTCGGGTCTCAAGGGCCGCAACACCGGTTATCTGCAGTTCTCCTACAGCCAGGAAGTGATGCCCAAGGTGACACTGAAAGCATCAGTTGGTTACACCCATTTCTCCAGCGACATCAAGGACCTGGGCGTTCCCAACTATGTGGACTACAGCGTCGGTGGTGCCTATGACCTGGGCGACGGCTTCTCTGCAGGTGCAGCGGTGACTGGCGCCAACAAGAAGGCCTACTTCGGCGATGTGAACAAGGCGCGTCTGATTCTGACGCTCTCCAAGACTTTCTAATTTTTCAGGAGCCCGTCATGAAAATGGTGATCGCCATCATCAAACCCTTCAAGCTCGACGAAGTGCGTGAAGCTCTTTCCCAAATCGGTGTTCAAGGCATCACCGTGACCGAAGTCAAGGGCTTTGGCCGTCAGAAGGGCCACACCGAGCTGTACCGCGGTGCCGAGTATGTGGTGGACTTTCTGCCCAAGCTGAAGATCGAGGCCGCGATTGCCGACGATCTGGTCGATGCCGCCATCGACGCCATCGAGGGCGCAGCCCGTACCGGCAAGATCGGCGACGGCAAGATTTTTGTGCAGGCGCTGGAGCAGTCGATCCGTATCCGTACAGGAGAAACCGGCGACGCGGCCCTGTAAAGGCCCAGTCTCTCTGGAACCGTTTTGAGAAAGATTGCCATGATCAAGAAACTATTGAGCGCAGGCCTGGGACTGGGCCTGCTGGCTGCCGGCGCCACCGGCTTTGCCCAGGAAGCTGCAACGGCTGCCGCCGCCGCAGCGCCTGTGGCCGAAGCCGCAGCCGAGGCCGTGCCCACCCTGAGCGCCGGCGACACCGCCTGGATGCTGACCTCGACCATGCTGGTGATCCTGATGGTCATCCCCGGCCTGGCGCTGTTCTACGGCGGCCTGGTGCGCAGCAAGAACATGCTGTCCGTGCTGGCTCAGGTCTTCGTGATCTTTTCGCTGATCACCGTGCTGTGGGCCATCTACGGCTACTCGCTGGCTTTTGGCGGCGAGGGCAAGTTCTTCGCCGGCTTCGACAAGCTGTTCCTCATGGGCATCACGCCTGACACGCTGTCGTCCATGCTCAAGACCATCCCCGAATATGTGTTCGTGGCCTTCCAGTCCACCTTCGCCGCCATCACCGTGGCGCTGATCGTGGGAGCGTTTGCCGAGCGCATCAAGTTCGCGGCCGTGATCGTGTTCTCCGTGCTGTGGTTCACCTTCAGCTACATCCCCATGGCCCACATGGTGTGGGGCGGCGGTCTGCTGGGTGCAGACGGCGCGCTGGACTTCGCGGGCGGCACCGTGGTGCACATCAACGCCGCCGTGGCCGGTCTGGTGGGTGCCTACATGCTGGGCAAGCGCATCGGCTTCGGCAAGGAAGCCCTGCCCCCTCACAGCCTGACGCTGACCATGGTGGGCGCTTCGCTGCTGTGGGTGGGCTGGTTCGGCTTCAACGCCGGCTCTGCCGGTGCCGCCAATGGCGCTGCCGGCCTGGCCTTCATCAACACCATCCTCGCGACCGGCGCTGCCGCCATCTCCTGGATCGTGGCCGAAGCGCTGCTGCGCGGCAAGGCCTCCATGCTGGGCGCCGCCTCGGGTGCCGTGGCCGGTCTGGTGACCATCACCCCCGCCGCCGGTTTCGTCGGCCCCATGGGCTCCATCGTCATGGGCATCATCGCCGGCCCTCTGTGCTTCTGGGGCGTGTCTGGCCTCAAGCACCTGCTCAAGGTTGACGATGTCTGCGACGTGTTCGGCGTCCACGGTGTCGGCGGTATCCTGGGTGCCATCCTGACCGGCGTGTTCTGCGCCAAGGGCCTGGGCGGTATCGAACCCGAGGGCTACAACATGGCCCATCAGCTGTGGGTGCAGGTCGAGAGCGTGCTGGTGACCATCGTCTGGTCCGGCGTGGTCTCCTACGTGGCCTACAAGATTGCCGATCTGACCGTGGGTCTGCGTGTCTCGGAAGAGTCCGAACGCCAGGGCCTGGACATCACATCCCATGGTGAGGTGGCCTACACCCGTTAAGCGGCAGGCTCTTCGCAAGTTCAGTTTCATTACGTTGCCCCGCAGTGCGAACTGCGGGGCTTTTTTATTCACGCCTGCTTTTCAAAAAAATCAAAGACCAGACCTTCCTGCCCAAGGGGCGCCCCGGCTACCATGCAGGCCATGGATTCAGCCACCAGCCAAATCAATCAGCTCAGCGAGCGCATTCGCGCCGCTGCCAGTGACAAGACCCCGCTGCGCATCTGCGGCAGCGGCAGCAAGGACTTCTACGGCCTGCGTCTGCAGGGCGAGCCGCTGTCCACGCGCGCGCTCAGCGGCATCGTCAGCTACGAGCCCAGCGAGCTGGTTGTCACCGTACGCGCCGGCACGCCGCTGGCCGAGCTGGAGGCAACATTGGCCAGCCAGGGCCAGTGCCTGGCTTTCGAGCCGCCGCACTTCGGCGAGGGCAGCACCGTGGGCGGCATGGTCGCCGCAGGCCTGTCCGGCCCGTCGCGTGCCAGCGTGGGCGCAGTGCGCGACTTTGTGCTGGGCCTGGAGATGATCAACGGCCAGGGCGAGCTGCTGCGCTACGGCGGCCAGGTCATGAAGAATGTGGCCGGCTATGACGTCTCGCGCCTGATGACGGGCAGTTGGGGCACGCTGGGCCTGATCACCGAGATCAGCCTCAAGGTCCTGCCCGTGGCTCCGGCCGAGGCCACTCTGCGCTTTGATAGCTGCAGCCAGGCGCAGGCGCTGGACTGGCTCAATCACTGGGGCGGCCAGCCTCTGCCGCTCAATGCCAGCAACTGGCTGGAAGAAGACGGCAAGGGCACGCTGTATCTGCGCCTGCGCGGCGCCCGCGCCGCCGTTCAGGCCGCCACGCTGCGCCTGGGTGGCGAGCGGCTGGACAGCGACGCCGTCGCCGCCGACTGGAGCGCAAGCCGCGATCTGAACCTGCCCTGGTTCCAACAGCGCGCTGCCGATCATTGCCTGTGGCGTCTGTCCACTCCTGCGACCGCAGCGCCGCTGCCATTGCCGCAAGGCGCGGCAGGCCCGTTCATCGACTGGCATGGCGCTCAGCGCTGGGTGCAGGCCCCGCGTTCGGCCGCCGCAGCCTTGCAGCAACTCGCGCAGGCAGCCGGCGGATCCGCTTCTCTTTTCAGAGCCGAGGACGCCAGCCAGACAAGCGCCAACAGCGATCTCGATGTGCATGCACAGGCCAGCCCGGCAGGCCGCACATCGGCACAGCTGCATGCCCGGCTCAAGCAGGCCTTCGACCCCGCCGGCATTCTCAATGTGGGCCGTCTCTCGGCGCATTGGTAAGAACAAGGACAGCACCCCATGCAAACCAATCTCGCGCCCGAATACCGTGCCACGCCAGAAGGCCAGGAAGCCGAAGCCATCTTGCGCAAATGCGTGCATTGCGGCTTTTGCACCGCCACCTGCCCCACCTATCAGACCCTGGGCGACGAGCTGGACGGCCCGCGCGGCCGCATCTATCTGATCAAGCAGGTGCTGGAAGGGCAAACACCCACGCGGGCCACGCAGCTGCATCTGGACCGCTGCCTGACCTGCCGCAACTGCGAATCCACCTGCCCCAGCGGCGTGCAGTACGGCCACCTGGTCGATATCGGCCGCAAGATCGTCGATGAGCAGGTCGAGCGCCCCACAGGCGAGAAGCTGCAGCGCTGGCTGCTCAAGGAGGGCATGAATTCCCCGCTGTTCGCCCCCGCGCTGAAGCTGGGCCGCGCCGTCAAAGGTCTGTTGCCGGAGTCTTTGGGCGAAAAAATACCGACCGTCCAGGATGCCGGGGCCTGGCCCGTGCGCGAGCATGCGCGCAAGGTGCTGCTGCTGGCAGGCTGCGTGCAGCCGGCCATGATGCCACGCATCAATTACGCCACGGCCCGCGTGCTGGACGCCGTGGGCGTGCAGACCGTGATTGCCGACAAGGCGGGCTGCTGCGGTGCGGTGAAATTCCACCTCAACGACCAGGACGGCGGCAAGGCCCAGATGCGCGCCAATATCGACGCCTGGTGGCCGCTGGTGGAACGCGGCGAGGTCGAGGCGATCGTGATGAACGCCTCGGGCTGTGGTGTCACCGTCAAGGAGTACGGCCATCTGCTGCGGCTGGAGCCGCAATACGCAGACAGGGCCGCGCGCATCAGCGCCTTGACCCGCGACCTCAGCGAACTGTTGCCCGCCATGCTGCCCGAGCTGGTGGACAAGCTCAAGGACCGCGTCACGGTGCCCCCCGCTCCCGTGGCCTACCACCCGCCCTGCACGCTGCAGCATGGACAGAAACTGCGCGGCGGCGTGGAAGCGGGCCTGCGCGAGCTGGGGTTCGATCTGCGCGTGGCGCGCACCGAATCCCATCTGTGCTGCGGCTCTGCAGGTACCTACTCGGTGCTGCAGCCTGAAATCTCGCACCAGCTGCGCGACCGCAAGATCGCCGCACTGGACGAGCCGTTCGCCCCAGAAAAGCCCGCGGCGATTCTCTCGGCCAATATGGGCTGCATCGTCCATCTGCAAAACGGCACCGAGGTCCCGGTCATGCACTGGGTGGAGCTGCTGGATCAGGCGCTGGCCGCCGGCTGACACCCCCGCATGCCACTGCAGTTTGCAATGCTGGCATGATTGGGGGTTTTGTTTTCCCAGGCCCACGGGCTTTGCCATGACTGAAATCGTGTCTGAATCACAAGAGCAGAAAGCCTCGCAAGCGGCATCGCAGCACAGCGTGCAGGACTCGCAGCCCGGCTCACGCTCGCGCCGAGGCGGCCGTGGCCGCCAGAACCCGGCCCCTGCAGCCAAAGCCGCCCCGCAGGCCGCACGTCCGCAACACCCCTTGCTGGAGCAGCTGGCGCAGTGGCACCCGGCCCTGTTCGGCGAGCAGCTGCTGCCCTTCAAGCGCGGCATTTTTGAAGACCTGCTGGCCGCCCACCCGGAGCTGGACAAGGACGCGCTCAAGAGCGCACTGCAGCAGCACACCCGCTCCGGTCGCTATCTGGCTGCCATGGCCAGCGGCCAGCAGCGCCATGACCTGAGCGGTCAGCCCGTGGAAGCCACGCTGCCCGAGCATGTGCACCACGCGCTGATCGAAGTCTTCCGCCGCCGCCAGCAGCGCACGCAGGAAGACCTGACGCCCAAGCTGCGCAACCGCATCGTCATCGCCTACGAAGCCTCCGGTCTCACGCGCGAGGAATACGCCGAGCGCGTGCAGGGCCGTGACGAAAAGACCAACGCCCTGGTGGTAGATGCCCTGGCCGAGGCCGATGCCCGCGCAGCCAAGGACGAGGCGCTGCTGCGCTCCTTCCAGCTCAGCGGCCAGACTTCGGAGCAGGAGTTCGCCGAGATGTACGGCATGAATCCGCGTCAGGTCGTACAGCAGCTGGAACGCGCGCGTCGCCGTCAGCAGAATATTCAGTAAAAATAGCTGCTGGCGCCCATCAGATAAGCACCAGCAGCTATTGATTTTGAATAGATCAGGCCGCGCCGTAGCCCATGACTGCCTTGGTTTCGAGGAAATCGCGGAAACCGTGCTCGCCCCATTCACGGCCATTGCCTGACTGCTTGTAGCCGCCGAACGGCGCATTGAAGTCAGGCCCCGCGCCGTTGAGGTGGACCATGCCTGTGCGCAGGCGCGCGGCCACGCGGCGCGCACGCTCCAGGCTGCCCGATTGCACATAGCCCGAAAGGCCGTACACCGTGTCGTTGGCCATGCGGATGGCGTCTTCCTCGTCATCGTAGGGAATCATCACCAGCACGGGACCGAAGATTTCCTCGCGCGCAATGCTCATGTCATTGCTCACGTCGGCAAACACCGTGGGTTTGACAAAGTAGCCCTGGACCAGCCCTTCGGGGCGGCCTGTGCCGCCCACCACCAGGGTCGCCCCCTCTTCAATGCCCTTGCGGATCAGGGCCTGGATCTTGCCCCATTGCGCCTCGCTGACCACGGGGCCCATGTGCATGCCCTCGGCCAGCGCATCGGCCACGGTCGCTGCGCCGGCGACGCTACGGGCGATCTCCACGGCCTGCCCATGCAGGGCGCGCGGCACAAACATGCGCGTGGGTGCGTTGCAGCTCTGGCCCGAATTCATCAGCACCGCCTGCACGCCCTGGGTCACGGCCTTCTGCAGGTTGGCGTCATCCAGCACGATGTTGGCAGACTTGCCGCCCAGTTCCTGGGCCACACGCTTGACGCTGTCGGCTGCGGCCTTGGCCACGGCAATGCCCGCGCGCGTGGAGCCCGTGAAGGTCATCATGTCTATGTCGGGGTGGGAGGACATGGCCTCGCCCACACCGGGGCCGTCGCCGTTGACGAGGTTGAAGACGCCGGCCGGCACGCCCGCCTCGTGCAGCACCTCGGCCACGAGCAGGGCGTTGAGCGGGGCGACCTCCGAGGGCTTGAGCACCATGGTGCAGCCGGCGGCCAGGGCCGGGGCGACCTTGCACATGATCTGGTTGATGGGCCAGTTCCAGGGCGTGATCATGCCGACCACGCCCACGGGCTCATGCACGACGGCCGTGCTGCCCTGCACATGTTCGAAGGCGAAGTTCTTGAGGACCTCGATGGTGGAGCTCAGATGGGCCACGCCCATGGCGGCCTGTGCCGCCTTGGACAGCCACAGCGGCGCCCCCATCTCCTGCGAGATGGTCTGCACAAAGTCGCCGTAGCGGCTCTGGTAGACCTCCAGCACCTTGGCCAGCAGGGCCAGGCGCTCTTCGCGGCTGGTGCGCGAGTAGCTCTCGAACGCGCGACGCGCGGCGGCCACAGCCTTGTCCACATCGGCGGCCGATCCCATGCTGATGCGGGCAATGGCTTGCTCGTTGGAGGGATTGATGACCTCCAGGCTGCGCGGGCTGACCGGATTCACCCATTGGCCGTCGATATAGAACTGCAGATGGTCTTGCATGAGGCTATTTCCTTGGTGTCGAGTCAAAAGAAGAGGTTTGCGATCCGGAGCCGCCGGTGCGTGGCTCGGGCGCACCGGTGGTCCAGCGTGGTGAAGTGCAGGCTTCAGGGCTTGGGCCGGATGGCGTCCGCCGTGCCCTGGATGAAGGCCTTTATGGACTCCACGTCATCGCCCGACAGCTTGCCCGTGAAGTCCGGCATACCGCGCGCCATGGCCGGGCCCTTGAAGACGAAGCTGGGCAGGTTCTCGATATAGCTCGCGTCCATATAGCCCAGGTTGGGAATGTTGCCGCCGCGGTCCACGCCAGGCACGCCATGACAGAACACGCAGTTGGCCACGTACAGCATGGTGCCGGCCTCGACCTTGGCGGGGTCGTATTTCACGCCCTGCAGCAACCGGCCTGTGCGCTGGGCCACGAATTCCGGCATCCTGGCCTTGCCGCCCACGACGAAGGTATAGACCGTGCCCGGGCCCTGGCGCTCGGTGGCGCGCGCAGCCAGGCCGTAGACACCGCCCCAGCCCACGGCCACCGAGACATACTGCTTGCCGTCCACCATATAGGTGCTGGGCGCGGCCACCACACCGGTACCCGTGGGCGTTTCCCACAGCTTTTCGCCACTGGTCGCGTTGTAGGCCACAAGGCGGCCATCGGCCGTGCCTTGGAACACCACATTGCCCGCCGTGGTCAGCGTGCCGCCGTTCCAGGGCGAGACATGTTCCACACTCCAGGCAGCCTTTTGCGCAACCGGGTCCCAGGCCAGCAGGCGGCCAAAAGGCTTGCTCTTGGGCGGCTCGGCATTGAAGAACTTGGCCGTGTTCCAGCCCGTGCCCGACTGGGGCTTGCCCGGTCCGGCCTGGTTGAACTCCCACTTCTTGTCGTCCATCAGATTGACGGGCACGTTCTGCGCAGGCAGATACACCAGGCCAGTCTGGGGGTTGAAGGACATGGGGTGCCAGTTGTGCGCGCCATAAGGGCCGGGAACCGCGTCATGGGGCTTGCTGCCGTCGCGTGCCGCGGCAATGTTCATGGGCTTGCCGTTCTTGTCGTAGCCGCTGGCCCAGTTCACAGGCACGAAGTTCTTGGCCGAAATGAACTTGCCGTTGGTGCGGTCGAGCACGAAGAAGAAACCGTTCTTGGGCGCATGCAATATGACCTTGCGCGGCTTGCCGGCGATCTTGATGTCGGCCAGGATCATGGGCTGGGTGGAGGTGTAGTCCCAGTTGTCGCCCGGCGTTTCCTGGTAGTGCCACTTGTATTTGCCGGTGTCGGGATCCAGAGCCACGATGGAAGCCAGATACAGGTTGTCGCCGCCCTTGGGGCTGCGCACCTTGTGCGACCAGGGCGAGCCGTTGCCCGTGCCCACGTACATGGTGTTGAGCTCGGCATCGAAGGTCATGCTGTCCCACATGGTGCCGCCGCCGCCGGCCTCCCACCATTTGCCGCTGGGATCCCAGGTCCTGGCGGCGCGTTTCATGGATTCGTCCTCAAAGGGTTTGGACGGATCGCCGGGCACGCTGAACCAGCGCCATTTCTGCTCGCCGGTCTCGGCGTCATAGGCCGTGATGTAGCCGCGCACGCCATATTCGGCGCCGCCGTTGCCGATGATGACCTTGCCCTTGAACACGCGCGGCGCACCCGTGATGGTCAGCGACCCCTTTTGCCCCTCGAAGGTATTTTTCTGCCAGACCTCCTTGCCGGTGGCGGCATCGAGCGCGATCAGGCGGCCGTCCCAGGCACCCACAAAGACCTTGCCCTTCCACAGCGCCACGCCACGGTTGACGACGTCGCAGCACCCCTTGAAGCCGGTGCTGCGGTCGACCTGCGGGTCATAGGTCCAGATCCTGTTGCCGGTACGGGTGTCGATGGCGTGCACAACGCTCCACGAGGCACTGACGTACATGATGCCGTCCACGACCACAGGCGTGGCCTCCACGCCGCGCGTGGATTCGAGGTTGTACGACCAGGCCAGGCCCAGGTCCTTGACGTTGGTGGCATTGATCTGATCGAGGCGGCTGTAGCGGGTCTCGGCATAGTCCACGCCGATGGTGGGCCAGTCGGGCGTCTTGGCGGCATTGGCGCTGATGAAAGCGCCATCGACTCGCTGCACAGCGGCCGCGGCCTGCGCCGCAGGGTCGGCTTGCGCGAGGGCCGCTGCGCTGCCCAGGCAGGCGGCCAGCATCCAGGCCATGCGGCCGGGCCGTCCATGAGAGTTGTCGATCAGCCGTTTCATCGAGGTCTCCTGTTGTGATTGCTATGCCGCAAAGCATGGTGTATCGCCTGTTTTTCTTCATGATCGGGATTTCCCCAGGCTAGAACTGTTCCATTGCGGAACACATTGACCGCTCCTGCGGACAGCCTGGACATGACATGAACGTTGATGAGCCACGCGCGATGGACGCGCTACAGCAGTGCTTCTCGAGCACCGGGGCGGAGCGGGCCTTGCAGGCTCGCCGCCAGTTCTTCGAGGCCGGCATACGCCCCTCGGGCCTGGTCAGCGAGGCGGTCATCCAGTCCTGGCTGCGCAGCCAGCGCCAGCACTGCAATGGACGGCGGCTGGCTCTGGCTCCGGTCAGCCCCAGCCGGCTGCATGCCACGCAGGAGCGCTGCCGCGGCCTGCTGCAGGCATTGCAGCACGAGTTGCCGACCCTGGAGCAGGCGTTAGCGGGCACCGGCACGCGCGTGATGCTGACGGACGACAAGGGCATCGTGCTCCATGTCTCCCCGGCATCCATGCGGCCCCGTGACGAGCGGGTCGGCCTGAATATGTCCGAGCAGGCCATGGGCACGAACGCACCGGGCATCGTCGCCGCCACCGGCCAGGCCTGCACCGTCACCAACGGCGAGCACTATTTCGACGAGCTGCACGCCTTCCGCTGCGCAGCAGCACCCATACGCGACGTGCACGGCCGCCTGGCCGGGGTGCTCAATCTGATGGTGGAGGAGCAGCATTTCAGCTTCGATGCCGGTCCCGTGGTCGGCATGTACGCCACGACCATCGAAAACACCTTGCTGCAGGCTCAGTCGCACGAGCATCTGGTGCTGCGCTTTCAAGTGACGCCAGCCCTGCTGCACACGCCGCTGCAGGCGCTGATGGGCGTGGCTGCCGATGGCCGCGTCGCCTGGATGAACGGCACCGCAGCCCAGCTCATCGGCCAGCCCTTGGATACAGAGTGCAGCGCGCAGGAACTGCTGGGCCATGATCTATCGCGCCTGCTGCAACTGAGCGGCCAGCCCAGCCCCGCGCCGCTGCGCCTGGCCAGCGGCCTGGGCGTCTGGATGCAGGCGCATCTGCAAACCTCGCATGGCCTTGGCTCGCACCTGGACGCCTGCAGCGCGGAAGACCTGGCCTGCCCTGCAACCACCGAAGCAACGCCCGTCGCCGAGGCGCAGCCTCTAGCGACGCTGCGCGAGCACAGCGCGCAGCTGATCAGGGAGACGCTGGACCAGCATGGCGGCAATGTCTCCCAGGCAGCGCGCGCCCTGGGCATCTCGCGCGGCACGCTGTACCGCCGCCTGCGCGGCGGTCGGGACTAGGGTTTCTGAGCCCATTCCCGACCCATGGTGCAAGACTCTTTTGCGTTCGCCCAGGGTTCCGCCCCGCCCCGCTCGGCCCCACAATCCTCGCCGCGCTGCACCGGCCTGCAGCCAAGGAGCGTGTATGTGGTTGGGTTTGTCGCTGTTTTATGTGGGTGCGGTGCTGTTTCTCAACGGCCTGTGGATGCTGGGCAAGATTGCCGACAAGGAAATCTGGGTCATCAATATCTTCACCGGGGTGGTGTCGCTATGCATCGGCCTGGCCAGCATCTTCGGCCCGGCGGCCGACGCGGCATCGGTCAAGAGCGGCGCTCTGACCCTGCTGTTCGCCTTCACCTATCTCTGGGTGGCTTTCAATCGCTTCAGCGGTGCCGACGGCCGCGGTCTGGGCTGGTTCAGCCTGTTCGTGGCGATCACCGCTGTTCCCGTCGCCCTCGATACGCTGACCAGCGCCAGTTCGGGGCTGGACTGGTGGATGGGCGTCAACTGGGCCGCCTGGGCCGTACTCTGGGCCTTGTTCTTTGCTCTGCTGGCCCTCAGGAAAAGCATTGAACGCCCCACGGGCTGGCTGTGCATTGCCCAGGGCGTGCTCACGGGCTGGGTACCCGGATACCTGATCCTGGCGGGGAAGCTGATGTGACCCCCTGAGGCGCTGTGCGCCTGGGCGGCCCCGCCTTCCCCCTCTCTCTTCGGGAGGGGGACTACACCTTCGGTGCGGGGCGGCGCGGCCGGCCCAGGCCCTTCCTCGGTGTCCTTGATGTGGTTTGGGCTATTTTTTCGGGGCTCGGCCCAAGGTGGCCAGCAAGGCTGCTCCCATGATGAGCGCACCGCCGGCCAGCGTGCGTGCGCTGAGCTGCTCGTGGGCGATGAGCACCGAGGAGATGCTGGCAAACACCACTTCCGACAGCATGACCACCGAGGTCACGCCCGAGGGCAGACGCGCTGCGCCAAATTGCAGAGCCCAGTTACCAAACATCAAAACCACGGCCAAGCCAAGTGCGAGAAAGGCCCAACCGCCATCAAAAGCAGGAAAGCCCGGCACCATGCCAGCGCTGCTGGCGCTCAAGGCGGTCAGCAGGCCCATGCTCATGCAGCCGGCAAACATGGCCAGCATGCGGGCCTGGGCCGGAATGCCTTGAAAGCGGCGCAGCAACACATTGGTCAGTGCAAACATGAAGCCGCCGAACACGGCCAGCGCATCGGCCAGGGTGAGACCGGCAAACAACCCGGAGAGCGAGGCATCGGCGGGCAGCAACACCAGCACCACACCGCCAAAGGCCAGCAACAGGCGCAGCAGCGCCATGGGCGTGGGCTTTTCGCCCAGCAGCTTCCAGGCCAGCAGCACCGCCCAGGCCGGCATGAGATAGAACAAGAGGATGACGCGCACCACGTCGCCCACGGTCACGGCCCAGTTGAAGGCCACGTTGTTCAGGCCCGAACTGGCAGCCAGCAGCAGGAGCACCGGGTATTGCCAGGCCTGCCTGAGGCTGGCCGGGCGCAGTATCAGCAGACCGGCCAGCACCAGTGCATACATCGCTGCCGTGGCCCACAGCGGATGCAGTCCGGCCTCATGCATGAGACGAAACGGCCACCATGACAAGCCCCAGATCAGGGCATTGAGCAGCAGCGCAAATACAGGCAGTGGACTATGCATAAAAAAGGCTTCTAACGTTTGCTCTGCAAGCGTTAGAAGCTATTGATCGTGTAGTGAATGCAGCTTGTCGGCGCCAGCTGCAGAGCTTCAATGGCAGTCGCGGCGGGCGACTTCCAGCAGCTTTTCAACCTCTGCCGGGTGCCTTCTGCAATTATTCCAGTGCCAGATGCCGATCAGCACCATGCTAGCGGCAACCAGCAGACCGAATACCGTGATCGCACCAAAGGCAGTCAGCCCCATCTTGGTGGACAGGCTGTAGAAGCCGCCCATGGCCAGAATGGCCAGTTGCTCGTTGAAGTTCTGCACCGCAATCGAGCGGCCCGCGCCCATGAGATTATGGCCGCGATGCTGCAGCAGCGCATTCATGGGAACGACCAGAAAACCGCCCAAACCACCAAGCAGAATGAGGAAGGGCACGGCCACCCAGAGATTGTCGATAAAGATCATGCAGACCACGAGCAGGCCCATGAGCACGCCCAGGGGGATCACACGCGTGGCGTTGTCCAGGCGCATGCGCATGGATGCCAGCACCGCACCGACGGCCGTACCGATTGCCACCACCCCCACCAGGGCCGAGGCCTGGGTGGTGCTGTAACCCAGAGCCGCAGCTCCCCAGGCCAGCACGATATAGCGCAAATTGCCCGAAGCCCCCCAGAACAGCGTGGTGGTGGACAGCGAAATCTGGCCCAGCTTGTCGGCCCACAGGCGCTTGCTGCACTGCCAGAAGTCGGGCAGCAGGCCCAGCAGATTGGCAACCAGGCTCTTGTTCGGGTCTTCGCGCAGCGGGCGCATGGCCACGCCCGTCAGCGGAATATGCAGATTGAACCAGGCCGCAACGACGTAGATCAGGATCAGCAGGGCAATTGCGGCCTCGGCAGGGGTGTCCACGCCGGTATTGAAATACGGGAAGTCAAAGCCCAGCAGATGCTGGGAAACGGTCGGCCCCACCAGTTGGCCGCCCACCAGCACGCCCAGAATGATGGAGGTGATGGTCAGCCCCTCGATCCAGCCATTGGCCTTGACCAGTTGAGAGGCCGGCAGCAGCTCGGTCAGGATGCCGTACTTGGCCGGCGAATAGGCGGCCGCGCCCAGCCCGATGACGGCGTAGGCGATCAAGGGATGATGGCCGAAGAGCATCATCAGACAGCCCATCACCTTGATGGCATTGCTGATGAACATGACCCTGCCCTTGGGCAAGGCGTCCGCAAAGGCTCCGACAAAGGGGGCCAGGACCACATAGAACAGGGCGAACATGGGCACCAGGGCAGCACGTTGCCACTCGGGGGCACCATTGGCACGCAACAGCTCTACAGCGGTCACAAACAAGGCGTTGTCTGCCAGCGAGCTGAAAAACTGCGCTGACATGATGGTGTAGAAACCGCGCTTCATGAATTAGCTGTAACTGGCACCGGACGGACCGATGCCAAGGAAATAATAGACCCCGTGGCAAGTGACTGGCGGTTATATCACGCAGGCTCCAGCTGACAGTGCCAGAATCCCACTGGTCTGATTGAGAAAAACCATGCCTCGTCCCATTACTGCCACCATCCATCCTGAAGCCGTTCGCCACAACCTGGAGCGGGTACGGCAAGCCGTCCCTGATGCCAAATTGTGGTCCGTGATCAAAGCCAACGCTTATGGCCACGGTATCGAAAACGTGTTTGAGGGTCTGCGAGCGACGGACGGTTTTGCCATGCTGGACCTCGATGAGGCCCAGCGCGTGCGCAATCTGGGATGGCGCGGCCCCATCCTGCTGCTCGAAGGCGTGTTCGAGTTGCGCGACCTGGAAATCTGCTCGCGTCTGGGCATCTGGCATGCAGTGCACTGCGACGAGCAGATCGACTGGCTGGCCGCCCACAAGACCCAGGTCGGCCACCGAGTTTTCCTCAAGATGAACAGCGGGATGAACCGGCTGGGCTTTACACCCGAGCGTTTTCGTGCGGCTTATGCGCGGCTGAACGCTCTGCCCCAGGTCGACGAGATCTCGTTCATGACCCACTTCAGCGATGCCGATGTGGAGCATGGCCTGGATCACCAGCTCAGGGTCTTTCACGAAACCACGCTGGACCTGCCCGGCGAGCGCAGCGTCAGCAACAGCGCTGCCACCTTGCTGCATGGTGATGAAAACAATGTGCGCTGCGACTGGGTGCGGCCCGGCATCGTGCTCTACGGCAGCTCGCCCGACTTTCCCACCCATGATGCGGCTCACTGGGGTCTTGAGCCGACCATGACGCTGTCGTCAAAAATCATCGGCACGCAGGAGCTGCATGCCGGCGACACCGTGGGCTACGGCTCGCGTTTTCAATGCGACGGACCGCTGCGCCTGGGCGTGGTGGCCTGCGGCTATGCGGACGGCTATCCGCGCGTCTGCCCCACGGGTACGCCCGTGCTGGTGGACGGTGTGCGCACCCGCACGCTGGGCCGCGTCAGCATGGACATGATGGCTGTGGACCTGAGCCCCGTTCCCAAGGCCAGGCTGGGCAGCGAAGTCACGCTCTGGGGTCGCGCCAGCAATGGTGCCGTACTGCCCATCGACGAGGTCGCCGCTGCTGCCGGCACGCTGGGCTACGAGCTGATGTGTGCCGTGGCTCCCCGCGTCCCCAAGCAGGTGGAGGGTGCGGGCAAGTAGACCGGCCTGCTCCCGACGCGATGCAGGCAGGCAGGCAGGCAGGCAGGACCGCGCATCAGAGTCCGGAATGCGGCGCCAGGAACGACCTCATCGGACCAGCGACGACTTCGGCCGCAGCGCTCACGCACCGGCAGCTAAACAGCGTGGCGGCTTGGTGCGCTGTCCTGGCACAGGCTGGCGACTCTGGCAACGATGTCGTCAATCTGTGCCTCGTCGCAGATCAGCGGCGGCAACAGCCGGATCGTGCGCTCACGGGTCACGGTAATCAGCAATCGCTGTTCGGCCAGCGCGCGGCCGACCAGCTCCTGGCAGTTCCGGTTCAACTCGATCCCAGCCATCAGGCCCAGGCCTCGGATGGCCTGCACACCCGGGTGTCCTCCCAGAGCCCGCCGCAGCCCAGCCAGCAGGCGCTCGCCCAGCTGTGCTGCCCGCTGCGCAATGCCGTCTCTTTCCATGATGTCGAGCACGGCACAGGCCACGCGGCATGCCAGCGGATTGCCACCGAAGGTGGAGCCGTGCTGGCCGGGACAGAACAGGTTCGCGGCGGAGCCACGCGCCAGACAGGCGCCAATGGGAACACCGTTGCCCAGTGCTTTGGCGAGGGTCATCACATCGGGCGTGATACCGGCGTGCCGGTGCGCGAACCAGGCCCCCGTACGGCCCAGGCCGGTCTGGATCTCGTCGAGCATCAGCAGCCAGCCCTGGCTGTCGCAGAGCTCGCGCAGAGCGCGCAGGTAGCCGGGACTGGCGACACGGATGCCGCCTTCGCCCTGTACGGGCTCGACCAGCACGGCGACGATACCTGGTACTTCCTGGGCCGCACGGCGCACTGCATCGATGTCGTCATAGGGCACGCGCACAAAGCCCGGCATCTGCGGCTCGAAGCCCTGTTGCTTGGCCGCGTTGCCCGTGGCGGCGAGTGTCGCCAGCGTGCGGCCATGAAAAGCGTTCTCCATCACGAGAATTTGCGGCTCGGCCACCTGCTTGCGATGCCCGTGCAAGCGGGCGAGCTTGAGAGCCGTCTCATTGGCCTCGGCACCCGAATTGCAGAAGAACACCTTTTCCATGTCGGCGAGCGCGCACAAGCGCTCGCCAAGCTGCTCCTGCCAGTCGATACGGAACACGTTGGAGGTATGCAGCAGCGTCGCGGCTTGCTCGGCCATGACGGCGGCGATCTCCGGATGGGCATGGCCCAGGCTGGTGACCGCCACGCCGGCGATGGCGTCCAGGTATTCCACCCCCTGCTCGTCCCAGAGGCTGGCGCCGCGACCGCGCACAAAAGAAACAGGTTGGCGGGCGTATGCCCTCATCAAATGGGAGTCGGTTTGTGGCATGCAATGCTCCGGTGGGATGTAAAAGAAAACTGGCAGACATCAGCCAGCTCAAGAGAACTCTGCAGCAGGCCAATGCCCGGTCTCAGCGGCAAAAATCGCGCATTGCGCTTGCCGGGCATGGCGCAGCACCCGCAGGACCTGGCGGCAGATTGGCCGGCTTGCTACGGCCGCAACGCACAGCGCGGGCACAAGCCACCTGCGATTGCGCCTATGCCATATCAATCGGTAACGGATTCCGGCGTCTGCGGATCAGAGCGCGTTGGCCAGTAATAGCTATCGGGTAACGGACGCGCGCCGAAGATGGCCTGCCCCACGCGCACCACGGTAGCGCCCTCCTCGATGGCGATCTCGAAATCGCCGGACATCCCCATCGACAGCGCATCCAGCTCCATGCCCGCAGGCGCGCTTTGCTGCAGCTGATCGCGCAGCTCGCGCAGGAGAATGAAACACCGACGCACCCGTTCGGCTTCGGCGGAAAACAGCGCCAGCGTCATCAGACCACGCACGCGCAACGCGGAAAACACGGGCAGTTGTTGGATGAAACCCGGCACATCCTCGGGATTCAAGCCATATTTGCTGGCCTCGCCCGAGGTATTGACCTGCACGAACACGTCCAGCGACCGCCCTTGGCCCTGCAGATGCCTGTCCAGCGCCTCTGCCACGCGCAGGCTGTCCAAGGCCTGGAACTCGCTGGCAAAACGTGCCACCAGCCTGGCCTTGTTGGTCTGCAGGTGGCCGATGACCGACCAGCGCAGATCGGCCAGGTCCTGCATGGACTCCCATTTCCCAAACGCTTCCTGTACCTTGTTCTCGCCCAACAGGCGGCAGCCCGCTGCATAGGCCAGACGCAGGCTGGCTTGCGGCTTGGTCTTGCTGACGGGCAGCAAGCGCACGCTGGCTGGATCACGCCCCGCGCGCTGGCAGGCAGCTGCAATGCGCTCCTGCACGGTGGCGAGGTTGCGGCGAAAGTCCTCTACCGTGCCGGCCTCGGGGTACAGGCCATGTTGATCGTGACGGGTCGGGGTTTCTGAAGTCATGGGCATCACCTCATCCTTTTTCCATGGCGGCTATCGCGCCCGACTGTGCGCTCAACGGCAGCCGGCCGTTGAGGACCGCATAGGCGAGCAGCCCTATGACCAGTCCCCAGAAGGCGCCGCCAATACCCAGCAACGTGATGTTGGCGGCAGCAGCCAGGAAGGTGATCAACGCGGCCTCGCGCACCTTGGCATCCGCCAGGGCCGTGGCCAGGCTGGCGCCAATGGTGCCCAGCAGGGCGAGGCCTGCCAGCGTGGTGATGAAGGTGGCAGGAAAAGCCATGAAGACCGCCGCCAGCGTGACCCCGAACACGCCGACCAGGATGTAGCACATGCCTGCAGCAACGCCGGCAATCCAGCGCCTGGAGGGATCTTCATGCGCCTGCGGGCCCGTAGCGATTGCAGCCGTTATCGCGGCGATGTTGAACGCATGCGAACCAAACGGAGCCATGAGCAGCGAGCCCAGGCCCGTGATCGTGACGATGGGATTGGCGCTGGTCTTGAAGCCATCGTTGCGTAGCACCAGCATGCCGGGCATGTACTGGCCGGTCAGCGTAATGAGAAACAGCGGCAGCGCGACGCTGAGCAGGGCATTGAGCGAGAACTCCGGCCTGGTGAACACTGGGGCAGCAAGCTGCAACTCCAGCCCGGACAGATCGACCCGATTCTGCGACAGCAAAAAGACCAGCCCCAGCACCAGGATGCCGACGACGGCATAGCGTGCCGAAATCCGTTTGAGCACCACATAGGTCGCGATCAGCAGGCCCGCCAGCATGGGATCGACGCTCATGCCACCAAACGCCTTGATACCGAATTGCAGCAGGATGCCCGCGAGCAGTCCGGCCGCAATGCCGGCAGGAATAAGCCGGATGACGCGCTCGAAATATCCCGACAGTCCCAGCACCACGAAAGCCAGCGCGGAGAGCAGGTAGGCCCCCACTGCTTCGGCATAGGGCGTGCTCGCCAGGGCAGTCACCAGGAATGCCGCAGCAGGTGTGGACCAGGCCGTGATGATGGGCTCGCGCGTCACCCAACTGAGCAGCAGACCTGTCAGCCCTACGCCAATCGAGATCGACCATACCCAGGAGGCCGTCAGCTCGGGGCCGAGGCCCGCCACCTTGGCCGCCTGGAACACAAGGATGAAGGTACCGCCGTAGTTGACGATGACCGAGATCAGGCCTGCCACGACGGGATGTGTGAGATCGTTCCAGCGAAGAGACGAAGGCGAGTGGGTGGTTGACATGGTCTTGCAAGGGCTCCCGGAAAAGTGTTTGACCCCATGGGGTAGCAGATTTATAGAATCGAAATGGCCTGATACTCCCGGCCACTTTTTTGCAGGAATACAGACCATTTGTTCAAGCACGCCCAACTCGAATCCGTCAAAGCCTGGATCGGCGACCCCGCTCATGGCGCCTTGCCGCTGCATGTCCGCATCCAACGGGCCATACGGCAGCTGATCCTCGATGGCGCGCTGGACGTGGGCCGGCGCCTGCCGGCATCGCGAGCCCTGGCCCAATCCTTGGGTGTCTCGCGCGATACGGTGGAGGCCGCCTATGGCCAGTTGCATGCCGAAGGCTTTATCGAACGACGCACGGGCAGCGGCAGCTTTGTGTCCGAGCAGGTGCAACGCCTTCCGGGGCGCGGCCTGATGCAAAGTCCTTTGGCGCGCGTTCCCGCCCTGCGTTTGAGCCAACGCGGCGCAGCCATGTTCGCGGGCGGTGGCCTGCGTGACTTCCTCGCGCCACGCGCTTTTGCGCCCGGTGTGCCTGAGACACGCAACTTCCCGCTTCAGACCTGGGAGCGCCTTCAGCGGCAGGTGCTCAAGGAGCACGGCACCCGGGCTCTGCTGCACAGTCCACCGCAGGGCACCGAGGCTTTGCGCCAGGCCATTGCCGCCTATGTCAACCTGGAGCGCGGCGCGCGCGCCGCGCCCGAGCGCGTGCTGGTGCTGACCAGTTCGCAACAGGCTCTGACCCTGTGCGCCAATGTACTGCTCGATGCCGGTGATCGCATCTTCATCGAAGACCCTGTGTATCACGGCGCACGCAAAGCCTTCGATGCGGCGGGGCTGGAATGTGTGCCCGTGCCGCTGGACGGCGACGGCATGCGGGTGGACTTACTGCAGACCCTACCCGCTGCCAGGGCGGTGTTCCTGACTCCATCCCACCAGTTCCCGACGGGCACCACGCTGGCTCTGGATCGCCGGCTGGCCGCCATAGCCTGGGCGCAGCAGGAGCAGGCCTGGATCATCGAAGATGACTACGACAGCGAATTTCACTACGCCGGCAAGCCCATGGCCTGCGTACAGGGGCTGGATCAGCACGAGCGCACGATCTATGTCGGCACCTTCACCAAATCGATGTTCCCTGGGCTACGCATAGGCTATATGGTGTTGCCGGCTTCGCTGGTCGCCCCCATGACGGTGGCGCGAACCTTGCTGGATGGACACAGCGCAGCGATTGCGCAATTGACGCTGGCGCGGTTCATCGAAGGCGGGCACCTGGGAGCGCATGTGCGTACCATGCGCGCCGTCTACGCCGAGCGACGCGATGTGCTGGCGCGGCTGGTGCGCGAGCATCTGGGCGACTTCCTCGAGCCACGGGTGCCGGCGGGAGGCATGCAGATGCCGTGCACCCTGTTGCACGACATTGCTGAACGCGCCGCCGTGGATGGTGCGCGCAGGGCGGGCATAGACCTACTCGGCTTGACGCAGCTGCATGCATCGAGCCCGCAACAGACGGGTTTTCTCATGGGATTTGCCGCTCACGCACCGCATGAACTGGAAGTCGCCGCGAGGAAGCTGGCGCAGGTGCTGCAGGCGCTACGCCACTGACAGCGACCGGCGCGCCAGCGCAAAACGGCCAGGCCTCAGCCGGCAAGCTCCTGCAGCGCCGCCAGCAATTGCTTCACATCGGCCTCGGTATGCAGCGCCGACAAGGCGATACGCAGCCGAGCCGTGCCCACGGGCACGGTGGGAGGGCGAATCGCGGGCACCCACAGGCCATGGCGGCGCAGCCCCTCCATAAGGCCGAGCGCAGCGTCGTTGCCGCCCACCACCAGTGCCTGCACGGCCGTGTCCGATGGCAAAAGCCGCCAGCCCTTGCCCTGCAACAAGGGCTGCAGACCCGCGCGCAGCTGGGCAATACGAGCCTGCAGCTGCTCGCGCAAAGCGCTCTGCTCCTCAATCAGCTGCAGACTGGTTTGCAATGCACGCGCCAGCATCGCAGGGGCGGCCGTCGCAAAGGTGTAGCTGCGCGTTTTCTGCAGCAGCCACTCGATCAGCAACTCATGACCTGCCACAAAGGCGCCCGAGACGCCGGCCGCCTTGCTCAGCGTGGCCATGTAAAGCACACGCGGCGAGGCCTTGACCCCCGTCAGCCCCGCAGCCGCGAGGCTGCCACGGCCTTGCGGGCCGAGCACGCCGAAGCCGTGGGCATCGTCGAGCAGCAGCAACGCGTCGTAGCGCTCGCACAGTGCCAGCAGCCCCTCGATATCTGCCACATTGCCATCCATGCTGAAGACGGCATCGCTCACCACCAGCTTGCGCTGCACCGGGCAAGCAGCCAGCAGCTGCTCCAATGCAGCCAGATCGCCATGCTCGAAACGGTGGATCTGGCCACGCGACAGGCGACAGCCATCGATCAGGCTGGCGTGATTCAGAGCGTCAGAGAAAATGGCGTCGCCCGCCCCCACCAGCGCCGGGATGATGCTGGCATTGGTGGCAAACCCGGCATAGAAGTAAAGCGCACGGGGCAGCTGCACAAAGCGGGCCAGTTCCTCCTCCAGCGCGGCATTGGCCGTGCTATGGCCGTTGACCATGGGAGAGCCGCCCGAGCCCACACCGAAATCCTGCGCACCGGCGCAGGCCGCCTCAATCATGGCCGGGTGCTGTGCCAGCCCCAGATAGTCGTTGCTGCAGAACTGCAGCATGGGCTGCCCGTCGACCAGAATGCGCGCGCCTTGCAGGGGCGCTACGGTACGGCGGGTACGGCGCAGCGCGGCGGCGTCCAGGGCTGCCAGCTGCTGTGGAATATCCTGCAGCCAGAAATTGGAAGATGCGGTCATTGCCATTCCTTGGGCAAGGAGAAACTGGTCAGGCGAGGATCGGGAGTGGCCTGCCACGGAATATCGGCCAGCAGCGGCGCGCCAAGCCGTCCCAGCTGGTTGCGCAGCCAGTCCATGTTTTCCTCGGGCACCAGCATCTGCGGCTCCACACGGCTTGCCACCCAGCCCGCCAGCGGCAAGCCTGCTGCGCGAATCGCCTCTGCGGTCAGCACCGCATGGTTCAGACAGCCGAGCTTGACTCCGACCACCAGCACCACCGGCAACTGCAGCGCCACGGCCAGATCGGCAATGCACAGAGTCTCGGACAGCGGCACGCGCCAGCCACCCGCCCCCTCGACCACCACGGCATCGGCCTGCGCGGCCAGTTGCCGGTAGGCATCGAGAATCGGCGCCAAAGTCACCTCCACGCCCGCGCGCCGGGCCGCGATATGCGGCGACATGGGGTCTGGCAGCAGCACGGGGTTGTCCAGCACTGCCGGCACGGCCAGCGTGGAGGCAGCACGCAGGGCTACCGTGTCTTCGTTGGCCCAGCCCCCATGCCCGTCGGGCTCGGCGCCTGCGGCCACGGCCTTCATGCCCACCACGCGCGAATGATGGCCTGCCAGTGCATGCAGCAGCGCGCAGCTGGCCAGGGTCTTGCCCACACCGGTATCGGTGCCCGTGACGAAACAGCCGATCATGCCTTTCCCTTCTGCGCGCAAAGCTGCGCTTCCTGCTGCAAAGTGGTGTTCAGCGCGGCCAGCGCGGCCTGACCCAGGTGGGCGATGTCGGCATCGTCGAGCACATAGGGCGGCATGCAGTACAACGTGCGTCCTATGGGGCGCAGCAGCAGGCCCAGATCCAGCGCCGCCTGGTGGTAGCGCTGCGCAAAGTCCGGCAGGGAGGTATCGATGTCCCAGGCCCAGATCATTCCCTGCTGGCGCGGGTTGCTGACACGGGGGTGAGCATTCAGCCCGGCGAATGCTGCACTGATTT
Organism: Comamonas sp. Z1; assembly: GCF_008121555.1. Classification (NCBI taxonomy): domain Bacteria; kingdom Pseudomonadati; phylum Pseudomonadota; class Betaproteobacteria; order Burkholderiales; family Comamonadaceae; genus Comamonas; species Comamonas sp. Z1. Next base: position 69,668 of record NZ_VOQT01000006.1, read on the forward strand.
TCAGGGCCAGCTGCCGATTGGCAGCCAGCTGGTCCAACTGCTCGAACAGCTCCAGCGTGGCCACGGCAGCGCGGCAGGCCAGCGGGTTGCCGGTATAGGAATGCGAGTGCAGAAAGCCGCGCGCAGCATCGTCGTCATAAAAAGCGGCATAGACCTCATCGGTCGTCAGCACGGCAGACAGGGGTAGCGTGCCGCCCGTCAGGCCTTTGGACAGGCAGATGAAGTCCGGCCTGATACCTGCCTGCTGATGGGCAAACAGGCTACCGGTACGGCCAAAGCCCACGGCGATCTCATCCACCACCAGATGCACCGAATAACGGTCGCACAGCGCCCGGGCCAGACGCAGGTATTCGGCGTCATGCATGGCCATGCCGGCGGCGCACTGCACCAGCGGCTCCAGAATCAAGGCTGCAGTCTCCTGGTGATGCGCTTGCAGCCAGGACTCCAGACCCTCTGCTGCGCGGCGTGCCACATCGGCAGCGGTTTCGCCAGGCCGGGCCTGACGGGCATCGGGGCTGGGCACCGTGGCCGACAGACGCACCAGAGGGCCATAGGCATCGCGAAACAGCGCAATATCGGTGACCGACAGCGCGCCTACGGTCTCGCCGTGGTAGCCGCCGGCCAGACCCACGAAACGGTGCTTGGCAGGCTGCCCCTGATTGCGCCAGTAATGCGCACTCATCTTCAGCGCGATCTCCGTGGCCGAAGCGCCGTCACTGCCGTAGAACGCATGACCGAGGCCGGTCAGGCCGGCCAGGCGCTCGGACAGCTCGACCACGGGGGCATGGGTGAAACCGGCCAGCATCACATGATCGAGCTTGCGCATCTGCTCGGTCAGCGCCGCCCGGATATGCGGATGCGAGTGACCGAACAGATTGACCCACCAGGAACTGATGCCGTCCAGATAACGGCGGCCCTCGGTGTCCACCAGCCAGGGCCCGGTGGCGTGGTCAATGGCAATCGGCGGCGCGGCTTCGTGCCGCTTCATCTGGGTGCAGGGATGCCAGACATGGCGCACGCTGCGGCTGGCAAGACTGTGTTCCATCAAAAACTCCTGAGGCGAATCACCCGCCTTGTCAAAACGCAGGCGCAGCGCGGCCTGGCCCGCACCAGAGGCAGGGCCATGCAATTTGCAATGAGAAAGCCCCGGCGCGATGGCCGGGGAAGATTCAGGGATCAGCTTGCGGCCGATGCCCCCAGGCCCTTGAGGCCCAGCTTGCGCATCAAGGTGGTATCGGCCTCCACATCGGGATTGCCGGTCACCAGCAGCTTGTCGCCGTAGAAGATGGAATTGGCTCCCGCCATGAAGCACAGGGTCTGCACGGCCTCGCCCAGTTGCTGGCGGCCCGCCGACAGGCGCACGCGGGCCTTGGGCATGGTGATGCGCGCCACGGCGATCACACGGACAAAGTCCAGCGGATCCACCGGCTCGCTGTCGGCCAGCGGCGTGCCGGGCACGGGCACCAGGCTGTTGATGGGCACGGACTCGGGATAGGGCTCCATGTTCGCGAGCTGGGCAATCAGGCCGGCACGGTGGACCTCGGTCTCGCCCATGCCGATGATGCCGCCGCAGCAGACGCTGATGCCCGCATCGCGCACGGCAGCCAGCGTGTCCAGCCTGTCCTGGTACTGGCGCGTGCTGACCACATCCTTGTAGTACTCGGGCGCGGTGTCGAGGTTGTGGTTGTAATAGTCGAGACCCGCATCGCGCAGCGATGCCGCCTGATGGGGCTGCAGCATGCCCAGCGTGGCGCAGGTCTGCATGCCCAGCCCCTTCACGGCACCGATCAGCTCGTTCATCTTCTCGATGTCGCGGTCCTTGGGCGCGCGCCAGGCAGCGCCCATGCAAAAGCGGGTGGCTCCGGCATCCTGGGCCGCCTTGGCGGCGCGGGTGACTTCCTCCACGCTCATCAGCTTCTCGGCCTTCACGCCCGTATCGAACTCGGCCGACTGCGGGCAATAGCCGCAATTCTCGGGGCAGCCGCCGGTCTTGACGGACAGCAAGGTCGCCAGCTCGATCTCGCCTGCAGGCCAGTTCTCACGGTGCACGCTCTGAGCACGGTGCAACAAGTCCAGAAAAGGCAGGTCCAACAATGACTGCACTGCCTCCACGGGCCAGCGCTGCGCTTCGGAGGCCGCGGCGGGCTTGGCCGGCGCATGCCAGTGCATGGTCTGGCTGCCGCAGGCGGCGGCTTGCGGCGCGTCGGCGGCGCGCACTGGGTTGTCTTGCTCGGGCACGGAATAGGACATCGCGGTCTCTCCTCAATCGGGGGAATGCCGCGCATTTTGGGCAAAAAAATCAAGGATTTACAGAGCCCGCATGCAAATAGTTGCCAGCCAAAGAGTTGCAGAAAGAAGCGCTATTTTTGAGCGCAATTTCAATGCATTTAACGGATTTTCAGCACTCATTAGAAACAGCCAGCCATAACTTCTGCCAAATTGAGCTCTTGTGCACTCAATTAAATGGAATACACCAGATTCAGACCTTGGATTTCAACGAGGAAGAGCGTAGATATCGGCAAAAAAACACGGTTTTTGGCGATTTTTACCCGGACAAGGCCTGGATCAGGGCCAGAAACAGTGCTGTACCGCCCGTGCAAAGGCGCACAAACACCCCAAACTGGCGGATTTAATTCCCTCAACTCTTGTTGGACATTCGCACCGGGCGCAAAAAAAGCCGCAGCAAGGCTGCGGCTGTGGGGCTGGAGGCCTGGGCTTAGAAGGCGTGAGCCATGCCCACGCCGAACGAAGTTCCCGAGTCCGCGCCGTACTCGTAGCTCTTGCGCCCCAGGCTGGCATAGAGCGTGGTGCGCTTGGACAGCGCGTAGTCGGCGCCCAGGGAGTAGAAATGATTGGTCTGCTCCTGCATGCGCTGGCGTCCATAACCGGCCTTCAGCGTGGTCTGTCCCATCTGATAGGTGGCGCCCAACGTCACGGCCTTGGCCGAGAGTGCCGTCTGGGCCACGCGCGAATAGTCCCAGGCGGCCATCACGGCGGCTGCGCCAAAGCGGTATTTGCCAGCCACGAAAGTGTCTTTGTCACCGCTGCCGTTGCGCTCGAAGGCCAGCATCCCGCTCAGGCTGTCCGAGTCGTAGTTGAGAGAGGCCGAATAACCGCGCCCTTCGCGGCGCAAGGTCAGCGGTACCTCGGTGCGCTCCGGCGAGGCACTCAGATGCAGGGTGAAGCCGGCCACCGTGGGCGAGTCGTAGAAGATGCCATTGGCCATGCGCCCATACTCGGCGGTGCCGTTGTTGCTGTAGCGGTCGGTAGGCGTGAGGTAGTGCCACTGATACCAGGCGGGCGAGGAAATGCGGTTGAAATTGGCCCAAGGGTCGAACTTCCAGTCCTGCGACCACATGGCCGACAGGGCGCGGCCCAGGCGCAAGTGGCCAAAGCCGCCCTGCAAGCCCACCGTGGACTCGTCGTGCCAGAACGGCTTGCGGCCCTGATCCTCCAGGCGCCCGGTATCGATATCGAAACGTGCGCTCAGGCGGAAGGTGGCCTTGAGGCCACCGCCCAGGTCCTCCCAGCCGGCAATCGCAAGATTGCTGCGCTGAATCGTGCCGGCCTGCGCCGTGCCATCAAAGCCGCGATAGATGCCGCCGTCGATCAGACCGCCAATGCTGACGCTGGACGACTGGGCCGCCGCAGGCAGCACGGCAGACAAAAGAGTGAAACATGTGGAACAAGCAATGCCAGTACGCAAGCGCATGCCGGTGGTTCTCCTTGAATTGTGAAGTCACTGCCCCCCGCAGCCAGCTCTTGGCACAGCAGAAGACAGAGAAGGCCGAAGACCTGTGAGATGAGGTGATGACAGGCAGTCAGGCCCTGCCTGATGCACTGAAGACAGCCGGAACATGGCTGGCAGCCTGGCTGCCAATTCCGACCCGAGAAGCCTGCTCAAAAAGCAGGCAACGGGAAGCATTATGAAAGTGCGGCCCGCGCAGAGTCCAGCCCTGCGTCAGCTTGGTTCAGCCGCTGTGCGCCACGCCGGAGGCTGCCCAGATGCGATTCATCTCGCTGCAGAACGGCTGGGCGCAGGGAGCCAGGCCCTGGTACTGGCAGCCTTCGGTCATGCACAGATGCGAACGGTGCTCGCCGCTGCGGCGCGGCACAGGCAGGGCATTGGCGGCCTGGGCCGCGGCCATCATCAGCCAGGGATCGGACTTGTTCTGCAGCAGTTGCTGCACTTCCTGCGCCAGCGCCGGTGCGGGCATGGCCAGAGGCAGACCGGCCATCTGTGCCGGCGTCGCCTGAGCGGAACTCGCCGTGACGGGCTGCAGCTCCAGCCACAGCAATGCGCTGGTGGCAAGTGTGCTGGTCGCCACCGACGACTGCGGCTGCACCACCAGAGCCAGAGGACCGCTGCTCAAGACACCCGGATCCGCCATGGGCAGGCGCAGGGCCGTCCCCGGCCCCTGGGCTGTCGGGATGCTTGCCGCGCCCACAGCCTGCGCCCAGGCTGCGGGCACCTGCAATGTCAGGGAAAAGCTGCGCTCGCCTTGCGGCGTGACCAGCGTGCCTTGCTGCACCAGCCAGTTCTGCAGCTGGGGCAGACGCGGTGCGGCAGCGCCACCTGCAGGTGCTGCCGCCATGCCCTGCTGTGCCTGCTCCAGCGCCACGGCCGCCGTGGGCGACAGGGCCGTCGCCGTCTGCAAAGCCGAGCTGGGCGGCTGCGCGCCAGACACCGCTGCCTGCGCCAAGGCCTGCATCAGCGCAACCGATCCCTGCTGGCCGGCCAGCAGCTGCAAGGGCTGTGCCTGTCCCTGCAGGCTGACCTGAACCTGCGCGAGCAGGCTTTGCACAAACTGCTGCACGGCCGCTGGCAGGCCCTGACTGGGCCAGCTTGCCGCAGGTGCACCGGGCTGGGCCTGCACCTGCAGTGCCAGCTGCGCAATCAGATGCTCAAAGGCCTGGAGCTTGAGGTTCTGCAAGGTTTGCGGCGACCACTGCACCATGCTGGTCGCCGGGGGCGTCGCCTGAGCGGCGGGCAGCTGCTGCGCTGCGGGAAGCTCCGGGACAGCGGCTGCTGCCACATTGCCGGCCTGCGCAGCCGCCTGGCCCGTGGGCACGGACATGGGCAGTACGGGGGCAACGGGTTGCAGTGGTGCAGTCATGCGGTCGACGGTGGCAGGGTATCAAAGCCGGAATCAGGCCATTGTGCCCGCCCCTGCGAATAAGCATCGGAAAAAGATGCTGCCAATGCTTGTGGCTCAAGCACCAGGGCTGCCCGGATCGTGCCGGGCCGCATGGTTCACGCCGGCGATCCGATGCGCGGATCAGGGGCGAACCATTCCAGGCGGAATCAGGCCTCGGCCGGGTAGAACAGCTTGCGCGTGGCCGTGGCCTGCACGGCCTTGGCAATGGCACCGATATGGTCGGGCGTGGTGCCGCAGCAGCCGCCCACGATATTGACCAGACCTTCGGCCGCGAACTCGTGCACCAGACGGCTGGTGATCTCGGGCGTTTCGTCAAAACCGGTGTCGCTCATGGGGTTGGGCAGGCCGGCATTGGGATAGCAGCTGATGAAGGTGTCGGGAGCCGCCTTGGCCAGTTCCTGCACATAGGGACGCATCAGCGTGGCGCCCAGGGCGCAGTTCAGACCCACGGACAGCGGGTTGCTGTGGCGCACGCTGTGCCAGAAGGCCGTCACGGTCTGTCCGCTCAGAATCCGGCCCGAGGCATCGGTCACCGTGCCGCTGATCATGATGGGCAGGCGCTCGCCGGTCTGCTCGAAGGCCTCGTCCACGGCAAACAGCGCGGCCTTGGCGTTGAGGGTGTCGAAGATGGTTTCGACCAGGATCACGTCGGCGCCGCCTTCAATCAGCGCCAGCGTCTGCTCCAGATAGGCCTGGCGCAGCTGCTCGAAAGTGATGTTGCGCGCGGCAGGGTCGTTCACATCGGGGCTGATGGAGGCCGTCTTGGGCGTGGGGCCCAGGGCGCCGGCCACATAGCGCTTGTGATCGGGCGTGCTGTACTTGTCACAGGCCGCACGCGCCAGCTGGGCGCTCTTGAGGTTCATCTCATAGGCCAGGTCGGCCATGTGATAGTCCTCCTGCGCAATCGTGGTCGCGCCAAAGGTATTGGTCTCGATCAGATCGGCGCCGGCAGCCAGGTATTTCTCATGGATGTCGCGAATCACGTCGGGACGGGTCAGCGACAGCAGTTCGTTGTTGCCCTTGACGTCATGGGCGAAGTCCTTGAAGCGCTCGCCCGCACCGTCGGCACCGGCATAGCCCTCGCCGCGATACTGAGCCTCGCCCAGCTTGAAACGCTGAATCATGGTGCCCATGGCGCCGTCAAGAATGACGAGGCGCTTGGCAAGCGTTGCGGGCAGCTCCTGGGCTCGGGTGTAGGCGGGGGTGGGGTGCGACTGGCTCATAGAACGCCATTGTAGGAAAGCTGGCCGGCTTTGCCGGGCAGCCGGGCATTGCCCTGCCGCCAGCGCCTATTCCGATGGCTGGCCTGCCGGGTAGCGAGCCTTGGCCATGCGGAACGTCAGATTCCAGCGCTCATTGCCAAGCAGCGGGTGCTGGCCCGGTTTGAGCGGAGCGACGCCATGGAACACCAGGCGTGAGGGCCCGCCCCAGACCAGCACATCGCCATGGGTGAGCGCAAGGCGCCGGGTGGGGCTCTGACGCGTCAGCCCGCCCCAGAGGAAACGGCAGGGCAAGCCCAGCGAGACCGAGACTATGGGCGCAGCAAAGTCATGCTCGTCCTGGTCGCGGTGCAAGCCCATGCGCGCGCCCGGCTGATAGCGGTTGATCAGGCAGGCATCGGGTGCAAAACCCGGATAGCCGGCCAGCGCCGCCGCCCTGGCGGCCTGCTCGCCCAGAAAAGCCGGTATGGCAGGCCAGGGCTTGCCGGTCTGCGGATCGACGGCGCTGTAACGATAGCCCTGCAGATCCGAAATCCAGCCCCAGCCGCCGGCGTTGGTGATCGCCACCGACATGAACTTGCCGCCGGGCACCTGCATGGTGCGAAATGCGGCCCGCGTCTGCAAGGCCGTCACCTCGGCCACCCAGCGCTGCTCCTCGGCTGCCGCAAAGCCGCGCAGCAGCACGGCACCGTCATCAATGATTTCGGCGGGCAGGGAGTCGGCAGGAAACAGCGAAAGCGTCATTGCAACGCCATCATAGGCCTGGCCGGCGACTGGCCCTCCCAGCCGCCAGCCAGCGCCTGGTACAGCGCCACGGCGGCACGCAGGCCGCGCGCGCGGCTGTCGGCCGCCGCGTCCTGGGCCGCGTAGAGGTCGCGCTGCGCGTCCAGCACCTCGTACAGGCCCACGCTACCCAGGCGGTAGCGGCGCTGCGCGAGCTGCTCGGCCCGTGCTCGCTGCTCGGCGGCCTGGGCCAGATGGGCGTCCTCGCTGCGGGTGCGCGTGAGAAGCACCAGGGCGTTCTCGGTGTCCTCCAGCGCCAGCAGCACGCTTTGCTGGTACTGGGCCAGCGCGACCTGGGCGCCCGCTTCGCTGGCAGCGATGCGCGCGCGTACGCGGCCCACGTCGAGGAAAGACCAGTCCACGCCCAGGAACACGCTGCGGCTGACGCTGCCGGCCTCGAACAGCGCGCCCGTGCTGAGAGCGGAGCTGCCCAGCAGACCGCCCAGCGACAGGCGCGGGAACAGCTCGGCCGTAGTCACGCCCACCCGCGCCGTGGCCGCATGCAGACGCGCCTCGGCGGCGGCTACATCGGGGCGACGACGCAACAGCTCGGCGGGCGTGCCGGGAGCGATGGTCTCTGGCAACTGAGGCAACGCGGTGGGCGCGTTCAGCGCCGCGATCAGTGCCTCGGGCACCTGGCCGGTGAGCACGGCCAGCCGATGCTGTGCCACGGCAATCCGGGCTTGCAGCACGGGAATGCGCGAGCGCGTGGTCTCCAGCTGCGCCTGGGCGCGCGCCAGGTCGAAATCGGTGCCGCTGCCATGCGCCAGCCGCAGCTGAACCAGGCGCAGCGTGTCCTGCTGATTGGCGGCATTGGCCTCGGCCAGCTGCAGGCGCTGCTGCCAGCCGCGCAGGTCGGCGTAGCTGGCCGCGACCTGGGCCGCAATGGCGACCTGCAGCGCAGCCAGATCGGCGGCACTGGCACGCAGCTCGGCGCTGCCGGCTTCGATGTTGCGGCGCACGCGACCGAACAGATCCAGCTCCCAGGTCGCATTGATTCCGGCGCTGTAGCTGCGTTGGCTGCGCGACCCGCCCATGGCTTGGCTTTCGCTGCGTCTTTGCTGCAGCGCCTGGCCCGACAGGGTAAGCGTCGGGAACTGATCAAGACGGCTTTCGCGCAGCAGGGCCTGGGCCGCATCGAGCCGCGCCAGCGCAGCGCGCAGATCCTGGTTGGCCCGCAGGGCCTGCTCGACCAGCTGCGTGAGTTGCGCATCCTGGAACTGGCGCCAGAACGCGGCATCCGAACCGGCCTCGGGCGATGCCTGCTTCAGGACTGCAGACGGCTCGGCCCGCGCAAACTGCGCGCCGGCCTGAGGCAGCTCGGGCGTGCGGAAATCGGGGCCGACGGCGCAGCCTGCCAGCAGGGTCGCAAGGCCCGCCACGGCATATGCCAGAGCATGCCGGCGCAGAGGTTGGGGGATCTCAGACATGGCGGCCCTCCAGGGATGCGGGTGCAACAGTTGAAGCGGGTTGGACAGGCGTGCGGGTCGCCAGCGACCGGCCCGACAGGCGGCGCAGCGTGACGTAGAACACCGGCGTGAGGAAGAGGCCGAACAGGGTCACGCCCAGCATTCCCGAGAACACCGTCACACCCGTGGCCGCCCGCACCTCGCTGCCTGCGCCGCCGCCGATCAGCAAGGGCACGGCGCCCGCGATGAAGGCGATGGAGGTCATGACGATGGGACGCAACCGCAGGCGGCAGGCCTGCAGCGCGGCATCGACTGTTGGCGAGCCGCGCATCTCCAGCTCTCGTGCGAACTCCACGATCAGAATCGCGTTCTTGCAGGCCAGGCCCATCAGCACCACCAGGCCCACCTGCACGAAGACGTTGTTGTCGCCCCCGGCCAGCCACACGCCGAACAGCGCCGCGCAGATGCACACGGGCACGATCAGGATCACGGCCAGCGGCAGGGTCCAGCTTTCGTAGAGCGCGGCCAGCACCAGGAAGACCAGCATCACGGCGATCACGAAGACCACGGCCGCGGCATGGCTCTGCTCGACCTGCTGGTAGCTCAGATCCGTCCAGGCCAGCTCGATGCCGCGCGGCAGCGTGCGCTGCGCGATCTCCTGCAGCTTGGTCAGCACCTCGGCCGAGGACAGCAGGCGCGGATCGGAGTCGCCGATCAGGTCGGCGGCCGGAAAGCCGTTGTAGCGCAGCACCGGATCGGGTCCGTAGCTGGGCACCACGGTGACCATGGAGCCTATGGGCACCATCTCGCCGCGCGCGTTGCGCGTGCGCAACTGGGCAATGTCCTCCACGGCCTGACGGTAGTCGGCATCGGCCTGCAGCATCACGCGCCAGACGCGGCCGAAGGCATTGAAGTCATTGACGTAGACCGAGCCCAGATAGGCCTGCAGGGTCTGGAACAGATCGGTCAGCGCCACGCCCTGGACCTTGGCCTTGATGCGGTCCACCTTCACTTCCAGCTGCGGAATGTTGGACTGGTAGCTGCTGACCGGGTAGGTCATGCCCGGCGTCTTGGCAATCTCGGCCTGAAAGGCCTCAAGCGCCTGCTGCAGCGCTGCATAGCCCAGGCCTGCGCGGTCCTGCAGGAACAGCGAATAGCCCGATCCGTTGCCCAGGCCCTGGATGGGCGGCGGCATCAGCGCATAGGCGAAGCCGCCCTCGATCTGCGCGAACTTGGCACCCAGTTCGGCATTGATGGCCTCGGCGCTGCGTGTGCGCTCGCCGAAGGGCTTGAGCATGATGTAGGAGCTGGTCAGATTGGGCGTGGTCGTGGACTGCAGCGCATTGAAGCCCGCGAAGGCCGCGACCATGTCCACGCCATCCACGCTTTTGGCCGTCTCCACCATCTGGCGCGTGACCGCATCGGTGCGGTTCAGCGACGCGCCTTCGGGCAGCTTGGCGCCGGCAAACAGGTAGAGCTTGTCCTGCATGGGGATGAAGCCCCCGGGCACGGCATGGAACAGCACGGCAGTGCCGGCCAGCAGCGCCGCATAGACCGCGAACACCAGGCCGCGTCGGCGCAGCGAGCGGCCCACCGAGTTCTGGTAGCCGTGGGCGCTGCGATCGAAGAAGCGGTTGAAGGGCCGGAAGAGCCAGCCCAGGCCCTTGTCGATGACGCGTGCCAGCGCGTCGCGCGGTGCGCCGTGCGGCTGCAGCAGCTTGGCCGCCAGTGCCGGTGACAGGGTCAGCGAGTTGATGGCCGAGATCACCGTGGAGATGGCGATGGTCACCGCGAACTGCTGATAGAACTGGCCCGTGACGCCGCTGAGAAAAGCCATGGGCACGAAGACCGCGCACAGCACCAGTGCGATGGCGATGATGGGCCCGGAGACCTCCTTCATGGCCAGATGGGCCGCCTCCTGCGGGCTGTGGCCTTGCTCGATGTAGCGCTCCACGTTCTCGACCACGACGATGGCGTCGTCCACCACGATGCCGATCGCCAGCACCAGGCCGAACAGCGTCAGCGTGTTGATGGAATAGCCCAGCAGGTACAGGCCCGCAAAAGTGCCGATGATGGACACGGGCACAGCCAGCAGCGGAATGATGGAGGCGCGCCAGGTCTGCAGAAAGACGATGACCACCAGCACCACCAGGATCACGGCCTCGATCAGCGTGCTCTGCACGGCCTTGATCGAGTCGCGCACAAAGACCGTGGGGTCCCAGACGGATTCGAAGGCCACGCCTTCGGGCAGGTCCTTGGAGAGCCGGTCCATGGCCGCATAGACCTGCTCGGCCACGCCCAGTGCATTCGCACCCGGCGACAGGAAGATGCCCACGGCCGCCATGTTCTTGGTGTCGCTCCACGAGCGCAGCGTGTAGTCGCTGGCGCCCAGCTCGATGCGCGCCACGTCGGCCAGACGCACGACCTGGCCGCCCTCGCCGCTCTTGAGCACGATGTCCCCGAACTCCTCGGCCGTCTTCAGCCGCCCGCGCACATTGATGGACAGCAGCTTGTCGGACTTCTGTGCACTGGGCTCGGCGCCCAGCTGACCGGCCGAGACCTGGATGTTCTGCTCGCGGATGACGGCGATCACCTCGCCGGCCGTGAGCTGGCGTGCTGCCACCTTGTGCGGGTCCAGCCAGACGCGCATCGCATAGTCGCCCGCGCCGTAGATGCCCACGTCGCCCACGCCAGGAATGCGCGCCAGCACATCCTTGATCTTGAGCGTGACATGGTTGCGCAGGTACAGCGCATCATGCTTGCCATCCTTGGAGACCAGGCCCACGTACATCAGCGGCGTGGACGCCTGCTTCTGCGTGGTCACGCCGAACTGCCGCACCTCCTCGGGCAGCCGGCTCTGGGCCTGGCTGACGCGGTTTTGCACGCGCACGGCGGCGGTGTCGGGGTCGATTTCGGGGCGGAAGGTGGCGACCACCTGCAGGCTGCCGTCCGAAGCCGCGACCGACTTCATGTACATCAGGCCTTCGACCCCGTTGATGGCTTCCTCCAGCGGCACGGCCACCGACTCTGCGACCTCCTTGGGATTGGCTCCCGGATAGGTGGCGCGCACCACCACGCTGGGCGGCACGACCTCGGGGTACTCGCCCACTGGCAGCTGCGGAATGGCCACCAGACCGACGGCGAACATGATGATGGAGAGCACGACCGCGAAGATGGGCCGGTCTATGAAGAATTTGGAGAAGTCCATGGCACTCCCCCTTACTGCGCAGCGGCGGGCACGGGCTGCGCGGTAGCTGATGCCACCGGCCTGGGATTGACGGGCATGCCGGGGTAGTAGATGCGCTGCACGCCGCCCACCACCAGCCGGTCACCCGCAGCCAGGCCTTTTTCTACCAGGCGCCGGCCATCGACCATGCGACCCAGCGTAAGGTCGCGGCGCTCGGCCAGATTGCCTGCGCCCACCACATATACGTACTTGCGGTCCTGGTCGGTGAGCACGGCCTTGTCGTCGATCAGCAGCGCCTGGGTCTCGGCCTCTTGCCGGTCCGGGCCGCTTTGCATCTGCACGCGTGCGAACAGGCCTGGCGTCAGCATCCGGTCTGGGTTGGCCAGGCGCGCGCGCAAACGCATGGTGCCCGTGCCCGACTGGAGCTGGTTGTCGCTGAAGTCCAGCGTGCCCGCATGGGGAAAGCCGCTGTCGCCGACCAGGGCGACGCGCACCGCGCGGCCCTGGCCCCTCAGGCCGGCCAGACCTGCCTTCTGGTAGCGCAGAAAGCTGTGCTCGTCGGCATCGAAATACGCATACACCGGGTCCTGCGAGACCAGGGTGGTCAGCACGCTCTGGTCGGCCTGGGCCATATTGCCCACGGTGAGCAGGGCGCGGCTGGCACGGCCCGTGATGGGCGCACGCACCTCGGTGAAGTCGAGCTGCAGCCGTGCGGTGGCCAGCTCGGCCTCGGCCGCACGCACCTGGGCCGTGGCCTGGGCCAGCGTTGCGGCCCGCGTGTCGGCCTCCTCGCGCGAGACCGCATTCTCGGCCACCAGCTGGCGCGCGCGCTGGTCCTGCGTCTGCGCCAGCCCGGCAGCGGCACGCGCGCGTTCGAGCTGGGCCTGGGCGCTGGCCAGGGCCGCACGATAGGGCCGCTGGTCGATCACGAACAGCAGCTGGCCCTTCTTCACCTCCTGGCCTTCGACGAAGGCGATGCGCTCGATATAGCCCGACACGCGCGAGCGCAGCTGCACCGACTCCACGGCCTCGATGCGGCCATTGAACTCGTCCCAGGGGCGTATGGCCTGCAAGGCAACCTCGACTACCTGCACCTCGGGCGCGGGCGGCGGGCCGTTGCCGGCATGGGCATCGCCCGCGCCGGGACGGTCGCAGCCCGAAAGCAGGACCAGCGCCGCGAGGCCGCCGGCCAGCAGCAAGGGCCGCAGCGGCGGCGTGGAATGGACTGACATATGGACTCTCCCAGAATGAATGCGCCCGCCCTGCTGGCGGCAGCAGGCCTGACGGAACGGCCACCTCTGCCTACAAGACGCAGGAGCAGCCAGGCTTGTGACAAGCATTGGCAGGTGGCTGAGAGAGATTCAATAAAGATAGCTGCTGCCGCAATTCACCAAATGACTTCAGGCACAAAACCATCTGAAGTCGTTTTTCATCAAGCGAATACAGCTACGGATATCAGAAGAACTCCGGCCAGCACTTGGGCCGCTGATTGCGGCTCCACCGGCTATCGATCACAATGGCGGCATTCTTCAAGTTCAAGTGAACTTTAAGTCAAGCTCCGGATAAAGACATCATGAAAACTGAGGATGATCCGCTGATGAGCATCAGCGACTTCGCGCAGCGCAGCGGCGTCAACGCATCGGCGCTGCGCTTCTACGAGTCGCTGGGTCTGATCGAATCGGTGCGCAGCCCCGGCGGCAGGCGGCGCTACCACCGCTCGGGCCTGCGGCGCATTGCCTACATCGTGTTTGCGCAGCGTGTGGGCTTCACGCTGGAGGAGATCGCCGCGCAGCTGGCACGGTTGCCGACGCGGCACGTGCCTACAGGCGGCGACTGGCAGAAGATGTCGCGCATCTGGCAGCAGCGGCTGGACGAGCGCATCACCGAGCTGCAGCGCCTGCGCGACAGCCTCAACCAGTGCATAGGCTGCGGCTGTCTGTCGCTCAAGGTCTGCAGCATGTACAACCCCGGCGACCAATGCCAGCGCGGCGGCCCAGGGCCCCGCCGCTGGCTAGGCGACGAGCTGCAGGCCGAGGGCCACTAGCCTGGGCTCAGCGGCCGCTGGTCTGGGCGAAGGCCAGCACGGCCTGCAGCAGACGCTGCATGGTGGGCTGGATACGGGCCGCGACCTCGGGCAGGTAGTCAAAAGGCATCTGCTCCTGCATATAGCTGGACTGCGTCATCTCCAGCTGCACGGCGTGAAAGCCCTGCTCCGGCTGACCATAGTTGCGCGTGATGAAGCCACCCTTGAAGCGACCGTTGAGCACGCTGGTGTGGCCCGGTGCCTGCCGTGCAATGTCCAGCAGTTGCTGGGCCAGCGCCGGCGCGCAGCTCTTGCCGTCGGCGGTGCCCAGGTTCAGGTCGGGCAGCTTGCCCTCGAAAAAGCGCGGCAGCACCGAGCGGATGCTGTGTGCATCCCACAGCATGGCCACGCCATGCTGGCTCTTGATGCGGTCGAGCTCGGCGCGCAGCTGCGCATGATAGGGCTGCCAGTAGAGTTCGCGGCGGCGCGCGACTTCTGCCTCGTCGGGCTCCAGGTCCTTGCTGGCATACAGGGGCTTGCTGTCGAAGCCGTCAACCGGACACAGCCCGGTCACGCTCTGGCCCGGATAGAGGCTGGCACCATCGGGCGGACGGTTCAGATCGATGACATAGCGCGAATGCGTGGCAACCAGAATGGATGCGCCCAGCGCCTTGGCGAAGTCGTAGAGCTGCGGCATATGCCAGTCGGTGTCGTGGACTTCGCGCCCTTCGGGCGTGAGCCTGGCCGCAATGTCGGCCGGTACATGGGTGCCGGTATGCGGCATGGAAATCAGCAGCGGTGCCGTACCCTGGTGGAAGACAAAGGGGGCGATGGCTTGGCTCATGGAGCGTCTCTCTTCTGTCAAAAATCTGAATGCAGCCACCCTCAGGCGCCTTGCAGCAATGCCTTGCGGGCCAGGACAAAGCCCTGTTGCGCGACCTCGTGCAGCGCATGGCGGCCTGCCTGCACGCGCTGCTGGCCGCGAACCCAGACATCGGCTATGGCCGAGGTGCGATGGCTTGCAAACACATGGGCTGCATGGCCGCTGTCGGCTGGCAGGCCGTTGAGGGCCACATGCCGGGCATCGAGCACCACGAAGTCGGCCTGCTGGCCCACGGCCAGACCGGAAATGGCGCGGCCGGATGCCTGGGCACCGCCGGCCACCGCCTGCAAGGTCATGGAGGTCGCCACCTGGGGCTGGGCACCGCCGCCGAGCACATTGCGCTGGCGCAGGTTCAGGCGCTGGCTGTATTCGAGCATCAGCAGCTCTTCGGCCGCGTTGACCGTGGCGTGGCTGTCCGAGCCAATGCCCCAGCGGCCGCCATGCCTGAGCCACACCGGCATATCGAAAATCCCATCACCAAGATTGGCTTCGGTGGTGGGACAGATGCCGGCCACGGCAGCGCTGCGAGCCGCGCCCGCATATTCCTCGGGCGTCATATGCGTGGCATGAACCAGGCACCAGCGCGCATCGACGGGCGCATGCTCGAGCAGCCATTGCACGGGGCGCTGGCCACTCCAGGCCAGGCAGTCGTCCACCTCCTGGGTCTGTTCGGCGATATGAATGTGCACCGGCGCCTTGGGCAGCATGGCGTGCAGGCCTGCGAGCGCGGCTTTCAGGCTGTCCGGCGGCACGGCGCGCAGCGAATGCGGAGCCAGGCCCAGGGCTGCCTGCTGCGCCCTGGTCACGGGCTCCAGCTGCTGCAGCAAGGAGAGCATGTTGTCCGTGCTGCGAATGAAGCGGGCCTGATCCCCACGAGGCGGCAGGCCCCCGAAGCCGCTGGTCTGATAGAGCACGGGCAGCAAGGTCATGCCTATGCCCGTCTTCTGCGCCGCACGCAGCAGCGCCAGGGACAGGCTGGCATCGTTGGCATAGGGCTTGCCGCCTACATCATGGTGCACATAGTGGAACTCGCAGACCGAGGTGTAACCTGCCTCCATCATCTCCAGGTACAGCCAGGTCGCAATCGCTTCCAGCGCCTCGGGTGTCATGCGGTTGGCAAAGCCGTACATCAGCTTGCGCCAGCTCCAGAAGCTGTCCTGCGCCTGGCCACGGAACTCGGTCAGACCGCCGAACGCACGCTGGAAGGCATGCGAGTGCAGATTGGGCATGCCTGGGATCACCGGGCCGGCGGCGCGGATGGCGGTATCGACCTCGCCGGCCTCGCCGCTTTGCGGATCCACATCGGTGAGCACCTCGGCCAGACGCCCGCCCTCATCCCAGCTGAGCAGGACATTGCGCGCCCATCCCGTGGGCAGTAAGGCGTCTTCGGCAAAAAGTGTGCCGCTGGAGGAGGAAGAGTGCATGATCATTTCGAAATGCCTGAAGGAGAGGAAACCAAACGCTGGCCACGGGCCGCAAGCGCCAGCGCAGCCACAGCCAGCAAGGCCAGCGCGGCGCTGACCTGGATGGCCTGGGTGTAGCCGCCAGTCTGGTCGAACACCCAGCCGGACGCGCTGGCGCCGACGACTGCCGCCAGCCCCACGCTGATGTAAAGAATGCCCAAAATGGCACCCAGCCGCAAGGTGCCGAACCACTGGGCGGCAAGGACGGGAAACAGGGCGATGCAGCCGCCATGCGCCGCGCCGAACAGCAGGGCAAACACGGCAAGCGCGGCCCAGCCATGGGCCTGCCACCACAGCAAGTGCAGCAGGGCCAGAAAAATGCTCAGACCCATAAGCAGACGCAGAGCTCCCAGCCTGTCGCCGAGACCGCCCAGCAGGGGCCGGCCCAGCACATTGCCAGCGCCTATCAGGGCGATCAGCCACTGGCTTGAAACGGCATCGATATCCAGGCCCTGGGCCATGGGAGCGATATGCACCAGGGCCGCAAACAGGCTCACCGAAGCCAGGAAAATGGCGAGGAAAAACCAGCCGAAGCTGCTGCTGCGCACGGCCTGGGACAGCTCCATGCCCTGCGCCTGGGCTGCAGCCTGGGCAGGGTGAGGATCGCCGTCGCAGCTCAGACCCAGCTGCGATGGCTGGCCGACCATGGACAGCGCGGCCGGCAGTCCCAGCAGCAAGATGGCCAGCGCAAACCACTGCATGGTGATCTGCCAGCTCTGCAACTCCAGCAGCCAGCCCGCAAACAGCGGCGCGGCGAAGGTGCCGACGCCGGTGCCGGCCGAGGCCAGGCCGGAGGCACGGCTGCGCAGCCGTATGAACCAGCGCTGCACGGCCACCAGGGCCGGTACGTAGATCAGGCCCACACCACCGCCCACGAACAGGCCGAAAACCACGAACAGCTGCGCCAGCGAGCGGGTCTGGCTGGCCAGCGCAAAGCCTGTGGCCAGCAGCAAGACCCCCGCACCGGTCACGCGGCGCAGGCCTATGCGGTCGGCCAGAGGGCCGGCAACAGCGCCCACGCAGTAGTACAGCAAAGCCGTCACGGCAAACAGCGAGCCCACCGAGAAACGGCCCGCATCGAACTGCGTCTGGATGCTCTTGAAAAAAGCGCCAAAGGAATAAGCTGCGCCGAAGGCCAGGGCGAGCAGGCCATGGGCCGCCGCCACAATCGTCCAGCCCCGGAACAGCTTCATGGCTCAGGCCTCGAGTGCGGCCAGCAAGGCCTGTACAAAACGCGCGTTGTCGCCTTCGGTGCCTATGGACACGCGCAGGAAATGCTCGAAGCCCGGCTCCTTCCAGGGTTTGACGATCACGCCCTGCCTGAGCAGCGCTTCGGTCACCGGGCCATTGGGACGGCCGAGGTCGAGAAACAGGAAGTTGGCCACCGAAGGCGCAATGCGCAGGCCTTGCAGCGGCCGGCCCGGCCCTGCCAGCGCCAGCAGCTGTCTGCGCAGATCTTCGCGCAGCGCCACCGTGGTCGCCACACCGCTGCGCATGTGCGCGGGATCGTTCCAGGCGGCCAGCGCTGCGCGCTGGGCCGCCATGTTCACGTTGAAGGGCGAGCGCACCTTGTCCATCAGGCCCACCAGCTCGGCGCTGTCGGCCATGCCGTAGCCCACGCGCAGACCGGCCAGGCCCCAGGCCTTGGAGAAGGTGCGCAGCACGATCCAGGGCCCGACACGCGCCTCCAGCATGGCCAGCACATCGGGGTAGTCATCGTCATGCAGCGCGTATTCGTAATAGGCCTCATCCACCACCAGCACGGTGTTGGCGGGCGTGGCCTCCAGCACCTGCGCAAACTGCGCCGCATCCATCATGCAGCCCACGGGGTTGGACGGGTTGGGCAGGAAGGCGATCTTGGGGGCCTTGGCCACGGCAGCGCACCAGGCGCCCAGATCGAAGCCCAGCTCCTCGTTGAGGTCGAGGAGCTCGACCTCCGCGCCCATCATCTTTGGATAGATTTCGTGCAGGCCGAACACGGGACGCTGTGTCACCACCAGATCGCCGGGAGCGAGAAAGACCTCGCAGAGAATCTTGATCAGGTCTTCCGAGCCGTCGCCGAAGACCAGGCGCCCGGCGGGCAGCCCCGTGCGCTCGGCAATGGCTTCGCGCAAGGCCGTGCAGTTGGCATCGGGATAGTTACCCACATCGTTGGCCACCTCGGCAATCGCCCGGCGCACCGAGGCGCTGGCACCGAAGGGATTTTCATTGCTGGCCAGTCGCGCGATATCGGTCACGCCATAGCGCGCCCGCACCGCTTCGTTGGACAGGCCGGCGTTGTACGCGGGCAGCGGGCGCACCTGGGCCCGGGCCAGCGAGGCCACCAGGGAATTCGTCATAGATCAAACACCTTTCCGGGATTCATCAGGCCCAGGGGATCGAGGGCCAGCTTGATGGCCCGCATCGCCGCCAGCTCTGCGGGCGTGCGGCTGTTGCTCAGATACGGCTTTTTGTGCAGACCTATGCCGTGCTCCGCGGAGACGCTGCCCTGCATCTCGCCCACGATGCGGTAGAGAAGCTCCTCCACCTGCTCGCATTCGCCGTTGACGGTCTTGCCATCCACCGAGACATGGAGATTGCCGTCGCCCACATGACCGAAGTACAGCGCCTGGTGCGCAGGCCAGCGCGCGGCAAAAGCCTGCATGCAGGCTTCGGCAAAGCGGCCGATGTCGGCCTGGGGCAGGCTCACGTCGAAGTTGATCGCGGGATGCATATTGTTGTTGAGCTCGGCCGGGGCCTCGCGCAGCTTCCACAGCTGCTGCACCTGGGCGACCGACTGGGCCACGATGGCATCGAGCACCTCGCCGGCTTCCATGGCTTCCTCAAGCACCTGCTGCAGATCGCCCTGCAGCTGCGCCTCGTCCTTGCCATCCACATTGATCAGGGCCAGCAAGGGGTAGCGCTGCTCAAAAGGCGCAGCGAGCTTGAGCCAGGCCATGGAGGCCTGCACAAAGCTGTCCCACATCAGCTCGTAGGCCGCGACGCTGTTGCCGAAGCGCGACTGCATGCGCTTGAGCACGGCCAGCGCCGAGTCGAAATCGGGCATGGCCACCAGCGTCGTGGCCGTGGCCTGGGGCGCGGGGCGCAGGCGCAGCAGCACGCGCGTGATGATGCCCAGCGTGCCTTCGGCACCGATGAAGAACTGCTTGAGGTCATAACCCGTGTTGTTCTTGATCATGGGGCGCAGCATGGGCAGCACCGTGCCGTCGGCCAGCACCACTTCCAGGCCCAGCACCTGCTCGCGCATCATGCCGTGCTGCAGCACGCCGTTGCCGCCCGCATTGGTGGAGACGTTGCCGCCGATCTGGCAGCTGCCGCGAGCACCGAGATCCACACCGAACACCATGCCGACATCGACGGCCGCCTCCTGCACGGCTTGCAGGGTGGCGCCGGCCTGCACCTGCATCAGCCCGGCCTTGGCATCGATGTCCTCGATGCGGTTCATGCGATCCAGCGACAGCGCGACAGCGCCCTCCGTAGGGACCGCGGCACCGGCCAGCCCGGTCAGCCCGCCCTGCGGAACCACCGCAACCCTGTGGGCGCTGCACAGACGCATGACCGCGCTGACTTCCTCCGTGGTCCGTGGGCGCACCAGCGCCAGCGGCTGCTGGGGGGGCGTGCCGCTCCAGTCGGTGCGGCTACGCTCGGGCGTGTCCGTGCCGCGCAGCGCGACATCGGCGCCCAGGGTGGAAATCAGTTCATTGAGAAATTGTTCGTGAGACATCAGCAACCTTTCGCGCTCCCCGCTTTCAGGCTTTGGCTTGCTGCGCAATCAGGCCCTGGCGCACCACCGTACAGTCAGGCTTGCTGCCGAACCAGTAGGCCAGTTCGGCAGCCTGCTTCACGGGCCAGAGCACGAAGTTGGCGGGACGGCCCACGGCAATCAGGCCTTGCTCGTCCTGCAGACCCAGAGCCTGCGCGGCATGCCGGGTGATGCCCGCCAGAGCCTCGGGAACCGTCAGACGGAACAGCGTGCAAGCCATATTGGCCATGAGCAGCAAGCTCAAGCACGGGGAGGTACCCGGATTGTGATCGGTAGAAACGGCCATGGGGACCTTGGCGGCCCTTAATTCCTCAATCGGCGGCACTTTGGTGTCGCGCAGCGTATAGAAGGCTCCGGGCAGTAGCACGGCCACGGTACCGGCCTTCTTCATCTCGTCAATGCCGTGTTCGGACAAGTGCTCGATATGGTCGCAGGACAGCGCGCCATAGCGGGCCGCGAGGGCTGCACCCTCCATATTCGACAGCTGCTCGGCATGCAGCTTGACGGGCAGGCCCAAGGCCTTGGCCACCCGAAAGACCTGCTCGGTCTCGGCCAGCGAGAAGGCGATGCGCTCGCAGAACACGTCGACGGCATCGATCAGGCCTTCGGCGGCCAGCGCCGGCAGCATGACCTGACAGACCAGATCCGTGTATTCCTGGCTGCGGCCCGCGTACTCAGGCGGCAGCGCATGGGCCCCTAAAAAGGTGGTGCGCACGGTCACGGCACACAACTCGCCCAGGCGCCGTGCGGCGCGCAGCTGCTTGCGCTCGTGTTCCAGGGCCAGGCCGTAGCCCGACTTGATCTCTATGGCCGTCACGCCTTCGGCCAGCAACTGCTCGAGACGCGGCAGCGCCAGCGCCACCAGCTCGTCCTCCGACGCTTCGCGCGTGGCCCTGACGCTGGAGACGATGCCTCCGCCGGCCCTAGCCACTTCCTCGTAGCTGGCCCCGGCCAGGCGCATGGCGAACTCGTTGGCACGCTCGCCGCCATAGACCAGGTGGGTGTGGCAGTCGATCAGGCCCGGCGTGGCCAGGCGCCCTGCGCCATCATGCCGGGGCAGCGCCTGGTATTCGGCGGGCATGGCATCCTGCGGGCCCACCCAGACCATGCGGCCTTGTTGCACCACGAGACAGGCCAGCGTGCCCTCGGGAATATCCGCCACTTCGGAGACATACAGCTCCGGCGCCAGACGCAGGTTGTACCAGCAGCCGTCGGCAGAGACTGCGGGATGGGAAATAACTTGCGTCATGGCGATGCTCCTAGTGTTCGATTACGGCAATTCAAACCATGAAACTACTGATTTCATAGCTTCATGCGCTTGCCACTCCTGATTTTTCATATCAATACGCATTGAAACGTCCAATTCAAGGGTGCAAGCTGCTCGTGTTTTAGCTGTGCGGCGTCAGGCTGACCAGGATCAGCCTGGCCTGCTCGTCCTGCGCCAACAGCGGCTCGGCCTGGGGGCTGGTCCACCAGAGGCCTTGACCGGCTTGCAGTATCCGCCCGTCGGCCCATTTCCAGCCCCCCTCCAGCACCATGCAAAGCCCTGCGGCGCTCAGCCCCGCCTCGGCCCGGCCGCCGAGCTGCTCCAGACTGGCCGACCACTGTCCGCGCCGGGTCATGACATTGAAGTCGCTGGACGGCCCGCCCAGCAGATCGCAATCCAGCGCCATATCGCCCGAAAAGGCGAATGGCTGCCAGCGCTCGGTCAATGCATGCTCGAGCCCGGCATGGGCGCTGTGCAACCGTACCCCGTCGCCATCGAGCAGCATGATCTGGCGGTCTATGCCCGGAAATGCAGAAAACGGGCCGGCCTGGGCAATCGTGGCCACGCTCACGCGCCAGCCAAAGCTGTCCATGCCCGCACCCTGCGGCCAGCAGGCAATCTCGCGCGTGCTGCCGCCCCCGTTCTTCCACGGGCTGGGCGCAATCTGGTTCAGGTCAAAGCGTTGCATCGATCAAAAGCACAAAAAATTAAAACAAAACGCCGCGCTAGAACCGGCGTGCCCCAGCGCGGAAGTACCGAGCAGGGGCCGCAGCCGTCTGGCAAGCAATGATGCGTGTCAAGGCTTGTCCAGGAAGCCCAGCGCCGCCAGGCTCATGGCCTTCACGCCGGTCTTGATGGAAGGCTCCGGCAGCGGCGCGAACTGCGGCGAGTGGTTGAACACCAGCGGCTTGCCACCGGGGCGCTGCGAGGCGGCCACTTCCTGCGGGTCGGTGACGCCGACCAGGAAGAACATCGAGGGCACGCCCTCGGCGCCGTATTCGGCGAAGTCTTCGCTGGTGGTCAGCGGCGGCGTGCGCGTCACGTTGTCGGCCCCCAATGCGGCCTTCAGCACCGACTCGACCTTCGCCACGACGGCCGGGTTATTGACGGTGGCGGAGCTGGTGTCCGGCAGCGCGATATCGGGCTCCGGCGCGCCAGCCGCTGCGGCCGAGGCAAGCGCGACACGGCGCACGCCGTCGAGCAGTTGTGCCCGCACCGCCGGTGCGTAGCTGCGGATCGTGCCGCGCAGCACCACCCGGTCGGGGATGATGTTGCCCGAGCTGCCTGCCTGCATCGCGCCGATGGTGACGACGCCGAACTCCATCGGGTCCTTGTCACGGCTGACGACCGACTGCACGTCGACGATGAAGCGCGCGGCAATCATCACCGGATCGAGCGCCTTGTGTGGCGCCGAGCCGTGGCCGCCACGGCCCTTGAAGGTGATCTGCACCTCGTTGGCAGCCGAGGTCATCGGCCCCACCGCATAGCTGACGGTGCCGATGGGGCGCGGGTCGGTGTGCAGCGCCAGCGCCACGTCGGGCTTGGGAAAGCGGGTGAACAGGCCGTCGGCCAGCATGGCACGCGCACCGGCGCCGGTTTCTTCCGCGGGCTGGGCAACCAGCATGAGCGTGCCGCGCCACTGCGACTTCAGAGCCGACAGCGTGCGCGCCACGCCGACCCACGCCGCCATGTGAACGTCGTGGCCGCAGCTATGCGCTACGAAGGTCTCGCGGCCGTTCCAGGTGGTCTTGGTGCGGCTGGCATAGGGCAGGCCGGTCTTTTCCTCCATAGGCAGCGCGTCCATGTCGGTACGGACCATCACCGTGGGGCCCGTGCCGTTGCGCAGCAGGGCCACCACGCCGGTCTTGCCGACCTGCTCCGTCACCTCGAAACCTAGGCCGCGCAGTTCCTTCGCCAGCCGGGCGGCGGTTCGGGTCTCGGCAAAGCCCAGTTCGGGGTGGGCGTGCAGATCCTTGTACAGCGTATCCAGCTGCGGGTACATCTGGCCCAGCAGGCGATCGATCGCGGCGGGCTCCTGCGCGGCCGCCCAGCCGGGCACCAGCAGCGCCGCAGCCAGGGCAACGCCGCGCAGCAATGCGGGAGCACGGAGGCTTCTCCGTTGAGTCATGTGCGCGGCGGCCATGGCGCTTACTTCACCATGGGCAGCTTCAGGCCCTGCTTGCGTGCGGTCTCGATGGCCAGCTCGTAGCCTGCGTCCGCATGGCGCATCACGCCCGAGCCGCAGTCGTTGACCAGCACGCGCGCCAGCCGCGCGGCAGCTTCATCGGTACCGTCGGCCACGATGACCATGCCGGAGTGCTGCGAGTAGCCCATGCCCACGCCGCCGCCGTGGTGCAGACTGACCCAGGTGGCGCCGCCGGCAGTGTTGAGCAGGGCGTTGAGCAGCGGCCAGTCGGAGACGGCATCCGTGCCGTCCTTCATGGCTTCGGTCTCACGGTTGGGGCTGGCCACGGAGCCGGTATCCAGGTGGTCGCGGCCGATGACGATGGGGGCCTTGAGTTCGCCGTTCTTGACCATTTCATTGAAGGCCAGGGCCGCCTTGTGGCGCTCGCCCAGACCCAGCCAGCAGATACGTGCGGGCAGGCCCTGGAAGGCGATGCGCTCGCGCGCCATGTCCAGCCAGCGGTGGGTGTGCTTGTTCTCGGGGAACAGTTCCTTGATCTTGGCGTCGGTCTTGTAGATGTCCTCGGGGTCGCCCGACAGCGCCACCCAGCGGAACGGGCCCTTGCCCTCGCAAAACAGCGGACGGATGTAGGCGGGCACGAAACCGGGGAAGTCGAAGGCGTTCTTCACACCCTCGTCGAAGGCCACCTGGCGGATGTTGTTGCCGTAGTCCACCGTGGGGATGCCCATGGCCTGGAAGTCCAGCATGGCCTGCACGTGCACGGCGCAGCCCTGGGCCGCGGCCTTGGTCAGCTTGGCGTGCTGGCTGGGGTCGGCAGCGGCTGCTTCCCACTGTGCCACGGTCCAGCCCACGGGCAGGTAGCCGTTGATCAGGTCGTGGGCCGAGGTCTGGTCGGTCACGATGTCGGGCTTGGGGCCGCCGGCCTTGGCGCGCTTGACCAGCTCGGGCAGGATTTCAGCGGCATTGCCCAGCAGCGCGATGGAGACCGCCTCACCCTTTTCGGTGTGATGCTTGATCAGGGCCAGCGCGTCGTCGACGTCCTTGGCCTGCTTGTCCACATAGCGGGTGCGCAGACGGAAGTCGATGCTGGACTGCTTGCATTCGATGTTCAGCGAGCAGGCGCCGGCCAGCGTGGCGGCCAGGGGCTGGGCGCCGCCCATGCCGCCCAGGCCGGCCGTGAGAATCCACTTGCCGGTCAGGTCGTTGTTGTAGTGCTGGCGACCGGCTTCGACAAAGGTCTCGAAAGTGCCCTGCACGATGCCCTGGCTGCCGATGTAAATCCAGCTGCCGGCCGTCATCTGGCCGTACATGAACAGGCCCTTGCGGTCCAGCTCGTTGAACTTCTCCCAGGTGGCCCACTTGGGCACCAGGTTGGAGTTGGCGATCAGCACGCGGGGCGCGCCCGGATGGGTCTTGAACACGCCCACAGGCTTGCCCGACTGGACCAGCAGGGACTCGTCCTCATTGAGTTCCTTGAGGGAAGCCAGGATCTGGTCGTAGCACTCCCAGTTGCGGGCGGCGCGGCCGATGCCGCCGTAGACCACCAGGGCTTGCGGGTTCTCGGCGACCTCGGGGTCGAGGTTGTTCTGGATCATGCGGTAGGCCGCTTCGGTCAGCCAGTTCTTGCAGCTGAGCTGGTTGCCGCGAGGGGCGCGGATGACGCGGGTGGGGTCGATGCGCGAATCGTTAGGGGTAGTCATGGCTGCTCCTTTGACAGTAATGGAGAGAATATGGAAAAGGCGTTACGGCTCGGCTCGGAAGCGGGTTGCCTCGGCGTAGAAGTCGGGCTCGACGGCTGGGGCCGGGCTGCACTTGGGATAGATCATGGCCGCAGGCACCTTCATGGACCGCTTGGCCAGTGGGTAGTACACCAGCGATGTCACCAGGAGGCTGACGATCCAGGAGATGTCGGCACCGCCCAGCATGGAGGCGAGCGGACCCTTGTACAGCGCCTGGTTCAGGAACGGGATCTGCACCAGGATGCCCAGCACATAGCAACCCAGCGCCATGAAGTTGTAGCTGCCATAACGGCCCTGGGGGTCGTATAGCGCGGGAATGTCGACCCGCTCCTTGGACACCAGGTAGTAGTCCACCAGATTCACCGCGCTCCATGGCACGAAGACGGCGAGCAGCAGCAGCACGAAGTTCTTGAAGTTGTTCAGGAAATCGGCGCTGGCCAGCAAGGCCACCACCAGCGACAGCAGCACGAAGCCGACGATGTAGGCGATGCGCGCGACGGGCGAGATCTGCGTCTTGTTGTTGAAGCCGCTGACCGTGGTCAGGATGGTCATGAAGCCGCCGTAGGCATTGAGGCAGTTCACCGTGAGCTTGCCCGAGACGATCACCAGGTAGATCACGATGGCGGCCGGGCCGGCCAGGTCACCGATGAAGCCGACCTGGTTCTTCAGGAACTGGCCCCCCAGCGCGGCGACCAGCACGCCCAGCGTCATGGCGATCTGCGCGCCGATCACGCTGCCCATGAAGGTCGTGGTGAAAGCCCGCGACGTAGGCGTGTTGGACGGCAGGTAGCGCGAGTAGTCGGCGACGTAGGGCGCGAAGGTCATCTGCCAGCCGGCCGACAGCGCGATGGTGAGCAGGAAGCTCGCCCAGGTGAAGGGCTTCTGGCCGAAGGCGCTGGCCACGTCGTACTGCATGCCCAGGCGCACGGCCAGGTAGGCAAAGCCCAGCAGCCCGATCACCGTGGCCACGCGGCCGAGCACGTGGATGAGGCGATAGCCCACCACGGCCACGATGGCGGTCAGCGTGCCGAAGATGATCATGCCGGTCTGCGGGGCCGAGAAATCGAACATGCGGTTGATGGCCTGGCCCGAGAGAACCGTGCCCGTGGCCGCGAAGCCCAGGTACATGAGGATCACCAGCAGCAGCGGCAGGGCCGCGCCCTTGACGCCGAACTGCACGCGGCTGGAAATCATCTGGGGCAGGCCCAGGCGCGGGCCCTGGGCCGAGTGCAGGGCCATGACGATGCCGCCGAGGATGTTGCCGATCAGCAGACCGATGATGGCCGTCATGGCCTCCGCGCCGAACACGATGGCCAGCGCTCCGTCGACAATGGCCGTGATCTGGCAATTGGCTCCGAACCAGAGGGTGAACTGGCTGGAGGGCGAGCCATGGCGCTCGCTCTCCGGAACCATGTCTATGGTTCTGGTCTCGATGGCGCCAGAGGAACCCAGCGTGGCTGTATCAATACTCATGAATTGCTCCGTCAATCCCTCTGGATGTCTCTTATATGTCCGAACAACTTTCATTTATTTCCGCGAAGTTGTATAGACGAATTTTGTGATTTACTCCCACCCACGTCAATCATCTAGACAGCTTTTCTGATCCACACAAACCCTATGTCGCGAACCGATACCACCGCCGCCGTACCTGCGTTCCAGCGCATCAAAGACCATGTGCTGCAGCAGATTCAAAGTGGCGTATGGCAGGAAGGCCAGGCCATTCCCAGCGAGGCCGCCCTGGTCAAGCAGTTCAATGTGGCGCGCATGACCGTCAACCGCGCGCTGCGCGAGCTCAGCGACGAAAAGACACTGACGCGCGTCCAGGGCTCGGGCACTTTCGTGGCCCAGCAGAAGTACCAGGCCACCCTGGTCGAGCTGCGCAATATCGCCGACGAAATTGGTGCGCGCGGCCACCGGCACCGGGGGGAGCTGCAGCGGCTCGAGCGCTGCAAGGTCGATGCCGCCCTGCTGCGCCAGTTCGAGCTGAGCACCGCCACCCATCTGTTTCACTCCGTGGTCGTGCACTTCGAGAACGATGTCCCCATCCAGGTCGAAGACCGCTATGTGAATCCGGCCGTGGCTCCCGACTATCTGAGCCAGGACTTTGCAAGCCAGACGCCCAATGCCTATCTGGTGCGCGTGGCTCCGCTGCAGGGCGTGAATTTCTCCATCGAAGCGAGCATGCCCACGGCCGAGGTGGCGGAGCTTTTGCGCATGGAGGTCACCGAACCCTGTCTGGTATTGCGCCGCAGAACCCGCTCCCAGGGCCAGGTGGCCTCGGTTTCGGCCCTGTGGCACCCGGCTTCGCGCTACCAGTTCGCGGGAAGTTTTTGATCCCCCTGAGCGGCTGCGCCGCTTTCCCCCAAGGGGACAGCGCCCTCGCTGCGAGGCGGCGCGGCCGGCTGAGGCTCTTGCTCGGAACCCCTGGCCTGGGGCACCGGCGATTTTTGCGGTGTGGGTTGTAGGCAGCAGTTTCAGCGCTCCGTGCTCGGCAGAATGCTCTGCAGCACCTCGGGCCAGGCGGTTTCCAGCGCCCACAGACGCATGATTTCGATATCGGGGGCCAGATAGCGGTCCTTGTCCAGGTAAGGCACCTGGCTGCGGATCAACGCGTACTGCTCCTCGATCAGCGGCGAGCTCTTGAGCCGGCGGTCGAAATCCATGCCCTGGACCGCGGCCATGGCCTCCACGCCCACGATCACCGCCGTGTTTCTGGCCATGTCGGCCAGGCGACGCGCGCCATAGGTGGCCATGGAGACATGGTCTTCCTGGTTGGCCGAGGTGGGCAGGCTGGTCACGCTGCTGGGATGGGCCAGGCACTGGTTCTCGGCAGCCAGGGCAGCCGCCGTGACCTGGGCGATCATGAAGCCCGAGTTGACGCCGCTGTCCTCGATCAGAAAGGCCGGCAGGCGCGACAGTCCGGTGTCCAGCAGCAAGGCCATGCGACGCTCGGAGATGGCGCCGATTTCAGCGATCGCCAAGGCCATGATGTCGGCGGCGAAAGCCACGGGTTCGGCATGAAAGTTACCGCCCGAAATCACGTCGCCGTTGTCGAACACCAGCGGATTGTCCGAGGCGGCATTGGCTTCGATGACCAGCACGCGCGCAGCATGGCTGAGATTGTCCAGGCAGGCGCCCATGACCTGCGGCACGCAGCGGATGGAATAGGGGTCCTGCACGCGCCCGCAATTGGGGTGCGAGGGGTCGATGGCACTGCCGTCCAGCAGCGAGCGCACGGCAGCCGCCACGGCGATCTGTCCATGCTGGCCGCGTGCCGCGTGGATGCGCGCATCGAAGGGCTTGATGGAACCCTGTATGGCTTCCAGCGTCAGGCAACCGGCCACCAGGCCTGCGGCCAGCACGCTTTCGGCCTGGAACAGACCCGCCAGCGCCAGCGAGGTGGAGACCTGGGTTCCATTGAGCAGCGCCAACCCTTCCTTGGGGCCGAGCACAAAGGGCTCCAGGCCGATATGCTGCATGGCCTCACGGCCGGAAACGAGCTTGCCACCCACCTTGGCCTGCCCCTCGCCGATCAGCACACAGGCCAGGTGCGACAGCGGCGCCAGATCGCCCGAAGCGCCCACCGAACCCTTGGAGGGAATCACGGGCAGGACATCGGCATTGGCCAGCGCCAGCAGCGCGTCCACCAGCGCCGTGCGGGCTCCCGAATGCCCGCGGGCCAGACTCACGGCCTTGGTGGCCAGCACCAGGCGCACCACATGATCCGGCAGCGGCTCGCCCGTGCCCACGCTGTGCGAAAGCACCAGATTGCGCTGCAGCTCGGCCAGGCGCTCATGCGCGATCTTGGTCGAAGCCAGCTTGCCGAAACCGGTGTTGATCCCGTAGACCACCTGGTCTTCATCGACGATGTGCTGCACATGGGCCTCGGCCTTGCGCATGGCCGCATAGGCGGCCTGCGCCATGCTGAGCTGCACGCCGCCGTCCTGAATGCGGCGCAGCTGAGCCAGCGTGAGCTCGCCGGGATGCAGTTCCAGTTCGGAGTTCGAGAGCTCTTGGGTGGTGGTAGTGTTCATGGCTATACCTGTCTATACAGTCAAGAGAAACAAAAACGTACTGAGGGATTCAAGGGCCTGGCCGGGATCAGCCGCCGTGCACTGAATCGGTTCGGAAACGGCTACCGAGTCGGTAGCGCATGCCCGGATGCACGCAATGCACCCAGGTGATAGGGACGCCGCGCAGCCAGGTACGGCGCGTGAGCATCAGGCAAGGCTGGTCGAGAGCCATCTGCAACAGCCGGGCCTGCTCGGCCGTCGGCAAGATCGCATCGACCACATGCTCGATCTGGTCGTACTGCACATTGCGCACCAGATAGACCGAGGGTTGCACGGCAGAGAAATCCTGGTCCATGAAGTCGGGGACCAGACGGGGGTTCACATAGCGGTCTTCGATCTGAACCGGCAGCTCGTTTTCGAAGTGCACGCCATGCAGATGAAAGACCGAAGCGCCGACCGCGAGATCCAGCGCCGCAGCGACTTCGGGCGAGGCGGACTCGCGGCGCATATCGAGCAGCTCGAAGCGATGGTCATGCCCACGCTGGGTGATCTCTTCACCGATATTGGCGATGCGCAGCAGGGTCGATTGCGGCTTTTCCTCGGCCACGAAGGAGCCGACACCCGCCACGCGCACGATCACGCCCTGCTCTGCCAGTTCGCGCAGCGCACGGTTCACCGTCATGCGCGCCACGCCGAACTCGTTGACCAGCTCCTGCTCGGAAGGCACGCGCGCACCGGCCGCCAGCGAACCGTCGCCGATCTTGCGCAGCACATGGTCCTTGACCTGCTGGTACAACGCGAGTGGCATCTGGGCTGCAGGAGCCGTTTTGCGCTGGGCAGGATCTCGGACATTCATGATGCAGGCCTCAGTGAGCAGCCGCAGCCAGTGACTCGGCGCGAATCTCTTCCGTCAACCGGGCCTTGAGCTCCATGAACTCGGGCGAGGTCTTGACGGTGTAGTGGCGCGGGTGCGGCAGATGGACCGGAATGTCTGCCTTGATGCGACCCGGACGCGCGCTGAACACGGCCACGCGATTGGCCATGAAGATGGCTTCATCGATATCGTGGGTCACGAACATCACCGTCTTGCGCTCGGCCTCCCAGATGCCCAGCAGCAATTCCTGCATCAGAACCCGGGTCTGGTTGTCCAGCGCACCGAAGGGCTCGTCCATGAGCAGGATCTTGGGGTCGTTGGCCAGCGCACGCGCGATCGCCGTGCGTTGCTGCATGCCTCCAGACAGCTGCTTGGGGTAGTGATTCTCGAACCCGCGCAAACCCACCTTGGCAATGAAATAGTCGCTACGCTCTTTCTGGGTGGCTTCGCTCGCGCCTTTCTCGCGCAGTCCGAAGCGGATGTTCTGCGCCACGGTCAGCCAGGGGAACAAGGTGTAGCTTTGAAACACCATGCCGCGGTCGGCGCCGGGCTCCTGCACCAGTTTCCCGTCCAACAGCACCTGCCCTGTCGTCGGAAAATCCAGGCCCGCAACAATGCGCAGCATTGTCGATTTGCCGCAGCCGGAGGGCCCGAGAATGGTCACGAAATCGTTCTCGCGGACCTCGAAATCCACCGGCAAAAGAGCCTGGGTGCTGACGCCTTTGTGGCTGGTGAAGGTGCGCGAAACGCCTTGAATGGACAGCTGGTTCATCACAGGGAACTCCATTCGAACATGCGACGGTTGACGGTTTTGAAGATGAAATCCGACACCAGACCGATGAGCCCGATGATGATGATGCCGAAGATGATCTGTCCGGTGTTGAGCAGCGCCTGGCTGTCGGTGATCATGTGCCCGATGCCCGAGGACGAGCCGATCAGCTCTGCGACGATCACGTAGGTCCAGGCCCAGCCCAGCACCAGGCGCAGGGTTTCCGCGATGCCCGGTGCGGCACCGGGAATCAGCACCCGCTTGACGATGCCGGTATTGCTGGCGCCCAGTGTGTAGGCGGCCTCCACCAGGTCCTTGCGCGCACCGCCCACGGTCACGGCCACCATGAGGGTGATCTGGAACACGGAGCCGATGAAGATGACCAACAGCTTCTGGGCTTCGCCCACGCCGGCCCAGAGAATCAGCAGCGGGATGAAAGCCGAGGCGGGCAGGTAGCGGCAGAACGAGACAAAGGGCTCGAAGAACGCCTCCACAGGCTTCCAGGCCCCCATGGCAATGCCCAGCGGCACGGCTACGACGCTGGCCAGGATGAAGCCCCCCATGACGCGCCATACAGTCATGCCGATGTCATGGTGAAAGTCGAACTCCGTGAACAGCAAAATGCCTTCGCGCAGCATCGTCAGCGGGCTGGCGAGAAAGGTCGGCGAGACCAGTCCGCCAAAGGTGACGGCCGACCAGATCAGCAGGAACAGCACGAAGAAGCCCGTGCCCAGCAGCCATTTGGCCTTGGGGCTGACGGGCTCCAAAGGGGCCATATAGCGCCGGCGAGCCGGCCTCACGGAAGGCGATGCCACCTGAACCGATGCGGGTGATGCAGACTTGATAGAAGGTGATACCGCTTCCATTTGCAACCTCTTTGCGCTTACTTGATGAAGCTGGCGTCGTACATGACGCCGTAGTTCTCAGGAATGCTGCGGATCACGCCAGCTTCCTTGAGGATGGCGGCAGACTCCTTCATGAAAGGCAGCAGATCGCTGGCAAAGAACTTCTGGTTGGCCTCCTTGTCCGACCATTTCAGAAAGGCTGCCGACTTGCCGAACTGCTCGCCGCTTTGCTTGACGGCCGCGCCCATGATTTCGTAGCTCTTTTCCTTGTCGGAATTGATCATGGCGATGGCATCGAAATAGGACTGGGTCAGCGCCTTGGCGGCTGCCGTGTTGGCCTTGAGCCACTTGGGATCGCAGCCCACGGTATCCATCACCATCGGGTAGTCGATGGTGGTGGCCAGAATCTTGCCGGCGCTGGGGTTGGCACGCACCGTGGACAGATAGGGCTCATAGGTCATGGCCGCATCGTTCTGACCGGAGACAAAGGCCTGTGCCGCAGGCTGAGGCTCCAGCGACACGGTCTTGATGTCCTTCATGGTCATGCCGTTCTTGTTCAGCATCCAGGCCAGCCCGAAGTAGGGAGCCGTACCCGGCGCGCTGACGGCGACGGTCTTGCCTTTCAGATCGGCAAAGTTCTTGACGTCGTTGCGCACGGCAATGCCGTCCGCGCCATAGGACTTGTCCATCTGGAAGATCTGCACGATCGGCACACCATTGGTGTTCCAGGCCACATGCGTCTCCACGGTGGTGGCGGCGCATTGCACGGCCCCCGAGGCCAGCGCCAGATGCCGGTCCTTCTGGGGAATCATCTTGATTTCGACATTGAGGCCGTTTTTCTTGAAGATCCCGGCCTTGTCCGCGAGCGTCAGCGGCGCGAAGCCTGTCCATCCCGACATGCCCAGGACGATCTTGGTCTCCTGAGCCGCTGCATGTTGTGCAGCAGACACTAGAACGGTTGCGGCTAATGCCAGTTGCCAGATTGGAACGCGACGTGTCGATTTCATGGGACTCTCCTCGGTCGATGCCAGAGCAGTTCGGTTGTTGATGCGGACTTCAAGCCTTGCACGACAGTGCAGACAGCGAAGTTTGCGATTGCTGATTGAACATGTATATACAGGCTTACCCGAGCGCCATAGTTGCCGCATTTCCCAGCTGTATAGACATGAGTCAACAATCCACAAGAGCAAGCTATGTGCCAACTCGCTCGCCCACAGACCGCCACCGCCGGCTCCTGGGGTCGCGCACCAAAACAGCACCCGCGTTGCGCTAGTCGGGTGCAATCACGCTTTTTGCCACGGTCAGAAATGGTGCAATCAGCGCCGAGGCATTGCTCCTGGGCACCGACAGCACCACGGCCTGCTTGGCGACGCGGCCCTTGATTCTTTTGCAGACCAGCCGCTTGCCGTCGTGGGTTCGGTCGACCACCGGCCGCGTGGTCAGAACGCTGACGCCATGCCCGTTGGCGACCATGGAACGCACCAGTTCTATCGACGCCAGTTCATAGTTCACCGTGGGAACCACGCCCGCCTCCCGAAACAGCGAGAGAAAGTACTCTCGGCTCTGAGGCAGGTTGATCAGCAGCAACGGCGACTGGGCCAGCTCCGCCAGGCTCACGCTGGGCGCCGCAGACAGGGCGTGCCTGGCAGGCAGCAAGGCATAGGGCGGCAACGCGGCAACCGGGTGCATGGTCAACAAAGGGCGAGCCAGGCCCAGGTCATATTGCAGTGCGGCATGGATCTCCCCTCGCTCCACTTGCCGCGTCAGGGAGGCGATGTCCCCTTCGATCAGCTCGATGTCGATGGACGGGTGGCGCTTTTGCATCTGGGTGAGCAGTTGCGGAATCCACAGCGCGCCCAGCGTGCTCAGAAAGCCCAGCCTCAGCGTGCCGGAAACCGCCTGCTTGCGTGGCTCCTGAAGCAGTTGCGCAGCCTCCAGAAGACTCAGGGCCTCCCGGCTTCTGGCCAGTCCTGCCGCGGTCAGGTCCAGCCCGACGGCATGTTTGCGCACAAAAAGCTTCTCGCCCCATTGGGCCTCCAGGTCGGCAATCGCCTTGGAGATGGAGGGCTGTGAAACATTGATGGCCAGCGCCGCCTTGGCCGTGCTGCCGTGGCGTGCGGCGGCGACAAAATATTCGAGCTGGCGCAGATTTATCTGAATCAATTTTTTGAATCCAGTGAATGGGAAATGAATATTTTCCATTGATTCATGTTTTGGGCAGCATGCAGGCATCGCTTCAGATCAACAGCAGGACTCCCATGCTTGCATCAACCGAAAAAACTGCCTCCCGTCCGCTGGACGGCATCCGCATCCTGGACTTCACCCGGGTTCTGGCGGGCCCCATGTCCACGGCCTTGCTGGCCGATCTGGGCGCGGAAGTCGTGAAGGTGGAGCCGCCTCAGGGCGACGACTACCGCGCCATCGGCCCCATGAAGAACGAGCAAAGCGCCTTGTTCACAGTCATGAATCGCAACAAGCAAAGCCTGGTGCTGGACCTCAAGCATGCGGATGCGGTCGCCGTGGTGCATGAGCTCGCCCGGCAGGTCGATGTGGTGGTCGAGAACTTCAGGCCGGGCGTGGCCGAGCGCCTTGGCATCGGCCCCGAAACGCTGCGCGCCCTCAATCCCCGGCTGGTGTATGTCAGCGTCTCCGGCTTCGGCCAGACCGGCCCGCTGGCCCACCGCCCGGCCTACGACATCATTGTTCAGGCCATGAGCGGCCTGATGGAGGCCACGGGCGAGCCTCAAGGCGCGCCCACCCTGGTCGGCGAGGCGGTCAGCGATGTGGTTGCCGGCCTGTTTGCCTCCTGGGCGACACTGGCGGCCCTGTTGCAGGCGCAGAGAACCGGAGTCGGCCAGCATGTCGATGTCGCCATGTTCGACACCACGCTGAGCTTTCTGGCGACATCGATGTCGCGCTATCTGTTCACCGGCCAGCCTGCCCGGCGTGTGGGCAACCGACATCCGCTCTCGGCGCCGTTTGGCGTCTACAGGGCACGTGACGGCCATTACGCTCTGGCCGTGCTCAACAAGAAGCTGTTCGACGCCACCGCTGCCGCGATGGACCTGCCCGAGCTGGCCAGCGATCCGCGTTTTGCCAGCGATGAAACCCGCTCGGCCAACGAGCCCGCATTGCGCGCCGCGCTGGAGGGCTGGAGCACGCAGCACGATGTGGCCGATGTGGTGGCGCGGCTCGAAGCGGCAGGCGTTCCCGCAGCCCCCATCTGGAACATAGAGCAGGCCCTGAACTCCGAGCAGATCCGCTCGCGTGGCCTGCTCTGCGAGGTCGAGGACGAACGCCTTCCGGGCCTTCAGCTGCCGACACAGCCCGTGCATTTCAACGGCGCTCTGCCCAATCGGGCGCAACGCGCACCGGCCCTGGGCGAGCACACGGAGCTGCTGCTGCAAAGCTGGCTGGGCCGCAGCACGGACGCCATTGCCGCCTTGCGCGAAGCAGGCGCTTTGGGTTGATTTTGATTGACAGAAAACAAGGAGAGACCGCCATGTCATTGATTCGTCTGGGCGCGACCGAAGAAGATCAGGCCGTTGCCGATGCCGTTGCACGCTTTGCCGAGGAAACCCTGGCCCCCGTGGCCCAGGCCATGGACGAGGAAGCCTTTTCCGCCACGCGCCATGTGCCCGGCCTGTCCGCACTGGGCGTGATGGGCATGAATCTGCCGGAACGCTTTGGCGGACCGGGCGTCACCCCCACCGCCATGCTGATGTCGCTGGTCGCCATCTCGCGCGCCTGCGCCGCGACCTCGTCCATGATCGGTGCTCACTACCTGGGCACGGATGCCGTTCTCATCGGCGGTGACGAGGCGCAGCGCGAGCAATGGCTGCCGCGCTGCGCCAGTGGGGAATGGCTGGCGGCCTTTGCGCTGACCGAGCCGCGCGGCGGCTCCCACCCTGCAGACATGCGTACCCGGGCCGTGCGCGACGGCGACGACTATCTGATCACGGGCGTCAAGCACTTCATCTCGAATGCGGCGGAGGCCCGCTTCATGGTGGTGTTCGCCAAGACCGATGCGGAGGCTGCGGCACGCGGGGTCAGCGCCTTCATCGTGCCGCGCGATCTGCCCGGCATACAGATTTCGTCGCCCGAGAAGCTCATGGGCATTCGCGGCGGCCATGCTTTTGAAGTTTCGCTGGACAGCGTGCGTGTCCCGGCGGCCAATCGCCTCGGCGCCGAGGGCAGCGGCTTCAAGACTGCTATGAAGGTGCTGGACAACAGCCGCCTGGACGTGGCTGCGACCTCTCTGGGCATTGCCGAGGCCGCACTCAAGGCAGCGGCCGACTGGGCCAACCAGCGTCTGGTGGGCGGCGAACCGATAGCCAACAAGCAGGGCATACAGTTCAAGCTCGCCGACATGAAGCTGCGCCTGGAAGCCGCCTGGGCGCTGACCATGCAGGCCCTGGCACTGCGCCAGCAGGGCCAGCCCTTCACCCAGCAGTCGGCCATGGCCAAGCTGTTCGCCTCGGAAATGGTGGGCTTCGTGACCGACGAGGCGCTGCAGATTCATGGCGGCTACGGCTATACCCGGGAAATGCCCCTGGAGCGCTATGTGCGCGATGCCCGCATCCTGCGCATCTACGAAGGATCTTCCGAGATTCAGCGCACCATCATTGCACGCTCCGTATTGAACGCTTAGAAGGCGCAGCGGCACCCGGCCGGATTTGCTGGTGTAATCCACTCCATGGACAAACACTCTTCCATGTCGCTGCACGGGAAAATTCTCACCGAGATTGAACAGAACATTCTCAGTGGCCGCTGGCCGCCCGGCTATCGCATCCCGTCGGAGATGGAGCTGACCGTCCATTACCAATGCTCGCGCATGACGGTGAGCAAGGTGCTCAACAAGCTGGCAGAAGCCGGTCTGCTGGTGCGCAAGCGCAAGGCGGGAAGCTTTGTGACGCGCCCGCAAACCAGCTCTGCCGTGCTGGAGATTCCCGATCTGCGCCAGGTGGTGCTGGGCATGGGCCAGGAGTATTCGAGCAGGCTGCTCGGCCGCACGCAGCGGCGCAGCACGCGCGAGGACATGGAGGCCATGCGCATGGCCCGGCCTGCCTCCATCGTCCATGTGCTGTGCCTGCACATGGCGGGATCGCGTCCGTTCTGCATCGAAGACCGCCTGATCAATCTCGAATCCGTGCCGGACGCCGAGCACGAGCCTTTCACCGAGCACAGTCCCAGCTCATGGATGGTCAACCACGTGCCCTGGAGCTCGGCCGAACACCGCATTCGTGCCGAAGCGGCCAGCGAGGAAACCGCCGGCTTGCTGGAGATCAAGCCCGGCTTTCCCTGTCTGGTGATCGACCGCCGTACCTGGACCGGGCAGTTGCCCATCACCTTTGTGCGCCTGACCTATCCCGCCGATCTCTACGAGCTGGATGCGCATTTTTCACCCTCCACCATAGGGCAGGCTGGCTGATTGCGCATAACCCGGCCTGGGCAGCGCGCCGGGTCGCGGCGCACAATAGGGCCAGTCCTGATGCTTGCACCAGAGGCAAAATCGGCCTCTTCCCCATATCCAGCAGGCGCTACCAGCTATCGATTCAAGAGTACCCGGTGTCTTCCGCGCAATCCATTCTGCAAGCCGTTTTTGGCTACGAGCAATTCCGTGGCCCCCAGCAGGCCATCGTCTCGCATGTCATCAACGGCGGCGATGCGCTGGTGCTCATGCCCACGGGCGGCGGCAAATCGCTGTGCTACCAGGTTCCGGCCATTGCGCGCCAGCAGCTCGGCCATGGCGTGACGATCGTGGTCTCGCCGCTGATCGCGCTCATGCACGACCAGGTCGGGGCGCTGCATGAGGCCGGCATCAGCGCCGCCTATCTGAACTCCACCCTGAGCTACGACGAGACGCAGGAGGTGGAGCTGCGCCTGCAAAGCGGCGACATCACCCTTCTCTATGCCGCTCCCGAGCGGCTGAACACGCCACGTTTTCTGGGTCTGCTCGACGATCTGCATGCCCAGGGCAAGCTGTCGCTGTTCGCCATCGACGAAGCGCATTGCGTGAGTCAGTGGGGACACGACTTCCGCCCCGAATACCGCGCGCTGAGCGTGCTGCACCAACGCTATGCCGAGGTGCCGCGCATCGCGCTGACGGCCACGGCCGATGCGCTGACGCGCGCCGACATCATCGAGCGCCTGCAGCTGGAAGCAGCCCAGCATTTCATCAGCAGTTTCGACCGCCCGAACATCCGCTACAAGATCGCCGAGAAAAAGGACGTCAGCAACCAGCTGCTGCGCTTTATCGAGCGCGAGCATGAGGGCGAGGCCGGCGTGGTCTATTGCCAGTCGCGCAAGCGTGTCGAGGAGCTGGCCCAGACCCTGGTGCAAAACGGCATCAATGCCCTGCCTTATCACGCCGGCCTGCCCCAGGAAATGCGCCAGAATCATCAGGACCGTTTTCTGCGCGAAGAAGGCGTGGTGATGTGCGCCACGATCGCCTTCGGCATGGGCATCAACAAGCCCGATGTGCGCTTTGTGGCCCATGTGGACATGCCCAAGAACATCGAGGGCTACTACCAGGAAACCGGCCGTGCGGGCCGCGACGGCCTGCCCGCCGATGCCTGGATGGCCTACGGTCTCAGCGACGTGGTCAACCAGCGCCGCATGATCGACGAAAGCCCCGCCGAAGAACAGTTCAAGCAGGTGATGCGCGGCAAGCTCGATGCCCTGCTCGGTCTGGCCGAGGCCACGGACTGCCGCCGCGTGCGGCTGCTGGCCTATTTTGGCGAGCAGTATGGACAGGAGCCGAGCCTGGATGGCAAGCCACTGCAGGCCGTTGCCCGCACCCATTGCGGCAACTGCGACAACTGCCTGGAACCGCCGGCGCTATGGGATGGCACGGATGCGGCACGCAAGCTGCTGTCCACCATCTTCCGCGTGCACGAGGCCAGCGGCCTGACCTATGGTGCGGGCCACATCATGGACGTGCTGCGCGGCAAGGAGACGGACAAGGTCACGCAGTACGGGCATGACAAGGTATCCACCTTCGGCATCGGCAAGGAGTATTCGGAGCCACAGCTGCGCGCTGTGATGCGCCAGTTGCTGGCCACGGGGGCCCTGGGCCTGCACAAGGTGGTGAGCGAGAACAGCGGCCATGTGTTTGACACCTTGTGCCTGGCCGCGGGCTCGCGTGCCGTGCTCAAGGGCGAGGTGCAGGTACAGCTGCGCGAGGCCGTGGCCGCATCGCGCAGCAAGAAGCAGGGCAAGAAGTCCGCTGCCAATGCAGCTGCGGTCAATCTGGGTCCCGACGCACAGGTGCGCTTCATCAACCTCAAGGCCTGGCGCGCCGAAGTGGCCAAATCTCACAATCTGCCGGCCTATGTGATCTTCCACGACGCCACCCTGGCATCGATTGCCGAACTCAATCCCCAGAGCCTGCAGGAGCTACAGGGCGTCAGCGGCATGGGCGCCAAGAAGCTCGATGCCTATGGTGCCGAGGTGCTGCGCGTGGTAGCACTGGGCTGATCGGCCCGGATTCGACAGCGGTCTGGACGCCGCCTCAAGGACCTGCAGCAAGCCGCGCCCCGGACCTTGAACAGGGTCGGGCAAGCTGCTGCTGGCAGCTGCGCGCGCCCGGACACCTGTTGCCGCCGTTTGCGGCGCTGGAAATCGCCCGACGCAGAGCTCTCCACAATTCCCACACAAATGCTCGACAGCCCGGAAATATTGCAAACGCACACTGCTGCCGCATACCGTTGACCGAATCCATTTTTGCGGAGCGCTTTCTGCTGTGATCAATACTGCCCAATTGCTGGCTGACGAAGCCAAATACTGCTCGTTTGGCGACACCGTCCACTACGTCAATCCTCCAAAGATCTTCACGGGCTGCGAAGGCAGCTATATGTACGACGATGCCGGCACGTCCTACCTCGATCTGCAGATGTGGTATTCGGCCGTCAACTTCGGCTACAAGAACAAGCGTCTTGAAGCCAAGATGATCGAGCAGCTGCAGGAGCTGCCCCAGGTGGCCAGCCAGTATCTGCACCCCACCAAGATCGAACTGGCCAAGTTCATTGCCGAAGACGCCAAGAGCAAATGGGGCCACGACGGCCGCGTGCACTTCAACGTGGGCGGCGCGCAAGCCATCGAGGACTCGCTGAAGGTCGTGCGCAACGCCAGCGGCGGCAAGAGCCTGATGTTCGCGTTCGAAGGCGGCTATCACGGCCGTACGCTGGGCGCGTCCTCGATCACCTCCAGCTACCGCTATCGCCGCCGTTTCGGCCATTTCAGCGACCGAGCACAGTTCATCCCCTTCCCCTACCCCTTCCGCCGCCCCAAGGGCATGACGGCAGAGGAGTACGCGGAATCCATCGTGGCCGACTTCCGTCGCAAGTTCGAAAACGAATACCACGCGGTCTGGGACCCCAAGACCAATCAGTGCGAATACGCAGCCTTTTACATCGAGCCCATTCAGGGCACCGGTGGCTACGTGATCCCACCTGCCAACTTCTTTACCGGCCTGAAGAAGGTACTGGACGACCATGGCGTACTGCTGGTGGTCGATGAAATCCAGATGGGCTTCTGGCGTACCGGCAAGCTGTGGTCGGTGGAAAACTTCGGCATCCAGCCCGATGTGCTGGTGTTTGCCAAGGCCCTGACCAATGGCCTGAATGCGCTGTCCGGCCTGTGGGCACGCGAAGAGCTGATCAACCCCACGGTGTTCCCGCCCGGATCCACCCATTCCACCTTTGCCTCCAACCCGCTGGGTACGGCCCTGGGCCTGGAAGTCATGAAGATGACCCACGAGATGGACTTCGGTCGTCAGGTGCGCGAATCAGGTGCCTACTTCCTCGAAGGCCTCAAGGAGCTGCAAAAGCGCCACAAGGAAATCGGCGATGTGGACGGCCTGGGCCTGGCGCTGCGTGCCGAAATCTGCACCGAGGACGGCTTCACGCCCAACAAGGCGCTGCTGGACAAGATGGTGGACATCGGCCTCGAAGGCGGCCTGGAATACCAGGGCCAGAAACGCGGCCTGGTGCTGGACGTGGGCGGCTACTACAAGAACGTGATCACCTTCGCGCCTTCGCTGATGATTTCGCGCAGCGAGATCGACGAAGCCATGGTGCTGCTGGATCAGTTGCTGACCAAGGCTAAAAAGGCGTAACCCCCTGAGCGGCTTTGCCTAGGCGGCCCCGCCGCTTCCCCCTCTGTCTTCGGGAAGGGGAAGACAGCCTCGCTGTGCGGCGGCGGGGGCCGCCCAGGTCTTGCTCGTTGTCTCTTGCTTGGGTTGTGCCAGTTTTCTGCGCTGCAGACACACTCAGGCGCCATCAAAACCGACTACAAAAAGGCGAAATGGCGACGGAAAATTTCCGCAACCAGCTCGAACCCAGTGGCTTGCTGCAGCAGTTCTCCAACCATCCTCCAGAAGGCTTTGCCTTGCTGAAGGAATGGCCGGCGCCAGCATTCACCGCCCCCTTCGATTTGCTGACCACCGCAGAAGACGCGCTCAAGGCGCGTCTTCTGTCGTTGCCGGGCGGGCGCTGGCTGAGCTCCAGGCTCAGGCTGAAGACGGACTTCATCGGCAGCACGGTCAGCGAGTATGCGCCCCTGCCCCAGGGCGTGGATGCGGCCACGCTGGCGCGGCAACTGCGCGCCGTGGCGGGCCGGACCATGCTCACCATCGTCAAGGATCTGCCGCAGGCATCACCCCTGCTGAGCGCCAGCGACAACGACTTTGCCAAGGCCTTGTCCCAGGCACTGGCCGAGCAAGGCTTTGTGGCGCTCGAAGGCCAGGCACTGGCCTATGTACCTCTTGGCTTTGCCAGCACGGACGAGTATCTGGCCGGCCTGTCCAAGAACCGCCGCAGCAGCCTCAGGCGCAAGCTCAAGAGCCGCGCACAGCTCTCCGTCCAGCGTATCCCTACCGGCGCAGCCTTTGCCGCTGATGCCCAGGTGGACGCCTACTATGCGCTGTTTGATGCGGTGTATGCGCAAAGCGACATTCACTTCGACAAACTCACGCGCGGCTTCTTTGCCGACTTACTGCGCGATGCGGACAACGGCGGCATCGTGTTCGAGTACCGGGATCGGCAAAGCGATGCTCTGCTGGGCTGGAATCTGTGCTTCGAGCATGACGGCAGGTTGATCGACAAATACATAGGTCTGTGCTACCCCGCAGCGCGCGAAGCGAATCTCTATTTCGTGAGCTGGATGGTCAATCTCGAATACGCACTGGAGCGGGGCCTGTCCCACTATGTGGCGGGCTGGACCGACCCGGAAGTCAAGGCCCAGCTCGGCGCCAGCTTCACCATGACGCAGCATCTGGTCTTCATCCGCAATCCCGTGCTGCGCGCCTTGGGGCGACGCTTCTCCGGTCTGTTTGAAAGCGATCGCCAGTGGAGTGACAAGCCATGATGCAACAAACACCTGTGGTGCTGGATGTCGATGGATCGGTAGGCCCGCTGCTCCAGGAGAAGCGGCTTGCGCTCGCCCAGTGGCAGGAGCTGGTGCGCTTTGGCTGCGGCCTGCGCAGCTTCAGGCGCTTCAGCCTGGCCATGCAGGAGCAGTTGCCCGCGCAGCACGGTACCGTGCTCATGGGCAGCGGCGACTTTCACCATCTGAGCTGGCCGCTGATCGAGCGCTGCATCGCCCAGAAGGGCTTCAGCGCCAAGCATCCGCTGCGCGTGGTGGTGCTGGACAACCACCCGGACAATATGCGCTTTCCCTGGGGCGTGCACTGCGGCTCCTGGGTGCGACGCGTGGCCATGCACCCGGCCGTGTCGCAGGTCCATGTGGCAGGCATCACCTCGCAGGACATAGGCTCGGGCCACGCCTGGGAAAACTATCTGCGGCCGCTGCGCGCCGGCAAGCTCACCTACTGGAGCTGCGGCGTGGACACCGGCTGGGCCCGGCGCCTGGGCGCGGGCAAGGCGTTTCGCAGCTTTGCCAATATCTCGGAGCTGGTACAGACGCTGTCCAACCATCTGCATGACTGGCCGCAGGACACCTATCTGAGCATAGACAAGGATGTGTTCGCCGCCGAAGTCGTGCGCACCAACTGGGACCAGGGCCGGATGCTGGAAGAGCAGGCCGTGCAGCTGATCGATGCGCTGCGCGGACAGATCACGGGCAGTGATATCACGGGTGACGTGTCGTCATGGCACTATGGCACCTGGTGGAAACGACTGATGAGCGCGGGCGACGGCCAGGACACACAGATTGACGCCGCTACGCTGGCCGGCTGGCAGGCCGGGCAGCATGCATTGAACCAGCGGCTGATACAGCACATAGCGCTCAGCAGCACGAGTTAGAGCGATTCCACCGACCACTTTTCAACACTTCACTTCAAGGAGCTGACATGCTGGACCGGTTGACCGAAAAATTGCTGCAACAGGTATTTGCACCTCTGGTCAAAACGGGACGGCTCGAAGTCACCACCCCTTCAGGCAAGGCGCTGATCTTCGGCGACGGCGGCCAACCCCAGGCGCGTCTGCGTTTTGCCGACAGACGCGCCGTCATTGCACTGCTGCGCGATCCCGACCTCAACTTTGGCGAGCTGTTCATGCAGCAGCGCCTGCTGGTCGAGCAAGGCACGGTCTATGACGTGCTGGAGCTGGTGCTGCGCGGCGCCAGGCTTGTGCCCGTCAGCGCCACGGTACGCTTGCTCGATGCCTGGCGCATGAAGCTGCGGCCCTTGCTGCAGAACAATCTGCGCGGCAAGTCGCGTGCCAACGTGGCGCATCACTACGATCTGGACGACCGGCTCTATCAGCTGTTTCTCGACAGCGAGCGCCAGTACTCCTGCGCCTATTTCGAGCAGGGCAACGAAGACCTGGAAACGGCACAGCTGGCCAAGAAGCGCCATATCGCCGCCAAGCTGCTGATCGAGCCGGGCCAGCGCGTGCTCGACATAGGCTGCGGCTGGGGCGGTCTCTCGCGCTATCTGGCCGAGGTGGGCGGTGCCGGCCATGTCACAGGCATCACGCTGTCCACGGAGCAGCTGGCCGGCGCGCAGTCCAGGGCCTCGCAGTCCATCCATGGCGAGCGGCTGGAGTACCGGCTGGAAGACTACCGCGACACACAGGGGCCGTTCGAGCGCATCGTCTCTGTCGGCATGTTCGAGCATGTGGGCACGAGATTCCATGACGCCTTCTTCCGCAAATGCCATGAGCTGCTCAGCGAGGACGGCGTGATGCTGCTGCACTTCATCGGCAACAGCGATGTGCCCGACTTCAACAATCCCTGGATAGAGCGCTACATCTTTCCCGGCGGCCATATCCCGTCGATGTCGGAGTTCACGCCGGCCATAGAGCGCGCGGGGCTGGTGATCTGCGATATCGAGGTGCTGCGCCTGCACTATGCCCAGACCCTGCGCCTGTGGCGCGAGCGTTTCATGGCACGCCGTGCCGAAGCCGCCGCCCTGTATGACGAGCGCTTCTGCCGCATGTGGGAGTTCTATCTGTCCATGTCGGAGACCGCGTTCCGCTATCAGGACATCGCCATCTTCCAGGTTCAGCTGGCGCGCAGGCAGGATGCCGTACCGCTCACGCGCAGCTATATCGCCGAGCGCGAGACAGCACTGAAAGCCAGGGAGTCCGGACAGAAATGCAGAGTCTCCGCTATGACAGATCCCACTGAAGCAAGGGAAAATATCGCTTGATTCCAATGATCTTGTCAGAAGAAAAGCTCATGAAAACCCGGGAATCTTCCAGCTCTCAACGGAAAAATCCTTGCGCACCAATTTTTCATTGAGCAGGAAG
Organism: Comamonas sp. Z1; assembly: GCF_008121555.1. Taxonomy (NCBI): domain Bacteria; kingdom Pseudomonadati; phylum Pseudomonadota; class Betaproteobacteria; order Burkholderiales; family Comamonadaceae; genus Comamonas; species Comamonas sp. Z1. The sequence goes on from NZ_VOQT01000006.1 coordinate 113,924, forward strand.
CGTTTGGCCTCGGAGATCAAATGCAAGCCTTGCTCCGGATAGGCCTGAGCGGGCAGATTACTCAATGCCACAGAGGCTTTGACCGCTGGCACCGGGAAACCGCTGGCCTCGGCATGAAACGCCAGATACGCTGCGCTGTCGCTACGAATCTCCCCCAGGGCAATGCTGCGTGCGCGACCCCAGGTAGCAGGAAATTGCGGCAACCTCGCAAGCAGTTTGGGAGAAATCACAATGACCGATGTGCCCAGCAGCGTCGGATACTGCGCAGCCTCTGCCAGAACCGGAAAGCCTTGCTGCGCCAGCAACGGCCCCATATTGATAGGTGCGGCAAACGCAGCCACATCCCCACGCTCCAGCGCCGGTGCACCGTCGCGCGGCAGCATATGCACCACCTTGACCCTGCCGCTCAAACCATGCTGCCTGAGCAGACCCAGCACAAAGCGGTGCATGTATGAGCCCAGAGCCACGCCAACGACCTTGCCCTTGAGCTCCTCCACCGTCTTGATGCCAGCCTTGGGCGTCAGCAGCCAGGTGTTCATGCCCACGCAATCAAAACCCAGCAGCTTACCTTGAAAGCCTTGCGCATGAGCGACCACTGCGGGTGTGTCGCCATAGATGCCGATGTCCAGGTGGTCGGCAATGAATGCTTCGTTCAAGTCCGGTCCATTGGGAAACACACGGGTCACGACCTGGGAGAAGCCCAACGTGCTCAGTTCTCGCTGCAAGATGCCCTGCTGCAGCGCCCAGCCCGTGGCATAAGCAGGCTTCTTTCCAGGACCGATATAACCGATACGCAAGGTCTGCGCCGCGCTTTGAGACTGCGCTTCACCCAGCATGGGAATGCTTGCCGCCAAAGCGCCAAGCAGCCATTGACGACGATTGAAAGCGGCACAAGAGCCTGCTTCCGACAAACGGATTTCATGTTCTGACATGGATGACAAAATTTCTAATGCGCACGCGCCAGCAGCTCGTAGCTGGCATCCAGTGCCGCGGTAGATTGGCGACCTTTGCCCCAACCAACGGAGGCGCGATAGCTGCCCAGCAAAGCTTGCGTGGCAGGCGAGAGCTCATCCACATGGGCAGCAGCATCTGCCACCGGGGCAACATACAAGGCGTCCTCAGGGCAATACAGCTCGCACATAAAGCAAGTCTGGCAATCGCTTTGCCGGGCAATGCGCGGAGCCTGCCCTTTGACCATGTCGAACACATTGGTAGGGCAGGCATGGACGCAGATATTGCAGCCGGTGCAACGCTCTGAGCTGATGATTTCGATCATGCGAGCACTCCTTCGGAAGACGGCACTTCTTTGACCCGCTGACGACGCACCCAGACTTCATCAAGGCCGCCAGAAATCAATCGATGTCTCTGGCCTGGGTCCAATTCTTGATGATCGCGACGGCGATGCATGCCCCGGGTTTCGGTACGCTGCAAGGCACTCCGGTACATCCATCGCGAGGTAGCCAGCATGGCTGTTGCCTCCCTCAGGCGCAGGCGCTCTTCGATGGACTGGAACTGCACACCAGTACGCAGGCGCAGCCACAAGGCATCAAGGTTCTGCAGAGACTGCTGCAACTCATCGGATTGGCGATTCCAGTTGCGCTCGTACGGGAAGACTTCGGCCTGTACCGCTTGAATCAGCTGACTGCTGTCCAGCCGAGCTTGACCCTGCTCCTCAAGACCTGGACTGCCTGCGCGGTAAAGCTGCCGTTTTTTCATCGGGTTATGCAAGGCAAAGCGCGCAGCGCCGGCACCAGCCCAGAATCCCGAAGAGAGCGCCCAGGCTGCGTTATGACTGCCGCCCCCGGTAAAGCCACCACAGATCAGCTCGCGCGTTGCTGCATCGCCTGCAGCGTACAGCCCGGCCACGGAGGTTGCACAGTCGGCATCCACCACATTCAGACCGCCAGTGCCACGCACCGTTCCTTCCAGCCGCAAGCTGACCGGGAACATTTCATGAAAAGGGTTGATGCCTTTGCGGTCAAACGAGACAAAGAAGTTGGGCTGTGCCGTGCGCATCCATGCCTGAATGCTCGCATCGGCTTTATCCAAGCGCGCAAAAACAGGCTGTGTTTGCAACGTCTGCGCAATGATGCTGCGCCCGCGCGAAGACCCTGCACCATCGATCAGCGAGCCGTCTGCATAGTAAAAACTGGCCCAGTTGTAGAACAGTGACTTGGTGACCGAAGAGAACGCCGGCCCCAGCCCATAGGCATTGGAGAATTCCATGCCCGAGAGCTGTGCCCCCACCTCGGCGGCCATCAGGTATCCATCACCGGTCAGCACATTGCAGCCCAGCGCGCGGCTAAGGAAAGCGCAGCCACCGGTGGCAATGATGGTTGCACTTGCACGCACAACCCAGGTATCTTCGGCTTGCCTGCGCACACCTGTTGCGCCGCATACCGTGCCAGCGTCATCCACGAGCAATTCCAGCGCCGGGCTATGGTCAAGAATACGTACGCCGGCAGCCTTGACCTGCTTGCGCATCAAACGCATATATTCAGGGCCTTGCAGGGAGTTGCGCCGCAGCTTGCCCTCCACATCGACAGGAAACGGGTAGCCCCATTCAGTCAACAGCTCGATGTTGTTCCAGGTCTGCTCCAGCACCCGATCCATCCATGCCTGCTCGGCCAGCATGCCGCCCATGGTGTAACGGCTGGCTTTGGCTTTCTCACGCAAATCCCCGGTATTGTCGACATGCCAAACGCCGCAGCCCGAAGGTGCAGTTGCGCCCGATGTTCCGCAATATCCCTTGTCGACCAGCAGCACGTTTGCCCCCTGGCTGGCCGCACTGATGGCAGCCCATGCCCCTGCTGGCCCAGCGCCGATAACCAGAACATCCACATCGTGCTGGCAGGCCCCCGCCGCGCTTGACAGCGCTTGCCTTGAGCGTTTTCCTACTCCCATTTTCACCACTCCTTGTGCCTTGATCTGCGGGGCAACAGGCCATGCAGTCCGTTCAAGTTCAGTGTAGAAACGAGCCGGCGAAAACAGAACGAATGGATTTCTATATCGTTATTGCAGACAGATTGCAGGCGTAGGCGTAGGCGTAGGCGTAGGCGTAGGCGTAGGCGTAGGCGTAGGCGTAGGCGTAGGCGTAGGCGTAGGCGTAGGCGTATCAGCGTGCTGCCAGCGTGTCCAGCAAATCCGCAAAGCGCTCGTCATCCAGCCATGGGCTATTGCTGATGGCCAGCAAGCGCTGCGCCCAGTCGCGCGCCTGGCTGACCGCATCGTCGCGTGCAGCACCCAGTACATGGTCGTAGCGGCCATAGTCGGGCAGCACATGGACAAAGGGCAGAGACAGACCACAGCCACCGCCCCAATGCGCGCGCAGCACGGCATCCCTGGCCTGCTGGCTCGGCATGCGCAGCAGGATCACCGGCCACACGCCCTGTGCCCGGGGCACGGCATCCTGCAACACTTCCAGCCCGCAAGCCTGCAACTGAGCGATGCGCAGGCGGGCCTGTCCGGATGCTTGCTGCTGAAACCCCTCCAGCCGCTGCAATGCCCTGGCCCCCACGCTCTGGCGCCAGCGCCCCAGACTGTGCTGGGGAATGAGATCGTCGAAGTCATCGCCTGCGGCCTCTACCCAGTCACCACGCGACAATGATTTCTCCAGCGGCTTGCCATAGGCCATGCGCAGACCCGAGGGCCGGTAGAGCATGGCATAGCCCAGCAGCTCGATGCTGCGGCGCAGCTCCCACCACAGGCTGAACCGGGTGGCGGCGCCGGCTGCGCTCAGCGCAGCACGCATGGAAGGCTCGCGCGCCATCAGCACGCCACCTTCAAAGGTGCTCAACCCCTTGCCGACGGCCAGGCTGAAAAAGCCGATATCGCCTTTGAGGCCCACCGAAGCTCCGCCGCTGCGCGCTCCCAGCGCCTGGGCGGCATCCTCGATCACATAGGCGCCCACGGCGCGCGCGCATTGCAGGGCGGCGTCCACATCGGCCACACGCCCGCACAGATGCGTGGGCAGCACGGCCAGCGTCCGGTCGCTGCACAGGCGCTGCAGGCAGACAGGGTCCATGTCCAGCGCATCGGCGCGCAAATCGCACAGGCGCAGTTGCAGCCCGCACTGCGCAATCGCCAGCGCCACCAGCGGACAGGTATAGGCCGGTGCAACGACCTCGCTGCGCCCAGGACTGAGGGCCTGCAGGCTGCGCAGCGCCACCATCAGGGCCGAGGTCCCCGAGCATTCGAGTTGCACCGCCTCCACGCCCAGCCAGGCAGCCAGCTGTCCTGCCAGGCTGCCCGCACCCGAAGGCCAGAGGTCGCCGAGCTGTAGTGGCAGGCCGGCCGTTGGCGGCACCGTGGGCTGGCGCATGTCAGGCGGCCTGCTCGGCCTCTGGCTTCTCGCTCACCGCCAGGCACATGATGCCGGCCACGATGAACAGACAGCCAATGATCTGCGGCCAGCCAATGGGCTCGTTGAACAGCCAGTACGAGATCGCCAGCACCGAGATGATCTCCAGATGCGAGGCCGCGAATGCCGGGCCGATGGGAGCGTGCTTGAGCAGGCTCATCCAGGTGAAAAAGGCACCGATGTAGCCAACGAATGCACCGTAGATCCAGGGCTGGCTGAACACGCGCAGCAGCCAGCCGGTGGAGAACTCCAGCGGCAGTGCGGAATCACCGGCCTGCTTGAAGCTGAGCTGCGCCAGCGTGTCAAAGGCCATGAGTACCAGAAAGCCGACAATGTAAAAACGCTTCATAGCCGACGGCCCTCAGTGCAATCCAACGATGGCCACGCCTACGGACACCAGCACGATGCCGGCTACGCGCATGGGCGCGAGCTTTTCGCGAAACAGCACCCGGCCCAGAATCATGATGGCGACGATGTTGATCGAGCCCAGCAGCACCCCGTCCGACAGCGGCACCAGCGACAGAAATGCCAGCCAGACCAGAAACTCCGCCACATAGCAGGCAATGCCCACCCACAGCCAGGGCCTGGCCAGCATGAAGCGCCAACGCTCCGTGCCATTGCGATGCCCCGGCTCGCTGGCCGCGGCCTTGAAAGCCAGCTGTCCCCCGCTGTCCACCAGCACATTGAGTATCCACAGCGTCACCACCAGGGGCGAGAGATCACTACCCATTCGCACCCCTGGCAGGCGCTGCCGAGCTGGCGATGCGCGCGATGAACTCGTTGAGCTTGGCAATCACGGTGCGGCGCTCGCGGTCGATGGTGATCATGTGATAGCAATTGTCCAGCAGCACCAGGTCGACATGGGCGTTGACCGCGCCGCGCTGGATATCGTGGGCATTGCTGACCGAGGAAATATCGTCTTCCCGGGCGTGAATGACCAGACAGGGCGAGCGCAGCTGCGCCAGTCCGGCCTGCACATTCGCGGACAGGGCGCGCAGCTCGATGACGCTCCACCAGGGATTGCCGGGCAGGCCTGCGGCAGAGCTGTCGCCGCTGTTCATCTGCTCGACCACGCGCGCGCGCAAGGCCTCGTCCTTGATGCCGTAGGGTGGCGCCTCCATGAAGACGCTGTTGCGGCCAATGCCCAGCAGGCGGAATAGCGGCAGCAGGAACGCCAGCTTGGTATAGGCAGGGATGCTCCAGCCGTCATAGCGGAAGGTGGTGGACAGCGCGCAGACGCCCGCAACCTTGTCGGGATGGCGCTCGGCCACGGCCAGCGACAGCAGCGCCCCCATGGAAAGACCGCCGACCACCACATGGTCCACATGCAGCGAAAAGCGCTGCAGGCCCGACTCCACACTTGCCAGCCAGTCCGTCCAGCGGGCAGCCACCAAGTCTTCCATGCTGCCGCAATGTCCTGCCAGCTGCACCCCGTAGACCGTGAAGCCCTGCTTGTTCAGACCTTTAGCGAGCAGGCGCATCTCGGCGGGCGTGCCGGTCAGGCCATGGATCAACAGCACGCCCGTGCGGGCATTGCGGCCTTCGCCCGGCATGACGAACTCATGCGGCGTCACGCACAGCTGCTGCAAATCCGGCTGCTGCAGCAGCCCCAATCCATCGGCCGCATTCATGCAATCTGCTCCATGCCGAGCAGGACCTGCTCCAGCAGCTGGGTGGCCTGCGCAAAATGCTCGAAGCGCGCGTGGGCAATCCCCTGGCTCTCGCAATAGTCGATGAGCTTGTACTTGGCCAGCACGAAATCCGCCTTGCCGGAAACGCAGAAGTCCGACGTGCTGTCGCCGATATAGAGCACCCGCCCATGAACGGCCTGCTGCTCGGCCAAGCGTTCGCACTTGCAGTTGCCGCTGGCCCGTGTGCAGCGATTGCTGGCCCAGGGCGAATCCAGTCGCCAGCTACGCTCGCCCGTCTGCACCAGATGGTTGGCGATCACTTCCAGATCCCCGAGGCCATGGCGTGCGAGCACATGGCGAATCGCATAGTCAATGCCGTCGCTGACGACCTGCACCTTGATGCCATGCAGCCTGGCCTCGGCCACGAAGCCGGCAAAGTGCTCGTCGATCTCGATGCTGTCCAGATGGTTCTGCAGTTCGACCTCGCTCATGTCCAGCAGGGCCACCTGCCCCTTCATGCATTCGCGCGAGCCGATATCGCCGCGCTCCCAGGCGTCTTCCAGTTCCTGCCAGCCCGGCTTGCCAAAGCGATTGAGCAGAGTATCGGTCACGTCCAGCAGGCTGATGGTGCCGTCGAAATCGCTTTGCACCATCCAGCCGGCCGCAGCTGTACCTGCAGGCGACGGGAAAATCTGAATGCGCTTATTCATGGAAACTGACCCTCACGTTCTGACCGACCTTGACATTGGCGGGCGGCTGGTCAAATGCCAGCACGCATTCCACAACCCTTACCGGGCCGCGCTGCGCGTCGTCCTGCAGCTTGGCCGCTCCATAGACGGGACTGATGCGCAACACGGTCGCAGCAGGAAACTCCTGGCGGGCAGCGCTGCCGTCTGCGTCCACCGTCACCAGGGCCTTCATGCCCTCGCGAATCGCTGTCACAAAGCTTTCGTTGACTTCGGCACGCACGATAAAGGGGCGCTTGGGCAGCAGCACCGCCACCGGACTGCCGCTTTGCAGCATGCTGCCGCCCTGTGCCTGCAGACGCACCACGACTGCGGCCTCGGGCGCACGCAGCTCGTGGCGCTGCAGCAGGGCCCGCAACTGCTCGGCCTTGCGCTTGGCGACCGTGACTTCTGCAGCCGCAATATCCACTTCGGACTGCGCATCACGCAGGGCCTGCACGGCTTCGTCCACGCTCTGCAGGTCCGCTGCCCCCTGTTTGGCAGCGGACTGCCAGCGCGTCAGCGTGGCCTTGAGCGCGGGCAGGCGATTCTGGCGCGTCTTGAGTTTGGTCTGCGCCAGCTGCAGCTCGGACTCCGCCACCGCCAGATCGGCGCGCGCCGCATCGTCGGCGAGACGCAGCACTGGCTGGCCTTTCTGCACGCTCTGGCCTTCCTTGACCAGCAATTGCTGCACCACGCCCGATGCGGCAGACGAGAGATCGAGCAGACCGCCTTCTACATCGATCTTGCCCCGCGCAACGGCTACCTGGCTTTGAGGCTTGATCTGGGCTGCGGCCGGCGTGATCACGGAGGCTGCGTCCTGAGACGGAGAGCACCCGCCCAGCATCAGCACGGCAGCCGCCAGCAGCGGCGCGCCCGACACAATGCTGAGACGAAATGGGCTTGGGTTCATGTTTATTCCTTGATGGGGCTGTTCTGGCGCCAGTCGCTGCGAATGGCGCCGTCTTCCATGCCCAGCACACGATCGGCGTGGCGTACCAGGCGCGGATCATGGCTGACGCAGAGCACCGTGGTGCCGTGCGTGCGCGCTGCACGGTGCAGCAAATCAATGACACGCTGGCCGCTCTCGGCGTCCAGCGCACTGGTGGGCTCGTCGGCGAACAGCAGGCGAGGCTGCTTGGCCATGGCACGTGCGATGGCCACACGCTGCTTCTCGCCGCCCGACAGCTGGGCCGGGCGCATATGACTGCGGTGCGAGAGCCCCACTTCATCGAGAGCCTCCTTGGCACGGCGCAATGTCTCGGCGTTCTTGAGGCCCATATAGCCAAGCGGCAGCTGCACCTGCTCCAGTGCCGTCAAGGCCGGAAACAGATTGAAGCCCTGGAAGACAAAACCCGTATGACGCAGACGAAATTTCTCCAGTGCCGCCGTACCGAGCTTGGCCAGGTCCTCGCCCAGTGCCAGCGCATGGCCGGCATCGGGCTTTTGCAGTCCCGACATCAGCGACAGCAGCGTGCTTTTGCCGCAGCCCGAAGGGCCGGAGATCAGGCTCAACTCCCCCGCATACAGGCTGACGGACAGTCCTTGCAGCACATGCACCTGGACGATGCCCGACACAAAGGATTTGTCGAGACGCACGGCCTCGAGGCTGGGCGCTGCATCCTTGACTGCAGCAGAATTTTTGATGCGTTCCATGGTCTCGGCTTGCATGTTTCAGGCCTTAACGCAACAGGGTTGCCGGGTCGGCACGCAGCAAGCTGCGCATGGCGCCCAGACCCGACAGCAGCGACAGCACGGCCACCAGAAAGCCGCACGCAAGTACCGCGGACAGGTTGAGGGCAACAGGGACGCGGTAGCTGGATGCAATGCTGAGCAGCACCGCGCTGGCCAGTGCCGCCAGCACAAAGCCCAGGCCGCCAATCCAGCAGGCCTGCTCGACCACCACGCGGCCCAGGGCTGCTCGGCTCACGCCCAGAGCATTGAGCACCGCATACTCGCGGGCGGACCCTGCCACCACCGCCTTGAGCGACTGGCTGGTCACGATGGCGCCCACCAGGCAGACGATGACGGCCATGAAGAGCACGCCGGCACCGGCGCCGGTATCGAGCATCCAGTAACGCTGAGAGCGGCGCGCAAAGGCATCCGCCGTCCAGACCTCGTACGGGCCGAAGCTGCTGCTGGACTGACTCAATCTCGCCTGTGCCTCGCCTGCCTTGGCTCCTTGCTTGAGGCGCGCCACGAAATAGGTGCTGCCATGCTCGGCACTGGTTTCTGCAATTTCGCGGGCCGTGCTGAGCGAGGCGATCACGTTGACACCGCCCAGGCCGCGCAAGCCGTCTACGGCAGCCACGATCTTGACCGCATGGTTGTTGATCCAGGCCGTGCTGCCTTCCTGCGCGCCCAGAGTCCCCAGGTCCGCCCTGTCCACAATCACGGCACCGGGCTCGCGCAGCAGCTGTCGCTGCCAGGAGGTGAGCACCTTGGTGAACATCATGGAGTTGTCCGCAGTGCTGACGCCCGAAAGATAGACCGAGACTCCGCCTCCGGTCGCGCCCTGGGCACCGGCGCGCGCGCGCCAGTCGCCATCGACCCAGACATAGGATTCCACGGCCGCCACATCGGGGTCCATGCGCAGACGCATCTCCACATCGCTACCGATATTGCGCCCGAAGTTCACGCTTTGCGTGCCCGGATAGCCCACCCAGAGATCGGCCGAAGAAGCCGTCACGTAGATCGCGGCAGAGCCGAAGATGCCCAGCACCAAGGCGGCCTGCATGGCCAGCAGAACGCCCGAAAAGCCCACGGCGAACACCGAAGGGACAAAGCGTCTCCACTCATGGATCAGCGTCTTGCGCGCCAGGGCAATCATGGCTGAGCCTCTGTGGTCCGGGTAACAAGCGCGGCATCGACAGGGGCTGCACCCACTGCCTTGTAGAGAGCCACATAGGCCAGCGCCTCGGCAGCCCTGGCGGTTGCCAGCTCGCTCTGGTTTTGCAGGCTGGCGCGGGCGCTATCGATGCCCGCAAGCTCGCTGGACAGGCCCAGTTGCTGGCGCACTGCCTGAGCCTTCTCGCGCCCGGCATGAATCTGCTGCTGGGACTGCAGCTGCTGCTGCCTTTGCTGCTGGGCGGCAACCGCTGCCAGGGCAGTTTCGGCCTCGGCAATGCCATTGAGCACGGCCTGGCGGTATGCCTTGATGCTGGCCTGCAGCGCCAGCTCCTTGCCGTCTGCCACGGCACGGCGGCGACCCCAGTCAAAGAGCGGAATGTCGATCTGCGGACCGACCATGGGAATGGAGTCCGAGGTCGTGCGGTGATTGCGCGTCAGGTTGTATGCATACAGCAGGGACCCCGTCAGGGTCAACCGCGGATAGAGCGCCGCGCGCGACACGCCGACCTCGGCCGCAGCCTGCTCCACCGCAGCCTCGGCACTTTGAATATCGGGGCGGTTGCGCAGCAGGTCTGCCGGCAGTACGGCAAGCGCCTGCATTGCGGGCAACGCGGCATCCGTCCTGGGCTGCAGCCACTGCGGCTCGGCACGCTCACGTCCCAGCAGGGCAGCCAGCGCATGGGCAGCACGCGCCTGGGCCTCGTTCAGGGTGGACAGCTGAGACTCTGCGGTGCGCAGCTGCAGCTGTTGCTGCTCCAGAGACTGGGCATCTGTCAGTCTCTGCTCATGCCGAATCTGCAAGAGCTGCAGCTGTCGCTGCGCCTGCTGCAATTGCCTCTCGACCAGGCTGCGCTGCACCTGGGCCAGCCGGATATCGAGATAACGGTGCACCACATCGGCCACCAGCGCCACTCGCGCTGCATGCAGCTGGGCTTGCGCATCCAGCACGCCGGCCGCGCCTGCACGGCGCGCCGCTTCGGAGTCACCAAACAGACCAAGATCCCAGCTCACATCAATGCTGGCATGGAAGTAAGTATCAACTGCTGCAATATCCTGCAGAGTCCGCGCTCCGGTGCTGACTATGGGGCGAAAAGCCGCATCTGCCGTACCCGCCAGCAAGCGCTGCTGACGCAGACGCAGCACGGCCTGAGCCACATCAAGATTCTGGGCCAGTGCCTCATCCACCAGCGCATTGAGAGCAGGGTCATTCCAGGCACGCCACCATTGAGCCAGCTCCGCGGGGTCCGACTTTTGAGCCGACTCCTGCTGCTGCCATTGGGGTGGCGTGGTCCGGTCCAGCTTGACTGCCTCGGGCGCAGCACAGCCTGCCAGCAACGACAAGACACACAGACACAGACGGCCCATGCGAAGACGCGAGACGTGAGAGGGAAATATCACAGCGCAGTTGGCTCAAGCTTTAGGTTGTACCCCGGGGAAGCTGCAGAAAGCAGAGACAGCTTTCCATCCTCGCCATTGAACGGCAGCAAGCTTTCGCCAGATTGCAGGGTTTATGTAGGAATTATGGAGAGCCTCCGCCATTCGGCTATTGCAGCGGCAACGCACATAATGTGCAGATAACAAGTTTCAGGGAGTCCAGCAGATGCATGACTTTGCTGCACACAAAACCATGACTACTTTTACGCAACCCGCTTCCACGCCCATGGTGCTTGTAGTCGAAGACGAACCCGGAATTGCCGGCGTTCTCAGCGCCTATCTGGAGCGCGACGGCCTGCGCATTCGCATGGCGCAAGACGGCGAGGAAGCCCTGCAGAGCTTTCGCCAGCTGCGCCCGGACCTGGTGCTTCTAGACATTCATCTGCCCAAGGTCGATGGAGTGGATGTGCTGCGCATGATTCGCAATGACAGCGATGTCCCCGTCATCATGGTGACGGCCCTGGCAGACGATGTGGACAAGCTGCTGGCACTGCGCCTGGGGGCGGACGACTATGTGGTCAAGCCTTTCAACCCTCCCGAGGTGGTGGCCCGGGTGCGTGCCGTGCTGCGCCGCACCCAGGCCAAGCCTGCGCCGGTGGCCGCGCCCATACGCGTCGGCCCCATAGAGATCGACGTGGAAGCCCATAGTGCAGCCGTCTATGACGATGCGGGCCAGGCCGTGCCTCTGGCGCTGACGCTCACGGAATTCCGTCTGCTGGCCTGCCTGGCGGCCCAGCCACGCCGCTGCTTTTCACGTGCCTACCTGATTGAGAACTGCCTGCCGGAAAGCGATGCGCTGGAGCGGGTGATCGACTCCCACCTATCCAAACTGCGCCGCAAGCTGCAACTGGCCGGCCAGGACGGGCTGATCGAGACCGTGCGCGGTATTGGCTATCGTCTATGGCCTTGGGACTGAACCGCATCTGGGTCCGCTTTGGTCTGTGGATCACGGCGGCCGTGCTGCTGGCCATTGCCTCCCTGGCCATTGGCGTGCTGGCGTTTTCCGAACTGCAGTACCGCGAGTTCTACCGCCACCTGCCAAGTCCCGTCAGAACCGAGCTGGAGGCGCTGAAGTCCCAGGATCTGGAGGACAGCCCCAGAGCCCTGCAGATCTACTCCGAGTACTGGGAAGGCGACCGCCTGTTTGGCGAGAAATGGTCGCTGGTCATCGGCCTGGCTGTCAGCCTGCCTTTCGGCATGGCCGTGGGCTTCTGGATTTCGCGACGCATCACCAGTCCGCTGGCCTCCATGGTGGAAGTGGCTGCGCGCGTGGAGCGTGGCGATCTGGCCTCCAGAGCCGTCAAGGGCAATGCCCATGGCGAGATGGCCGAGATGATCGATGCCTTCAACGGCATGGTTGATTCGCTGGAGACGCTGGAAGCAGAGCGTCTGGCCACGGCCGCCTCCATCTCCCACGAGCTGCGCACCCCATTGACGGTGCTGCAGGCTCGCCTGCACGCGATCTGCGACGGCGTCATCGACTCCAGCCAGGCCGAGATGAAGACGCTGCTGGCCCAGGTCGAGCATCTGGGACGGCTGGTCGGCGATCTGCACACCCTGTCCATGGCCGACGCCGGACAGCTGTCTCTGCGCAAGGAACGCATAGACCTCGCCGCACTGGTCGGTGATGTCGTCGAGGACTTGCACCCGCAGCTGCAGAAGCTGGACATGGCCCTGTCACTGGATCTGCCCATGCAGGACGGCGATGGCAGCACCGACATCAAGGCCGACACCGATCGCTTGCGCCAGATCACCACCAACCTCATCAGCAACGTGCTGCGCCATGCCAGCAGCGGCCACTGGCTGAGCATCCGGGTGTATGCGAGCTCCGACCACCAGAACCAGTCATGGGTGATCCTGGAAGTAGGCGATGCGGGGCCCGGCCTTGCTGACGAAGTTCAGGCCCATCCGTTCCAGCGCTTTGTCCAGGCCCCAGGAAAGCGCCGCCGGGAAGGCTCTGGCCTGGGCCTGTCCATCGTCAAGGCTCTGGTGACCTCGCAGGGCGGCACCGTCAGCACGGGCGTCTCCGAGCGTGGCGGCGCGCTTTTTACCGTGCGCTTTCCCCGTCTCTGACACCGCACTCTGCATTCAGCCCCGGATAGAGGTCGGCCATGATCTGCTGCAGGCTTTGCGAGAGCAGCTCCATCATGGCGACTCTCTGCGCATCGGTAGCCGCTCCTGCGGCATGTGCTTCGCGCAGCTGCGCCCAGAGTGCGGCCCATTGCGCGGCATGCGTCTGCACCGTGCCTTGGGCCAGCTCACTCCATTGACTGGGCGCCGCAGGGCTGGTGTAGCGACCGCGACCACGGCCGAAATGCGAGATCAGCAGGTACTTGAGCAATACCTGAGCAGCTGCTGCGTTCAGATAGTCGGTCGAGAGTTGAAAGCTCTGCTGCTCCTGGTCGAACATCTTGTTCGCTCCCCAAGCCGCGCCCCCAAAGGTGATGGCCCCCAGCAGCGCCCCCACCAGGGCACCGGCACCCAGCGTCAAACCTCCTGCCATCAGATCGGCCCCCAGTCCTGTGGCTGCGCCGGCAGTCAACGCCCCCCACAAGCTGGCTGCCTGCGCATCGACCGGCGTGGTGATCTGAAGCTGGCTGCGCAATTGCTCCTGTATCTGACTGGCCGCCTGACCGTCGAGTCCATGAATCTCGAGCAAGCGCTGAGTGGCCTGCACATCGGCCTGACGCAAAGCCTGCATCAGCCGCTGAACGGCTGCCTTGGCCTGGGCTCCGAGCCGCTCTTCACCCTCTGCCGATTTACCCAACTTGGCGGTGAGCTGGCTCAGGCTTTGCCAGGCTCGCGCCAGCAGTTTGCCTTGCTCGGGATCAAGCTTTTCATGCAGACCTGCCGCAGCTATCAGCTGATCTGCCATGACCCTCAGGCTCGCCTGCTCGCGCTGCTGCTGCAGCAAAGCTCGCTGTGCCAGCAGGCGCTGATAGGCAGACTGTTTGGACTGAGGCAACAAAGGCGCAATGCTTTGCATCATCTTGCGCTCATGCCACCAGCTGCGCGTGAAGGCATCCAGCACCAGCACATCGCGCACCACGCTTTGAAAGCTCTGCGTCGCCTGCTGCCAGCGCCGCAAATCTTCCTGTGTCTGCTCTGCCGTGGTGTCGCTGCCAATCTGGTTGAGAAGCACGATGACCGGCTTGTTCATCCAGGCCAGAATGTTCATCTCGGCGCTCCAGTAGCCTGCATCGGCCGGGTCTTCAGCCGCGTTGACGAGGTAGAGCATCACATCCGCATGATCGCGCGCAGCGAGCAAGGCACGCTGACTCAGATAGAAAGGCCTGTCGCGCCAGCGATCCCAGACATTGCTGAGAAACCAGCCCAGCGGATTGCCCTGCTGCCGCAGGCGTTCATAAAGCCGCACCGAGTCGCCGAAGCCCGGTGTATCCCAAAGCCACAGCTCATCGCCCTGCTGCGTTTTCTGAAGCAGATAGCGCTGTGACTGAGTGGTCACATGTGCGGCATCGTCAATCTCGCCGACATCGTCGGCCATCAGCGTACGGGTCAGCGTGGTCTTGCCGATATTGGTGTGCGACAAAAGACACCACTGAATGCTGCTGTCAATCGGAACCAGCTCGTTGCTCTCACTCATCATCACACTCCTGCGCCTGGCACCAGGGTCGCGTTCAGGCCCGCGCCGCGCACAAATTCCCGCCACAGCTGCTCGCGCTCCTGCACTCGCGCCGGGGCACCGCTGTTGCGCGCACGAAAGTCCGCCGCCCATAGCCACACATCGGTATGCGCGCCCCAGCGGTTCAATACCTGCGCCAGCAGCACGCCATGAATTTCCGCCTCGGGCGTGGCAGCCAGATTGAGCAACAGCACCTGCTGTGCGTCAACAGCCGAAGCGTCCGGCAAGGGCGATCCATAGGCCAGCACCGGCAGCAACGCAAGCTGCGCACCAGCGCCGTAGCTCTGCGCCACATGGCTGCGCAGGGCGGCTTCGCGCTCGGGCGTGATGTCCAGGCTGTAGGGCTGCACCAGCAGCGCCGTTGCACGCCCCGCCCAGTCACGCTGCAGCTTCTGGAAATAGGGCTGCTGCAGCGGCAATGTCAGATGCTGGCTCAACCACCAGACCCTGGCACCCTGCCACAGCGCCAGCAGCAGACGCGGCGCCACCACCATCAATCCCAGCAACCAGCTGTAGAGCTGCACCCAGCGCGGCCCCGCATCTGCGGCATCACCGGCCGACCAGCCCTGCAGTGCCTGGATCTGCGCCAGACTCCACGGTGCTTGGCCCAGCAGATGCTGCACCGGCGCAAACAGCATGTTCAGACAGGTCTGCACGGCAGAAGGCGAGAGGAAAGTGCTCTCCCACCCCACTTGATAAGCCTTGGTGAGGCCGGTGAGCCATAGTGATGCCAGCGCACCCAGTGCCAGCATTGCCGCACCCAGATGCAGACACACAAGCCATTGCGCATGGCGCGGTCTCTGGTTGACCTGCCACCAGTTGCGCTCGAAGTTCAGCGCCATCTTGCGCAGCCCGGTGCCGCGCGAAACACTCCACCTTTTCGTCTGCAGCTTTTGCAGCCAGCCACCGGGTGCAGCCACGAGCCGCTGCGGCGCAGCGCCCTGACCCGGCTCAGGCTCCAGCGGTGCAATCACTGTTTGCCTGCGCCGAACAAGACTGCGCAGCCAGGACAGCAGCAACAGCACATAGACCAGCAGATTCCACAGCACGATACCGATCAAGGAGGCGGAGAGCAGATCCACACGATGCGGGTCCGTGATCGCATGACCCGCAAAGCCCAGCACAAATGCCGCTGTCATCACGGCCAGCACCAACCAGCGTGAAATACCGGCGCGCTGCCGGGCCACGGCGCGTATGTCGGCAGGCAGCTGCGCTGCAGCAATCACGCGTTGTGCCCGCTCCTGCAGAAAACTCTCGAACGCGGCACGGCCGCCGCCCTTGGCCTTGCCCCGGGCATGCAGGCACTCCTGCGTGATGGCAGTGCAGCGTTCGGTCGTGGGCAGCGCCTCGTGCGGAGCTGCGGTTTCCAGGGCATGGGCAAAGACAATATCGCGGGCTGAGCTGGCTTTCATGTCGCTATTGTGTTTCAGAGCAGGAGCAGGTTGCCTGCCAATATCAAAACAATAGCTGTCAGCGCTTTCATCTTGAGGGCTGCGTTCATTTCTGTGCTGATTCCATCCGGACTTGCCTGCAAGCGACTTGAGCCCGCCGTGTGCTATGAATGCAGCTTTGCTGCACCACACACCAAGGAGACAAGCCATGACCCAGAACCCCCAGGCCATGCCCGATGCGCAAGGCTTCTTCGGCCCCTACGGCGGCCAGCTCGTGCCGCCAGAGCTCAAGCGATGCATGGACGAGATTGCCGCGGCCTACGAGGAGATCGTCAAACGCCAGGACTTCCAGGACGAGCTGGCCGCGCTGTTTGCCGACTATGTGGGCCGGCCCAGCCCCATCTTTCACGCCAGGCGCCTGTCCGATCAACTGGGCGGCGCGCAGATCCATCTCAAGCGTGAGGATCTGAATCACACGGGGGCTCACAAGATCAACCACTGCCTGGGCGAGGCACTGCTGGCCAAGTTCATGGGCAAGAAAAAAGTCATTGCCGAGACCGGTGCCGGCCAGCATGGCGTGGCCCTGGCCACGGCCTGTGCGCTGGTGGGCATTCCCTGCGAGATTCACATGGGCCAGGTGGATATCGAGAAGGAGCACCCCAACGTCACCAAGATGCGCATCCTGGGCTGCAATCTGGTGCCAGTCACGCGTGGCGCGGCCACGCTGAAGGAGGCAGTGGACAGCGCCTTCGAGGTCTATCTGCAGGACCCCGTCAACACCATTTACGCGATTGGCTCGGTGGTCGGCCCCCACCCCTTTCCCATGATGGTGCGGGACTTCCAGTCCATCGTCGGTCGTGAGGCACGCGAACAGTTCCAGACCCGGCACGGCAAGCTGCCCGACCATGTGGCCGCCTGCGTGGGCGGGGGCAGCAATGCCATGGGCATCTTCACGGCCTTCCTGGGTGACGAGTCCGTGCATCTGGTGGGCGTGGAACCTGCCGGCGAGGGCGTGGACAAGCCCGGCCGCCATGCCGCCACGCTGTCGGTTGGCAAGCCCGGCGAGATTCACGGCATGAAGTGCTATGTGCTGGAGAACGCCGACGGCACGCCGGCCGCCGTGCACAGCATTGCCTCGGGCCTGGACTACCCCGGCGTGGGCCCGCAGCACAGCTATCTCAAGGATATAGGCCGCGTGGACTACCAGTCCGTGGACGACAAGGAATGCCTGAATGCCTTCATGACGCTGTCGCGTGTGGAGGGCATCATCCCGGCGCTGGAAAGTGCGCACGCCGTGGCCTGGGCCATGCGCGAAGCGCCGGGGCTCGGCAAGGACCAGCATATTCTGGTCAACCTCTCGGGTCGCGGCGACAAGGATGCCGATTACGTAGCCAGGAAGCTGGGACTGTAACTGCCGCACCCCGCACAAGGCTGCCGCCCCGGCAGCCTTGTGCTTCGGAGCGTGACATGCTCCGAGGGCACGGTCACACAACCGTCATCAACAAGCGCAAGCATGAGGCGATCTCCATCCATGCCTGAACCCATGTCCCATACCCGCCACCCCGTCTTTGCTCTGACCTTGCTAGCAGCCTTTGCCCTGAGCGCCTGTGGCGGCGGAGACGGCCCGACACCAGCGCCTGCGCCGCAGTTTCTGACGCTGGACGGCAAGCAGCCCCAGGTCATCGCCCACCGCGGCTACTCGGGTCTGTACCCCGAGCAGACCCAGATGGCCTATGAAAAAGCCATTGATGCGGGCGCCGACATGATCGAGCTCGACATGCACATGACGCGCGACTGCCAGCTGGTGGCACGCCACAACGCCTGGCTCAGCGACAGCACCAACATCGCCGACGTTGCCAAGAGCAATTCCTATGTGGCCGCGCGCAAGCGCACCACGCCCGGGGTATGGGTCGATGTGAAATACCCCGCGACACCCGACAACGGGCCGGCCCGCTATCTAAGCGACCGTATCGATCCCAACAACCAGAAATCCGTGCTTCAGGCCCTGGTCGTCGATGGCGAGGACCACACCAGCGACTGGTCCATCTCCGACTTCAGCCTGCATGAGCTGCGCACGCTGCTGGGCGGCACCATACTGGACAACCGTGCCGACCGCCCCACGGAATGGAATGGCAAGCTGCCACTGATCAGCGCACAGGATGTGATCGATATCGCGCTCGCCAAGGGCAAGGCGGCAGGCCGCACGATTGCCGTCTACGCCGAGACCAAGAACCCTTACTGGAACAACCAGCAGGCCATCGCCAACAGCTGCGGCACGGGCGAGCATCCGTTCGAGGATGCCGTGATGGAGCTGCTCGAGAAGAACCAGCTCAACCGCAAGGACGCGCCCATCTACATCCAGAGCTTCGACCCCGACAGCCTGAAGTATCTGCGCAGGGCGGGCATGAAGGCCAAGGGCGTGCAGCTGATCGACGGCAATGACTACAACTTCAGGGACGGCTCGGTCGGCTACATCACCAGCGACGAATGGACCTTCATCAGCGGCCGCCCCTACAGCTGGACGCTGGCAGGCGATGCGCGCACCTTCGCGGTCATGCAGACGCCGGCAGGCCTGGCCGAGATCAAGACCTATGCCGACGGCATCGGCCCCTGGAAACCCCAGGTGCTGGCCCATTCCGTCGTTCCCTACAAGGACGGAGCAGGCCTCAAGGATGTGAACACCTTGAAAGACACGGGCCTGATCGCCAATGCGCACAAGGCAGGACTGGTGGTGCACAGCTTTACCTTCCGCAGCGAGGCCAGCCGCCTGGCTGGCATCTTCAAGGGTGACCCTGCACAGGAATACCTCGCTTACTACCGCCTGGGCATTGACGGCGTATTCACCGATTTCACTGCTGCTGGCGTCAAGGCTCGCGAAGCCTATATCGCCGAGCTGAAAAAGCAATAGACCGGGCTCGTTGCCGGCATCGGCCTGAGCGCCGGTGCCGTCCCGGCCTCAGGTCCTGCTTGTGCCTCAGCGCAGCCCGCCGATATAGCGTGCCGAGGTGCGCAGTATCTCGGCGGCCTTGGTGGTGACCGAGCTGTCGCTCTGCGCAGTCTCGGCAGGCGCTGCATGCCGGGGCTTGTCGCCGCTCCAGCTGCCCTGCAGACGCCGGGCCAGGCGCGCCAGCTCCTCGTCCTGTTGCTCTCGCGCATGCTCCAGCGCAAAAGCCACCATGGCCTGTGCATAGGCCTGGTTGCAGGCCATCCATTCGGTATCGGTCACCCGGCCCGTCTTGCGCCGCAGCACCACATGCAGATGTGCGGCCACCGCCACTCGATCGCTGTCCTCCATACACCGCTCCTGTCTTTGATGGATCACTAGTGCTGACGCTCCAGATGCAGACTGATATCCAGGCCCTCCATTTCCTGCACGGCATCCACACGCAAAGGGATCAGCAGACGGATCAGCACCAGCACCCCGGCCGTGGCTGCACCGCTGTAGGCAGCCACCGCTGCCACGGCAATCAACTGGTTCATCACCGTGGCGCCTGTGCCCGCAATCAGGGGGTCGGCAAACACCGCCGTGAGGATGGAGCCCGCAATGCCGCCCACGCCATGCACGCCGAACACATCGAGCGAGTCGTCGGCCCCGAGACGGCGCTTGAGCCAGGTTGCGCCCCAGAAACAGACTGCGCCCGCAATCAAGCCTATCCACACCGCACTGCCCACCTGCACAAAGCCGGCAGCCGGTGTGATGGCCACCAATCCGCCCACCATGCCCGAGAGCAGGCCCAGCAAGGTCGGAGCCCCGCGCACCAGCCACTCCACCACCATCCATGCCAGCCCGGCGGCCGAGGCCGCCACGAGAGTGACCACAAAGGCCAGCGCTGCACGCCCATCGGCAGACAGGGCCGATCCCGCGTTGAAGCCAAACCAGCCGAACAGCAGCAGCGCCGTGCCCATGGCCGTCCAGCCCAGGCTGTGCGGCTCGAATGGCTCGGTTCCGTAGCCGCGCCTGCGCCCCATCATGAAGGCACAGACCAGTGCCGCCACGCCCGCATTCACATGCACCACGGCGCCGCCGGCAAAGTCCAGTGCGCCGAGCTGGTTCAGCCAGCCCCCGCTCTCCCACACCCAGTGGGCCACCGGCGCATAGACCACCACGCTCCACAGCGCGGCAAACACCAGCAGGGCCGCAAAGCGCATGCGCTCTACCACGGCCCCCACGATAAGCGAGGTGGTGATGATGGCGAATGCGGCCTGGAACAGGGCATAGGCCGCCTCGGGCAGATGCGGTGCCAGATGGCTGACCGAGATCACGCTGCGCCGGCCATCGAAGTGCAGCGAGGCAAACCAGGCTCGTCCCAGATTGCCAAGCCAGGCAGACTCGGCGGTGAACGCAAGCGAGTAGCCCAGGCCGAACCAGGTCAGGGTGACCACGCAGGCCACCGCAAACACGGCCACCATGGTGTTGACCACATTCTTGCGCCGCACCAGCCCCGCATAGAACAGGGCAATGCCCGGCAAGGTCATCAGCAAGACCAGCGCCGACGCGACCATGACCCAACCGGTATCTGCCTTGTCGATGGCAGTCAATGGCACCATTTCCATGCACTCCCCCTGCTTGTTTGCTTTGACAAAAAAAGGAAGCAGGTTCCATGCCAGTGCCATGCCGATCTGTCGATGCTTCATGATGGATAGCAGCATGCGTTGACCCATCAAGGTCTTTGCGCCTGTTTCATGAGAACCACGACGGGCAGCTTGTGCTCAGGCCTGAGCCCGTTATGCTCGACAAGGTCCATCGTTGCTGCACTGATTCATGACCTGGCTGCTGCTGACTCTTCATGTATTGCTGATTGCCGGCTTCGGCCTGCGCATTCTGCTGCGCAGAGACATGCGGCCCGATGTGCGGCTGGCCTGGCTCATGGTCATCGTGCTGCTGCCCTATGTGAGCTGCCTGCTGTACTACCTGTTTGGGGAAGTGGCCCTGGGCCGTGTACCTGGCCGCAGAAGGCTCAATGTGCGCGAGTTCTGTCAGACCCGGGGCAGCGCCCTTGCGTCCGCACCCGGCCCCATGTCGCAGGCACGACCCGCCATTCCCGATCAATGGCTGCCGGCCTTCCGCTATGCCTCGTCCATCAACGGCTTTGCGCCGCTGCCCGGCCACAGGGCCGAGCTCATGCGCGATGGCGCGCATGCCCGTGCGCAGATGCTGGCCGACATGGATGCCGCGCGCCACGAGATCAATGTGCTGTACTACATCTGGCTGGACGACAGCACCGGCACCGATGTGGCCCATGCCCTGATGCGTGCCGCGCAGCGCGGCGTGACCTGCCGGGCCATGGTCGACGGTCTGGGCTCGCGCGCACTGACGCGCTCGCCACTGTGGCAGCAGATGCGGCAGGCCGGCGTGCACCTGGCGATTGCCCTGCCCATCAGCAATCTGCTCAAAGTCATGCTAACCAGCCGCATCGACCTGCGCAACCACCGCAAGATCACGCTCATAGACGGCAGGATCAACTATTGCGGCAGCCAGAACTGCGCCGACGAAGGCTTTCGCATCAAGGCTCGCTATGCCCCCTGGGTGGACATCATGCTGCGCCTGCAGGGTCCGGTGGTCATGCAGATGCAGCAGGCTTTTGCCAGCGACTGGGCGCAGTCCGATGCGTGCCTTGCACCACCGACAACCGAGGCCGAGACCGAGGCCGGCGCTGCCGCTGACGACGGCTTCCATGCCGTTGCGATTGCCGAAGGGCCGACGGAAAGAGCACGCTCTACACCCCAGCTGGTTGCCAGCCTGCTGGCCTGTGCGCAGCGCGAGGTCGTGATCTCCACCCCCTACTTCGTACCCGACAGCACGGTGCTAGATGCCTTGTGCGCCGCCGCGCTGCGCCAGGTGCAGGTCACACTGATCCTGCCCGCCCGCAATGACTCATGGATAGTCGGTGCCGTCAGCCGCAGCCATTACTGGCGGCTGCTGAGCGCCGGCGTCCATATCCACGAATTCCGCCCCGGCCTGCTGCATGCCAAGACCCTGTGTCTGGACGGATCGGTCAGCCTGATCGGCTCCACGAATCTGGATCTGCGCAGCTTTGACCTGAACTTTGAAAACAATGTATTGCTGCACGACGAAGCCATCACCGAGGCCATCCGGCATCGGCAACAGAGCTATCTGCACGAATCCGATGTGGTGACGCTGGCACAGGTGCATTCGGCTCCCTGGTGGAAGCGCATCTGGGACAACCTGCTGGGCGCCCTGAGCCCGCTGCTGTAAGCGCCATGCCCTGGCTTTGGGCATGCCCAAAGCCCGCGCACCACGCGCGTGCACACTGGCGCCCCCTCTCGCACCAAGGCGGAACGCCCTTTTATTTCATACGTGAAAGTCAGGGCTGATCCTCCCCTAATTTACACAAATCTGCAGGAATACCCTCTGCTGGCACGCCTTTCGCTTGCCTACATTCTTGTATGCAAGTTGCAGACAACTTGCATACAAGATTCCACAACTTGCGAAAGACGACTATGCGCCGCTTTGTCAGATCACTGTTCGGACAGGTGGTGATCGCACTCATACTGGGTGTGCTCGCCGGACTACTGGCCCCTGAATGGGCCGTGAAACTCAAACCCCTGGGCGATGGCTTCATCAAGCTCATCAAGATGATCATCCCCATACTGGTGTTCTGCGTGGTCGTGCACGGCATTGCCGGTGCAGGCGACCTCAAGCGCGTAGGCCGCGTGGGCGTCAAGGCCCTGATCTATTTCGAGGTTCTGACCACCATCGCCCTGGGTATGGGCCTGGTGCTGGCCTTTGTCTTCGAGCCCGGCGTGGGCATGAACGTGGACACCAGCAAGCTCGATGCCTCGGCCATGGCGGCCTATGCCAGCAATGCCGACAAGCTGACCAGCGGCGGCACGGTGGATTTCCTGATGAAGCTCATTCCCACCACCGTGGTGGAAGCCTTCGCCAAGGGCGACGTGCTGCAGGTACTGCTGTTCGCCGTGCTGTTCGGCTGCGCGCTGACCATGCTGGGAGAACGCGGCAAGCCCGTCTCCGCGCTGGTGGACGCCTTGTCCATGGCTCTGTTCAAGGTCATGGGCATCATCATCAAGCTGGCACCGCTGGGCGTGCTGGGCGCCATCGCCTTCACCGTGGGCCAATACGGCATAGGCTCGCTCAAGCAGCTGGGCATGCTGGTGGCGCTGTTCTACGTCTCGGTGCTGATCTTCGTGTTCGTGGTGCTGGGTCTGGTGATGCGCCTGTCGGGCTTCAGCCTGATCAAGCTGCTGCGCTATCTGCGCGAGGAGCTGACCATCGTCTTCGCGACCACCTCCTCCGACAGCGTGCTGCCCCAGATCATGGCCAAGCTGCGCAACATGGGTGTGCGCGACTCCACCGTAGGCCTGGTGATTCCCACCGGCTACTCGTTCAACCTGGACGCGTTTTCCATCTACATCACACTGGCTGCGGTCTTCATCGCCCAGGCCACCAACACGCCGATCAGCATGTCCGACCTGCTGACCATTCTGGCCATCGCGCTGGTGACCTCCAAGGGCGCACACGGCGTACCGGGCTCGGCCATCGTGGTGCTGGCAGCCACCCTGCATGCCATTCCCGCCATCCCTGCGATCGGCCTGGTGCTGGTGCTGTCGGTGGACTGGTTCATGGGCATTGCGCGCGCCCTGGGCAATCTGATCGGCAACTGCGTGGCCACCGTGGCGATTGCTGCCTGGGAGGGAGACATCGACCGCGAACGTGCCCATGCGGTACTTGACGGCAAGGCCGAGCCACTGACCGAAGAAGAAGACCATGCATCTGCTATCGTGCCGCCTGTCGTAGTCCCCATCCCTCACTCCAGCCACTGAACCAAGCAATGACTCCTGCCTCTCCACAGCACATCGCGGAACGCGTCGTCGAAGCCATCCTGGCCCAGAAACTGGCCCCCGGGGAGCGGCTGGGAGAGCAGGAGCTTGCCAAAAATTTCGACGTCAGCCGCACCGTGGTGCGCGAAGCGCTGATGCAGCTACAGGCTCGCGGCTTTGTCCAGGTCCAGGCCCGCAGGGGCTGGTACGTGGTCCAGCCCTCAGCTGCCGAGGCCATGGATGCATTCTCTGCCCGGCGGATCATCGAGACCGGCATATTGCAGGAGGCCGGCAAGCCACTGCAGCGCGTCATCACCAGGCTGCGCCGCCATATCGCCCAGGAGCAGAAAGCCATTGCCGGCGCGGACAGCGCTACGCGCGCCTTCCTGCTTGCGGATTTCCATGTCTGCCTGGCCGAACAGATGGGCCACAGGCTGCTGGCCGACACGCTGCGCGATCTGACGGCACGCACCACCCTGGCTGCCACGCTCTACCAATCCACGCACAGCGCCAGCCAGTCCTGCGCCGAGCACGAACGCATCGTGGCCGCCCTGGAACGCGGCGACACCGAGGGTGCCAAGGCGCTGCTGCTGGAACATATAGGCATGGTGGAACGCTCGCTGGAAATCCGTGCGACCGAGACCGAGGAGCCCGGCGACCGACTGCGTGCCACGCTCGCCCCCGTGCTCAAGCAACGCCTCTGAGCACCGCGCCCCAAGCGAAAAGCCAGGGTCGACCCTGGCTTTTTTTCATTTGCGAAGTGCGATCTCGAAGCTGGTTCAGCCCAGATTCGGCGCCAGATAGCGGCGCAGCTCCTCGACATCCATGCCACGTCGCTGGGCCATGTCGGCGAGCTGGTCTTCGCCGATCTGGCCCACGTTGAAGTAGCTGGCCTCGGGGTTGCCGATGTAGAAGCCGCTCACGCTGGATGCGGGGTTCATGGCCAGGCTCTCGGTCAGCGTCATGCCGATCTCATCGGCCTGCAGCGCCTTGAACAGGTCGATCTTGGCCGTGTGATCGGGGCAGGCAGGGTAGCCGGGCGCGGGGCGAATGCCCTTGTAGGCTTCCTTGATGAGCTCCTCGTTGCTCAGGTTCTCGTCTTCGGCATAGCCCCAGAGATCCTTGCGCACGCGCTGGTGCAGGCATTCGGCAAAGGCTTCGGCCAGGCGGTCGGCCAAGGCCTTGAACATGATGCCGCTGTAGTCGTCCAGCGCGGCTTCGAATTCCTTGTCCTTCTTCTCGGCACCGATGCCGGCGGTCACGGCAAACAGGCCGGCATAGTCGGCAATGCCCGACTCCTTGGCGGCCACAAAATCGGCCAGGCAGCGGCTGGGGCGCATCACGGGTCGGCCATCCGGGCCGTCCACGGCCTGCTTTTCGGTCTGCTGGCGCATGCCGTACCAGGTGGTCAGCACCTGGCTGCGCGATTCGTCGGTGTAGAACACGATGTCGTCGCCCACGCGATTGGCGGGGAACAGGCCCATCACGCCATTGGCCTGCAGCCAGCGGCCGTCGATGATCTTCTGCAGCATGAGCTTGGCATCGGCCAGCACCTTGCGCGCCTCCACGCCCACGACCTCATCGTCGAGGATGGCCGGGTAGGGACCCGCCAGATCCCAGGTCTGGAAGAACGGGCCCCAGTCGATGTACTGGGCAATTTCGGCCAGGTCGAAGTTCTTGAACACGCGGCGGCCCAGGGTGCGCGGCACCACAGGCGCATGGCCCACCACGGCAGCATTGGCTCTGGCCTGCTCCAGCGTCCACAGCGGCGTCTTCTTCTTGTTGGCATGCTGGGTGCGCACCTTGTCGTAGTCGGCGCTCAGCTCGTCCAGATAGGCCTGCTTGCCGTCGCCCAGCAGGCTCTGCGCCACGCTGACCGAGCGCGAGGCATCGGGCACATAGACCACGGGGCCGTCGTACTTGGGGGCAATCTTCACGGCCGTATGCACACGCGAGCAGGTCGCGCCGCCGATCAGCAGCGGAATCTTCTTGATGCGGAAGTAGTCGTCCTTGTCCATCTCGCCGGCCACATACTGCATCTCTTCGAGACTGGGAGTGATCAGTCCCGACAGGCCGATGATGTCCGCGCCCTCGGCCTTGGCACGCGCCAGGATCTCGTGGCAGGGCACCATCACGCCCATGTTGATGACCTCGAAGTTGTTGCACTGCAGGACCACGGTGACGATGTTCTTGCCGATGTCGTGCACATCGCCCTTGACGGTGGCGATGACGATCTTGCCCTTGCTGGTCACGTCCATGCCCGCCGCTTCCTGCTGGCGCTTCTCTTCCTCGATATAGGGCACCAGGTGGGCCACGGCCTGCTTCATCACGCGTGCGGACTTGACCACCTGGGGCAGGAACATCTTGCCGGCGCCGAACAGGTCGCCGACGATATTCATGCCGTCCATCAGCGGGCCTTCGATCACGTGCAGCGGGCGACCGCCGCCCTGCACCACGATCTGCTGGTAGGCCTCTTCGGTGTCTTCGGTGATGAAGTCGGTGATGCCGTGCACCAAGGCGTGCGACAGACGCTCACCCACGGTCTTCGGTGCCTCCGGCGTGCCGCGCCACTCGAGCTTCTTGCTGTCGTCCTTGGCCGCGCCCTTGGCGCTGTCGGCGATCTCGAGCAGGCGCTCGGCCGCATCGGGGCGGCGGTTGAGCACCACGTCCTCCACGCGTTCGCGCAACTGGGGCTCCAGGTCATCGTACACACCGACCATGCCGGCATTGACGATGCCCATGTCCATGCCCGCCGCAATCGCGTGATAGAGGAACACCGTGTGGATGGCCTCGCGCACGGGGTCGTTGCCACGGAACGAGAACGAGACATTGGAGACGCCGCCCGAGACCTTGGCACCGGGCAGGTTCTGCTTGATCCAGCGTACGGCCTCGATGAAATCGACGCCGTAGTTGTTGTGCTCTTCGATGCCGGTGGCCACGGCAAAGATGTTGGGGTCGAAGATGATGTCCTCGGGCGGGAAGCCCACTTCGTCGACCAGAATGCGGTAGGCGCGTTCGCAGATCTCGATCTTGCGCGCAAAGGTGTCGGCCTGGCCTTTTTCGTCAAACGCCATCACCACGGCGGCAGCGCCATAGCGCTTGACCAGCTTGGCGTGCTTCTTGAACTCCTCGACGCCCTCCTTCATGGAGATCGAGTTGACGATGCCCTTGCCCTGCAGGCAGCGCAGGCCGGCCTCGATCACGTCCCACTTGGAGCTGTCCACCATCACCGGCACCTTGGCGATATCGGGCTCGGAGGCAATCAGGTTCAGAAAGCGCACCATGGCGGCCTTGCTGTCCAGCATGGCCTCGTCCATGTTCACATCGATGACCTGGGCGCCGTTTTCCACCTGCTGGCGCGCCACGGCCAGAGCCTCTTCGTACTGCTCGTTGAGGATCAGGCGCGCAAAGGCCTTGGAGCCGGTGACGTTGGTGCGCTCGCCCACGTTGACGAACAGCGTCTCATCGCCGATGAAGACGGGCTCCAGGCCGGACAGGCGCATGGGAGGAATGGCAGTGGAAGGGGTAGCAGCGGACATCAGCTCACCTGTGTGAAAACCAGAAACAGAATCGAAAACAGGTGAGCGCCGTTGTGAGTGCCAGCAGATCGTCAACCAGATCTGCGACCCCGAGCCTGACGGGTCAAACATCTCTGGGATGACCGGCTGCAGCGCTCCTCGGGGTGAAGCCCGTCATTCTACGGCGAGGGCGGGCAATCGGGGCTTCAAGGCGCTTTGCCCCGCGGCTGTGCAGGAGAGCTCTATGCGAATGGCTATAGCAGATTCGACTTTCCACACCCCAAAAACAGGAGCAGGGCAAAAGGTAATTTCGCAGAACACGAATGCAACCATCTCATTTCAAGCATATTCCCGACATGGTGCGCATCCGCAAGGAATGGCGCACACCGCTTTCCTGCTCTCAGGCAGCCCGGCACCGGCGGGTCCGCCTGCCATGAGTGGACAAGCACCTACAGCCCCTATCTTTGAGTCTTTGGCACCATCGACAGCAAATGTCTGGTCCATGTGCTCAGCCGTGCACAGCCGATTGCCAGCCATGACCGGGCAGGCCATTCAGCCCTCGCATGGAACACCCAGGAGATACTATGAACGTGACCTTCGGCGCGTACTACACCCTCATCATGGCCGTGCTTGTGCTCATGCTTGGCAAGCTCATGACAAGACATATCCGCTTTCTGCGCGACTTCAATATTCCCGAGCCTGTCTCCGGCGGCCTGGTCGTGGCGGCCATCATCTTCATGCTGCATCAGACCACGGGACTGGCGCTGAGCTTCGAGGGCAGTCTGCAGTCGGCGTTCATGCTGGTGTTCTTCTCGTCCATCGGCCTGAGTGCGAACTTCGCGAAGCTGCGTGAGGGCGGCTCTGCGCTGTTCCTCTTCCTGGGCGTGATTGCCGTCTTCATCATCATGCAGAACATCGTGGGCGTGAGTCTGGCGTCCGTGCTGGGACTGGACCCGCTGATCGGCCTGGTCGCGGGCTCCATCACGCTGGTGGGCGGTCACGGTACGGCCGGAGCCTGGGGCTCGGTGCTGGAAAACCAATACGGTCTCACGGGAGCCACCACCCTGGGCATTGCCTGCGCCACTTTCGGCCTGATCATCGGCGGCCTGGTGGGCGGCCCGCTGGCCAAGCGACTGATCACGCGCCATCAGTTGGCCCAGCCGCTGACCGAGTCCGAGCAGCTGCGCGCCGATGCGCCCACGGTCAGCGAAGGCAGCGAGGTCGCCAACTTCGAGTCGCCCAACAAGGCACCGCGCCTGATCACGGCCGATGCTGCAGTGGAAACACTGGCCCTCTTCGCTGGCTGCCTGGCCTTTGCCGAATTCATGACTGGCCTGACCATGGGAACGGTCATCCAGCTGCCTACCTTTGTCTGGGCGCTGGGGGGAGGCGTGATCATCCGCAACGTGCTGGACTATATGTTTGGCTTCAAGGTCTTTGACCGCGCCATCGACGTCTTCGGCAATGCCTCGCTGTCTATGTATCTGGCCATCGCGCTGCTGTCGCTCAAGCTGTGGGAGCTGACCGACCTGGCCGGCCCGCTGATGGTCATTCTGGCCGCGCAAGCCATCGTCATGACGCTGTATGCGGCCTTCGTGACCTTCCGCATCATGGGCAAGAACTATGACGCCGCCGTGCTGGCCGCCGGCCACTGCGGCTTCGGCATGGGGGCCACGCCCACGGCCGTGGCCAATATGCAGGCCATCACCAACCAGTACGGTCCTTCGCACAAGGCCTTTCTGATCGTGCCCCTGGTCGGAGCCTTCTTCATCGACATCATCAACGCCTTTGTGCTGCAGGCCATGCTCAGCATTCTTCGCTGACCGCTACATCAGCCCCCCAAAAAAAGCGTGTTCCTGTTTGACAGGAACACGCTTTTTTCATGGCTGCTTGCGCTTTCAGGGCAAGCGTCAGAGGCTTGTGCGGCTCAAATCATGCAGCCACGGCCTGGGCCGAAGCCGGCAGGCCGAAGATGCGGTCGAACGCCCAGTTGAAGGCAAAGGTGTAGACCATGAAGAACACCAGCAGACCGGCTTCCATCACTGCAGCTTCCCACAGCGAGATGCCGAACCACCAGGCCATCAGCGGGATCAGCATGGCGGCGATGCCGCCTTCGAAACCGATGGCATGCACCACGCGGCGCATCAGGGAGCGGCCCTTGACACTCTGGCGCGATTCCCATTTCTCGAACAGGTGGTTGAAGCTCAGATTCCAGCAGATCGCGATCACCGAGGCAGCCACGGCCATGACGCCGGAATCGCTGGCCTTCTGGCCGATGGCCATGAAGATCAGGCTGGAGACGATGATGGCAATGATTTCGTACAGACCCACATAGAGGATGCGACGTTTGGGACCTTGAAGGCCCTTGGCCTTGGCGGGGGTGGCAAAAGCGGCGGTATTTTTGAGAGAAACGGCAGAGGAAGAAGCGGATGCCATCGCTGAGGCTTGTTGAGACATGGGCTGCAGTGTATGTTCTATAAATTGAAGATAAAAGTCAGTTCCTTTCAATTTTTCTGACAGATCGACACCATGCCCTTTAGCGCCGACCAGGTTCCGCTGTTTCTTGCCGTGCTCGATGCCGGCTCTTTCTCAGCGGCTGCACGCAAGCTGGGGCGTGTGCCCTCGGCCGTCAGCATGGCCATTGCCCAGTTGGAGGCAGAGCTGGAACTGCAGCTGTTTGACCGCAGCGGACGCGAGCCCGTGCCCAGCGCCGCCGCCCGCGCGCTCGAGCCGCAGGCGCGCCTGCTGGCCGAGCAGTTGCAGCTGCTGAACTGGCAGGCTCAGGCGCTGCATGCCGGGCTGGAGGAAAGGCTGACGCTGGCCATCGCCCCCGAACTGCTGGCCACGCACTGGAGCGAACCGCTGAACCGGCTGGTGCGCGAGTTTCCTGCGCTGCCGATTGAGGTGCTGGCAGCACCCCAGGCAGATGCGCTGGAGCTTTTGCATGCCGGCCGCGCCCATCTGGCCCTGGTGTTCGAGCGGCCCGCCATTGACGGGCGCGAGGGTTTCCAGGAAATGGGCCGCGAGACGCTGGTGGCCGTGATGTCGCCGCAGTTCGAGCTCTGGCAGCAGGCGCTGGCCGAGCATGAGCAGGGCCGCACCACACGGCCACAGCTCACGGTGGAACAACTGGCTGCCACGCGTCAGGTACTGGTGGCCAGCCGCGACCCGCAGCAGACAGACCCGCGCTTTGTGTTTGCGCGCCAGCTCTGGCGCACGGACAGCCACCAGGCAGCGCTTTCGCTGATAAGTGCAGGTCTGGCCTGGGGCTGGCTGCCCAAGGGCCTGGTGGAGTCGCATATCGGCAGCGGTGCGCTGATGGAAATTCCCGTGCTCAACATCAGCAACGGCACGACCTTGTTCGTGGACTGGGTCTGGTCCAAGGAGCGGGCCCAGGGTCTGGCGGCCAGGCGCTTTGTGCAACTGCTGCGCGAGCGCTGAGCTTCCATGGGCTGGCCTCCAACATCTGGTCTTGAAGACAAAAAAGCTTAAGGAGCAGAATGTACAAGCGCCAGCCGCTAGTCATTCCATAGCGAATCAATTTGCACTGCACAGGAGTTTCAATACATGCCCCGTCAGCCCGCCAAAGCCGCCCCCGCTACCTCGTCTGCCGCGCAGGCCGAACCCGATCGCCAGCCAGCGCGCAAGCGCCTGCCGTTTCCGACCAGCGAATCGGTACAGGCCACCAAGGCAGCCAAGCCATCGCCCTCCCGGCCTGTGTCGCGCAAAAAGCCTGCCGCCAAAACCGTGAGCCGGACCGCTGCACCCACGGCAAAAGCACCCGTCTTGTCCTTGGTCTATCCTTTCGAGTCCAAGGACAAGGCGCTGCACAAGCTATGGCAGCCCTGGCAACCGGGCCAGCCACGGGACAGTCGTTTGACCACCGGACACCCTCGGCCCGCAGTGGAGTTGCAGAAGTTCGACCCGTCCGCCAAGCCCTTCTCCTCCGACAAGGGCAAGCAATATGACAAGGACAGCGTGAACCAGCTGGCCGAGGCTCTGGACGGGCTGCAGAATATTTTCTATGCCGACCGGCGTTTCAAGCTGCTGGTCATCCTGCAGGGCATGGATGCCGCGGGCAAGGACGGCACGCTGCGCGCAGTCTTCGGTCGCATGTCGCCGCTGGGCGTGCGCACCGTGGGCTGGAAGGCGCCCACCGAAACCGAGAAGGCGCATGACTATCTGTGGCGCATTCACCAGCAGTTGCCAGGTGCGGGCGAGATCGTGCTCTTCAACCGCAGCCAGTACGAGGATGTGCTGGTGCCCGTGGTCAACGGCTGGCTCACGCCCGAGCAGCAGACCCAACGCTATGCGCAGATCAACGACTTCGAGCGCATGCTCAGCGAGACCGGCACGGTGATCGTCAAGTTCATGCTGCACATCAGCAAGGACGAACAGCGCGAGCGGCTGCAGCAGCGGCTGGACGACCCCTGCAAGCACTGGAAGTTCGACGAGAACGACCTCAAGGTACGCGCCCAGTGGGACGACTACCAGCAGGCTTACGGCCAGCTGCTGGGCGCCACGCACACGCCCTGGGCACCCTGGACCATCGTGCCCGCCGACTCCAAGACCCACCGCAATCTGATGGTGGCCACGGTGTTGCGCGAGGTGCTGGGCAATCTGGAGCTCAAATATCCGCCCGGGGCACCGGCGCTGGATCACATCAAGGTCCGGTGACGCACACAGCTCCCGCCGCCATCAGAGCTCGCATATAGCTCTCAAAAAGAGAGCTGTTGGCGTTTGTTCTCAATGATTTTCAGATTAAAAAGCATCTGAAGTCATTCATCAAAAGGCGCTAGCAGCTCCTGTTTTTGAAAACTACCGGGACAGATCAGAACTGCCAGCCCAGTGCGCCCAGGCCGTCGAACTCCATCTCGAAGCGATCGCCGGCTTGAAGCGGCATGCAGCCGCACCAGGTTCCCGTCGTCACCACGGTGCCGGCAGGCACGCTGCCGTATTCGCGCGCCACATGCTGCAGCCAGTCCACGAGCAGCCAGGCCGGATCGCCCAGGCTGTGCGTTCCGGTAAAGCGCTGTGGCGGGCCGTCATTTACGGTCACCGTGCACAGCTGTCGGGCCCAGTCGCGGCCGGCAATGACGGAAGCACTCTGCCACTCGCCCAGCGCCAGTCCGCCATGGCATTGGCCGTCGGCCAGCAAGGCCAGGGCCGGGGCCTTGAGGCCGTCGCGCCAGCGCACATCCACCCATTCCACTGCCACGCAGGCGGCGTCAACCAGCGCCAGCGCGCTGTCGTAATCGAGGGTTGCCGCCTGATCGGCGCTCACATCCAGGCCTATGCGCAGGGCGATCTCGGCCTCGGCACAGCGCAGATTGAAGACGGTGTCGGGCGCGGGCACCGGATTCACGCCCTGGCGAATGCCGTCCTCGGGCAGCGGCACATGCAGCAGCGCGGCGTTGCGGCCCGGGCCGCCGGACTTCCAGTAGCGCGGCGCGCGATCGGCGGGCCACCAGTTCCAGGTACGCGCCAGCGCGCTTTGCACGGCACGGGCATCGGCGGCATCGCGCATCAGCGCTGCCACGTCGGCTCCCAGAGCCTGGGCCGTGCCCAGTTTGCGCGACCACCACAGCGCATCGGCCGTGGCATAGCTGTCCTCGGGCAATTCGGGCCACAACGTCTTCCAGTCGGGCAGCACCTCATCCTGCGTCTGCAGCTCGGGAGCCAGCCCAATGGGCGGGGTATTGGCAAACGGTGCCGGGCCGCACCAGCCGCTTTTGCAATCATTGTTTTCAGACATGACGGCAATGATGGCAAATTTCCTGTCTCCATGTCACCAATTCAGTGCTTGGCCCACATCCAGAGCGGCTTTCAGATGGTTATGCACAAAATGCATAGTATCTCAAACAAGAAGCCTTGGACAGGAAAATCCGGCGCGCGCACACTGTGAATCCCGGACAGCAAGGGCTTACAACGACCTTGCTCCACTCAGTCAACCAGGCCTACATCATGCAAGCCAAAGACTCTTCAGCGCTGTCCACAGCGCATGCTCTGCCCTCCTACCTCAACTCCGATCATCTCGGTCCCTGGGGCATTTATCTGCAACAGGTCGACCGTGTCACCCCCTACCTGGGCTCGCTGGCCCGCTGGGTTGAAACGCTCAAGCGACCCAAGCGCATCCTGATCGTCGATGTCCCCATCGAGATGGACGACGGCCGTATCGCACACTTCGAGGGCTACCGCGTGCAGCACAACCTGAGCCGAGGTCCCGGCAAGGGCGGTGTGCGCTTCCACCAGGATGTGACGCTGTCTGAAGTGATGGCACTATCGGCCTGGATGAGCATCAAGAATGCAGCCGTGAACGTGCCCTACGGTGGCGCCAAGGGCGGCATCCGTGTCGACCCGCGAAAGCTGTCCAAGGCCGAGCTGGAGCGCCTGACACGCCGCTATACCAGCGAAATCGGTCTGCTGATCGGCCCCACCAAGGACATTCCGGCACCTGACGTGAACACCAACGGCCAGGTCATGGCCTGGATGATGGACACCTACTCCATGAACACGGGCGCCACGGCCACCGGCGTGGTCACGGGCAAGCCCGTGGACCTGGGCGGATCGCTGGGTCGCGTCGAGGCCACGGGCCGCGGCGTGTTCACCGTGGGCGTGGAAGCCGCCAAGCTCACCGGCCTGAATGTGCATGGCGCACGCGTGGCCGTGCAGGGCTTCGGCAATGTGGGCGGCACTGCGGGCAAACTGTTTGCCGATGCTGGAGCCAAGGTTGTGGCCGTGCAGGACCATACGGGCACCATTCAGAACGCCAATGGCCTGGATGTGACGGCATTGCTGGAGCATGTGGGCAACACCGGCGGTGTGGGTGGCTTTGCCGGTGGCGAAGCCATGGATGCAGCCGCCTTCTGGGGCGTGGATTGCGACATCCTGATCCCCGCGGCACTGGAAGGCCAGATCACCGAGGAAAACGCCGGCCAGATCAAGGCCAAGCTCGTGATCGAAGGTGCCAACGGCCCCACCACTCCTGAGGCCGACGACATCCTCAGCGAAAAAGGCGTGCTGGTTCTGCCCGACGTGATTGCGAATGCCGGCGGCGTGACCGTGAGCTACTTTGAGTGGGTGCAGGATTTCTCCAGCTTCTTCTGGACCGAAGACGAAATCAACGCCCGTCTGGTGCGCATCATGCAGGAAGCCTTTGCCGGCGTCTGGGCCGTGGCCCAGGAGCACAAGGTGACACTGCGCACCGCCACCTTCATCGTGGCCTGCAAGCGCATTCTCCACGCCCGCGAGGCACGCGGCCTGTATCCATAAGAACCCCTCGAGGCGCTACGCGCGCCTTCTCCCGAGAGGGACGCCCCTGGCCGGGCGCCCCTCTCTACGCGCTTCGCGCTAAGAGAGGGGTCGGCGGCTTCGCCGGGGCCGCGAGGCGGCTCTTGCTCGGCATCTCTTTGTCGGGATGTGCCTTTTTCAGCGCGAGCACAACGAAAAAAGCCTTCTGTTTTCAGAAGGCTTTTTGTTTGGTTGCGCGAGAAGGATTTGAACCTCCGACCTTTGGGTTATGAGCCCAACGAGCTACCAGACTGCTCCATCGCGCGGTAATTTGTTTCTCAACAGCAGTCGCTGTGTCGATAGGCGCAATTGTAGCCTAAATCGGCCTGTCATGCGGAGCAGTTATATAAACACGCGCTTTTTATGGTTACTGGCTCTGAGATTTGTCGCCAGCTCCGCATGGGCAGCAGCAATTGCCGCCCATGCCAGTCGGTATAGTTGCCGCCCATGGCCAAAGAGAAAACCACTTTCACCTGCAACGCCTGTGGCGGCACCAGCCCGCGCTGGCTGGGCAAATGCCCTGGCTGCGGCGCCTGGAACACCCTGGTCGAGACCGTGGCCGACTCCGCCTCGGGCGGCAAGAACCGCCTGAGCCAGCCCCAGGGCTATGCAGGTCTGGCCAATGCCCAGCCCGTCACCCCGTTGTCGGCCATCGAGGCCCAGGATGTGGCGCGCACGCCCAGCGGCATCGAGGAGCTGGACCGCGTGCTGGGCGGCGGCGTGGTCGAAGGCGGCGTGGTGCTGATTGGCGGAGACCCTGGAATTGGTAAGTCCACACTTCTTTTACAGGCCATGGATGCATTGCATCGTATCGGCCTGCCCACGCTCTATGTGACGGGCGAGGAAAGCGGCGCCCAGGTGGCGCTGCGCTCGCGCCGGCTGGGGTTGGACAACAGCCAGGTCAATGTGCTGGCCGAGATCCAGCTCGAGAAAATCCTCGCCACCGTGGAGGCCACCCAGCCCGCCGTGGTGGTGATCGACTCGATTCAGACCGTGTATTCGGACCAGCTTTCCTCGGCACCGGGATCCGTGGCCCAGGTACGCGAATGCGCGGCCCATCTGACGCGCGCGGCCAAGACCACGGGCATCACCATCATTTTGGTGGGCCATGTGACCAAGGACGGTGCGCTGGCCGGCCCACGCGTGCTTGAGCACATGGTGGACACGGTGCTCTACTTCGAAGGCGACACACACAGCAACTTCCGTCTGGTGCGCGCCATCAAGAACCGCTTTGGCGCCGTCAACGAGATCGGCGTCTTCGCGATGACGGAAAAAGGTCTCAAGGGCGTGACCAACCCCAGCGCCATCTTCCTGAGCCAGCACAGCGAACCCGTGCCCGGCAGCTGCGTGCTGGTGACGCTGGAGGGCACACGCCCCATGCTGGTGGAAATCCAGGCCCTGGTGGACCAGGGCGGACCAGCTGCGCGTCGTCTCTCGGTCGGCCTGGACCGCGACCGGCTGGCCATGCTGCTGGCCGTGCTCAACCGCCATGCGGGCGTGGCCTGCGCCGACCAGGATGTCTTCGTCAATGCCGTGGGTGGCGTGCGCATCAATGAGCCTGCAGCTGACCTGGCGGTGATGTTGGCAATCACTTCCAGTCTACGTGGAAAGTCGTTGCCCAAGGGCTTTATCGCGTTTGGCGAGGTCGGTCTGGCCGGCGAGGTGCGCCCCGCCCCTCGCGGTCAGGAGCGTCTCAAGGAAGCAGCAAAGTTGGGATTCACTATCGCCGTGGTTCCCAAGGCCAATGCCCCAAAGAAGCCCATCGCCGGCCTGACCATCCATGCCGTGGAGCGCGTTGATGAAGCCATCAACATCGTGCGCGGCATTGGCTGATGTACTTTGATAGCTGCTTGCGCTTTTGAATCATCGGTATCAGGCAATAAGTGATCTGAAATCGTTGCTCTAAATACGCATGCAGCTCCTGTTTTTGAAAACCCCTTGGTCACAGCGGCCTGTACGGGCATACGCACTGTCCGCACACTCAAACCCATACCCTCGTAAGACAATAAGCCCATGAATTTGCGCAATATTTTGGTTCCCCTGGGCTTGATCGTGCTGGTGATCGCAGCCTACAACTCTGCGGGCTGGCCCGGCGTGGCGGCCGTGGCAGGCGGCATCATCATGTGGGTGCTGCTGCACTTCACTCGCCTGATGTCCATCATGAAGAAGGCGTCGGACCGGCCTATCGGCTATGTGGGCAGCGCCGTGATGCTCAATGCCAAGCTCAAGCCCAAGGCCCCTCTGGTCCATGTGGTGGCCATGACCCGTTCTCTGGGCCAGCGTCTGTCCGAAGAGGGCCAGAGCCCCGAGATCTACCG
This sequence comes from Comamonas sp. Z1, assembly GCF_008121555.1. NCBI lineage: Bacteria > Pseudomonadati > Pseudomonadota > Betaproteobacteria > Burkholderiales > Comamonadaceae > Comamonas > Comamonas sp. Z1. Next base: position 150,884 of record NZ_VOQT01000006.1, read on the forward strand.
CTGGACCGACGGCACACAGTCCCATGTGACCTGCGAGTTTGTCGCCGGCCGTCTCATGAAGTGGGAGCTGCAGCGTCCCGAGCAAAAGGAAGACTCGGCGGCGGCTGATGCGCAAGCAACAGACCGGACATCGGAGCCCACCTCCCCCTAAAATGGCAGCTTCAGGAGACAAGCGCTGCCGCCGACCCGGCAGCAGCGCCCGCCGAACACACAACCCATAGAGGATGGTTTTATGAGCCCTGTTGTTCCCTCGATGTCCGACCGCGACGGCAAGATCTGGATGGATGGTCAGCTGGTGGAGTGGCGCGATGCCAAGATCCACGTGCTGACCCATACGCTGCACTATGGCTGCGGCGCCTTTGAAGGCGTGCGCGCCTATGAAACCGCACAGGGCACGGCCATCTTCCGCCTCGAAGAGCACACCAAGCGCCTGTTCAACAGCGCCAAGATCCTGCGCATGCAGATCCCATTCAGCCAGGAGCAGGTCAACCAGGCTCAGGTCGAGGTGGTCAAGGCCAACGGCCTCAAATCCTGCTATCTGCGCCCGCTGACCTGGATCGGCGACCGCAAGCTGGGTGTCTCGCCCAAGGGCAATACCATCCACCTGATGGTGGCTGCCTGGGCCTGGGGCGCCTATCTGGGCGAGGAAGGCATGCAGCGCGGCATCCGCACCAAGATTTCCAGCTACACCCGCCACCATGTGAACATCACCATGAGCCAGGCGAAGGCGGTGAGCAACTACACCAATTCCATCCTGGCCAATACCGAGGCTCTGGACGACGGCTACGACGAGGCCATCCTGCTGGACGCATCGGGCTTTGTCTCCGAAGGATCGGGCGAGAACATCTTTGTGATCAAGGATGGCGTGATCTACACACCCGATCTATCCGCCGGCGCACTCAACGGCATCACGCGCAACACCGTGCTGCACATCTGCAAGGACCTGGGCCTGGAAGTGGTGCAAAAGCGCATCACCCGTGATGAGCTTTACATCTCGGACGAGCTGTTCTTCACCGGCACCGCCGCAGAAGTCACGCCCATCCGCGAAGTGGACCGCGTGCAGATCGGCGAAGGCCGCCGCGGCCCGATCACCGAGAAAATCCAGGCGGCCTACTTTGACATCGTCAACGGCCGCAATCCCAAGTACGCACACTGGCTGACCTTGGTATAAATCACCCCCCTGGGCGGCTTTGCCGCTTCCCCCTCGGGGGACAGCACCGTCGCTGCGGGACGGCCCTTGATTGGTGCTTCTGACCTCAATTGCGCCAGTATTTCCGGCCATGCTTCATTATTGAAAACACGAAAGATACGAGAAATGACCACGAATGCCGTCGTCGAACTGGCCGCCAAAGACCTCAACGCACAAGGTGGCGTGTTCTGCCCAAGCCCCAAGGCCGACATGAAGCTGTGGAACAGCCACCCCAAGGTCTATCTGGACGTGGCCAAAACCGGCGACGCCAAATGCCCTTATTGCGGCACGACCTACCGCCTCAAGGCCGGTGAGGTGTTTGCCGGCGGACATTGATTCCTTCGATCCCCAAGGCATCTGGTCGCTCCAGCGGACGACCAGATGCTTTTTTCATTTGCGAGCCACGATAGCGAGCCATGCGCATTCTTCACTTTGTTACCGGAGGCTTCTCCGGTGCCACCCAGGTCGCCGTGGACCTGAGCCTGGCCGCGCTGCGCACGCCCGGCCATGAGGTTCTGCTGGTGCTGCGCCGCAAGCCCAGCACGGACGAGCGCAAGATCGAGGCCCTGCGCCAGCAAGGCCTGCAGGTCATCGTGGTCTCCAACTGGCTGCATGCACTGACTGTCTGGGAGCTGCGCAAGATCATTCGCGGCTTCAGGCCCGATGCGGTGTTCGCCCACGGCTTCAGCGACCATATCTGGGGCAGGCGCGCTGCTGCAGCCGAGGGTGTGGCGCATATCTTTCATGTGGAGCACAACTCGCGCGAGCGCTACACGCCGCGTCGTCTGCGCCAGGCCCTGGCGCTGGAGCCCTTCACCCAGGCCCATATCGGCGTCTCCGAAGGCGTCAGGACCAGCCTGGTGGAGCGCGGTTTCCCGGCCGAAAAATGCATTGCAATCTGCAACGGCATCGACCTGACGCGCTTTCCCCAGGAGGCCATGCCCCCGCTATGGCTGGAGCGCGAACCCGCGATTTACATGGCCTCGCGCTTTGCCCGCCAGAAGGATCACGACACGCTGATCAGGGCTATGGCCACTCTCAGGCAACGCGGCCTAAGGCCCACACTCTATCTGGCCGGCGCGGGCAAGAGCTCGCTCAGGACCAAGGCCGAGCGACTGGTGGCCGAGCTCGGACTTGAGCAGCAGGTGTGCTTCCTCGGCAATGTCTCGGATCTGCCCCAGCGGCTGTCGAGAACGCAGATCTTTGTTCTGGCCACGCATTGGGAAGGCATGCCTCTGGCCCTGGTGGAGGGCATGGCCGCAGGCTGTGCCTGTGTGGTCTCCGATGTCATAGGCGCCCGAGAAGTCGTGAGCCCCGAGGTGAACGGCCTGCGTGTGCCGCAATCCGATCCCGGCGCCATGGCCGATGCATTGCAAAGACTGCTGCAGGATACGGCCCTGGCCCAGCGTCTGGGCTCGGCCGCGCGGGCGCATGCACTCGCCCACTACGGGCGCGAGCAGATGTGGAGCCAGTATCAGGGCCTGCTCAAGGCCTGAGAACCGCCGCTACCTGGGGTTTTGAGGCTCGCAGATTGCCCCAGTTCAATGCCAGCTTCATCTTGAACTTGCGCAATTTCTGCAGGCGACTCGCAGGCGCCGCCTGCTGGGCCCAGATGCTGCTGATCTCGCTGGTGTCGTCCAGGGCGATGACCGAGGGATAGACCCCGTAAACGCGCAAATCGTTTTCAAACCAGAAGCGGATATCCACATCCACCGGCCTGTCGAACGGCATGCGCGTTTCCAGCATCTTGCGCGCGCCGCTGCGGCTGATGACATAGCCGGCGGCAAAGCTGGGCACCCGCTGATAGGAGATCAGCTGCAGGGCACCCGCGACCAGCGGGCCTTGGTTGGCGATCTTTTCCGGCTCGCGCCCGTAGAGCTTGATCATGTCCCAGCTGCCATCTGCGGGAAGTGCCTCTATCGCAGCCAGCGCCTGCGGCAGCTGCGGCAGCAGCCGCACATCATCTTCAAAGACCACCATGGCCGGCGCATCGCTGCCCAGCAGCTGCTGCCATGACCTCAGATGACTGGCGTAACAGCCCTTCTCGCCGTTGCTCAGGGGCTTGAAATAGCGGCCATGGCTTTGCGGCGCGCAAAAGAAGGCCTTTTGCTCGGCCTCGGACAGATCCGCCCACCACACGGCAGGCAAGCGCGACGCCGTCAGCCCCATTTGTGCGAACTGGGCCGTCATGCGCTCGCGACGCTCCGCATCCTTGGACAAATTGATAAAGACAATGGGTAATGACGACATACACTTCTGCACCGAATACAAGACCTGCAGTGTAGGTTGAAGCCAACCGCCACGCAGGAGAACCTGATTGACAACTATGAATGTGCCTACACAAGCCACACCTCGAACCGGCAAGCGGACCGCTGCTCTTGCTCATGCCCTCGATGCCGCCTGCTTTGCATTCTTTGCGCTGAGTCTTTGCGTCCCCTCTGGCTACTCCTACGGATCCACGGCCCTGGCCCTTTTGACTCTCGCCGGTTGTATCGCGGCCCGCCCCCAAGGCCTTGCCAGGCGCGAGACTTTCGTGCTGGTGGGCCTGCTGCTGGTGCTGGGCCTGCTCTGGAGCCTGTCCTTCGACCACTGGTTCTCGGCGGCGGGCTGGGGTTATGGCGCGAAATACGCGCTGGCCGCTCTCTGCCTCTGGTATCTGAGCAAAACCGGTCTCCGGCTCACGGCCATTGTCTGGGGCCTGGCTCTGGGTAGTGTGGGTGCTCTGGCGATTGCCGCCTATCAGGCCGGCGTGCTCAAGATGCCGCGTGTTTCGGGCTTTACCAATGCCATCCAGTATGGTGGCATCGCCATGTATATGGGTTTTGCCACCTTGTCCCTGGCTTTGCTGGGCCGCTGGAGCAAGTCTCAAGCAGCAGCTCTGGGGCTAATGGCTGCATGCGGTATTTATGCGTCCTTTCTTTCCGACTCCCGCGGCTCCTGGGTCGTGATCCCACTGCTGATTGCGGCCATCTGGCTGATGGCATGGCTCAATGGCTACAAGCGTCTGGCCAGCATGACGGCGGGAGCCATGCTGCTGCTCGGGCTGATCGTGGCAGTGCCGGCCTACCCAAAGCTCGAGCAGCGCAGCGCCGAAGCCGCGCGTGAAGTCTCACAGTATCTGCAGGATCCCCAGAAATATGCGGTGACCTCGGTCGGCCAGCGCCTGGAGCAATGGCGGCTTGCGATTCATCTGATCGAGCAGCGCCCCTTCAGCGGCTGGGGACTGGCCGGCTACCCTGCGGCCAAGCAGCAAATGGTCGATCAAGGCCTGGCCCACCCTTCGGTCATGGAATATGGGCATGCGCACAATGAAATCCTGGACATGTGGGTCAAGCGCGGGCTGCCGGGTCTGATCCTGCTGCTGGCGTTCTATGCCGTGCCTGCAGCCATTTTCTGGCCCACGCAGCGCCGTCTGGCCCACGCCGATGCGGCGCAGCGCTCCAAGCTGCTGGCTCTGCGCGCGGCCGCCACGCTGCTGCCGCTGGCCTACTTCGGCTTTGGCTGGACCCAGGTGTTCTTCGCGCACAACAGCGGAAACATGTTCTATATTTTCAGCCTCGCCGTGCTCTGGGGCGGTATTTGCAGAATGGAAACCCAGTCTGCAGTCACCAAAACTCAGTCCTGAGACCTGCCCGGCAAACCCAGGGCCAGAGCTCCCAGAGCCCCCTGGCCCAGGGCAAAGACACCATACAAGAGCCCAACCCCAACCGCTAGTACCGCAGGTACTCCGAAGGGAGCCAGGGCTGCCACTGCAGCGGCTTCACGGGTGCCCCAGCCGCCCACACTCACCGGCAATGCCGCCATCAGGAACACGGGGGCGATGACAAAGGCCCAGACGACCAGCGGCAAATGCAGGCCCAGAGCGATCGCGCCGCAGGCCAGCGCAGCAGCAGACAGCAGTTGCACGAGTGCCGAGGATGCCGCCTGCAGCCAAAGCTGCGAAAGAAAGTCAGGGCGGTTGGCCGCCGTACGCACAGGCTCCAGCCATGCACCAGGCAACTTGAACCAGTGGCTGCGCAGACCCTGCAGCAAGGCCCAGGGCAGCAGCAGCCAGATCACGGTGACGGCAAGCAGCAGCGTGATGAAGAGAGCGGTATTCAGGCGCACCCAGGGGGCCAGCGTGGAAGCGCAAGCCACCGCACCCAGACCGCCGATCGCGCACAGCATCCACAGACCGCTGACCCTATCCAGAATCACCGAGAGATTGCTGGCCGCCTTGGTCTGCCCGGTCTTCTGCAGCGCAATCGCACGATAGACATCACCGCCCACAACAGCGCCAGGCAGCAACACATTCAGGCCAATCGCCTGAAAATACCAGCGCATACCTGAGGCCAGCGACATCTCGGCCCCGAGCCACCGCGCCATGGCGCGCCAGCGCCATGCCGACACTGCGTTCGAGGCAATGGAAATCCCCAGGCCCCCCAGCAACCACCAGGGGCTGGCCTGTTGCAGCCGGCCCCACAGTTGCACAGGGTTGGCGAGATAGACAACGGCTGCCAGCAAAGCGATGCCCATCAGGGCCCGGACAAACGCCTTTCGCGCCTTGCTCACAGAACCGCGGTCTCGGTTTTCGCGGCCTTGTCTGCAGGCTTGTGTTCGACAGCGCCGTAATCCTTGGCGTAGTACTGCAGGCCGCTGCCCGACTCGTAATAGATACGCGTCAGCAGCTCGCCGATCAGGCCCGCCGCGATGAACTGCATGCCCATCAGCACCAGCATGACCCCTGCCATCAAGAGGGGCCGGCCGCCAATCGATTCACCCATGATCTTCTGTGCCAGCAGCCACAGCAGGATCAGCACGCCAGGCGTTGCCATCCACAGCCCCATGCCGCCGAAGGCATGCAGGGGACGCTGACGAAAGCGCATGAAAAATACAATGAAGATCAGATCCAGAATCACCCGGAAGGTGCGATCTATGCCGTATTTGGAAACACCGCGCGTGCGTGCATGGTGACGCACCGGAATCTCAGTGATACGCGCGCCGGCATCACGCGCCAGTGAAGGGATGAAGCGATGCATCTCGCCATAGAGGCGAATGCGGTCGATGATCTCGCGGCGATAGGCCTTCAATGCACAGCCATAGTCGTGCAGCTGCACATTGGTGAATTTGGAAATCAGGCGGTTGGCCAGCACCGAGGGCAGGCGGCGCGACAGCGCCTTGTCCTGGCGGTTCTTGCGCCAGCCCGAGATCATGTCCACATCGGGATCGTTTTCCAGACGCTCCAGCAACAGCGGAATATCGCCGGGTTCGTTTTGCAGGTCGGCATCCAGCGTGACCACATACCGGCCGCGCACCCGGTCAAAGCCGGCCTGCAGGGCGCTGGACTGGCCGTAGTTGCGCACCAGACAGACGGCACGCACCCAGGGGTGCTGCTCGGCCAGCTCGCGCAGACGCCTGGCACTGCCATCCGTCGAGCCATCGTCCACCGCAATCAGTTCGTAGCTCAGCGGCTGGGTGCGCATGGCCTCGTCAATGCGGGCCACCAGGTCGGGCAGATTATCGAACTCGTTATAAACAGGAACAACGATGGAAACTTCGGGATTGGAATCGTGCACGGACGTCATGCTCAATGATTTTGGATAACAGTCACCTATACTAACTGAATACCCTAGGTGCCATTTGCGCCAGGCCCATTGTTTGGCCTGCAAAGCCAAGCGCAATCGTAAGTGCGCACTATCAAAACATGTGCACCCGCCAAATCCTATGGCATCAAACTCCTCGACTTCTATTCGCCCAGACTGGCAACAGACCCTTTATGCCAAGCCATGGATATGGCTGGCTCTTTTAGTTTTTGCCCATATCGTTTCCCGTATCAGCATTTCAGCAGGCATGAAATGGGATGAGTCCGAACAGATTCTCTGGGCCCAGCAATTGCAGCTGGGTTATGGCCCGCAGCCGCCTCTGTATACCTGGATGCAATGGGCGGTCTGTCAGCTTCTCGGCCCTTCGGTGCTGGCACTGGCCCTGCTCAAACATCTGCTGATTGCCCTGGCCTATTGCCTGGCATGGCTGGCTGGCCGGCAGTTGCTGGGTCAGAAAGGTGCCTGGTGGGTTGCCGCAGGTCTGCTGCTGATGCCGCCCTTCGGCTGGGACTCGCTGCGCGACCAGACGCATACGGTGATGGTGACGGCCATGACCATGGGCTTGTGGTGGGCCGTACTGCGCCAGGTTCAAAAGCCGCAGGCCGTCAATTTTGTTTTGATCGGCCTCTTCTGCGGTCTGGGCATGCTGTCCAAATACAGCTATGCCATGCTTATTGGCGCCTTGTTTCTGGCCTCCATGACGGTGGCACAGGTCCGCTCGGCCATCTTCGCCAGGGGCTGGTGGCTGGCTCCGCTGGTGGGCTTGCTGGTGTTTGCGCCCCATGGCTTCTGGCTGGCTTCGCACTGGGGCATGGCAACCACCGAGACCGTACAGAAGATGTCCATCTCCACCGAGGCCTCGCATCTGAAAGGTCTGGGCAATCTGCTCAAGGCCCTGCTTTCGACCTTGGGCCTGTGGCTGATTGCCGCTCTGATCAGCTACCGCTCCAGACTCTGGAGACCAGGCATCAATGCGTCTTTGCCGGCCCAGGTCTGGGCCAGGCCTTTGCTGCGCAACTACCTGCTCATCATTGCCGTCTGCCTGCTGGCCATGGTGCTGGCTGCCGATGTCACGGACTTCAAGCAGCGCTGGATGCTGCCTCTGACGGCTGTTGCCCCCTTGGCCCTTTATGTCTGGCGCCCGGCACTGCTGGAACAAGGCGTGGGCCGCCTGTTCACCGTCTTCGTCATCGTCTTTGCCCTGATCTTTCTGATCATGGCCACGCTGCGCCCTTGGCAGGGCGGCCGCAAGAACGATCCCGACGAACTCAACCACCCGGTCAAGACGCTGGCCCAGGAACTGCGCCAGGCCGGCTACAGCGGCAAGGGAGTCATCGTCGGCTCGGACCATATGCTGGCGGCCATGCTGCATTCGCAGTTCCCGCAAACATACGCCCTGGGCTGCTCTGATGGCGCACTGCTGAGGCAATGTCTATCTCAGGCCGGCGCCGATACCACAGGCGGCCTGCTGCTGATCACACGCGCCGACAAGCCCGTCGCGGGCTGGTGGGACGGCATCTTCACCACCCAGGCAAAAACCGCGCTGCAGACACTGAGCATGCCTTTCGAGAAAATGCCTGCCAGCGCAACACCTGCGCAATACCAATATCTCTGGATTGCCCCATGAATCCCGTCCTGATCACCGGCTGTGCCGGCTTTATCGGCATGCATTGCGCCAAGCGACTGCTTGAGCAAGGCGTGCCCGTGCTTGGTATCGACAACCTCAACAACTACTACGACGTGGCGCTCAAGCATGCCCGCCTCGCCGAGTTGCGCCCACACGCCCACTTCCGCTTTGTGGAACTCGATCTGGCGGACCGGCAAGGCATGGCCGACCTGTTTGCCGAGGCAGCCCCCAGCAAAGTTCTGCACCTGGCCGCACAAGCCGGTGTGCGCTACTCCATCGATCAGCCCGACGACTACACCGATTCGAATCTGCTGGGCTTTGGCAATATCTTGCAAGGCTGCCGCAAGCACCAGGTCGAGCATCTGGTCTATGCCAGCAGCTCCAGCGTCTATGGCGGCAACACCAGGATGCCGTTTGCCGAAAGCGATGCGGTGGACCACCCCATCAGCTACTACGCAGCCACCAAGAAGGCCAATGAGCTGATGGCCCATAGCTATGCGCACCTCTACGGCATTCCCACCACAGGCCTGCGCTTCTTCACGGTGTACGGCCCCTGGGGCCGCCCCGACATGGCCTTGTTCAAGTTCACCAAGGCCATGCTGGCGGGCGAGAGCATCGATGTCTATGGCGAAGGCAAGCTGGTGCGCGACTTCACCTATATCGACGATATCGTCGAAGGCATCATGCGCGTGCTGGACAAGCCCGCCACGCCCGACGCCGGCTATGACAGCCGGAACCCCAATCCCGGCACCAGCACCGCGCCCTATCGCATCTTCAATATAGGCAACAACTCGCCCACCGTGCTGATGGACTACATCGCGGCACTGGAGGGCGCCCTGAAAATTACCGCCCGCAAGCAAATGCTGCCCATACAGCCCGGCGACATGCACAGCACCTCGGCCGACACGCGTGCCCTGCAAGCCTGGGTCGGCTTCTCGCCGGCCATGCCCGTGGCCACCGGCGTGCAGCATTTTGTGGATTGGTATCGCTCTTTTTATCGCGTATGAAAGTTACTGTCTTTGGTACCGGCTATGTCGGTCTTGTGCAAGGTGCCGTGCTGGCCGATGTCGGCCACCAGGTGCTTTGCGTGGATGTGGATGAGAAGAAAGTCGCGGCACTCAAGGCCGGACAGATTCCCATCCATGAACCAGGCCTCGATGCACTCGTCATCAACAACCAGCAACTGGGACGTTTGCAGTTCACCACCAATGCCGCCGAAGGCGTGGCGCACAGCGAGCTGATCTTTCTGGCCGTGGGCACGCCGCCCGACGAAGACGGCAGCGCCGACCTGCAATATGTGCTGGCCGTGGCCCGCACCATCGCCCAGCACATGGACGGACCGCGCATCGTCATCAACAAATCGACCGTGCCCGTGGGCACGGCGGACAAGGTCTCGGCCGTGATTGCCGAAGGCCTTGCACAGCGCAATCTGCAGCACCCTTTCGATGTGGTGTCCAACCCCGAGTTCCTCAAGGAAGGCGCGGCAGTGGGCGATTGCCAGCGCCCGGACCGCATCATCATCGGCACCGGCAACCCGGCTTCCGAAGCCAAGCTGCGCGAGCTCTACGCTCCCTTCAACCGCAATCGCGACAAGATCGTGATGATGGATGTCCGAAGCGCCGAGCTGACCAAATATGCGGCCAATGCCATGCTGGCGACCAAGATCAGCTTCATGAACGAGATTGCCAACCTGGCGGAAAAGCTGGGGGCCAACGTGGAGGCCGTGCGCCGCGGCATTGGCAGCGATCCGCGCATCGGCTATCACTTCATCTACCCGGGCGTGGGCTATGGCGGCAGCTGCTTTCCCAAGGACGTGAAGGCGCTGATCCACACCGCCAGAGAGGTCGAGTTTGAGCCTCTGCTGCTCAATGCCGTAGAGGACCGCAACCATGCCCAGCGCAATGTGCTGTTCGAGCGCATCAGCGCCTTCTACAGCGGCCAGCTTGAGGGCAAGACCATCGCCGTCTGGGGCCTGGCTTTCAAGCCCAATACCGACGATATGCGCGAAGCGCCCAGCCGCAATCTTCTGGAGTCTCTCTGGGCCGCCGGTGCCAAGGTGAAGGCCTACGATCCCGTTGCCATGAAGGAAGCCCGTCGCATCTACGGCGAGCGTGCCGACCTGGAGCTGGTGGATAGCCCCCTGGCTGCCGTGCAGGATGCAGACAGTCTGGCCATCGTGACCGAATGGCAGATATTCCGTGCGCCGGACTTCGACCTGCTGGCCGCAACACTGAACGACAGAATGATTTTTGACGGCCGCAACCTCTACGAGCCTGCCCTACCTGCCAGCCATGGCCTGGGCTATGTCTCCATAGGCCGCCCCGCCCAGCAGCCGCGCTGAAACAAAAAGCCCCGCAGGCAGAAACCTGCAGGGCTTTTTTCCGGGCAGCGGCTCAGGACAGCGGCAGGCAGATCACAAAGCTCGCACCGCTGCGGCCGTCCTGGCGCGCCTCGCAGTGCACGGTGCCGCCATGGCGCTCGGCGATCGAACGCACCAGCGACAGGCCCAGGCCCACGCCGCCGGAGCGCTCGCTGGCCCCGGGCAGGCGATAGAACTTCTCGAAGATACGCTCGCGCTGCGCCTTGGGAACCCCGGGGCCGTGATCCTCGACACGGATCAACGCCATGCCATCCTGTTTGGACAGGGACAGAGTGATCTCGCCCTCGCTGTAGCGGCGCGCATTCTCCAGCAGATTGCGCACGGCACGGCGCAGCAGTTTCGCGATCCCCTGCACCTCAAGCGGACCATCGGTCTGCATCTCCAGATCGGCATCGATGCGCGCGCATTCCTCGGCCGCCAGACCGATCAGATCGACCGACTCCACCGTGCCCACATCGACCTCGCTGGAGTCCAGGCGGCTGGCCAGCAGGATCTCGTCGACCAGTTGGTCAAGCTCGCCAATATTGCGCTGGATCTCGGCCTTGGCGCGTGCGCTGGCCGGGTCGTCACCCATGAACTCCAGGCCCATGCGGATGCGCGTCAACGGCGAGCGCAGTTCATGCGAGGCGTTGGCCAACAGAGATTTGTGAGAGGTCATCAAGGTCTCTATGCGCGCTGCAGCAGCGTTGAACTGGTGCGCCAGATCCGCCACCTCGTCATGCCCATGCTCGGGGACACGCACCGACAGATCACCCTCGCCAAAGCGCTTGACGCCGCGCTGCAGGTTTTCCAGACGCTTGAGCAGACGGCGAATGATGGGGAACACGCCCACAACCACTGCCACGCCGACCAGGCCCAGCATCCACAAAAAGCCGAACGGCGGCCGCAGCCAAAAGGCGACGGCACCATCACGCGGGGGAGGGCGGCCCTCACGCCACTCACGTGGCGCCATCCATAGCTCATAGACCTGCCCGTCCCGGGCGGCAATTTCAAAACGCACGCCATCTACGGGCGAGCCGGAGATGCGGTTGCCGCGCCCCTCCACCAGCACCTCGCCCTCGGGGCCTTTGAGCACCATCTCGCGCGAGGGCGGCGTGGTGCTGTTCTGAGCGCGCTGCTCTTCGGCAATATTCCAGGCCCAGGCCACGCACAGCGTGAGCACGGCCACGCCGACTACCACCGCCAGCCAGATGCGCAGATACAGGCGCTGGGAGAAAGCATGCAGCAGCTTCATCAGTCTTGTTGCTTGGCAAAAACGTAGCCCACACCGCGCACCGTGAGAATGCGCTTGGGAGCCTTGGGGTCGGCTTCAATAGCGGCGCGGATGCGGCCCATATGCACGTCGATGGAGCGGTCGAAGGCCTCCAGTTCGCGGCCGCGCACGGCTTCCATGATCTGGTCGCGCGTCAGAACGCGACCGGCGCGCTCGGCCAGTGCCACGAGCAGGTCGAACTGGTAGGAGGTGAGGTCGGCCTGCTGCTCGCCCACCGACACGGTACGGGCATCGCGATCGATTTCCAGGCTGCCGAAGCGCATGACGGCATTGGCGGGGGTCGCCTGGCTCTCGCTGCCTTTACGGCGCAGGATGGCGCGAATGCGGGCCAGCAGCTCGCGCGGCTCGAAAGGCTTGGGCAGATAGTCGTCGGCGCCCAGTTCCAGACCGATGATGCGGTCCATGGGATCGCCCTTGGCGGTCAGCATCAGCACGGGGACCTGTGCCGGAGTGCCGGGCATGGAGCGTATGCGACGGCAGACCTCGAGACCGTCCATGTCGGGCAGCATCAGGTCAAGGATCACCAGGTCGGGCAGCTCGACCGAGCCACCATCGCTGGGCTGCAGCTGTTCGAGGCCGCTTTTGCCGTCAGCCATATGGGTCACTTCCAGGCCGTTATTGCCCAGGTAATCGCTCACCATTTGCGCCAGGCGAACGTCGTCCTCAATCATCAGAAGTTGGTGCGTGCTCATAGGGGGCAGTGTAGTCATGCTCGCGCCTCGGTATTTCTTCAAGACGTCATGCTGCAGCACGCAGGTGACCTGCTCTTGTCTGGTGCGTAAAGTTGGGTAAACGCCGAGTCACTCAAAAACAATAGCTGTCAGTGCTTACCCATCAATCGTCAGAGCCAATTTTTACTCTGGATGCCAGGAAAATCAGCAGCAGCACGGGGAAGCCCATCAGCGCCGTGGTGTGGAAAAACGCCTCGTAACCATAAGCATCGACAAACGCCCCCGAGAAGCCCGCCAGCCACTTGGGGGCCAGCAGCATCATCGAACTGAACAGCGCATATTGCGTGGCCGAGTACTGCACATTGGTCAGGCCCGAGAGATAGGCGATGAAGGCCGCCGAGGCGATTCCCCCGGCGAGATTGTCGGCGCTGACCACCCAGACCAGCGCCGAGACATCGTGGCCGCGCGTAGCCAGCCAGGCAAACAGAATATTGGTGCAGGCCGACAGCACGGCGCCCAGCATCAGCACGCGCATCACGCCCCAGCGCACTGCCATGGTGCCGCCCACAAAGCCCCCCAGCAGCGTCATGATGACGCCGAACACCTTGGTCACGGCAGCCACCTCTTCCTTGGTATAGCCCATGTCCACATAGAACGGATTGGCCATGATGCCCATGACCACGTCGCTCACGCGATACAGGCCGATCAGCGCCAGCAGCAGCAACGCCTGCCAGCGGTAGCGGCCTATGAAGTCGGCAAACGGAGCGATCAGCGCGCCCTTGATCCACTCGGCCGCATTGCGTGCCGGTGCCATGGGACGAGCTTCAGGCTCGGGCGAGAGCAGCACTGTGATCATGCCCACCAGCATGCTCGCCGCCATGGCCGTGTAGGCCACATGCCAGGCCTGCACCATATAGCCCTGCACATCACCTTGAACCTGGGCCGCTACCCACAGCACGCCGGCGCCAGCCCAGATCATGGCCAGGCGATAGCCGGTCTGGTAGGTGGCCGCCAGAGCCGCCTGATCGTCGACCTTGGCGGACTCGATGCGATAGGCATCCAGCGCGATATCCTGCGTAGCCGAGCCGAAAGCCACCAGCACCGCGCACAGCACCAGCGGCTGCAGGGATTGCTTGGGGTCCATGAAGGACATGCCGAGCAGGCCCGCCACGATCAGCAGCTGCGAAAACAACAGCCAACTGCGGCGACGCCCCAGCATCCGCGTCAGTGCCGGCAAGGGCAAGCGGTCCACCAGCGGAGACCACACCCATTTGAAGGCATAAGCCAGACCCACCCAGCTCAGGAAGCCGATCGTCGTGCGATCGATATCGGCCTCGCGCAACCAGAAGCTCAAGGTACCCAGCACCAGCAACAGCGGCAGGCCGGCCGAAAAACCCAAAGCCAGCATGCGCAGGCTGGTGGGCTGGGCATAGACCTTGAAGGCCTGGCTCCAGCTGCGCTTGGGCTTGATGACGACATCTGCGGAGGAGGGGTTGCGACTTGTTTGGGACGACTCGGTCATGGTCTGGTTCTCTGAGGCAGAGGGCATTATCGGTTGCCCACGCCAGTCGCCGGGCGCTACCATTACCGCGACCGTCGTCTCTTTCTGTAAGCAGGATTGCCCCATGAGCCGTGACACCGCATCTCCGCGCCCTGTGCTTGACCAGGCACAGACCTCGGTGCGCAGCTACAGCGGCGAGCATCAGGCCCATGCCCATGACCATGCCCAGATTCTGTTTGCGCTGCAGGGCCGCATGGAGCTGGAGGTGGGTGGCAGACCCAGCTTTGTGGACAGCGCCTGCGGCATGGTCATACCCGCAGGTACCGGCCACGGCTATCTGGCAGCACCGCAAACCCAGGTGCTGGTGATCGACGCGCCCATGACCCAGGGGCTGGACAAGCTGCGCCGCTTTGCCGTGCCCCCGGCGTTGCGCTTTCCGCAATCAAGCCTGTCAGCCGCCGCGCAGATGGCGCTGGTGCTGCAGGCTCCCACCTTGCTGCAACGTCGCGGCATGGATCTGCTGTGGCTGCAGCGCCAAGTACAGGCGGCTTTGCATGAAAGCTGGCCCACGGCCCGGCTGGCGGACCTGGTGCATCTGAGCGTGGCCCAGTTCCACGCCCGTTTCGTGGAGCTGACGGATCGCACGCCGCAGGACTGGCTTCGTGGCCTGCGTCTGGACGCTGCCGTGCTGCAGCTCAGAAAGGGGGCGGCACTCGAAGCGACCGCGCTGCGCTGCGGCTACGCATCGGCCAGCGCCCTGGCCTATGCACTGCGGCGCGAGCGCGGCCTGACATCGCGCCAGCTGCGCGAGCGCCGCTGAGCCACCCCTCGCACTTCAAGCGTTTCTCGACAGATGAGCGGCCCTGGCCCGCGCATGATGACTCACTCATGTCTGTCACTTCCGCTATCTCTTCTCCCTCGCCCCGCAGCGCCTTGGGCCCTGTCGGCCTGGTGCTGGCCGCCGCCATGCTCTGGGGCACCACGGGCACGGCACAGCATTTCGCGCCTGCACAGCTCTCGCCCTATTGGGTGGGCGGCCTGCGCATGGTCATGGCCGCGCTGTTCTTTGGCGCGCTGGCGCTGCTGCTGGACCGAGGCCATGCGCGCCAACCCATGCGCTGGGCGCGCATCGTGTTCTGCGGCCTCTGCATGGCCATCTACAACCTCAGCTTCTTTGCCGGCGTCAAGGCCAGCGGCGTGGCCCTGGGTACGGCGCTGGCCATAGGCAGCGGCCCCATCTGGGCCGGCCTGATGCAGGCCGTGGTGCAAAAGCGCATGCCCAGCCCTCAATGGTGGCTGGGCACCTGCACCGGCGTTGGCGGAGGCATTGTCATGGCGCTGGCCGCCACCGACAGACAGCATCTGCCATGGGCTGGCATGGCCCTGTGTCTGCTGGCCGGTCTGTCCTATGCCGCCTACGCGCTGGTCAACCAGGCACTGGTGCTGCAATCGCGTGTGGCCACGGTCAATGCCTGGGTGTTTGCCTGCGCGGCCCTGCTGTCACTGCCCGTTTCGGCCTGGCTGGGCGGGCCGCTGCAGATCAGCGCCGGCGGCTGGGCCGTGGTGATCTATCTGGGCATGTTCGCCACGGGCTTTGCCTATCTGCTGTTCTCCGTGGGCCTGCGCGGCATGTCTGCCGCGACCGGCGTGGCACTGAGCAAGGCCGAGCCGATCACCGCTTTTGCGCTGTCGCTGTTGGTGGTTGGCGAGCGCCCCGCCTGGTGGTCCGTGATCGGTCTGCTCGGCGTGATCGGCGGTCTGTGGCTGGTAGTACAGGCAGAGCGCAAGACTGCAGAAACCGTCTGACCCGAGGCAGGCTGCAGCTCGCATAGACTTGGCGCTTATGCACGCCCTCATCTCATCCCTGCGCCTGCCCGCCACCCGCAACTGCCTGCTGCCCGCACTGGTCTGTGCTGCGCTGATGCACGCGCCAGCGCAGGCTCAGGTGGAGGTAGGCAAGGCCTCGGTGATGCGCCAGCTGGTACCGGCCGAGACGCTGGAAAGCTCTGCGACCCAGCAGTACCAGGAGCTGCTGCAAAAGGCCAAGGCCCAGGGCGCACTGGCAGACGCCGGCAACCCGCAGCTGCAACGCCTGCGCGGCATTGCCCAACGCCTCATTCCCTATGCCGCGCAGTGGAACCCGCGCGCCAACCAGTGGCGCTGGGAGGTCAATCTCATAGGCAGCAAGCAGATCAACGCGTTCTGCATGCCCGGCGGCAAGATCGCCTTCTACACCGGCATCATCGACCAGCTCAAGCTCACGGACGACGAGATCGCCATGATCATGGGCCACGAGATGGCCCATGCCCTGCGCGAGCATTCGCGCGAGCAACTGGCCAAGAACCAGGCCACCAGCATAGGCATATCGCTGGGCGCGCAATTGCTGGGTCTGGGCGATATCGGCAATGCCGCTGCACGCCTGGGCGGGCAATTGCTCAGCCTCAAGTTCAGCCGCAATGACGAAAGCGATGCCGACCTGGTCGGGCTGGAACTGGCCGCACGCGCCGGCTACAACCCGCAGGCCGCCGTGAGTCTGTGGCGCAAGATGGGTCAGGCCACGGGCGAAGGCGGCATAGGCTTTCTCTCCACGCATCCGACGGGCCCCGATCGCATACGCCAGCTGGAGGGTAACGTGCCGCGCGTCATGGGCTTGTACGAGCAGGCACGCAGGCGCTGAACACCAGCGACCAGGCAGCTGAAAACCCGCTTTGCGTCAGCCATGCGGCGCTCTATATTGGGCTGTGACAAGCGCACAGCTACAGGAGTGATCGCATGCAGGCCCTGGACACCCATGACGTCTTCAACCAGTTCGATGAGCTGACCGACATCAATCTGCTGCAGGCCGACACGGCCTTGCAGGAAGTGCTGCAACGCCAGCAGGCCCAGGGCTTTGTTCCGGCCCTGAGCCGCTTTGCGCAGCAGCTTGGCGAGAAGCACAACTGGGAGCATGCCGAGCTCGCCAACCGCCATACGCCCGAGCTGCAGCGCTTCGACGCGCGCGGGCGTGTGCTAGATGCCGTGGAATTCCACCCCAGCTGGCATCGCCTCATGGAGCTGTATCGCAAACAGGGCCTGATCTCCTTGCCCTTCGAGAGTCCAAGCCGCGGCCGCTGGAGCGCCTGGGCCGCCGGCTTCTACCTGCACGGCCAGGTGGAGCAAGGCACGTTATGCCCGGCCACCATGACCACCGCGGCCATCCCCGTGCTGCAAAAAGAGCCCCAGCTATGGAGCCAGTTGCAGGCCCGGTTGTTCAGCCATGAGTATGACGCACGCGATCTGCCCTTGGACCAGAAAAAATCCATCTGGATAGGCATGGGCATGACAGAGAAACAGGGCGGCTCGGACGTGCGTGCCAACACCACGGTGGCCCGCCCCGTGCATGAGGGTGGTCGCGGCGGCGAGTATCTGCTGCGCGGCCACAAATGGTTTTTCTCGGCCCCCATGTGCGACGCCCATCTGGTGGTGGCTCGCATGGCCACGGCAAGCGGTGAGCTCGGCGGTCATGCCTGTTTTTTCGTGCCGCGCTGGCGTCCCGACGGAAGCAAGAACCCCGTGCGTGTGCAGCGCCTCAAGGACAAGGTAGGCAACCGCAGCAACTCCAGCTCGGAAGTGGAGCTGCAGGACGCCTGGGGCATTCTCATGGGCGAGGAAGGCCGAGGCATTCCCACCATCATCGAAATGGCCAGCTACACGCGGCTGAACTGCGTGCTGGGCAGCGCGGCCATTTTGCGCAGCGCCACCGTGCAGTCGATTGCCTATGCGCGCCAGCGCTCGGCCTTTGGCAGACATCTCGCGGATCAGCCGCTGATGGCCACCGTGCTCGCGGACCTGGCACTCGAAAGCGAAGCCTCCATGCAGCTCGCCATGCATCTGGCTCAGGCCTATGAGTCGGAGGCCGAAGGCGATCTGCTGGCCCGCGCCTGGAAGCGCATCATGACTCCGGCCGCCAAGTTCTGGGTCTGCAAGCGCTCGGTGGAGATCACGGGCGAAGCCATGGAGGTCTTTGGCGGCAACGGCTATGTACAGGACAGCATCGTCTCGCGCCTGTTCCGTGAAGCGCCGGTCAACTCCATCTGGGAAGGCTCTGGCAATGTGATGTGTCTCGACGTTCTGCGCGCCATGGGCCGCGAGCCTGAAGCCACGCGCCTGCTGTTGCAGGATCTCGGCGATATGGCTGCCGACCAGCCCCTTCTGGCGGCGATGGCGCAATCGCTGGCCAAACGCCTGTCCGGTTCCCCCGAGGCACTGGAGCCGCAGGCCCGCCGACTGGTGCAGGACTTGTGTCTGCTGGCCCAGGCCTGCCTGCTGCACAGGCATGCGCCCGAGCACATGGCCGATGGCTTCATCCACACCCGCCTGGGCGCACAGAACGGAGCCATGGTGGTAGGGGCATTTGACCCCGCAGGACTTGACATCGCCGCCGTGCTGGAGCGTGCCCTGCCCCTGTGAATACCGTCAGGCTGCGACCAGCACTTTCAGCTGCTTGAGGCTTTGCGCCACGCTCTTTCCGCTGGTGTCCAAGACATGATCGGCCTTGGAATAGAAAGCCGATCGGCCGTCCAGAATACGGCGCAAATCATCCATGGCCTCGGGGTTGGCCGCCATGGGCCGCGTGTCGCCCTGGGCCACGACACGGCTCATATGCTCATCGGGCTGGGCCTGCAACCAGACCGTGGTGCAATGGCTGAGCAGTTCGTTGAAGGTTGCGGGGTCTGACACGATGCCGCCCGGGGTGGCAATCACCACGTCGCTGTAGATCTGCACGGCCTCTTCCAGCGCGCGGCGCTCGTAGCGGCGATAGGCTCCAGCGCCATAGAGGTCATAGATCTCGCGCACGCTGCAACCCGCGACGCGCTCGATTTCCTGGTTCAGTTCCAGAAACGGCACATTCAGCTGCTCCGCCAGCATGCGCCCCAGCGTGGACTTGCCCGCGCCGCGCAGGCCGATCAGGGCAATGCGCGAAGCCCGGTGCGGATCGCCGATGGGTGCGGTACCCAGAATCTCTCCGGCGGCCAGTCGCACGCGCTGCAAATCGGCCTCGCTGCGGCCTTCCAGCAATTCGCGCAGCAACAGCCATTCGGCACTGGCCGTCGTCACATCGCCCAGCAGCTCGGCCATGCTGCACTGAAGTGCATGTGCGATCTGCTGCAGCACCAGGATGGAGACATTGCCCGTGCCGTATTCGAGATTGGCCAGATGGCGCTCGGACACCACGGCCGCCGAAGCCAGCCCGCGGCGCGTGAGACCGCGGCGCGCACGCAGATTGCGCACCCTCTCGCCCAAGGCCTGCAGCAACGGGCTTTTGCCCGCTTCATCCCCTTCCGCAACCGACGCGGATGCCATGTCTAACTGATCCATAAAGCTCCTCAGAGGCCGTGAATGATAAACAGTCGGGGTTAACGCGAATCATGCAATATATTGCTTGACACTGCATTGTCTCGTATTTATCTTTTGATTGTACGCACAATATTGCATGTTTCATCAAAGATTTGATGCTGATCAGAACAGCACTTCAGGAGACCCCCATGACCGAGTTACTGGCCAACCATGTGGCTGGCCGCTGGCAAACCGGCAGCGGCCCGGGCAGTTTGTTACGCGACCCGGTACTGGGAGCAGAGCTGGTGCGTGTCGATGCCACAGGGCTTGATCTGGGCGCCGCCTTTGCCTTCGCACGCGACACAGGAGGCAAGGCCTTGCGAGCCCTCAGCTACGCCCGGCGCGTCAGCCTGCTGGCCGATATTGCCGCCGTGCTGCAAAGCCGCCGCGACGTGTATTACGAGATATCCACCGCCAACAGCGGCACCGTCAGAAACGACACCGCCGTCGATGTGGATGGTGGCATCTACACCCTGAACCAATACGCCAGATGGGGCGCGGCGCTCGGCGATGCGAGGCATCTGAGCGACGGCGAAGCCGTGGCGCTGGCCAAAGACGGTGCCTTTCTGTCCCGGCATATCCAGGTCCCGACACGCGGCGTGGCGCTGTTCATCAACGCCTTCAACTTCCCTGCCTGGGGGCTGTGGGAGAAGGCGGCACCGGCCCTGCTCTCGGGCGTGCCCGTCATCGTCAAGCCGGCCACGGCCACCGCCTGGCTGACCCAGCGCATGGTCAAGGATGTGATCGATGCCGGCATATTGCCGCCGGGCGCTTTGTCCATCGTCTGCGGCAGCGCTGCCGGATTGCTGGATCAGCTGCACCCCATGGATGTGGTCTCGTTCACGGGGTCTGCGGAGACGGCTTCGACCATACGTTCTCACGCGGCCATAGCCCGCCACTCGGTGCGCAGCAATATCGAGGCCGACAGCGTGAACTGCGCGCTGCTGCTGCCCGGCCATGGCCCGGACAGCGAAGCTGCCGCCTTGCTGGCGCGTGAGGTGGTGCGCGAAATGACGGTCAAATCCGGCCAGAAATGCACGGCCATACGCCGCGTGCTGGTACCACAAGCTCTGTACGACGATGTGGCCCAGGCCCTCGGTGCGCAACTGGCAAAGATCGCCGTGGGCAACCCGCGCAACGACGCCGTACGCATGGGATCTCTGGTCAGCCGCGAGCAGTACGACAGCGTGCAGCAGGGCCTGGGCCGGTTGCTGGAGCACACCACGGCCCTGTATGACGGCCGGCGTAATGCGCTGATCGATGCCGACCCGGCGATTGCCGCCTGCGCCCAGCCCGTGCTGCTGGGAACACAGGACCCCGATGGCAGTGCACTCGTGCATGACATGGAAGTCTTTGGCCCGGTGGCCACGCTCATGCCCTACCGTGACCTGGCACATGGCCTGGCACTGGCGCATCGCGGCCAGGGCTCGCTGGTCTGCTCGATCTACGGCGATGACGACCAGGCCCTGGCCGCAGCCGCCACCGATCTCGCAGCCAGCCACGGCCGCGTGCACGTGGTCACGCCCGCTGTCGCCAGGCTGCATACGGGCCACGGCAATGTCATGCCCCAGTCCCTGCATGGCGGTCCGGGCCGCGCCGGCGGCGGCTCCGAACTCGGCGGCCTGCGGGCACTGGATTTCTATCATCGCAAAAGCGCCATACAAGCCGCACCACAGCTTCTGCAGGCACTGGCCGAAACGACGGGAGCATGAGCCATGACCGACTTCAGCCAAGCCTTCAACTTTGCCCAGCATCTGTTCGATCTCAACCAGGGGCGCGGTGACAAGAACGCCTACACCGATGACCAGGGCACGCTCAGCTATGCTCAGTTGCAGGAGCAGGCGCGCCGCCTGGCCCATGGCCTGCTCGCTGCCGGCATCCATCGCGAGGAGCGCGTGCTGCTGGTCATGCACGATATGCGCGAGTGGGTGATCTCATTTCTGGGAGCCATGTACGCAGGCGTGGTGCCGGTGGCGGTGAATACCTTGCTCACTGCTGCCGACTACGCCTATATGCTCGAGCATTGCCGTGCTCAGGCGATCGTGACCAATGGCGCGCTGGTTGCCGTGGTGCAGCAGGCCCTGGAGCAGGCGCAGCATGAGGTCAACCATATCTGGGTCGCCAGGCCCGATGAAGCACCGCAAGGCCTGCCGCCGGCCTTCGAGCCGCTGCAGCCCTGGCTGCAGCAGCAAATGCCGCTCGCTCATGCCGCCAGAACCATGGGCGACGACCCCGGCTTCTGGCTGTATTCCTCGGGCTCCACCGGCAAACCCAAGGGGGCGGTGCATACCCACGCCAACCCCTACTGGACGGCCGAGCTGTATGGCAAACCGGTGCTGGGCCTGAACGAAAACGATGTCTGCTTTTCCGCCGCCAAGCTCTACTTCGCCTACGGCCTTGGCAATGCCCTGACCTTCCCCCTGAGCGTGGGAGCCAGCGTGGTGCTGATGGCCGAGCGACCCACGCCGGAAGCCACTTTCAGGCGCTGGACCGAGCACCAGCCCACAGTGTTTTTCGGAGCGCCTACGGGCTTTGCGGGCATGCTGGCTCACCCCACCCTGCCGGCACGCGAACAGGTCAGCCTACGCATGTGCTCGTCGGCAGGCGAAGCCCTGCCGGCCGAGACTGCCCAGCGCTTCAAGACCCACTTCGGCGCCGATATCGTGGACGGCATCGGCTCCACCGAAATGCTGCATATCTTCCTCTCCAACCGCCCGGACGATATACGCTACGGCAGCACCGGCAAACCTGTGCCCGGCTATGCGGTGGAGCTGCGCGGCGAGGACGGACAGCCCGTGGCCGATGGCGAGATCGGCGACCTCTACATCAAGGGCCCGAGCGCGGCCCTGATGTACTGGGCCAACCGCGACAAGACGCGCGACACCTTCCAGGGTGCCTGGCTCAAGAGCGGCGACAAATATGTGCGCGATGCCGACGGCTACTACACCTATGCAGGCCGCAGCGACGACATGCTCAAGGTCAGCGGCATCTATGTCTCGCCCTTCGAGGTCGAATCCACGCTGCAGCAGCACCCTGCCGTACTTGAGGCGGCCGTGATCGGCGTGACCGACGAACAGGGCCTGACCAAGACCAAATCCTATGTGGTGTGCAAGCCCGGACAGAGCGCCAGCGAGGCTGAACTCAAGGCCTTTGTGAAGAATCGGCTGGCCGCCTACAAATACCCGCGCTTCATTGAATTTGTCGATGAGCTGCCAAAGACCGCGACAGGAAAGATCCAGCGCTTTCGTTTGCGTGAGCTGGAATCCAAGCCGCGCTAATTGCTTATCGCAAGGTTGCAAGAAGCTATCAAAACAGTAGTCACAAACTAGGGCAATCGCTGGTATTGCTTTAAACCTAAAGTTGTTAGAGTGCGCTCGTGCATCAGTGCCAACCCCAGCACCACAGCCAGTCATAACCGTTGATCTGAGAGTAAGCCGGCATTCGTCCATCAACCAGCAGGAGACAAGCATGAGCAAGCAATGGGCAATATGGAGCGCAATCGCACTGGCTGCCGCCGCAAGCGGCAGCAGCGCCATCGCGCAGGAGAAGATCAAGGTCGGCTTCATGCTGCCTTTCAGCGGCACTTATGCAGCCCTGGGCGTGGCGATCGAGAACGGCTTTCGCATGCAGGTAGCCGAGCAAGGCGGCAAGCTGGGCGGGCGCGAGATCGAATACTTCAAGGTCGACGATGAGTCAGATCCCGCCAAGGCAACGGACAACGTCAACCGCCTCATCAAGCGCGACAAGGTCGATGTGATCATCGGCACCGTGCACTCCGGCGTGGCCATGGCCATGGCCAAGGCCGCCAAGGAAAGCGGCACCGTGCTCATCGTGCCCAATGCGGGAGCCGATGCAGTCACCGGCCCCATGTGCGCTCCCAATATCTTCCGCAGCTCCTTCTCCAACTGGCAGACGGCCTACCCCATGGGCGTGGTCGCAGCCAAGGAAGGCAAGAAAAATGCCATGACCCTGACCTGGAAGTACGCTGCCGGTGAAGAGGCCGTCAACGGCTTCAAGGAAGGCTTCGAGAAAAGCGGCGGCAAGGTCAGCAAGCAGCTGACGCTGCCGTTTCCCAACGTTGAATTCCAGGCTCTGCTGACCGAGATCGCAGCGGCCAAGCCCGATGCCGTGTTCTCCTTCTTCGCGGGCGCAGGTGCCGTGAAATTCGTCAAGGACTATCACGCCTCGGGCCTGTCCAAAACCATTCCGCTCTACGGACCGGGCTTTCTGACCGACGGCACGCTGGACGCTCAGGGCGAGGCCGCCCAGGGCATGCTGACCACGCTGCACTATGCCGACGAACTGGGTACGGCGCGCGATCAGGCCTTCCGCACCAATTACGCCAAGAACTACAAGCTGCAGCCCGATGTCTATGCCGTGCAAGGCTATGACGCCGCACAGATGCTGGCCGTGGGCCTGAAGGCCGCCGGCGGCGACATTGGCAAGAAGGATGTCTTCCGCACTGCCATCGAAAAAGCCACGATTGCCAGCCCGCGCGGCGACTTCACCTTGAGCAAGGCCCACAACCCCGTGCAGGACATCTATCTGCGCAAGGTCGACGGCAAGGAAAACAAGAAGATCAGCGTGGCGGTGAAGGCGCTAGCGGACCCGGCCCGCGGCTGCCGCATGTAATAGACGCGAGCCATACCGCCCTCGATACCTGCTTGCTCTGTCCTGCCGCACCTTCGGTGCCGCCTGCGACAGAGCACCTCGTCTCCAGCGCGAATCGACGATTCGCCGGGCTGTATGCCCCGCTTTGCAGCCTCCTGCTTCAACAAGGATTGCCGTGGATCTCGCCACTTTTCTGGTGCAGTGCCTGAACTCGATTCAGTACGGACTGCTGCTGTTTCTGCTGGCCTCCGGCCTGACGCTG
The DNA here is from genome assembly GCF_008121555.1 of Comamonas sp. Z1. Lineage (NCBI taxonomy): Bacteria > Pseudomonadati > Pseudomonadota > Betaproteobacteria > Burkholderiales > Comamonadaceae > Comamonas > Comamonas sp. Z1. The sequence goes on from NZ_VOQT01000006.1 coordinate 175,356, forward strand.
ATCTTCGGCATCATGGGGGTGATCAACCTCGCCCATGGCAGCTTCTACATGATCGGAGCCTACGTGGCGTTCTCGCTGGCACCTTATCTGGGCCAGCATTTCATCGCCATGCTGCTGGTCGGCGTGGTGCTGGCCGTGGTGCTGGGCTATTTTCTCGAATGGGCATTCTTCAGCTTTCTCTACGAACGCGATCACCTGCAGCAGGTGCTGATGACCTATGGCCTGATTCTGGTGTTTGAAGGCCTGCGCGCCATCCTCGTGGGCAACGATGTGCATGGCGTGGAAAAGCCGGCCTGGCTGGCCGGCAGCTTCCCTCTCATGGGCATGATGCAATACCCCTGGTACAACGTGTTTGCCGCCGCCGCCTGCCTGCTGGTGGCACTGCTGATGTACTACACCGTCAACCGCACGCGCCTGGGCATGATGATTCGCGCCGGTGCCAGCAACCGCGACATGGTGCGCGGCCTGGGCATCAACATCAAGCGCCTCTACCGCATCGTGTTCGCCGTGGGCGTGGCCCTGGCGGCCCTGGCCGGCATGATCGCCGCGCCCATGAGTTCGGTCTATCCGAACATGGGCTCCAGCGTTCTCATCATCTGCTTTGTGGTGGTGGTCATCGGCGGCATAGGCTCGATCACCGGAGCGCTGATTGCCTCGCTGCTGGTGGGCTTTGTGGATACCTTCGGCAAGGTGTTCTTCCAGGAACTCAGCGGCATGAGCATCTATCTGCTGATGGCCGTGATCCTTGTATGGCGCCCGGAAGGCCTGATGGGCAAGAGATGATGAAGCTCCTCCTGAGTCGCTTCGCGCCTTCCCCCCTTGCTCGCCACGCGAGACGGGGACAACACCTTCGCTGCTGGGCAGCGCGGCCGGTCAGGCCCTTGCCCCATGTCCCCTGCTTGGTTCACGCCAATTCTGCAAGCAGTGTCAAGGATCACTGATATGAGCGACACCTCCTATACGCCGCTGCCGCAATCCAATCAGGCCTATGCAGAAGCACCGGCCGTCACCAACCAGAGCCGCCCCATTCGCGCCAAAAGCGTGTGGGTAGCTGTGGTGCTGCCGCTGGCTGTTGCAGCGCTGCTGGCTGCCGCACAGCCCTTCTGGTCGGCCTATCTCTCCGATCTGGTCGTCAAGATCATGATCCTGTCCATCTTTGCTCTGAGCCTGCATATTCTGGTGGGCGGCGCAGGGCTGGTCAGTCTGGGCCACGCCGCCTACTTCGGCCTGGGTGCCTATGCGGCGGTGAAGGCTGCCGGCCAGGACGGCAGCAACTTTCTCGTCATGCTGGGCGCCGCCGTCGGCGTCTCGGGTCTGTATGCGCTGGTGGTGGGGGCCCTGAGTCTGCGCACCAAGGGCGTGTACTTCATCATGGTCACGCTGGCATTCGCGCAACTGGCTTTCTTTGTCGTGCACGACGTGGGCTACTTTGGCGGCAGCGACGGCATCTACCTGATGCAGCGCCCGGCCATCGGAGCACTGGACATGGAAAGCAGCAGCACGCAGTACTTCGTGGTACTGGCCGCGCTGGTGCTGGTCTATGCCTTCATCGCCATGCTGCGCCACTCTCGCTTCGGCCATGCGCTGGCCGGCATTCGCGTCAACGAGCAGCGCATGCGCGCTGCCGGCTTTGCCACCTACGGCTACAAGCTCGCCGGCTTTGTGATTGCCGGTGCGCTGGCGGGTCTGGCGGGCTTTCTGCTGGCCGCACGCGATGCCGTGGTCAACCCCGAGCTGCTGGCCTGGCACCACTCCGGCGAGGTATTGCTGATGCTGATTCTGGGTGGCGTGGGCTCGCTGCGCGGTGCCGTACTGGGCACCATCACCTTTGTGCTGCTCAAGGAGCTGCTGAGCACGCATGCCATCGTTGGCAATGCCGCAGATCACTGGCAGCTGACGCTGGGCATCTCCATCATCGCGCTGGTCGCGCTGCTGCCCAAGGGGCTGGTAGGCATCAACGACAAATGGCAGAAGAAGGCAGCAGCGCAGAAGTCTCAGTCGGCAAGCGCCGGCCAGCAAGGAGCAGATCATGGCTAATGCGGACAATGCTCCCCAGATGTCGGTGCGCGGCCTGACGCGGCGCTTTGGCGGGCTGGTGGCCGTGAACAATGTGGACCTGGATCTGCACCAGGGCGAGGTCCATGCCGTCATCGGCACCAACGGCGCAGGCAAGTCCACGCTGATCAACATGCTCTCGGGCGAGATAGCGGCCAGCAGCGGCAGCATTGCGCTTGAAGGCCGGGACGTCACGCAGATGCCGCAGCCGCAGCGCGCCAAGGCCGGCATCGGGCGCAGCTATCAGCGCACCACCATCTTTCCCGAGTTCACGGTGCTGGAGAACTGTCGCCTCACGGCCCAGGCCCAGGCGCTGCCCAGGCCCTGGCGCATCTGGGAATCGGCCCAGCATTGCGCAACGAGCATGCAGCGGGCGCAATCTGCACTGCAGCGCGCAGGTCTTGACCAGCATGCCGGGCGCATCGCCGGCAGCCTGAGCCATGGTGCCAAGCGCCAGTTGGAGGTCGCCATGTGTCTGGCCACGGCGCCGCGCGTGCTGCTGCTGGACGAACCTCTGGCAGGCATGGGCGCCGAAGAGACAGAACGCATGCTGGAGCTGCTGCAGGAGCTCAAATCCGCGCATGCCGTGCTGCTGGTGGAGCACGATATGGATGCCGTTTTCCGCATCGCCGATCGCATCACCGTCATGGTCAACGGCAGCGTGGTCGCCACGGGCACGCCCGATCAGATTCGCAACGACCCGGTCGTGCGCACCGCCTATCTGGGAGAAGAAGAGCATGCTTGAAACAAGGCACCCCCTGAGCGGCTCTGCCGCTTCCCCCTCTCTCGCTGCGCGGGAGCGGGACGGCACCATCGCTGCGGGGCAGCCCTTGCTTGCTGCCTCTGGCACGCGCCCACTTTCCGGGGCTTCGAACCATGCCATGTTCAGCCTGCAAGAGGTGCACAGCTTTTACGGCGACAGCCATATCCTGCACGGCATCTCGCTGGACCTTCCTCAGGGCCAGGCCGTGGGCCTGCTGGGCCGCAACGGCATGGGCAAGACCACGCTGATCCGCACGCTGATGGGCTATGTGGCGGCACGTTCGGGCCGGGTGTTTGCCGACGGCAAGGAGGTAACGAATTCCGCCCCCGAGAAAATGGCGCGTCTCGGCATTGGCTACGTCCCCGAAGGGCGCGGCGTTTTCCCCAATCTCTCCGTCAAGGAAAACCTCTTGATGAGCGCCAGAGCCGGCCTGGACGGCAGCCGGGGCTGGACCTACGAGCGTGTGCTGGAAACCTTTCCACGCCTCAAGGAGCGACTGTCCAACGGCGGCGATCAACTCTCGGGCGGCGAGCAGCAGATGGTCTCCATCGGCCGCGCACTGATGACCAATCCGCGCCTCATGATTCTGGACGAGGCCACCGAAGGACTGGCTCCGCTGGTGGTAGCCGAAATCTGGCGCGTGATTGCACAGATTCGTGAAACCGGCATCTCCACGTTGATCGTGGACCGCGATTACAAAAAGGTGCTGGCACATACCGACTATGCGGCGGTGATGGAGAAGGGCCGGCTTGCGCTGCAGGCTGAGTCCGCGGATCTGCTGCAGCAGCCGGAGAAGTTGTCGGTGTTGTTGGGAGTTTGACTGTCGTCTTGTTTTGATAGCTGTTCACGCCTGATAGATAAGCTTTTGAGACTTCCTCTGTTTGATGTTTGGAGTGAAACTGGGTACCTGATTTATGGACAGAGGCCGGGACTCGCCCCGGCTGGCGACCTACTTTCTAGCGCGCTAGAAAGTAGGCAAAGAGCGCTATCCGATTGCCTGTGTCCCTGCGCTTCGCTCCGGGTAAACCTGCGTCACACAATTCAGCCTACGGTGCCGCCCAACTCGCTGCGCGGCATGCCGCTGCGCTCAGACAAACGGCGGCAAGCCAGTTCACAAAGCAATGTTGTCCTGCGGCAGCATTGCCCGCAGCCTGAACCGCGTGCCGCAGGCACAGCCAGACGGGTGGGAGCGGACAGCCTGCAAGACTTGTGGCGAAATCAGGCTCAATCGCTTATATGAATTGCGGTGGCAGCTATCAAATTTATCTCGGAGCTATCCTGTCTCCGGTATTGCCCCTTGTGCCCACGCCTGCGACGGCAGCCTCTTGTGGCGCGCGGCTGCACCGTAGAGTGCAGACGCATCGTCATCACTTTTACGGCAATGTGTTTGAACGAAGAGCGAAGCTCGAAGTGAGTTTTGCCGGACAGCAACAAGAGGTTGTCGGCGCAGGTTGCCCACAGGCGAAGCCGGAGGGACGTGGGCAGTAGGGGCCTGCTCTTTGCCTACTTTCTTGCGAAGAAAGTAGGTCGCCAGCCGGGCGAAACCCGGCCTATATCCTCAAAACAAAGCAGTTTCGCAAACAAAAAACCTACTGAACCCCACCCAACGAAGCCGCATCCAGTCGCACATTCTTCGCCGCCTCTGGCGGCAGGATCGCCATCGTCAGGCTGCAGTTGCAGGTCAGCTTGCCCTCTTCATCGCGCAGCTCCACCGCCCAGACATGCGTGGTGCGCCCCAGGTGCGTGGGCCGCGCCGTGGCGGTGATCCAGCTGCCCTTGCGGCCTGCTCGCACATGATTGGCAGTCACGCCCAGGCCCACGCAGCGGTAGCCTTCGGGAATGCTGCAGGCCGCGGCCATGGAGCCCAGCGTCTCGGCCAGCACCACGCTGACACCGCCGTGCAAAATGCCATAGGGCTGGCAGGTGCGTTCATCCACATGGATGCGGGCGCGTACATAGTCGTCGCCGTATTCGGTGAACTCAATGCCCAGGTGGGAAATTGCAGTGTTTGCGCTGCCTGCGTTCAGCGCTTTCAGATCGAGCTCTCGGGTCCAGATCGCCATACCAGTCCTTGTGGTGCATGAAAAAAGGACGCTCTTTGCAGAGCGTCCTTCGATGCTAAGGACTTGGAGCAGCAGACGCCAGCACCAAGCGGACTAGTACACGGCGACCAGTTCACCAGCTACCAGATCAGAGACACCAAGCAAGAGCCTAGGCGGCCCCGCCGCCCCGCAGCAATGGTGTCGTCCCCCTTGGGGGAAGCCGCAAAGCGGCTCAGGGGGTAACTCAGCCCCGCATATCGCCCTTGTCCATGAAGCGCTGATGCCAGGACAGTGCCTCGGTCAGGAGATGCGGCGTGTGCTGTGCACCCTGCTGGCGCGAGCGGTCGAAATAGTCCTGCAACTGGGCGCGGTAGTCCGGATGGGCACACCTGTCGATGATGACTTGCGCACGCTGCTTGGGCGACAGGCCGCGCAGATCGGCCAGACCCTGCTCGGTGACGATGATCTGGGTGTCATGCTCGGTGTGGTCCACATGCGAGCACATGGGCACGATGCAGCTGATCTTGCCGTCCTTGGCCACCGAGGGCGTGACAAAGAAGGACAGATAGCCGTTACGTGCAAAGTCGCCCGATCCGCCGATGCCGTTCATCATGCCCGTGCCCATGACATGGGTGGAGTTGATGTTGCCGTAGATGTCGGCCTCGATCATCGAGTTCATGGCGATGATGCCCAGGCGGCGCACCAGCTCGGGGTGGTTGGAGATTTCCTGCGGGCGCAGGATGATGCGCTCGCGGTAGAAGTCGATGTTGTCCTCGAAGTCCTTGTAGGCCGCAGCAGACAGCGAGATGGAGGTGGCCGAGGCCTTGCTCATCTTGCCCGCGCGCAGCAGATCCAGCATGCCGTCCTGCAGCACTTCGGTAAAGCCCAGCAGGTTCTCGAATGGGCCGGTCAGCAAGCCTGCCAGCACGGCATTGGCCACATTGCCCACACCCGACTGGATGGGCAGCATTTCCTTGGGCAGGCGGCCCATCTTCATCTCGTGGGCCAGGAAGTCGATGATGTAGCCGGCTATTTTCTGGGAGTTTTCGTCCGGTGTGGCAAACACATTGTCGCGGTCGCCCTTGTGGGTCTCGACCACGGCCACGACCTTGGCGGGGTCCACCTTCAGGTAGGCATCGCCGATGCGGTCATCGGCATGCGTCATGTTGATGGGCATGCGGCGCGGCGGGATGGCCGTGCCGTAGTAGATGTCGTGCATGCCCTCCATCCGGGCGGGCGGCTTGGTGTTGACTTCCAGAATCACCTTGTCGGCGATCTCCAGCCAGGTCTTGTTGTTGCCCACGGCCGTCGACGGGATCAGCAGACCATCGGCGGTCACGCCCAGCACCTCGATCACGGCGATATTCATATGGCCCAGAAAGCCGAACCAGGCATGCTGCGCCACATGGGACAGGTGCATGTCGATGAAGTCGATCTCACCCGAGTTCACGGCCTTGCGCGCGATGGGATCGGTGTTGAAGGGCAGGCGCTGACCCAGTGCGTGGGCTTCGGCCATCACGCCGTCGCATTCGGCGGCGGTGGACGCGCCGGTCCAGACATTGATCTTGTAGGGCTTGCCCTGGGCATGCTCTGCCTTGGCACGGGCCGCTATGGCCTGTGGCAAGGCCTTGGGATAACCGGCTCCGGTAAAGCCGCTCATGCCGACATTGACACCGTGGGGAATCAGGGCGGCGGCCTCTTCGGCCGTCATGACGCGCGAGAGGAATTCTGGGTAACGTACGCGATCTGCGATGGACATTGCATGCTCCAAACTCAGAGGCCCCGGCCCGGCACGCGAGCCTGACCGGCGCCAACGCGCTGGCATTCTTGCGGCTCATGCTCGGCGCTCAGGCTGGCACCTCCAAAAAAAACCGCCCGGGTAGGGCGGCATATCTCCAGAGAGAAATGTTACCAGCGCGGAACATTAACACCGGAATTCTCGGCAAAGGCCCCGCGCTGCTGTCAGGGGAATGTTCCCCCGATTACATGTTGGCACTCACTTGGCCTGTACCTTGGTTTCAGATTTGCGCTCGCCCATGGTCAGCAGCGCATACAGGATGATGGCGCCAAAGGTGGCGCAGCCGATGCCGCCCAGCGCGAATTCGCCGAACCTCAGCGTGAATTCTCCGGTGCCCAGGATCAGGGTGATGGCAGCCACGATCAGATTCTTGGTGTCGGAGAAGTCCACCTTGTTGTCCACCCAGATCTTGGCGCCGGCAATGGCGATCAGGCCGAACACCACGATGGAGACACCGCCCATCACGGGCAGGGGAATGGCCTGGATCAGCGCACCGAACTTGGGCGAGAAGCCCAGCAGCACGGCCAGCAGGGCCGCCACAAAGAACACGGCCGTGGAGTAGATGCGAGTCGCCGCCATCACGCCGATGTTTTCGGCATAGGTGGTCACGCCCGTGCCGCCGGCTGCGCCGGAGACCATGGTGGCCACGCCGTCACCGATGAAGGCACGACCCATGTACTGGTCCAGGTTCTTGCCCGTCATGGCGGTCACCGCCTTGATATGGCCCAGGTTCTCGGCCACCAGGATGATGACCACGGGCACGATCAGCAGCATGGCATTGCTGGTGAACACCGGCGCATGGAAGCTGGGAATGCCGAACCAGGCGGCATTGAGCACGCCGCTCAGATCCACGGGCTTGCCCCAGCCCAGGCCGTTGGTGAAGACGGCGTAGAGCACGCTGGCAATGATCAGGCCGATCAGAATCAGCAGGCGCTGCAGCATGCCGCGCGTGAACACCGCCACCAGCGCCACGGAGACAAAGGTCAGCGCCTGCATCCAGGACTCGAAGTTGTTGGACGCCATGTTCTTGATGGGAATCGAGGCCAGGTTCAGGCCGATGATGGCCACCACGGCGCCCGTCACCACGGGCGGCATGAAGCGTTCGATCCAGGCCGTTCCCACCATCTGCACCAGCAGGCCGACCAGCATGTAGACAAAGCCGCAGGCAATGATGCCGCCCAGCGCCACGCCGATATTGGCGTTGGCAGGTCCCTGGCTGGCCACATAGCCGGTGGCGATGTTGACCACGCCGATGAAGGCAAAGGAAGAGCCCAGATAGCTGGGCACCTTGCCGCCGGTGATGAGAAAGAAGATCAGCGTGCCGATGCCGCTCATCAACACCGCCAGATTGGGATCGAACCCCATGAGGATGGGAGCCAGCACCGTGGAGCCGAACATGGCGATCACGTGCTGGATACCCATCAAACCGGTCTGCGTCCAGGGCAGTCGCTCATCGGGGCCGATGACGCCACCGCCCTGCAAGACATCGGACGATCGCTCCGTCCATTGAAACATTCCCATCCCATCGCTCCTTGGAGATATCAAAAACGGAGCAGATTATGGCAAGCAGTGCTTGCCCGCTGGGGTCGTGCAAGCACTGGTAAACCAGGGACTGTGGTCTCTTGCACACGCGGGAAAACGGCGGCAGAACGTCAGACTATCAAATACATAGCTTCCAGCGCCAACCCATCAATGATTTCATTAATAAATAGATATGAAGTGATTGATCAGCAAGCGCAAGAAGCTATCAAATTCATTGCTTCTGCTGCAGCGCGTGCGCAATGCGATCGCGCTTGACCGTAGGCTTGGGCACCTTGAACGGGAACCACATGCGCACATCCTCCTCCAGCGCGATGCCGTGCATGAAGTTGTAGATGGCCTTCTTGAGCGCCGCGCCCAGTGCGTCGTGATCGACGCCCGTGGGGTCGATGAAGGGACGGTCGTTCTTGGCAAAGTTGCCCTCGGGCAGCGGCGGCAGCTCGATGCCGTATTCCTCGGGGTTGAGGCCCACGGGCGAGTGCACGGTGCAGCTGAAGCGGTGAAAGAAGCCGCTTTGGATACAGCCGTTGAGGAACAGCTGGCGCACATACTCGAGCGCGTCCACCGTGTCCTGCACGGTCTGCGTCGGAAAGCCGTACATCAGATAGGCATGGACCAGGATGCCTGCCTCCGAAAACGCCTTGGTCACACGTGCCACCTGGTCCACGGTCACGCCTTTTTTCATCAGCGCCAACAGCCGGTCGGATGCCACTTCCAGGCCGCCGGAGATGGCGATGCAGCCGCTGTCGGCCATCAGCTCGGCCAGCTCGGGCGTGAAGGTCTTCTCGAAGCGCACATTGCCCCACCAGGAGATGCCGGCGTTGCGCGCAATCAGCTCCTGCGACAGCGCCTTGAGCGCCTTGGGCGGCGCGGCTTCATCGACAAAGTGAAAGCCGGTCTGGCCGGTCTCGGCGACGATGGCCTCGATGCGGTCGGCCAGCACGGCGGCGCTGGCGCCTTCGTAGCGGCCGATATAGTCCAGGCTCACATCGCAGAAGCTGCATTTCTTCCAGTAGCAGCCATGGGCCACGGTGAGCTTGTTCCAGCGCCCATCACTCCACAGACGGTGCATGGGGTTGAGCATGTCCAGCAGCGACAGGTATCGGTCCAGCGGCAGGCCGTCCCAGGTGGGCGTTCCGACCTCGGCAAACGCGATGTCGGACTCCATCATGTTCACGTACTGCACCTTGCCATCGTCGCCGCGCACAAAGCTGCGCACCAGGCGCGATCTGCCGCGCTCGCCGCGCAGATGCTCGAGCAGCGCCAGCAGCGGGCGTTCGCCCGCATCCAGGGTCACGAAGTCGAAGTAGTCGAACACGCGCGGCTCGGCCAGCTCGCGCAGCTCGGTGTTGACAAAGCCGCCGCCCAGCACGGTGGCGATCTGCGGGAAGCGCCGCTTGATGGTCTGGGCAATGCGAAACGCCGCATAGGCCGAGCCCGGAAAGGGCACGGACAGCAGCACCACCGTGGGCTGGTGGCGCTCCACGGCCTCCAGCGTCAGGCGCTCCAGCACTTCGTCCACCAGATTCGGCTCTGCCGCCAGTGCGCTGGCCAGCGGATCGAAGCTGGGCTGGCTGCCGGCCAGCGATTCGGCATAGCGCACGAACTCGAAGCGCTCGTCCACGGCATCGCGCAGCACATCGGCCAGATCGTTGAGGTATAGCGTGGCCAGATGCTTGGCCTTGTCTTGCAGGCCTAAAGCGCCAAAGGCCCAGCCCAGCGGATCGCCGCCTTCCTCGTCCTCATACACATCGAGCGTGGCAAAGCGTGGGCCTTCGGGCAGAAAGTGGCGCCCCACGATGCGATGGGCCAGCGTGGAGTCTCGCCCCTGCAAAAACGCAATCGTGGGCGCGATCGTGGCCAGATAGCGCTCCTGCTGCGCGACAAAGGACTGGACGGCAGGCGTGTGCTGCCTGGCAGGCAGACTCTGGATGCGCTCGGCCACTGCGCGCAGGCCATCGGGCGAGAGCAGTTGCAGCACCAGGGCCAGTGCCAGGTCTTCCTGCATGGCGGTGATGCCGCGCGAGCGCAGAAAGCCGGTCAGATAGGCCGTGGAGGGGTAGGGAGTGTTGAGCTGCGTCATCGGCGGAATGACGGCCAGCACGCGGGTGGGCAAAGCGGACATGGGGTGCGGGTCGCCGGCATGCGCCGTTGACGGTGTAAACAGGCCCCGATTATCGGTTTGACCGCTCAGCTGTGCTCGTGTGCGCCCATACAGCCGACCGCGCTGCTGCACAGGTGACATCTGGCGGGGCCACCACCAATGACTTGCAAGGGCTGCAGCGCTAGGCTGGACCCATGTCTTCCGCACCGCAACACCCCGCTCCCTATATCCCTCAGATCCGGCTGTACCAGAACTGGCTGCATGAAACGCGCGGCCTGAGCTTTGCCGACTATGACTCGCTGTGGCGCTGGTCGACCAGCGATCTCGATGCCTTCTGGCAAAGCATCTGGGACTACTTCGATCTGCAGTCGCCCACGCCGCACAGCGCGGTGCTGGCCGGGAACACCATGCCCGGTGCGCAGTGGTTCCCGGGCGCGCAAGTGAACTATGTGCAGCAGGTGCTGCGCCATGTCCAGCCGGCCCATGCCGCCGGCATGCCGGCCGTCATCAGCCGCAACGAGCAGGGTCTGCAGCGCGAGCTGAGCTGGCCCGAGCTGCAGCGCCAGGTGGCGGCCCTGGCCCTGCATCTGCGTGCCCAGGGCGTCGCCAAGGGCGACCGCGTCGCGGCCTATCTGCCCAATATTCCCGAGGCCATCGTCGCCTTTCTGGCCTGCGCCAGTCTGGGCGCCATCTGGAGCATCTGCGCGCCCGACATGGGCACCCATGCCGTGCTCGACCGCTTCAAGCAGATAGCGCCCAAGGCGCTGATCGCCGTGGACGGCGTGCATTACGCAGGCAAGGACATAGACCGCCGCGAGGTCCTGCAGGAGCTGCGCCAGGGCCTGCCCAGCGTGCAGCACGTGGTGCTGGTGCCCAATCTGGATACCTCGATAAAGATAGCCGACACCGCAGACTACACCAACGTTACCGCACGAAATGATGCGGAGACGGCAGCCTTCACGGCAGAGTGGCTGCCCTTCGACCACCCACTGTGGATCGTCTACTCCAGCGGCACAACGGGCCTGCCCAAGCCCATAGTCCACGGCCATGGCGGCATGGTGCTGGTGGCCTTGCAGCTCAAGGCCCTGCACAACGACATCGGCTGCAGCTACGAGCCCAATAGCTGGGGCGAGCGCTACCACTGGTACAGCTCCACGGGCTGGGTGATGTGGAATGCCCAGGTCTCGGGCCTGCTGGGCGGCACGAGCTGCGTGATCTTCGACGGCAGCCCCGGCGGCAGCAAGGACAAGCCCGACTGGGGCACGCTGTGGCGCTTTGCGGCCGAGACCGGCGTAACCAGCTTTGGTTCGGGCGCGGCCTTTTATGCCAACTGCATGAAGGCCGGCCTTGAGCTGTCCAGCTGCGGCGACCTGTCGCGCATACGCGGGCTGGGCAGCACGGGCTCGCCGCTGTCTGCTGAAGTTCAGCAATGGGGTACAGACCAATTCGAGAAACTGGGCCGCGCCAATATTTGGTGGAATAACTTATCCGGCGGCACCGACTTCGCGGGCGCCTTTATCGGCGGCAACCGCGATCTGCCGCTGGTGCCCGGCGTCATGCAATGCCGCCAGCTGGGCGCCGCCGTCGAGGCCTGGAACGAGCAGGGCCAGCCCGTGATGGACGAGGTCGGCGAGCTGGTCTGCACCCAGCCCATTCCCTCCATGCCGCTGTTTCTCTGGGGCGATGCGGACGGCAAGCGCTATTTGTCGAGTTACTTCGATATGTACCCGGCCGGCCATGGCCGCCAACCGGGCGGCGGCGATGGTGACGCCGAAATGGGGCCTGTTTGGCGTCATGGCGACTGGATCAAGCTGCTTGGCGAGGGCGGCTGCATCATCTACGGTCGCAGCGATGCGACCATCAACCGCCATGGCCTGCGCATGGGCACCAGCGAGATCTACAGCGCCGTCGAGGCCCTGCCCGAGGTGCTGGACAGCATGGTGGTGGATCTCGAATATCTGGGCAAGGACAGCTATATGCCGCTGTTTGTGGCCCTGCGTCCGGGCGTGGAGCTCGATGCGGCGCTGCGCGAGCGCATCAACAAGGCCATCCGTTCGGCGCTGTCGCCCCGCTTTGTGCCCGACGATATCTTTGCCGTGGCCGAGATACCGCGCACGCTCAGCGGCAAGAAGCAGGAGCTGCCCATCAAGAAGCTGCTGCTGGGCCAGCCGCTGGCCAAGGTGGTCAACAAGGACGCCATGTCCAACCCAGGCTGCCTGGACTGGTACGAAGGCTTTGCCAGGGAATATCTGGCCAGGACAGAAGCAGGCACAGTGTCCTGACGCGGCAGGCGCGGTGCGAGGGCCTGGGTGGCCTCCACCGCCTTGCAAAGGATTACCGTCCCTTCTTGGGGATCAGTGCCCCTGAAAGCGGGCAGCTCTCTTTTCGCGCCAGGCCGCACCGCCTTCCTTCAGATCGGCCGAGGCGATGGTGGCCTGCACGGCAGCATCGATGCCGGCCTTGTCATGCACGCCGCGGGCAATGGCGTTGAGATGTTTCTTCATTCCCAGCAAGGCCAGCGGCGCCATGCCGGCCAAGGTGGTCTGCAGCTGCATCACGCGCTCGCCGATATCGGTGCCGTCCACCAGATCGGTCAGAAAGCCGCAGTCCTTCATGGCCTGGGCCTGCAGCTTCTCGCAGCTCAGGAACAGGCGCTTGGCCGTATCCACGCCCAGGCGGGTCACATAGCGCTCCAGGCCCGAAAGGTAGAAATGCAGGCCCAGCCGCGCGGCGGGCATGAACATCTGGCTGTTGGCCCCGCCCACGCGGAAGTCGCAGGCCAGTGCCATATCGGTGGCGCCGCCGAACACGCCGCCCTGAATCGCGGCAATGGTGACGGGACGGCAGTTCTCGATGGCATCCACCATCTCGCCGAAGGAGCTGCCCTCGTTCTGGCTGTTGGCGATCTCGCCAATGTCATAACCGCTGCAGAAATGCCTGCCCACCGCCTGCAGCGTCAGCACCAGCACCGCGGGGCTGGCGTTGACCTCGTCGATCTGACGGCGCAGCACGATCAGGTCTTCGGGCAGCAGTTTGTTGGCAACTTCGGGACGGCGCAAGGTGATGCTGGCACAGGCGCCCTGGATCAAAAGCTCTGGAGACATGACTGTATTTTCATCCAGACCTGCACAGACACAGGCCTCTGAGGTGCATCAAGTGTTGCAGTGCAAACACTCGGTGACCATATCTTTTGCCGGTAGGCAGGTACACTTTGTCGTCCTCATAGAGCACCTGATGTGCGCTGATCCCATCCATGTCTGTTGAATCGACCGGCGCCGAGCGCCCCAGCTTTGACCTCAAGAGCGCACAACTGCCGGTGCTTTCCGTGGTACTTCGCAGCACCGACATGCAGGCGCTGGCCCAGGATCTGGCCCGCCGTCTTGCCGACGACCCGGACTTCTTCGACAACGACCCTGTGCTGATCGACCTCAGCCAGGTGCGCGAAGCAGAGGAAGAGATCGACTTCCCGGCCCTGATCGAGGCCCTGCGCAACCACCGCACAGTGCCCGTTGCCGTGCGCAGCGGCAGCGAGGCCCAGATGGAAGCAGCCAAGGCCCTTGGTCTGAGCGCAGCCCCCGATGCCATGCCGACGCGTCGCGCCGAGCCGGAAATCCACGAAATCATTCGCGAAGTGGAGGTCGAGGTGCCTGCTCCGCTGGCCGATGCCGTCATCGTGGACCGGCCGCTGCGCTCGGGCCAGCGCGTCTATGCCAAAGGCACCGACATTGTGGTTCTGGACATGGTCAGCTATGGTGCCGAGGTGATTGCCGACGGCAACGTCCATGTCTATGCGCCGCTGCGCGGCCGCGCCGTGGCCGGGGCCAGCGGCAACACCAGCGCAAGAATTTTTAGCACTTGCATGGAGGCGCAACTGCTTTCCATCGCAGGTATCTACCGCACAATTGAAACCGATCTCCCCAAGGACGTCGCCGGCAAAGCTGCCAAGGTGCGCCTGGAGGGAGAAAGAATCGTTATCGAACCGGTATGAGAGACACACCGGACACCCTATCAACCTGCCCCATTTGTCTTAAAGGAATCGTGCAAACATGGCCAAAATCGTCGTCGTGACCTCTGGCAAAGGCGGTGTCGGCAAGACCACCACCAGCGCCAGCTTCGCATCCGGCCTCGCACTGCGCGGCCACAAGACCGCAGTGATTGACTTCGATGTGGGTCTGCGCAATCTCGATCTGATCATGGGCTGCGAGCGCCGCGTGGTCTATGACCTCATCAATGTCATCCAGGGCGAAGCCAATCTGAACCAGGCCCTGATCAAGGACAAGCAGTGCGAAAACCTGTTCGTGCTGGCCGCTTCGCAGACCCGAGACAAGGAAGCCCTCACGCAGGAAGGCGTGAAGAAGGTGCTGGACGACCTGTCCGCCATGGACTTCGAGTTCATCATCTGCGACTCGCCCGCCGGCATTGAAAGCGGCGCACTGATGGCCATGCACTATGCCGAAGAGGCCCTGGTGGTGACCAACCCCGAAGTCTCGTCGGTGCGTGACTCGGACCGTATCTTGGGCATGCTCAGCTCCAAGACGGAGCGTGCGGTCAAGGGCGAGCGCATCAAGGAGCATCTGCTGATCACGCGCTACAACCCCAATCGCGTGGAAGACGGCCAGATGCTGTCGCTGGAGGATATCCAGGACATTCTGCGCATCGAGCTGATCGGCGTGATCCCCGAATCCGAAACCGTGCTCCAGGCCTCCAACCAGGGCATTCCCGCCGTGCACATGCAAGGCACGGATGTGGCAGAGGCCTATCAGGACGTGGTGGCCCGATTCCTGGGCGAAGAAAAACCCATGCGCTTTACCGAAGCCGTCAAACCCGGTTTCTTCAAGCGCATGTTTGGCGGGAGGTAAGCCTGATGTCCATGTTGTCGTTTCTGCTCGGAGAGAAGAAGAAGTCCGCCTCGGTCGCCAAGGAGCGACTGCAGATCATTCTCGCGCGCGAGCGCGTGGGCGGCGAAAGTGGCAAGCCCGACTATCTGCCTGCCCTGCAAAAAGAGCTGATGGCCGTGATTTCCAAGTATGTGGACATCAACCCCAATGACATCAAGGTACAGCTGGAGCGCCAGGAAAACCTTGAGGTTCTGGAAGTCAAGATCGAGCTGCCGGACGCCGCGCGCGGCTGATACCAACTCATTTATCCATAGCGCTAGCGCTTGATGGACAAGGAAATGGGCCTGAAAAGGCCCATTTTTCATTGCGATGCCGCCGCGCGGCCCTGCACCCTGCGAAAGCGCGGGGTGTCATTCCTCATTCGCGCACCGGCTCGCGCATGGTCACCAGCTCCTCGGCCACGGTCGGGTGTATGCCTATGGTCGCATCGAACTGCTGCTTGGTCGCGCCGCATTGCAGCGCCACGGCAAAGCCCTGCATCAGTTCGCCCGCGCCCTCTCCCACCATATGCACGCCGCGCACGCGCTGGTCGGCCTTGGAGACGATGAGCTTGAGGAAGACGTTCTCGGGCTCGGCCCCCATGCGATTGGTCAGCGGCCTGAAGCCGGACTGGAAAACCTGCACTGCGCCGAAGCGCTCGCGCGCCACCTCCTCCGACAGGCCCACGGTGCCCACCTGCGGATGGGAAAACACCGCCGTCGGCACCAGCTCGTAGTCGGGAGCGCTCTTGCCGCCCTGGCCGAACAGATGATGGGCGAGCACCGTCCCCTCAGCCAGCGCCACGGGTGTCAGAGCCATGCGATCGACCACATCGCCCACGGCATGGATGGAGGGCACGTTGCTGCAGAAATGCTGATCCACCTCGATGGCGCCCTTGTCGTTGACCTTGACACCCGCAGCCTCCAGCCCCAGGCCTGCTATCAGGGGAACGCGACCCGTGGCGTACATCACGCAGTCCACCGCCAGCTGCTCGCCGCTCTTGAGCTGCAGGTGCAGGCCGTCCGCCTGCTTGCTGATGGCCTGGATTTCTTCACCCCAGCGAAAGTTCACACCCAGCTGAGCCATTTCCTGGCCCAGATGCAGACCCAGGTCTGCATCAAAGCCGCGCAGCAACTGCTGGCGGCGATGCAGCAGAGTCGTCTCGGCGCCCAGGCCGTTGAAGATGGAGGCAAACTCCACGGCGATATAGCCTCCGCCCACGACCACCACCCGCCTGGGCAGATGCGGCAGATGGAAGGCCTCGTCAGAGCTGATGGCATGCTCCACGCCAGGAATATCGGGCAGGCTGGGCGTTCCGCCCGTTGCAATCAGGATATGGCGGGCATGGATGGTCTGGCCGTTCACCAGCACGCTATGCGGCCCCGAGAGCGCCGCACGGCCATGGATAAGGCTAATGCCTGCGCCGGCCAGCATGCGGCCGTAGACACCGTTCAGGCGCTCGATTTCGCGGTCCTTGTTGGCAATCAGCGTGGGCCAGTCGAAGCGCGGCTGCTCCAGCTGCCAGCCAAAGCCTCGGGCCTCCTCGGTCAGCTGGCTGAAGTGCGCGGCATGGCTAAGCAGCTTCTTGGGGATGCAGCCCACGTTGACGCAGGTACCGCCCAACTGGGCAGCCTCCACCACAGCCACACGGGCCCCCAGGCCGGCAGCCACACGGCTGGCGCGCACGCCGCCCGAGCCACCGCCTATGACCAGAAAATCGTAATCAAAGTCTTGTTGCTGCATGTCCTGTCTCGCTGTTTGGGAGGTTCAAAGCAGATGCTTGCTGCTTTGAACTCTACAAGACAAGACTGCCGCAGGTGGTTTAACGCAGCGTTAAACCACCTGCACGACCCAGTTTGATTGGCGGGAGGCTCAGAACGGTTTGTCGCCCACGACCGTGGCGCGATGCATGCGGCGCACGGCCGGGAAATAGTCCTGAATTGCGTAATGCTGGGTAGAGCGGTTGTCCCACATGGCAATGGTGTTGGGCTCCCAGTGCAAGCGCATCTGGTATTCCAGAATCGCAGGCTGGCGCAGCAGATAGTTCATCAGATCCTGTTGCTGGGCATGAATTTCGTTGGCCGAGCGGAAGCTGTCGAAGTTCGAGCTGAAGTTGGCGAAATGCGTGACGAATGTCTCGTTGACGTAGAGAATCTTTTGGCCGCTTTCGGGGTGGGTGCGCACCACCGGGTGCACCACGGGCGGGTATTTGCCACGCGCCTGGGCCTGCTCTGCGGGCGTCATGCGCGCACCGAACGAGGGCAGGATGTCATGCACGGCATACAGGCCGGCGATCTGCTGCTTGCGCGTCTCGGGCAGCTGCTCGTAGGCCTGCTCCATATTGATCCAGACCGTGTCGCCGCCGACCTCGGGGCATTCCACGCAGCGCAGCACCGAAGCCATGGAAGGCGTCTCGCGCCAGGAGACATCGGTGTGATAGACGTTCTCGGTGCCAGGGATCTTGCTGTTGCCGCCCAGCAGCACCAGTTCGGCATGGTCGGGGTGATGGGGAAATACCGGATGCAGCTCCAGCTCGCCGAAGCGGCGCGCAAACGCCACATGCTGGGCAGGCGTGATGTTCTGCTCGCGAAACACCAGCACCTTGTGCGCCACCAGCGCCTGGCGCAGCTCGCGCGCCTGCTCCTCGCTCATGGGCTGGCGCAGGTCTATGCCCGAAACCTCCACGCCGATGGCGGGTGAGATGCGCCTGAGCTCGATACCCGTCCTGCTTGCCGCGGCCACCTTGAGCTGGGTATGGGCCGGCCTGTCTTCGCAATCGATCATGATGTGTCTCCAAAGCGTTGCAACCACTGTCCTCGGGCCTGACGCAGCAGGCCTGGGGGCAATCTAGGGCGGGCCTTGGAGATCGGTATCGTTCAAGCCGACTAGGTAGGGTTCCCAGTCGGCAGCCGGCTTTACCTGACGAAGCCGTGGGCGTGCATATGGCCCGAGTGGTAGAGCAGCGGCGCGCGGTCGGCATGGTGCTCGCAGCGTTCCACCTCGCCGATGAAGAGCAGATGGTCGCCTTCCTCATGCTGGCGCAGATTGCGGCACTCGAAGACCGCGCTGCAGCCCTCGAGCAGCGGCACGCCATGCTCGGAGTCATGGTGCTGCGTATGGCTGAAACGGTCCGCGCCCTTGCGTGCAAACAGCTCGGCCAGCGGCTTTTGCGAAGCCGCCAGCACATGAATCGCGTAATGCGTGCTGTGGCGGAACACGGGCAGTGAGTTGGCCTTCAGACCCAGGCTCCAAAGCACCAGCGAGGGCGCCAGCGACAGTGCGTTGAAGGAGCTGACCGTGGAGCCCACCGCATGGCCCTCTGCACTGCGCGCCGTGATGATGGTCACGCCGGTGGCAAATTGCCCCAGCGCATCGCGAAATTCGCGCTGCGAGAAAGGCAAGGCCGCACGCAAGACGGAGGTAGGCAAGGCGGAGTTCACGAAATTCAGAGCTCAGGTCAGCGACCACAACGGTGCGCCACGGTTCAAGATCAGCAGATCCAAAGAGCATCTGCAGGACTTGATCAATTATCAACTTGAACCTTGCCGGTCACAATCCGTAAGGGCTTAAGGCCAGAATCATCAATTTTGATAGCTTATCGCGCAGTAATGCAAAGGCCTGCAGGCCTAAACCTTCATCAATCCTGGGTCTGAGCTGCCAGCAGCCCTTGACCGGCCTGCTGCGCCAGCCAGCCGCCGACCTTGGCTTTGCTGCAGCGTTGCAGCTGCATCAGCAGCTCGTGCTCGGGCCAGGGCAAGGCATGGCGCTCGCACAAATCCTGCTGCATGCGGGCCAACAGGGCTGCCGCCATCTCGGCATCGGCCAGCGCCCGGTGGGCGCGGCCCGTGGAAGGCAGGTGCAGGTAGCGCGCCAGATTGCCCAGGCTGTGACTGGGCGCCTGCGGGTAGATGCGGCGCGACAGCAGCACGGTGCAGGCAAACAGCTGGGGGGCGGCTTCGCCCGCCAGCGCCAGCTCGGCCTGCCAGAACTTGCTGTCGAACGATGCGTTGTGGGCCACCATGGGCGCAGCGCCCACAAAGCGGGCCGCATCGCGCATCACCTCGGCGGCGGGCGGCGCCGTGCGCAGCATGGCATTGGTGATGCCGGTGAGTTCGGTGATGAAGGGCGAGACCCAGGCCCCGGTCTGCATCAGGCTCTGGAAACGGTCCACCACACGGCCCTGCTCCATCAGCACGATGGCTACCTCGGTGGCCCTGGCGCCCTGGGCGGGCGTCATGCCCGTGGTTTCGAAGTCGATGACGGCAATCGCAGCACTCATCACTTCATTGTGCCGTGGCCGGCGCCTCAGTCCTGGCCCAGCTCGTCTTCGCCGGGCAGACCCAGGCTCTGCACCACATGCTCGAGTATGCGGAACAGCTGCTCGCTCTCGGCGCTGCCCAGTTGCTCCTCGATCTCGGTGTAGATGGTCTCGAAGTGCGGCACGATCTGGGCCACCATCTCCTGGCCTGCTGGCGTGAGGGCGAACTCGGAGCCCCGCAGATCGGCTACATGGCGACCGCGCTTGATGAGCAGGCGTCCTTCCAGCGTCTTGAGCAGGCGCGAGAGGCTGGGCATGCTGATGAAGGTCAGCTGCGACAGCTCCATGGGACGCAGGCGCTTGTCGGCCACCCACATGATGCGCAGCACGCGCCATTGCTGCTCGGTCAGGCCGTGCGCACGCAGCGAGGGACGAAAGCGCACCATGACCGCCTCGCGGGCCTTGAGCAAAGCCATGGGCAATGAGCGCGCGAAGGAACGTGAGGTTTCAAGGGCAGGAGTGATGTCGTGCTGGATCATGGCATGGACGAGTTGCTGGCGTGATTGTATGTAAGAGCCCCACGCAGCGATACCGTCAATCCGGGCAAAAGAGTCAGCCAGCCCGTACTCGTCCTGCAGTCCTATGCCCTGTCTCAGGCCGACGCAATCCGCGCGCCGCGTGCGATCTCGGGGGCCGGCTCATCCCAGAACCGGAAATCCAGCGCCGGGCGCTCACCGCTCATCAGCGCCGCCATGGCCTTGCCCGAGCCTGCTCCATGCGTCCAGCCCAGGGTGCCATGCCCGGCATTGACCCAGATTCCGGCAGCCTGGGTCGCACCGATGCAGGGAATATTGCTGGGCGTGGCTGGCCGCAGACCGCACCAGAACTGCGGATCGCCACCCTGCTCGGGCAGGCGCGTGTCGCAGACGCCGGGCATCAACTCCTCCACGCGCCTGACCAGCATCTCGCAGCGCGCCCTGGCCGTGGGCGTGTCCAGACTCAGATCGAAGCCACCCAACTCTATGGTGCCGGCTACCCGCAGTCGGTTGCCCAAACGGCTCATGGCGACCTTGCGGCTGTCGTCGATGGTGGAGACCATGGGGGCTTTTTCGGGCCGCAGCAGCGGCAAGGTGGCGCTATAACCCTTGCCCGGATAGATAGGCACATGCACGCCCAGAGGCCTGAGCAGCAACGACGTGTAGGAGCCGCAGGCGACCACCACGGCATCCGCGCTCAGCATACGCGGGGCGCCATCGCTGCCGTCGCGAATCTGCACCTGGGCAGGCTTGCCCCGGCGCGCCGACTGCAGGCTCAGGATGTCGTGGCCGTAGAGGAATTGCACACCGGCCTGGGCACAGAGACCGGCCAGCTTTTCAGTGAACAGACGCGCATCACCGGACTCATCGGTGGCAGTGAAGGTGCCGCCCGCAATCTGCGCGGCATAGGGCGTGAATGCAGGCTCGATGGCAAGCAGCTCGTCGCGGCTGACCAGACGACGCTGCACGCCGTATTGCCGCATCAGCTCCACGCCTTCGGCGGCCTCGGCAAACGCCTGCGGGCTGCTGTAGAAATGGGCAATGCCGCGCTCCAGCCGCTCGAACTCGATACCGGTCTTCTGGACCATGTCCTTGAGCGCCAGATGGCTGTAGGCGCCCAGCGCCACGATCTGCTGCACATTGCGCGCAAAGGCACGGTCGTTGCACTGGGCCAGGAACTGCAGGCACCAGCGCCATTGCGCGCTGTCGGCCTGGGGCCGCAGCAGCAGCGGAGCCTCTTTGTCGAACATCCATTTGAGCGCCTTCCAGGGCGCCTGGCGATTCGCCCAGGGCTCGCAATAACTGACCGATATCTGGCCGCCATTGGCATAGCTGGTCTCCAGGGCCGGACCGCTCTGGCGGTCCACCACGGTGACTTGGTGACCGCGCTCGCGCAGATGCCAGGCGGTGCTGATGCCGATGATGCCGGCGCCCAGGACGATGATGTTCATGCGGCCAGTGTCTGCACTCTTGCGGGCAAACAAAAGCAGCATTAAATTTTCAGCAGTTTCATCAGAAATGCTAATGAAGTTGCCATGAGCTCCTGGGACCCTGTTGCACTGGAATGCCTGGCCGCCATCGTGGAAGAAGGCGGCTTCGAGCGCGCGGCGCAAAGGCTGCACATCACCCAGTCGGCGGTGTCCCAGCGCCTGCGGGCGCTGGAAGCTCAGGTGGGCTCGGTGCTGGTGGAGCGCACGCGTCCCGTCAAGCCCACCAGCGCCGGGCGGCTGCTGCTCAAGCATGCCAAGCAGCTGCGCCTGCTGCGCGCCGATCTCGCTCATGAGTTGCAGGAGCTGGCACCGCAAACCGGGCAGAGTCTGGCCGGAGAAATCGTCTCCATCGCCATCAATGCCGACAGCATTGCCACCTGGGCCATGACGGCTCTGGACGAGCTGGTGAAGAGCGGCCTGCCGGTGGAGGTGGTGGTCGACGACCAGGACTTCACGCAGGAGCTGCTGCGCTCGGGCCAGGTCATGGGCTGCGTCACCACGCTGAGCCAGGCCCTGCGCGGCTGCACGGTGCAGCCCCTGGGCGCCATGCGCTATGTGGCCGTGGCCTCGGCCGAGTTTGCCCGGCAAAGACTGCCGCAGGGGCTGACGCGCAAGAACTTCAACCAGCTGCCCTATCTGTCCTTCAACCGCAAGGACGATATGCAGGCCGAATTCGTGGCGCGCTGCCTGGGCCTGCGCAATGTGTCGCTGCAGCACCAGATCCTGCTGCCCAGCTGCGAGGCACAGGTGCGCGCCGTACGTGCCGGCTGGGGCGTTGGCGTGCTGCCGCAACTGCTGGTGCAGCCCGCGCTGGATGCCGGTGAGCTGATCGACGTAGCAACAGGCCATGCGCTGTCCATCGCATTGTTCTGGCATTGCTGGAATCTGGAGTCACGCGTGCTGGCCCGTGTCAGCCAGGCCTTGCTGGGCAAGGCCCGCCAGGTGCTGCAAGCGGTTTGATGCAGACAAGAAAAAAGGCCGTGCTTTGCAGCGCGGCCTTGAGAGCTTGATGTCAAACGGAGGTACTTTGGTTTTTGTAGCTGTGGACGCTCATCTAGCCTTGATTTGAAGCTGAATTAAGCCTGATACGCATGTAAATCAAGCGCAAGCAGCTATGAAAATCAGCGAATCAGCAGCACGGGAATGGTGCAGCCCGCCAGCACCTGCGAGCTGACCGAACCCATGACCAGACGGCCCAGCGCACCGTGGCCGTGCGTGCCCATGGCGATCAGGTCGAACTTGCCGTCCTGGGCGGCATGGATGATGGTGTCGGCAATGGGGCCGACCTTGGCGATGCTTTGCGCCTCGACGCCACGCCCCTTCAGGAACTCCAGCACGGGCTGCAGGATCTTGGCGGATTCTTCGTCGTAGTACTGCTCCACCACTTCCTTTCCCAGCGCAGCGCGTGCACGAGGCGGCAGCAGCGGCTGCACGGTGATGATGGTGTACTCATGGCCCGTGCCCAGCATCTCCTGATGCGAGGTCAGATAGGCCAGCATTTTCTGGGTATAGGCACTGCCGTCCACGGCGAGCAAGATCTTCATACCAATTTCTCCTTGTTGATGTCTCAAGCCTAAGGGCTGGGGACAGTCAGCATCTTGACTTGGCTCAAGTCAATTGTCGATGCCGGCAGAAAGTCATCCTGCTCTCCCTTGCGGGCATAGCCCAGGGGATTGGCCACCACACGGCATTGCCATTCGCTGCCGTCATCGCGCTGGCCGCACGCGATGTAGTCGCTGGCGCAATGCAGATGGCCGTGCAGCCAGAGCTGGGCATGGGGCAGAAAGTCGTCCATCACATTGCAGAAACCGGCCGTGCCGGGTACCAGGCCGTAGCGCGGATCGGCACTGCGCAGGCTGGGTGCAAAGTGGGTCACGGCCACCGTGGGTCCGTCAAAAGGCTGCTGCAGCGCAGCGCGCAGCCAGTCCTGGCAGAGCAGGCTTTCCTCGCGCATGGGCGCGGCCAGAAACGGCTCGCCCTGGCGACTGCCGCCTGTCTTTTGCAGATAGAAATTGGCGGCGCGAAAGGCCTTCTCGCGCAGCTTGTGCAAGCGCGTGGCATCGCTCACGCCTTCATGCATGGCCATGGCGTCGAAGTCGCTCCACAGCGTGGTGCCGATGAAACGCACCCCGTCCATGACCACGGTTTCACGATCGAGCCAGATCAGGCCCAGCCTGTCGCACACACGCTGCAGGCGCAGCCTTGCCTCGTCGAAGTCCTGCATGTCGTATTCGTGATTGCCGGGCACGAACAGCACGGGTGTGGGCCAGTTGGCGTATTGCGGCAGCGGCGAGAAACGCTCCAGCCCGAAGTTCTCGCCGTCGACCTGGGTGCTGCTCTGGTAGGAGCCGATGTCGCCGGCCAGCACCAGCACATCGGCGCCCGCGGCTGGCTGGGCCACGAATTGGGGGTGGACTTCGAGGTGCAGGTCGGACAGCAGCTGGATCTTCATGTGGCTAGTTTAGTCAACCATGGTGAGTGACCTGGGCCGAACCGTTGGCAAAGGTGATCTCGGCCGAGCGCGTCAGCGTTTTCAGCAGCCAGTCATAGGCCTGCGGGTGCGGGCCGCGCCGACGCCACAGTGCATCCACATGCACGGGCGTGACATCGAAGGGCAGATCGCGCAGCTCCAGCTGGTCGCTCATGCCGGTCACGGGCACAAAATGGCGCGGCAAGATGGTCAGCAGATCGGAGTTGAGCACCACGCGCGCCGCGGTGAAGAACTGGTTGACGGTGAGCACCACTTCACGCGAACGCCCCAGCGAGGCCAGGGCCTCGTCGATGAAGCCAAAGGAGCGGCCCGAAAAGCTGACCAGCATATGGCGTGCCGCGCAATAGTTGTCCAGCGTCAGCGGAACACGCGCCAGCGGATGGCCTTTGCGCATCACGCACAGGTACTCGCCCTCATACAGACGGCGGCTGTCAAACGCCACCAGACCGCCAGCCTGGGCACGCGCCGTCAGATCGGCCAGTACGGCGGGGAAATAGCCCACGGCCATATCGGCCTCGCCATCATCGAGCAAGGGCCTTGGATCGCGCGTGGTCAGCGGCAGCAGGCGTATGCCCAGGCCCGGTGCCTCGCGCTCCAGAATCGGGTACAGCGGCGGAATCAGCGTGGCGGCCGTGGCATCGGCCATGGCGATCACGAACGTGGTGGCGGCCGTCTCGGGATCGAACTCATCGGGTGCGAGTGCACCCTCCAGATGCTGCAAGGCCTCGCGTATCACCGGCCACAGGGCCTGGGCACGCGGCGTGGGCTCCACACCCTGTCCCTGGCGCACCAGCAGCTCGTCGCCCAGGACCTCGCGCAGCCGGCGCATGGCATTGCTGACCGCCGGCTGGGTGATGCTGAGCTTGTGCGCCGCACGCGTGAGACTGCGCTCGGACATGACCTCGTCGAAGACGCGCAGCAGATTGAGATCCAGAGAACGAAAGTTCAAAGACATGGCATCACCCAATACATCACTGCTGTGAATGCTACAGATTCAAAATATAAATTTGAACACACCTAGGGTAATCCCTATAGTTACACCCATTCCCCGGGCAATTCGCCAAAAGCGTGGGTCAAAGGGTTAACTGCCATGAGCAACTTTATTTACAACTCCTACTGTGTCGAGCACCCTGGTGTGGTGCGTATCTATCAAGCCAGCGATGAACGCATGGCCGCCATTGCCGCCGAGCACGAGGCGCAATCCCAGTCCAGGTCGTACTGGATGGTGCTGGCTGTAGTGCTGGCCGCCCTGGCCGCCGGCGTCTTCCAGGCCACCGAAACCTGGAGCGACGGTCATATGATGGCTGCCTGGATGGTTCTGTGGGCCATGGCTTTTGCCAGCATTGCCCTCTTCTCCACTCCCGCACGCCGTGCCATCAATCTGGTGCGCACCGGCTACCGCGCCTGGGTCAAGAGCCGCCAGCAAGCTGCTGCCGATGAACGCGTCTGGAACGCCGCGCTGCAAGATGCCCGCCTGATGGCCGATCTGGCCCGTGCCATGGATCGCCAGAGCCGCTAAGCGCCCGGACTGCTCCCCCGAAGAGCCGCTGCCCACAAGGCCGCGGCTTTTTTCATGCCCGCTCGCGCGTCATGCGTCATGAAATGAACGCCCATCCCTTGTCCGACAAGCGCCAACAGCTATCAACACAACGGCTCAAAAACAAAAAGCCCTGCGGCCAACGGCCTGCAGGGCTTTTTTATTCTGTCAAAGGCTTAGGCGGACAGACGCTCTTCGAGCTTGGCCTTGGTATCCAGCATGGCCTTGGGCAGGTTGTAGGCCAGCTTGTCGAAATGCTCGCCGTGCAGCTTCATTTCCTCGGCCCAGGCCGCCTTGTCGATATTGGTCACGCTGTCGAACTGGGCAGCGTCGAAGTCCAGACCGCTCCAGTTGATTTCGGCGTACTGGGGAGCAATGCCAAAGGCGGTTTCCTGACCCTGAGCCTGGCCTTCCAGACGGTCGATCATCCACTTCAGAACGCGCATGTTCTCACCGTAGCCGGGCCAGACGAACTTGCCTTCGGCATTCTTGCGGAACCAGTTGGTGGTGAAGATCTTGGGCAGAGTTGCTCCCTGGCCTTCGATCTTGGCGCCCAGATCCAGCCAGTGCTGGAAATAGTCGCTCATGTTGTAGCCGGCAAAAGGCAGCATGGCGAAGGGGTCGCGGCGCACCACGCCTTGCGCGCCAAAGGCGGCGGCCGTGGTTTCGGAGCCCATGGTCGCTGCCATGTACACGCCCTCGGTCCAGTCACGGGCTTCGGTCACCAGAGGCACGGTGGTGGAGCGGCGGCCGCCGAAGATCATGGCATCGATCTTCACGCCGGCGGGATCGTCCCAGGCTTCGTCCAGCGCAGGGTTGTTGGTGGCAGCCACGGTGAAGCGGGCATTGGGGTGGGCGGCCTTGGCGCCGGTTTCCTTGGCGATCTGGGGCGTCCAGTCCTTGCCTTGCCAGTCGATCAGGTGATCGGGCAGCTTGCCCTGGTCCTTTTCCATGCCTTCCCACCACACGTCGCCGTCATCGGTCAGGGCCACATTGGTGAAGATCACGTTCTTGTCCAGGCTCAACATGCAGTTCGGGTTCGTGAGCATATTGGTGCCGGGAGCCACACCGAAGTAACCGGCTTCGGGGTTGATGGCGCGCAGCGAGCCGTCGGCCTGGGGCTTGATCCAGGCGATGTCGTCACCGATGGTCGTGACCTTCCAGCCGTCGAAGGCCTTGGGCGGCACCAGCATGGAGAAATTGGTCTTGCCGCAGGCCGAGGGGAAGGCCGCAGCCACGTGGTACTTCTTGCCTTCGGGGTTGGTAACGCCCAGGATCAGCATGTGCTCGGCCAGCCAGCCCTGGTCACGGCCCATGGTGGAGGCGATACGCAGCGCAAAGCACTTCTTGCCCAGCAGCGCATTGCCGCCGTAGCCCGAGCCGTAAGACCAGATCTCGCGGGTTTCGGGATAGTGAACAATGTACTTGGTCTTGCTGCAAGGCCAGGTGGTCTCGTCCTTCTGGCCTGCGGCCAGGGGTGCGCCGATGGTGTGCACGCAGGGCACGAACTCGCCGCTGGTGCCGATCACGTCATACACGGCCTTGCCCATGCGGGTCATGATCTTCATGTTGACGGCCACATAGGGGCTGTCGGACAGCTCGATACCCACGTGGGCGATGGGCGAACCCAGCGGGCCCATGGAGAAAGGCACCACGTACATGGTGCGGCCAGCCATGCAGCCGTCGAACAGCGGGTTCAGCGTGGCGCGCATTTCCGCAGGTTCCATCCAGTTGTTGGTGGGGCCTGCGTCTTCCTTCTTGGCGGAGCAGATATAGGTGCGGTCTTCCACGCGAGCCACGTCCGAAGGATCGGTCCAGGCCAGGAAGGAGCCGGGGCGCTTGGCCAGGGGCTTGAAGGTGCCGGCATCCACCAGCTGCTGGCACAGCGCGTCATATTCGGCTTGCGAGCCGTCGCACCAGTGGATCTGGGCAGGCTTGCACAGCGCGGCCATTTCGGCGACCCAGGCAATGAGCTTGGGGTTCTTGACGTAGTCGGGAGCCTGGATGTTCAGGCTTTGCACAGCGGCGTTCATGGGGGAAGTCCTTCAATTAAAAAACCAGTTTTTCAAAGAAGCATCCTCGGCTGCGTCTTTGAAAAAAGGCTTTTGAAGGTGTCTAGCCTGCTTTCCCTAGCGCTTGTTGGCGCCTGAAATCCGTCTGAAATAGTCAAAACAACCTTGTTTTGAATAGCAGCGGGAGATCGATTTTAGGTAGGAGCCTTGAATTTGTCAGCAAATCACCGGCAATATCTATGCATTCTGCGCATCAATATATGCATGCCGCATTCATTCATAACCTGCACAGACGTAAAAAAACCCCGCGTCGCGGGGTTGGGCTCGAGAAGGTTGGAATGCCTAGGCCATGTTCACGGCAATAAAGGCCAGCAGGAACATCATCACGGCGCCAGCGGCGGGAATGATGATGGGGATATAGGGCACAACGGCTTCAGCCGCATCCTGTGCCTCGTGGTTCACTGCGGAATCATCTGACATGTGATCAATGCTCCTCCTGAAAGCAGGCGGTGAAACAAGCAAGCTCTGCGGCCATTCTAGGCACAGCCCTGGCGACATGGCTCAGGGAAAGCCATAGCCACCTTTTGCGCTCAGACCCGCCCCTATGTCCGCCAATGGCGAACAGCACTTCTTCGATGTCGACCATGCGCAGGCAAGTTCACACTCGGAGTGCAACAGCATATGCTGGGCTTGCGGACGACCCGGCGCCGATTGCGAAATCGATGTGCACCGTCCAACATCAGATCGCAGCGCCGAAGTCCCTCGCTGAAAGGATGGCTTCTATGGTTAGCGCTTCTTTCCTGTTCTGGCTGATCCTGCTGATGCTGGTGATTGGCCTGGGGACGGCGTCGATCCGGATTTTTCGCGAGTATGAGCGCGGCGTGGTCTTCACGCTGGGGCGCTTCTGGAAGGTCAAGGGGCCGGGACTGATCTTCATCATTCCCGCCATCCAGCAGGTGGTACGGGTCGATCTGCGCACCGTGGTCCTGGAGGTCCCCGCGCAGGATGTGATCTCGCGCGACAACGTCTCGGTCAAGGTCAATGCCGTGATCTATCTGCGCGTGGTGGATGCGGAAAAGGCGGTGATCCAGGTGGTCAATTATCTGGAGGCCACCAGTCAGCTCGCGCAAACCATGCTGCGCTCCGTGTTGGGCAAGCATCAGCTCGACGAAATGCTGGCAGAGCGCGAATCGCTGAACCTGGACATCCAGCAGGCGCTGGATGCGCAAACCGACACCTGGGGCATCAAGGTCTCGAACGTGGAGATCAAGCAGGTCGATCTGACCGAATCCATGATCCGGGCGATCGCACGTCAGGCCGAGGCCGAACGCGAACGCCGCGCCAAGGTGATTCACGCCGAAGGCGAATTGCAGGCTTCGGAAAAACTGTCTCAGGCAGCGAAAGTTCTGGCGCAGGAGCCTCAGGCCATCTTGCTGCGCTACCTGGAGACGCTGACCGTGATCGGCGCGGACAGGAACACCACGGTGGTGTTCCCCTT
Source organism: Comamonas sp. Z1 (assembly GCF_008121555.1). NCBI lineage: Bacteria > Pseudomonadati > Pseudomonadota > Betaproteobacteria > Burkholderiales > Comamonadaceae > Comamonas > Comamonas sp. Z1. Next base: position 204,356 of record NZ_VOQT01000006.1, read on the forward strand.
GCCCATGGATCTGGTGACCCCGCTGATCAAGAAGATCACGCCCCTGCAGGCCTGAGCAAGGCCTGCAGGCTCAAGCCTCACACCAGGGCCGCCTCCATGCCTGCGCGGCGCAATTGCTCCAGCACCTCGCTCACATGGGCGTGGCCGCGTGTCTGCAGCACGAACTCGATCTCCACATTCTGCGCGGCCAGCATGGTGAAGGCACGCTGGTGATGGACTTCCTCGATATTCGCGCCAGCTCCGGCCACCGTGGCCGTGATCTGGGCCAACACGCCGGGTACGTCGCGCGCACTGACACGCACACGCGCCAGACGACCGGAGCGCACCATGCCGCGCTCGATGATGGCAGCCAGCAGCATGGGGTCGATATTGCCGCCCGACAGCACCAGGCCTATTTTCCGGCCCTTGAAGCGAGCGGGATAGCGCAGCAAGGCCGCCAGGCCCGCCGCCCCTGCGCCTTCGACCAAGGTCTTCTCGATCTCCAGCAGCATGAGCACGGCCTGCTCTATATCTCCTTCGTCCACCAGCAACAAATCGTCCACGCAGCGCTGCACCACCTCCTGGGTGATGATGCCTGGCTGGGTCACCGCAATGCCCTCGGCGATCGTCGAAGTCCCCATGGGAAGATCTGTGTGGCGCAGCGCATTGACCATGGAGGGAAAGCGCTGCGTCTGCACGCCCACGATCTCCATCTCGGGCTTGATGGCCTTGGCTGCCGTGGCAATGCCCGCAATCAGACCGCCGCCGCCAATGGCAATGATCAGCGCATCCAGATCGGGCTGTGCCTGCAGGATTTCCAGCGCCAGCGTGCCCTGGCCCGCAGCAATCGCCTCGTCGTCATAGGGGTGGACAAAGGTCAGTTGCTGCTCCTGCGCCAGCTGATAGGCATGGGCTCGCGCCTCAGCCAATGTGTCGCCATGCAGCACCACCTCGGCACCGAAGCCGCGCGTGCGCTCCACCTTCACACCGGGAGTGAAGCGCGGCATGACGATGACGGCACGCAGACCCAGCCTTTGAGCGTGATAGGCCACGCCCTGGGCATGGTTGCCCGCACTCATGGCGACCACGCCGCGTGCGCGCTCGGCATCGCTGAGCATGAGCAGCTTGTTCAGCGCGCCACGCTCCTTGAAGGATGCAGTGAACTGCAGGTTCTCGAACTTGAGATAGACCTGCGCCCCCGTGATCTGCGAGAGCGTGCGTGATTCCACAAAAGGGGTTTGAAGGACGGCGCCATTCAGGCGCGCAGCGGCGGCTTGGATATCTGCAAAGGTCAGCATGGTGGATCCATTTTGCAAGCAGCTCATCACCCCGCGCCAGTGCTGGGTTTGCGAATCGAGGGCATCCGGATCACTTGCTCAGTAATTGCTAGCTACTCGTCCTTTCCTAGCAAAGGAATAGCCGTCAAAACACTTCTAATCCTGCGCCGTTCTGCGAACTGTGAGCACCTAAGGATTTCCCTTGTTTTAGCAAAACATGCAACATAGTGCCTAAATCGACGTGCTTTTTTTCAATGAATCTGCATAATTGTGCTAACACCGAGTCAGTAACTGCACTATCTTTCATCTCAGCAGGAGCCGAGCATGCAGCAGCAAACCAACGTCGATTACCGCACCGAGCCCAGCCAGTACCGGCACTGGTCGTTTGAAGTGGATGGCAATATCGCCCGGCTCAAGCTGGACATTGCCGAGGACGGCGGCATACGCCCCGGCTACAAGCTCAAGCTCAACAGCTATGACCTGGGCGTGGATGTGGAACTGCACGATGCGCTCAACCGCATCCGTTTTGAGCACCCGCAGGTGCGCTCCGTGATCGTCACCAGCGGCAAGGAGCGCATCTTCTGCTCGGGCGCGAACATCTTCATGCTCGGTGTCTCGTCCCACGCCTGGAAGGTGAACTTCTGCAAGTTCACCAACGAGACGCGCAACGGCATGGAGGACAGCTCCCGACACGACGGACTCAAGTTCGTCGCCGCCGTCAACGGCGCCTGTGCGGGCGGCGGCTACGAACTGGCTCTGGCCTGCGATGACATCGTGCTGATCGACGACCGCTCTTCTTCCGTGTCACTGCCCGAGGTTCCGCTGCTGGGCGTGCTGCCCGGCACGGGCGGGCTGACGCGCGTGACCGACAAGCGCCATGTGCGTCACGACCTGGCCGACATCTTCTGCACCAGCGTGGAAGGCGTGCGCGGCCAGCGCGCCGTGGACTGGCGGCTGGTGGATGCGATTGCCAAGCCCGCACAGTTTGCCGAGGTGGTGCAGCAACGTGCCACGGCCCTGGGCGAGAGCAGCCCGCGCCCGGCTTCCGCACAGGGCATACAGCTTGCCAGGCTGCAGCGCGAGCAAAGCCCGGACGGCCTGCACTATCGCCACGTCAGCGTGCAGATCGATCGCAGCAAACGCAGTGCAACCATCACGGTCAAGGCCCCCCGTGGCGAACAGCCCGCCAGCCTTGAAGCCATAGAAGGCGCAGGCGCCGCCTGGTGGCCACTGGCCATGGGCCGCGAGCTCGACGACGCCATACTGCATCTGCGCACCAACGAGCTCGATGTGGGAACCTGGATTCTCAAGACCGAGGGCGATGCACGCGCCGTGCTGGCGGCGGGCCAGACCCTGGTGACGTACCGCGATCACTGGCTGGTGCAGCAAACCACAGGCCTGCTGCGCCGTACCTTTGCACGCCTCGATGTGTCGTCGCGCTCACTGTTCGCCTTGATCGAGCCTGGCTCCTGCTTTGCCGGCATGCTGGCCGAGCTGGTCTTCTGCGCCGACCGCGCCTACATGCTGGTGCTGCCCGACGAACCCGAGCGTGAGCCCGTGATCGAGCTCGATGAATTCAACTTCGGCCTGCTGCCGCTGGTCAACGATCAAAGCCGTCTGCAGCGTCGCTTCTATGAGGAGTCCGGGCCCCTGGAAGCCGCTCGCGCAGCGGTGGGCAAGCCGCTCAACGGCGATGCGGCGCAGCAGCTCGGACTGGTCACCGCCGCGCTTGACGATATCGACTGGGAAGACGAGATCCGCATCGCCATGGAAGAGCGCGCCGCCATGTCGCCCGATGCGCTCACGGGTCTGGAAGCGAACCTGCGGTTTGCCAGCCAGGAAAACATGGTCACACGCATCTTCGGACGCCTGTCCGCCTGGCAGAACTGGATCTTCAACCGCCCCAACGCGGTGGGCGAAAAAGGGGCGCTGAAGCTCTACGGCACCGGACAGAAAGCCGGCTTCGATTTCAACAGGGTATGAGCCAACGGCCCTGAATCGGCAAAACATCACAGGAGACACCCCATGAGCAGCATCGACTACAGCCAGAAGATTCCCAACAACGTGGACCTCAGCGGCGACCGCACGTTGCAGCGCGCCCTGGAGAGCTGGCAGCCCAATTTCATCCGCTGGTGGGACGACGTGGGCCCCGAAGGATCGACCAACCACGAGGTCTATCTGCGCACCGCGGTGAGCGTGGATCCGCAGGGCTGGGCGCAGTTCGGCTACGTCAAGATGCGTGACTATCGCTGGGGCATCTTCCTGAACCCGGCGGATCAGGAACGCAGCATTCACTTTGGCGATCACAAGGGCGAGAAAGCCTGGCAGGACGTACCCGGCGAGCACCGCGCCAACCTGCGCCGCATCATCGTCACGCAAGGCGATACCGAGCCCGCATCGGTGGAGCAGCAGCGCCACCTGGGCCTGACCGCGCCGTCCATGTACGACCTGCGCAATCTGTTCCAGGTCAATGTGGAAGAAGGCCGCCACCTCTGGGCCATGGTCTACCTGCTGCACAAGCATTTCGGACGCGATGGACGCGAGGAGGCCGAGGCCCTGCTGGAGCGCCAGAGCGGCGATGAAAACAACCCTCGCATTCTGGGCGCCTTCAACGAAAAAACGCCGGACTGGCTGGCGTTCTTCATGTTCACCTACTTCACCGACAGAGACGGAAAATTCCAGCTCGCAGCGCTGGCCGAATCCGCGTTCGACCCGCTGGCGCGCACCACCAAATTCATGCTGACCGAAGAGGCCCACCACATGTTTGTCGGCGAGTCCGGCGTCTCGCGCGTGCTGGCCCGAACCTGCCAGGTCATGAACGAGCTCAAGACCGACGATGTGAACAAGCTGCGCAGCGCGGGCGTCATCGATCTGCCCACGATTCAGCGCTATCTGAACTTTCACTACAGCGTGACCATCGACCTGTTTGGTGCCGACCAGTCGAGCAATGCCGCCACCTTCTACAGCTCGGGCCTCAAGGGCCGTTACGAAGAGGGAAAGCGCGAGGACGACCACAGGCTGCACGACCAGAACTACAAGGTGCTGGAGGTCGTGGACGGCAAGTTGCAGGAGAAGGAAGTGCCCATGCTCAACGCCTTGAACGAGGTGCTGCGCGACGACTACATCAAGGACAGCAATGCCGGTGTGGGCCGCTGGAACAAGGTGATGGAAAAGGCCGGAATCGACTTCCGCCTGACGGTGCCGCACAAGGCCTTCAACCGGCAGATCGGCGCGCTGGCAGGCGTGCGCATCAGCCCCGACGGCCGTCCCGTGAGCGAGCAGGAATGGTTGGCCAGGAAGAACGAGTGGCTGGCCAGCGACGACGACCGCAGCTTTGTCGCATCGCTGATGAAGCCATGCCTGGAGCCCGGCAAGTTCGCCGGCTGGATTGCCCCGCCGGTCATGGGTATCAATCGCCAGCCCGTGGACTTCGAGTATGTGAAATTTTGATCCCCCCTGAGCGGCTGAGCCGCTTCCCCCAAGGGGGACGACATCCTCGCGGCGGGGCGGCCCTTGCTCGATGTCACTGAGTTGGGTTGCCACGGTTTGGAGAACGAAATGAGCACCATCACGCTGATTGAAAACGGCATCCTGAAGCAGCATCTGATCGACCCGGAAATCTGCATTCGCTGCAATACCTGCGAGGCGACCTGCCCCGTGGACGCCATCACGCATGACGACAACAACTATGTGGTCATGGCGGACAAGTGCAACGGCTGCATGGACTGCATCTCGCCCTGCCCGACCGGCTCCATCGACAACTGGCGACTGGTATCGGCAAGCAAGCCCTACAGCGTGGCCGAGCAGCTGGGCTGGGAGAGCCTGCCCGAAGAGCTTTCTGCCGATACACTGGCCGCCGCGCAGACGGCCGAGAATGCTGGCGATGTGCAGGATCTGAGCCAGGCCCAGGCCGTGATCGCAGCCGCTGCCGGTCTGGCCGAAAGCGGCGCTGCGCAAGTCTTTCGCGCAGCCAGTTATGGCGCCACCACACCGCCCTGGTCTGCCGCCCATGCCTACACCAATCTGCATGGTCCCAAGGCTGCGGTGACGGCCACGGTGGTGGGCAATCTGAACTGCACGGAAGCCGGCTTCGAAAACGAGACCCACCACATCGTGCTGGACTTCGGTGCCATGCCTTTCCCGGTGCTCGAAGGTCAGTCGCTGGGCATTGTCCCGCCCGGTTTGGATGCCGGCGGCAAGCCCCATGTGGCGCGCCAGTACTCGATTGCCAGTGCCCGCAATGGCGAGCGCCCCGGCTACAACAATCTGGCATTGACCGTGAAACGCGTGGTCGAGGATCACCAGGGCCAACCCGTGCGCGGCGTGGCCAGCAACTATCTCTGCGATCTGCAGGTGGGTGACAAGGTGCAAGTCATAGGCCCGTTCGGCAGCAGTTTTCTCATGCCCAATCACCCGCGCTCGCACATCGTGATGATCTGCACCGGCACGGGCAGCGCGCCCATGCGCGCCATGACGGAATGGCGCCGCCGCCTGCGCAAGAGCGGCAAGTTCGACAGCGGGAAACTGCTGCTGTTCTTCGGTGCGCGCACGCCTCAGGAGCTGCCCTATTTCGGCCCCCTGCAAAACCTGCCCAAGGATTTCATCGACATCAACTTCGCCTTCTCGCGCGTGGCCGGCCAGCCCAGGCGCTATGTGCAGGACGCCATGCGCGAGCGCTCGGCCGATCTCATGGAGTTGCTGCGCGACGACAACACGCACATCTATGTCTGCGGCCTCAAAAGCATGGAGGACGGCGTCGTGCTGGCCCTGCGTGACGTGGCCCAGCAAGCAGGCCTGGGCTGGGAGGAACTGGGCGCCAGACTCAAGCGCGAAGGACGTCTGCACCTGGAAACCTATTGAGGCCTCGAGCCCCCGCGAATCCTGTGGACGGAAAACAGGATTCGCGCATCAACGCTGCGGCTGCATGTCATGCCCTTGACAGCGCAGCCCCTGCCAGCGCCCTACAGTGCAACGACCATAACCCACGAAAGACATGGCATGAATGCACGGGCGAACTTTCTGCGCATGCAAGACAGCACGCGTGAAGACTGGCAGTTGATCGGCTGCGAATTTGCACACTTCACCAGCGGCCTGCCAGACAGGGTGATGGCCCATCTGAAGCTGCTGGAAGGCGACTATGGCGGCTTTCCGGTGGACCGCTACACCCACTCCCTGCAAACCGCCACGCGCGCGTTACGCGACGGCCGCGACGAGGAGTATGTGGTGTGCGCACTGCTGCACGACATCGGCGACACCCTCGGGTCCTTCAACCACCCCGACATAGCCGCAGCGGTTCTCCAGCCCTTTGTGAGCGAGGCCAATCACTGGATGGTCCAGCATCACGGCATCTTCCAGGGTCACTATTTCTTCCATCACATCGGCCTGGACAGGGACATGCGCGAGCAGTTCCGGGAACATCCGCACTACCAGCGCACGGCCGAGTTCTGCGAACTCTATGACAACCCGGCCTTCGATCCCCGAGCCGAGACCTTGCCCCTGAGTGAGTTCGAACCCATGCTGCGCCGCCTGATGCAGCGGCCCCGGCAAAGCATCTACAAGGCCGCCATGGGCTCGGAGATGCGGGACGCCCGGAAGTCCTAGCACGTGCCGGCAAACCACCATTAAAAGATGAGCTGACACCGTACACCCATCAACAGATCTGGCCGTGATTCGATACCTATCTGTTGTACAGCAAGCGATTGCAGCTCATCTTTTTACAGGGCTCTGGCCCTCCCTCGCCGCTAATGTGCGTAGGCGTCCTGCGCCAGCGCGCAGGCCAGTATCCAGGCCGGGTCCACCAGCTCGGCGCCACGGGCCTGCGATGCCTGCGGCAGGGCCAGCGGAATCTCGGTGCAGCCCATGATCACGGGCACGGCGCCATGGCGCTGCAGCAGCGGTGCCAGCGCCTCGCCGAAGCATTGCACGGCCAGCGGCATGTCGCCTTGTTTCACGCCCTCGTATATGCCTTGCATGAGCCGGGCTCGCCCCGCCTGTCCGGGGCGCAGCGCGGCAATGCCGCAATCGGCCAGCGCTGCGTCGTAGAGCCCGCTGTCATAGGTGCCGTCCGTGGCCAGCACCAGGGCCTGGCGCGCGCCGCCTGCCTTCAGGTACAGCGCCGTCTGCTGCGCGATGTGCAGCACGCGCAGCTGCGGGAAAAGCGCCTGTATCTGCCCATGCCAGGCATGGGCCGTGTTGCAGGCCAGGGCCACGCTGCGCACGCCCAGGGCCGCGAGCCGGCCCGCGCCCTGCAGCAGATGAGCAGCCGGGCCCTCAGGTGACTGCGGATCGCGGCGCAGCGCCTGTGTGCGATCGGGCATGGGCAGTTGCACCAGCCAGTGCTCGGGATAGGCCTGGTCATGCACGGGCAGGCCCTGGTCCTGCAGGTGCCGGGTGCAGGCCTGCACGAACAGGCGCACGAAATCCGCGCCCGCTGCAGGCCCCATGCCGCCGAGAATGCCGACCGCCTGCATCTCAGAACGCCGGCTTGTCGCCGCGCTCCTGCAGGTTGCGCTGCAGCTGCTCGCTCATGGGCAGACCCAGTGCCGCGTTCTTGGGCGGAATGGGCTGCATGAACCATTTGTCGTAGAGCCTGGCGAAGGCGCCAGACTTCATCATGTCGCCGATCACGCCATCCACCAGCTGCTTGAACTGCGGGTCGTCCTTGCGCAGCATGCAGGCATAGGGCTCGACCTGCAGCGCATCGGCCACGACGTGGAAATCCCTGGGATTCTTGGCGTTGGCGATCAGGCCGTAGAGCAGGATGTCGTCCATGCCGAAGGCCGCGGCGCGGTCGTTCTCGACCAGCAGAAAGCCGTCGGCATGGTCCTTGGCCATGACGATGTTCATGCCCCAGCCCTGCTCGGCATTGGCCTTGCGCAGCACCTGCAGATTGGTGGTGCCGGTGGTGATGGCCGCCGTCTTGCCCTTGAGATCTGCATAGCTCTGGATGCCCGAGCTCTTCTTCACCAGCAGCCGCGTGCCGGTGTAGAAGTGGTTGATGGCAAAGCCCACCTCCTTGGCCCGCACCGTGTTGTTGGTGGTCGATCCGCACTCCAGGTCTATGGTGCCGTTGGCCAGCAGCGGCATGCGGTTTTGCGAGGTCACGGCCTGCCAGCGCACCTCTAGCGCGGGCAGGTTCAACTGCTTCTTCACGGCTTCGGCCACCGTCTGCGAAAGCTCCACGGTCATGCCTATGGGCTTGCCGTTGTCCAGGTAGCTGAAGGGCACGGAGGACTCGCGGTAGGCCAGCGTGATGCGCCCGCTGTCGCGCACCTTGGCCAGGGTATCGGCATGGACAGCGCCCAGAAAGCCCAGACCCAGTGCCGCACAAAGCACGGTGGAGTGAAGTTGCATGCGGTGTCTCCTCTTCGGTGGTGGATGTGCCGCCAGTGTAGAAAGCGCGCCAGGCTCCGGAGGATGACAATATCGGGCTGATCCATGCCCCTGGTTTATGGGTGGCTGCGCAGGCACCGCCATGCTCCGGGTAAACACCGCAACCGAGGGCCGCCCGGCCGCACGCATACATCGACATCGCGCAGGCAGACCATAACCTGGGTGCATACCCTGCATGCCAAATGCCATGGCTGCGCAGCCCCGTACGGGCCTACAGTGCGGCAGCATGGAGAAACGATCAATGCATGTCTGCATCGTGGGCGCCGGCATCGTCGGCCTGGCCACTGCCTATGCGCTGCAGCGCGCGGGCTGCCGCGTCACGGTCCTGGAGCGCGGGCCCGGCCCGGCAGCGGGCGCCAGCGGCGGCAACGGCGCGCAGCTCAGCTATTCCTACGTGCAGCCGCTGGCCGATCCCGGCATCTGGAAGATGCTGCCGCAGCTGCTGCTGGAAAAGGACTCGCCGCTGGCCCTGCGCCTGCGCGCCGACCCCGCCCAATGGGCCTGGGGACTGCGCTTTCTGGGCGCCTGCAATGCACGCGCCTCCATGGCCGGCACGCAAGCGCTGCTGAGGCTGGCCGCCGAAAGCCGGCAGGCTTTCGAGCGTCTGCAAGCGCAGGAGTCCCTGAGCTGCGCATTGCACACGCCGGGCAAGCTGGTGCTGTACCACACGCAGCAGGGCCTGGATGCCGCGGCCCGGCAGGTGGCCCTGCAATCGCGCCTTGGCGGCGCCAGCCAGCAGGTGGTGGATGCCACCGCCACCGTGCGCCTGGAGCCCGCGCTGGCCGGCTACTCGGGCCGCATGGCAGGCGCCGTTCACACCCCCAGTGAAAGCGCTGCCGACTGCCGCCAGCTGTGCGAGCAGTTGGCGGCGCTGCTGGCCGCGCGCGGCGCCGAGCTACGCTACGACACCGAGGTGCTGGGCTTCGAGCGCCAGGGCGACGCCGTCACCGGCCTGCGCACCGCCGCAGGCCTGCTTCAGGCCGAGCACTACGTGCTGGCCAGCGGCTGGGAAAGCCCGGCCCACGCGCGCCAGCTGGGCCTGCGCATTCCCGTCTATCCGCTCAAGGGCTACAGCATCACCGTGGACATAGCATCCGACCACAACCAGGCCGCGCCGCGCGTGAGCGTGACCGACACCGCGCGCAAGGTGGTGTTCGCACGCCTGGGCGAGCGCCTGCGCGTGGCCGGCATGGTGGAGATCATCGGCCGCGACACACGCATCGATCCGGCCCGCATCGACAGCCTGCGCCGCTCCACACAGCAGGTCTTTGCCCAGCTGCCGCTGCAGGGCTCGCTGCATCCCTGGAGCGGCATGCGCCCGGCCACGCCCACAGGCCTGCCCATCACCGGCCGCCAGCGCGGCGGCCCGCGCAATCTGTGGCTGCAGACCGGGCATGGCGCGCTGGGCCTGACGCTGGCTTTCGGCTCGGCACAGCGGCTGGTCGCGCAGATGCACGCGGCCTGAGCGCGGGCCTGCTCAGGACTCTCTCAGAAGCTCCTGCAGGGCCTTGCGCATTTCCTGGGTCATGGCGCGCGCCAGCACCGAGCCCGGGCGCTGGGGCAGGCTCAGCGCGTTCACTCCCACGGTGATGCGCGGCAGCAGCGGCACCACATGCACTCGGCGCCGGTCGGCCGCCAGGGCCGTGCAGCCGTCCATGATGGCCGCGCCCAGCCCGTATTCGGCCATGGACAGCGCCGCATGATAGGTCTGCACCGTCACCACGGGCGACAGCCCAACGCCATGCTCGCGGCAGGCCTGGCCCAGGCGCATGCCCAGCGGGTCGCGCGCATCGAGCGCGACCACAGGCAGATCGGCCAGGTCCTTGAGTTCCATGCCTTCGGCGCGCACGCGCGAAGGCGGCAGCAGTCCCTTGGGCAAGACGCAGAACATGTCCACTTCGGCCAGCAGCTCGTGCTCCAGCGCGGGCTGACCCGCGGAGCTGATCACAAAGCCCACATCGGCCTCCTGCAGCAGCAGGGCCGATACCACCTGCGGCGTGTGCAGCGCCTGCACGTGCACCTGGACCTGTGGATGGCGGCGCCTGAAGCCCGCCACGGCGCGCGGCAGCACCTCGCGGCTGAGCGCGAACACCGTCAGCACATTGAGCCGGTCGGCCGACTGGCCGTGGCGCAGGTTGGCGGCCAGGCGCTGCACCTCGTCGAGCTGCTCGAACAGCTTCTCGATATGCGGAAACAGGGCCAGTGCCTCATTGGTCGGCGTCAGCCGCCCCCGCGCGCGCTGGAACAGCGCAAAGCCCATCTGCAACTCGGCATGCTGCAGCGTGCGGCTGACTGCGGGCTGGGTGACGTTGATGAGGCGCGCGGCCGCGCTGACGCTGCCGGTCTGCATCACGGCATTGAAGACTTCGATATGTCGCAGACGCATGCCCGGCCTCCTGCCACCGCCTCACTCGGACTGGGCGCGCGCCAGGCGTTCGCTCTTCCAGTACACATCGTCGCCGCCGTCGAGGCGGTTGAGCACGCGGGCCAGCACAAACAGCAGATCGGACAGGCGGTTCAGATACTGGCGCGGCGTGGCTCGCATGGCCTCGGCCTGCTCCAGCGCCACCACCTGGCGCTCGGCACGGCGCGCCACGGTGCGGCATACATGGGCCTGCGCGGCAGCACGCGTGCCGGCCGGCAGGATGAACTCCTGCAGGCGCGGCAACTCTGCGTTGTAGTGGGCCAGTGCGTTGTCGAGCTGCAGCAGCGCATCGTCCTTGAGCAGCTCATAGCCCGGCATGGACAGCTCGCCGCCCAGGTTGAACAGCTGATGCTGGATGTCGATCAACAGGTCGCGCACCTCCTGGGGCATTGGCTCGCACAGCAGCAGGCCGATATGCGAGTTCAGTTCATCCACATCCCCCATGGCATGCGGGCGACCGCTGTTCTTGGAAACGCGGGTGTTGTCTCCCAGGCCGGTGGTTCCGTCATCTCCGGTGCGGGTGGCGATTTGCGTGAGGCGGTTGCCCATGGGTCATCCCTTGTCAAAGCTGCGAATTTTCGGGGCCGGCGCGGCCCTCAGATACGGCCGCCATTGTGCGTTACAGCCCGCAGGCAAATGTAGTCTGAGGCAACAGCAGGCAAAAGTGCTGGCCCTTTGCCGCCTCACAGGGTGCAATGCACTCCTGTTATCGCATAGAGAAGGAATGCCATTCATGAACAAGAAGAATCTGCTCAATTGCAAGGTCTCGTCATTCGAAGTCGTCAGCGTGGTGCTGTTCTCCGCACTCACCCTCGGCGGGGGCATGGCTTTTGCGCAAACCGGAGGCGGCAACGCCGGCAACAACAAGGAGCCTGCGCGCATCGTGCAGTCGGGTTCCGCCACCGGCGTGCAGCAGGCGCCGACTGCAAAAAGCAGCGTGCAAGCGGCCTTCGAGCGTGCCGACGCCAATCGCGACGGTCAACTCAGTGCGCAGGAAGCACGCCAGCTGCCTGTCATCTCCCAGCGCTTTGAAGAGATCGACAGCGACCGCAACGGCCAGCTGTCACGCGCCGAATTCGACAAGGGTGCTCAGCAGTATTGAGGCCTTGCTGCGGCGCTTTCCTGATCACGCCGCAGTGCCGAGTTCCTCCTGCGGCAAGGCAAACTCGGCCCCGGCATAGTCCAGGTGAATCTCGAACTCGCGGCGCAGCAGGCGCTGCGCCCAGTCTTCGACCAGGCTGCGCTGCGCAGCACTCACCCGCCCTCCCATTTCCAGCCGCACCAGGCTCGGCTCCTCGAGGCCAAAGGCACGATAGCCACCCAGCGGCAGCAGACCCCGGGCATGGTCCTCGACGGCGCGAAACAAGGCCTCGCCAGAATCGCAGATCGCCGAGGCCACAAACACCTCGGGGTCACGTTCCACCCAGTTCAGCACATTGCCGATCTGCGCCACGCCATGCGCCCGGCAGGCCTGCGTGACGCCGGGGCGGCCGCCATCCAGCATGGCAAACACAATGTCCAGGCCCGTCTGCTCGATCATTGCCGAGACACAGGTCCGGGCCCAGCCTGGGCGATGCTGGTGACGGCAGAACTGGGTGACGAGTTGCCCCTCAAAACCGGCGTGCCTGAGACCGTCCGCATAGGCCGCGCGGCCACGCAGACCCGGCGGCACTTTCTCGCCCGAAAAATGCCCCACCTTGCCCGTCTTGCTCCACTGGCTGGCCAGCACGCCGGCGAGGAATGCCGATTGCTCCTGCAGCACCTCGTAACGCGCCACATTGGCTGCCGCCCAGCTGCCTTGCGTGACCGCAAAGGCCTGCTCGGGCCAGAGCTCGGCCAGGATCTGCACCGGACCGTCACCCTGACCGCCATGCGCAAGAATCAGCGCATAGCGGCCGCCGCACAATGCGGACATTTCGGCGGCGCGCTGCTGCGCCGACTGGCCGGCCACCCAGAGCACATCGACCTCGTGGCCGGCATCTCTTGCCTTGTGGGCTCCGCGCAGTCCCGACTCGTTGAAACTGCCCTGCCCTTCGGGGCCAAACAGCACCACGGCATAGCGTGGCTTACGGGGTGAATACAGTTTCTCGCTGCTCATCGTTGTCTCTTCTGCTTAAAGTTTTGCACCTGTCTTTTTCGCGATATCTCCCCAGGCCAGATGCTGGTCCGCAATCAGCTGGGTGAAGGCCTTGGATTCCATATCCCGGGTCACGAATCCCTGGGCTTCGAGCGTCTGTGCAAACTCGGGACGCGCGCTGATCTGTCGCACCGCGCTGGCGATTCTTTCGGCCAGCGCCCTGGGCAAGCCGGCGGGAGCCGAAATGCCGACGAAGTTTTCGGAAACCAGCTGCGCCAGCCCCAGCTCGGCCACGCTGGGCACCGCCGGTGCCTGGGCTACGCGGCGTGGCGATGTCAGTGCCAGCAGCTTGAGCCGGCCCTGCTTGTGCAGCGCGATGTTCTGCGGCAGCGCATCGATGGCCAGCTTGATATGGCCGCTGAGCAGATCCGCACGCATGGGGCCGGCGCCGCGGTAAGGCACATGCTCCATGGACAGCTTGAGCGTCTGCGCAAACTGCTCGCCCACCAGATGCCCCACCGAGGCAGCGCCGCCGCTGCCAAAGGCCACGGGGGCAGGCTGCTCCTTGATCCAGCTCACCAGCTCGCTCAGGCTGTTGGCGGGCACCGAGGGATGCACGGCAAACACCGTAGGCACGGCGCCGATATAGGCCAAGTGTTCGAAGCTGCGCAAGGGGTCGTAGCCAGGGCTTTGCAGCAGCGATGGTGCTATCGACAGCGCCGCCGAATTCGATACCAGCAGCGTGTAGCCGTCGTTGGCGCTGTGCGCCACGATCTGCGCGCCAATCGACGAGCCCGCGCCGGGCTTGTTGTCTATGACCACGCTCTGGCCCAGCTTCTCGGCCAGCGCGGGAGCCAGCACCCGCGCCACGATATCGCTGGAGCCGCCGGGCGGAAAGGTCACGACCAGTTTGATGGGCCGCGCCGGCCAGGCCTGGGTCTGCGCCGCACGCACATGCCATGCCGCGCCCAGCATGCCTGCGGCCGACACCCCGGCCAGCCCTTGTATGAATGATCTGCGACCCGTATCGCGCATAGCTCCGCCCTCCGAACTGCTTTTGGTTTGAAGCGAGCTCTGCAGCGCACGCCATGAGGCTTGCTAATATAGGCACACCCGGCACAAACCCTAAACACTGATTTCTCATTAGCTAGGGCGGAACTTATCTATGTGCCCGCGCCAGACGGCTGCGCCACGACGAAACCGCGATCTCTGCCAGCTCCAATGGGCATGCGCCATGCGTAGCGATCGCGACCTTGAGCGGCATGGCCTAGTACCCAATACGTACACGCCCGGACCGGGCCAGGTGGTATTCTTTTTCTCCTCTGGAGACCCCGATGAACGCACCTGTTGCCCATACCTCGCTGCAGCCCGATTTCGTGCAGCGCCCCATCCCCGAAGAATTTCTGCAGGCTCTGCAAACACGTTTCGGCGGCCAGTGCTCCACGGCCTTGGCCGTGCGCGAGCAGCATGGCCGCGACGAAGGCGCGATTTCCGCGCCCCCTCCGGCAGCCGTGGTGTTTGCCGAATCCACCCAGGACGTACAGGATGCCGTCAAGCTCTGCGACCAGTACGGCGTGCCCGTGATTGCCTATGGCGCCGGATCCTCGCTGGAAGGCCATCTGCTGGCCGTGCAAGGCGGCATCACCATCGACGTCAGCCGCATGAACCGGGTGCTCTCGGTCAACACCGAAGACCTGACCATCACCGTGCAGCCCGGCATCACGCGCAAGGCATTGAACGAGGCCATCAAGGACACCGGCTTCTTCTTTCCCATCGACCCCGGCGCCGACGCTTCGATTGGCGGCATGACCTCGACCCGCGCCAGCGGCACCAATGCCGTGCGCTACGGCACCATGCGCGAGAACGTGCTGGCCCTGGAGGTAGTGACGGCCAGCGGCGAAGTGGTGCGTACAGGCAACCGCGCCAAGAAGAGCGCCGCCGGCTACGACCTGACCCGCCTGCTGGTGGGCAGCGAAGGCACGCTGGGCATCTTCACCGAGATCACGCTGCGCATCTATCCGCTGCCCGAAGCGGTGAGCGCAGCCATCTGCTCTTTTTCCAGCATCGAGAACGCCGTACACACGGTGATCCAGACCATTCAGATGGGCATTCCCATCGCCCGCGTGGAACTGGTCGATGTGAATTCAGTGCGCATGGTCAATGCCTACAGCAAGCTGTCCCTGCGTGAGGAGCCCATGCTGCTGATGGAGTTCCACGGCTCGCCCACGGGCGTGAAGGAGCAGGCCGAGATGGTTCAGGACATTGCCCATGAATTCGGCGGCAATGCCTTTGAATGGGCCGAGCGCCCCGAAGACCGTACGCGCTTGTTCACCGCGCGCCACAATGCCTATTTCGCGGCCGTCTCCAGCGTGCCCGGCTGCCGCTGCATCACCACCGATGCCTGCGTGCCCATCAGCCGCCTGGCCGATGCGCTGCTGGAGTGCGTGACCGAAGCCGATGCCAGCGGCATCCCCTACTTCCTGGTCGGCCATGTGGGCGACGGCAACTTCCACTTTGGCTATCTGATCGACCCCGACAACGAAGCCCAGCGCCAGCAGGCCGAGCAACTCAACCACACGCTGGTGGCTCGCGCGATTGCGCTGGGCGGCACCTGCACGGGCGAGCACGGCATCGGCATCCACAAGCAGGGCTTTTTGCTCGAAGAGGCGGGAGCCGGTGCGGTGCAGATGATGCGTGCCATCAAGCAGGCTCTGGACCCCAAGAACATCCTGAACCCGGGCAAGATCTTTCAGCTGCAGTGAGCCTCGCTCGCACTTGCTGAAGACGCGCAAACCATGAAAAAGGGCCTGCAGTTGCAGGCCCTTTTCTGTTCTCGGATCGGCGCTTTACTTGCCGACCTTGAGCTGACCGCCACGACCCAGGCCGCCCTTGACTTCCTGTGCCTTGTAGTTGCGCAGCGAGATCACCATATTGTTGTAGGCATCCATGAAGGCAGCGACCGTGGCCTTGCCTTCGGGTGAGCGCGAGAAGCCGCCCAGACCACCACCCACGCCACCGCCGAACGCGCCCATGGCTGCGCCGAAGTTGGTGGCTGTGGAGTTGCCTTCGGAGATGGAGATCTGCACGCCAGAACGGATGTCGAACATGCTCAGCGTCACCACCGAAGCCTTGCTCTGCATGGCGCCGCCGATCAGCGTCCCCACATTGCCGAACAGACCGCCCACGCCCGCTGCCAGCTGACCGGTTGCATCGTTGTCGATGATGATGGAAGGCTCCATGTAGTAGTCTGCAGCCACGCGCTGGCCCTTTTGCTGCTTGGAGCCGGCGCGGAATTCACCGGAGTTGCGCTGCTTGTCGGTGATCGCCGACATCTTGCTTTCGGTACGGTTGTTGCCGATGGAGGTGATCACAAAGCAGTTGGACTGCTGCACGGCCAGACGTATCAGGGGCTCGATGGTCGTGATCTTGGTGGCAGCGCCAAAGCTGGCATACCACTCCTTGCCGCGACCGTCATCCACGGCCAAGGTGCCCAGAGGGGCATCGCAACGCTCCAGCGTAGGGTTCGCATTCACGCTGGTTGCGCCGCCCGCTGCGCCGGTGGCAGCCGTGGGAGCCGTACCCGTGGAGATGGTACCGCCGCCGGGGGTCACGCAGCCGCCCAGTGCCAGGGCCGATGCGATGGCTGCCAGACGCAGCGTTGTCTTCTTGGACATAGTGTGATGCTTTCTAAAAAATAAAAAATGCTGCTGCGCTCACAGCGCCTCAGCGGTAATACCAACCCGACGAGCCCCACACCATGTAGTAGGGCGCGCCCACATACCAGCCGTTCCAGGACTTGCGCTCGTCCTCGATGGCCTGATAGCGTGCATGTGCATTCTGTTTGGCGGCCTGCGCCTGAGGCAGCAGGCGCTTGGCTTCCTTGAAGCCCTTGGCGGCAGCACGCGACAGCCAGGCCTCGGCTTCGGCGGGGTCCGGGCCCATTTCTTCAAAGCCCAGCAGATACAGACGGCCCAATGCAAACTGGGCCTGACCGTTACCGGCATCGCCGGCCTTGCGCATCCACTCGATGGCCTGATAGCTGTTGCGCTCCACGCCATCGCCGCGCAGATAGCGCAGCCCCAGGTCATAGGCTGCGCGAGGATCGGCCTCGGCTTTTTGCACCAGTGCCGCCAGGCGGCGCTCTGCCTCGGGATTGACGGGCTCGCCACGGAAAGTCGCGACATTGCGCGGCAGCTCGGAACAGTTATTGCCTTCGCACAGGCGCACGGTGGGCGAAGCAGGTGCCAACTGCTCCTGCGGTGTCTGTACCGCGCATGCTGTCAATGCAAGAGCCGCCAATGAAAAGGTGGGGGCGAGCAGGCGCATGGATGTCTCCTCTGAATTCTCAGCCGCTGAAAGCCGAAAAGTATACATAAGCAAAAATCAGTAATTTTTACGACGAGTTGACAACACGCATACCCCACCAAAGAGGGGTATCACGCACAAAATGCAAAACTCCGACAAGGCCTTGTCTGCATTGCGGTGTCCTGGAGCCTGTGATTGACGGATACATTTCAAAACTCATGACAAAAAAATGGCTTGCCTCGACCTGGCCTCTGCCTGCATTGCTCGTCTGGTTGCTCGCCTGGGTGATCTTTGCGGGTCTGGCGCGCCTGCTGCCCTGGTGGCTGGCCTTGCTGGTCGCCGGCAGCTTCAGCACGGCGGCCAGTCTCTGCGGGCCCAACTGGTGGCGCAGGCTCATCATTGCGGCCGGGTTTCCGCTGTCGTTTCTGGTGCTCAGCGCCAGCCAGTTGCCCGCCTGGGGCTGGCTGCTGCCTCTGGCCTTGCTGCTGCTGATCTACC
The DNA here is from genome assembly GCF_008121555.1 of Comamonas sp. Z1. Lineage (NCBI taxonomy): Bacteria > Pseudomonadati > Pseudomonadota > Betaproteobacteria > Burkholderiales > Comamonadaceae > Comamonas > Comamonas sp. Z1. Next base: position 222,309 of record NZ_VOQT01000006.1, read on the forward strand.
CGCTCAATGCCTGGCGTGATGCCCCCGTCTTTCCAACGCCGTCCAATGCGCTCAAAGGACTGGCAGAGGTCGTGCAGTTGCCGGGGCAGGCGCTGGTGCTGGATGCCGGCTGCGGCATGGGCGATGGCTTGCGCGCACTGCGCAGTGCGCTGCCGCAGGCCCGCCTCAATGGTCTGGAATGGAGCTGGCCACTGGCGATTGCCAGCGCCCTGCGCTGCCCCTGGGCACGCGTGCGGCGTGGCGATATCTGGCTGGCCGACTGGAGCGGCTATCAGCTGGTCTATCTGTTCCAGCGGCCCGAAAGCATGGGCCGCGCCGCTGTCAAGGCTGCCACCGAGATGCAGCCCGGCAGCTGGCTGGTGAGCCTGGATTTCCAACTGCCTGGTGTGGAAGCGACGGCATGCCTGCAAGGCAATAGCCGCCACAAGGTATGGATCTACGCCATGCCGCTGGATGGCGCAGAACGCAGCTGAGGCGCTTTATTTGGCTCCGCCGCTGGCCTTGCTCACGTAGAGAGAAACGGCAGCGATATCGGCTTCGCTCATTGTGGCCTTGAAGGAGGGCATGGAGCCGATGCCGTCCTTCAGAGCACGTGCCACGCGGGCCGCATCGGGCTGCAACTCGTCCAGCACCGGGCCTATGGCACCTTCCGCACCAGCGTCCTTGAGGGTATGGCACACCGCGCAGGCAGGGACTGCAGCAGTGGTGAACAGCTCTTTGCCGCGCGCCATCTGGGCAGCCTGATCGGCGTGGGCAGCAGTACCCGCCAGGACGGTCAGCAAGAGGGCGGCGAGGGTGGGTTTTGTCTTCATCATTGTTCTTGGTGAAATGCGATACATAGGGGTTTTGATACCCATCGCCCGGCGCCCCTTCTTCGGCACCCGGCATGGGTAGCGAGTGCGGCGCTCAGGCCACGGTGACAGTGACGGCGTGGTCGGCCCAACTGGTGTTGTTGTAGCCGCTCTGGTTTTCACCACGCGTTTCGGGCTGCACATTGCCCTTGACGTCGGTAGCGCGGCTGGCCAGGGTGTAGGTACCCTTGGGCAGCTGTGCCTGCAGCACGAACTGGCGCCAGGCATACTTGCCCATATCGGGGCCAATCAGGCGCGCCTGCTTCCAGGTCTTGCCGCCGTCGATGGAGACTTCCACCCCCTTGACGGCGTTCATGCCGCCGAAGGCCACGCCCTGAATCTGCACCAGGCCTGAGGCCTGGTTGCCGTCTTCGGGGATGGGGCTGTTGATCCACGACTTGACACTCATTTCCTGCACCGAAGGCTGGCTGGGGTCGCCCTTGCTGCCGGGGGGCGAGATGCGGTAGCCGTGGGACATGATGTGCGCTTCGCTTTCCTTGACGGTAAAGGCCAGCTGCTTGATGTACTTGATGTTGTTCACGCCGGTGTAGCCGGGCACAATCAGGCGCAGCGGGCCGCCATGGGCCAGAGGCACGGGCTCGCCGTTCATCTCCCAGGCCAGCAGCGCGTCCTCCATGGCCGACAGAGGCACGGAACGCTCCACCAGCACGCTCTTGGGGTCCAGTCCTGCGGGCAGCACCTCTCCGCCCGTTCCCGTCATGTAGACCATGCCGTCGGCCACGCCGCCCAGGACCTTGACCACCTCGCGCACTGGCACGCCGCTCCAGACCACGCAGCCTGCAGCGCCTACGGTCCATTGCGTACCGCTGGGCTTGGTGGGGAAGAAGGCGCGGCCATTGCCAGAGCATTGCAGCACCATGGTCACCGTTTCCAGGCCCAGCTTCTTGAGCTCGCCAACGGTCAGCTTGGCGGGCTTCTTCACGCCATCAATCTGCACCGCCCATGCATCGCGATCGGCCACGATGGACTCGGAAGGCGTGGGCAGGTTGTTGCGCACATAGAGCTGGTTGGTGGGCGTGACCACGCTGGAGCCAAACGCGCTGCGCTTGGTCTCGATGGTGGTGGAGCTGTGCACGATCACGGCATCGGCATTCTTGAAGCCGGCATAGCTGGGTAGAGGCTTGGCTGCGGGTGCAGCCGCCTGGGCCATGGCCTGGCTCTGAAAGCTTGCCAGACCGGCTGCAGCCAGCGCGCTGGCGCTACCGGCGAGCAGGCGACGACGCGGCAGGGATGTGGGTTGTTGCATGGTGTCTCCTTGGTAATTGTGGTGAATGCTCAGCGCGAAAAATCCGGTTCAGCCATCGGCTTTCTCAGGGGCCCCCAGAGCGCGTGATGCCACGGCCAGAGCCTGTTTCTTCTGTGAGATCAGCACCAGCGGGCGGCCTTCGCGCGAGCGCACCACCTGCCAGTAGCTGTTGGCCCACCAGCCCTGGCCGTCGGCAATCCGCTGGGGCTGCTCAAAGGCCAGCACGGTGACGATGCCGCCTTTTTCAAAAAAAGTGGTCAGGTGATAGGCGCGACTGCCGTCGATATCGCAGGGCCGCATGAGCTGGGTATAGCCAGGCAGCTTCTGGTCGGCAGGCCAGTCCATATGCCTGGCAATCTCGGCCTCGGGGATGAACTGGCCACGCAGCGTGCGTTCGTAATACTCATGCTCGATGGCCGAGCGCACCATCTGCGGCGGGCGCAGGCTCAGCACGCTGCCTGCAGCGACGCTGGCGACCATCACGGCTGCACACAGTGCATGCAGGCCACGACGGGCATACCAGGGCGTGTGGCGCAGCAAATGGGGTGGCGGCTCGCCAGGCTCGAAAGCCAGTGCCATCTCGGCACGGGCACGCAGGTCGAAATCGGTGTCTTCGGGGCGGTCTTGGTGTTTCATGGTGCGCGCTTTTTCAGCGGTATCACGCCGGCAGCAGCGGAAGATTCGGTGGTGGCTCCGGCGGGACGGCGCGCAGGCTCCTGCAGTGCCGTCTTGAGCGCTTCACGTGCCCGCGCCAGGCGAGAGAGCACGGTGCCCGGTGCAATATCCAGCGCCTCGGCCATCTGGGCCGTGGGCATGTCGTCAAAGTAGTAAAGCACCAGCACTTCACGATGGATGGGGGCAATGCGGCTCAGCGCCTTGACCACGTCCAGCTGCGCATCGAGTGCATCGTGGTGATTCACGCCCTGCTCACAGGCTTCATCCAGAGACTCGGTCTGCGATTGCACAGGATCGAAGTGCCTGAAGGCATGACGGCGCATGATCTGGAACAGCCAGGCCCTGGCCATGCTCTGGTCGCGCAGCTGGTGGCGAAAGCGCCAGGCGCTGGTGAAGCAATCCTGCACCACATCCTCGGCCGTGGCGCGCGAGCCCGTCAGCGCCCAGGCGCTGCGCAGCAAAAAGCGGTAATGCTCGCGCACCCACTGGTTGTAGCGCGACTCGGCAGAGAAGATCATGGTGCTAAAGAGCGCAGGCCTGCTGCTTTCATTCCATGCCGCTGCAAATATTTTCTGGAGCCACCCGGAAAATAGAGATAAGGCTTGCAGCCCTTTTCAATCAATCGCTGGTGGCCATGACTTTGGTGTGCATGCCAAAGAACTGTGCAGGCGGCATACCCACCGTGCGGCGCACCATGGCGCTGAAAGCGCTGGGACTGTAGTCCAGCTCGGCCGCAATGCGCTGAATCGGCCAGTTGCGCGCTGCCAGGCTGACGGCATGGGCCAGCACCACCTGCTGGCGCCACTGGGTAAAACTGCATTCCAGTTGCTGGCGAAACAGTCGCGCCACCGTGCGCGGACTGGCCCCGGTATCGCGCGCCCAGTCCTCCAGCGTTTCGTTGCGCGTGGGGTCGGCCAGCACGGCCTCGCAGAGCAGGCGCAAGCGCTTGTCCTGGGGCAGGTTCACGCCCAGCTGCACGGCACTGGCACGGCGCAGCTCGTCGAGCAGCAGCTGGCTCAGATGGTGCTCGCGTGCCCTGTCCTGCTCGCACAGCTGCTGGCTGTCATCGGGCAGCGTAGGCAGCTCGCGCACCACGGCGCGCAGCAGATCCGAGGCATTGAGCACCCGGCACTGGCGCCAGGCCGCCTCTTCGCCGGGGGCCACATCGGGGCCGCAACGCCCCTGGGTCTGATAGAAGTACAAGGTGCGCAGATCGGCGCTTTCCACCATGGTCACGGCATGCTCCATGCCCGGCGGCACCCACAGCACGCGCGAGGGCGGCACGATATAGGTGCCCTGCGCTACCGTCAGGCGTATGGTGCCCGTGGTGGAGATGGCCAGCTGCCCCCAGGGATGACGGTGCGGCTTGACCTGGGTGTCGGCCTCCAGCCAGCGACATTTGGCCCGCACCGGACGCTGTGCCGTGGGTATGTAGAGATGGGGTGTCAGCGTCTCCACATAGGCGCTGGCCTTGCCTGCGCGCAGGGGCTCGGGGTCGTGGAGGCTGGACATGATGGTTGGCTGGCTTGCGATAGCAATTGGCAGACTATCGCATACAAGACGCGAGCAGTCTGCCTAAGATGCGACATATGAACCGCCCTGCCTCCACAACACCTCAAAACCAGGCGCCAGAGACACTGCGCAGTGACGCGCGCACCATCAGCCTCATCGGTCTGGCCCATGGCTCGTCGCATTTCTTCCATCTGCTGCTGCCGCCGTTGTTTCCCTGGCTGATCAAGGACTTCGGCTACAGCTATGCCGAGCTCAGCGTCATGGTCTCGCTGTTCTTCATTGTTTCCGGCACCGGCCAGGCACTGGCCGGCTTTGCGGTGGACCGCTTTGGCGCACGCCCGATTCTGTTTGCCGCCCTCGGCAGCTTTGTGGTGGCAGGCCTGATTGCCAGCACGGCCCAAGGCTACAGCATGCTGCTGGCAGCCTCCTTTTTTGCGGGCCTGGGCAATGCGCCCTTCCACCCCGTGGACTTCACCATCCTCAACAAGCGCGTGTCGCAGCAGCGCATAGGCCATGCGTTCTCGGTGCATGGCCTGTCCGGCAACCTAGGCTGGGCGCTGGCGCCGCTGTTCATGGCGGGCATCACCACGGCCACGGGCTCCTGGCGCCTGGCCTGCCTGGGCGGAGCCCTCTGCGCAGCCGTGGTGCTGGCCATCATGGTCTTCAACCGCGACGCGCTCGATGATCGCGCCGAATCCGCCGGAGCTGCCGCCAAGCCCGCTGCCGGAGCCATTGCCGCACCTCAGGAACACCCCATGGCCTTCATGAAGCTGCCATCGGTGTGGCTGTGCTTTTCCTTCTTTTTCTGGAGCACCTGCGCGCTCAGTGCCATCCAGAGCTTTGCCAGCCCGGCCCTGCAATCCATGTACGGCCTGCCGCTTTCCGTGACGGCGCTGATCGTCACCGGCTATATGCTGTGCGGCGCTGCCGGCATGGTCGTGGGCGGCTTTCTGGTCGGCCGCGTGCAGCGGCTGGAGAAGGTGATCTCCATCTGCATGCTGGGCTCGGGCCTGTTGCTGTTTGTCGTCGGAACGGGCTGGCTGCCCGGCATGGCGGCGGTGGTCGTGGCCTCAGTCGCCGGTCTGGGCACGGGCTTGGCCGGCCCCTCGCGCGACATGCTGATCAAGCGCGCAGCGCCCCCCGGCGCCACGGGCCGCGTCTACGGCACGGTGTATTCGGGCCTGGATCTGGGCTTCTGCCTGGCGGCGCCGGTCTTCGGCTACATGCTGGACCACCAGATGAGCAACGCCGTGTTCTACGGCTCGGCGATTGCGCTTGTACTGTCTGTGGTCTCGGCCGTCATCGTCGGCGACGGAGTGAGCAAAAAGACCAAATCCCATCTGGCGGCGGCCTGAGCAACAGACGCAACCCACCAAGCCCTGCCCGCGCAAGCTGCAGGGCTTTTTTGTCGGCGCGAGAGATCAAGTTACCCTGGTATTTATCCCTAGGCCGGCAGCCCTGAGGCCGCAAACACGGCTGCTAAGCTGAATTCCCTCAGCGGCGCATCACGCCGCTTTCCTGCCGCGGCCCTATCCGGGAGCGGCCCGCCCCCCAAGGAGAATTTCTATGCGTTGGAACACGCCCTCTGCCCCTTTGCTGCGCGCCCTGCCCCTGGCCCTGGTGCTGGCCTTCGGCTCTGCCCAGGCTGCCCCTCAGGCCGAATGGCTGGAGCATGCGAAAAAGGAGCAGCAGCCCTATCTGGATACGCTGCGTGATCTGGTGCATATCGAGTCCGGCAGCAAGGATGTGGCGGGCGTGAAGAAGATCGCCGAGTACATCGCCGGCAAGCTGCGCGCGCAGGGCGGCAAGGTCGAGGTGATCGAGCCCAGCGACATCTACCGCCTCGATGACACGCCCGAGAAAGTCGGCCCCATGGTGCATGCCGAATTCAAGGGCAAGGGCAGCAGCCGCATCATGCTGATTGCGCATATGGACACCGTCTATCTGCCCGGCATGATCAAGGACCAGCCCTTTCGCATCGACGGCGACAAGGCCTATGGCCTGGGCATTGCCGACGACAAGCAGGGCGTGGCCCTGATCATGCATATCGTGCCCCTGCTCAAGAAGCTGGGCATCGAGGACTACGGTACGCTCACGGTGCTGATCAACGGCGACGAGGAAATCAGCTCGCCCGGAGCACGCAGCACCATCACCCGACTGGGGGCCGAGCAGGACGCTGTGTTCAGCTTTGAAGGCGGCGGCACCGACGGCAGCCTGCGCCTGGCCACCAGCGGCATCGGCGCCGCCTACCTCAAGGTCACGGGCAAGGCATCTCATGCGGGCGCCAAGCCCGAAGATGGCGTGAATGCGCTGTACGAGCTCTCGCATCAGTTGCTGCAGATGAAGGATCTGTCCCAGCCCCAGGACGGCCTCAAGCTCAACTGGACGGTGTCCAAGGCCGGCACCAACCGCAATGTGGTTCCCGCCGAAGCCACGGCCCAGGCCGATGCCCGCGCGCTGCGCGTGGCCGACTTCACGGCGCTGGAAAAAGCCATGCAGGACAAGATCGGCAGCAAGCTGCTCCCCGCCAGCAAGGTGGAGCTGAAGTTCGAGGTGCGCCGCCCGCCGCTGGAAGCCAATGCCACGGCACGCAAGCTGGCCGCCCACGCCCAGGGCATTTATGAGCAGGAGCTGAAGCTGCCCATGAAGGTCATGGACAAGGCCACGGGCGGCGGCACGGATGCGGCTTTTGCGGCCCTCAAGGCCAAGGGCGGCGTGATCGAGGGCTTCGGCCTGTCGGGCTATGGCGCGCATTCCAACGATGCCGAATACGTGCAGATCAACACCATCGTACCGCGCCTGTATCTGGCTGCCCGCATGATCCAGGACCTGTCGCGCGGCCAGATCAAGTAAGCGCTTTTGATAGCTGCTTGCGCCTGATCTGCTTCGGTTTACGTAAAGAAGCGATCTGAAAATCAACAGGAGCTTGCGCTGCAAGCTCCTGTTTTTTTATTTTCCGGACTCGCGCCAACACCTGCCTCGGGCGTTGCCAGCGCGCCTGATCCGAACCGGCCTTGCCCGCGTTTCCAGGGTTCTGTCGCCTAGCCAACAGACCGCCGGCGCACGAGTGTCTACATTCATCGGATCAACGATGAAGGAGAGTCGCCCGTGAGCCAAGAGCCCTTGAACATCCCCAGCGTGCAGCATCTGGTCAGCCCCGAGGAATGGCAGCTGCGCGTGGACCTGGCCGCCTGCTACCGGCTGGTGGCACTGTACGGCTGGAGCGATCTGGTCTTCACCCACATCAGCGCGCGGCTGCCGGGCCCCGGGCACCACTTTCTCATCAACCCCTACGGGCTGATGTTTGACGAGATCACGGCCTCCTCGCTGATCAAGGTGGATCTGGGCTGCAACAAGCTCATGGACTCCCCCTTCCCCGTGAACCCTGCCGGCTTCGTCATCCACAGCGCCGTGCATGAGGCCCGCGCCGATGCGCAATGCGTGATCCATACCCACACGCGTGCCGGCGTGGCCGTGGCGGCCCAGAAGAACGGCCTGCTGCCTATCAGCCAGCAGAGCACCTTTGTCCTGGGGTCCCTGGCCTATCACGTCTACGAAGGCGTGGCCTTTCGCGAGGACGAGAAGCCGCGCCTGCTGGCCGACATGGGCGAGGCCAACTTCCTCATGCTGCGCAACCATGGCCTGCTGACTTGCGGCCCCACGATTGCCGATGCCTTTCTGTCCATGTACATCTTCGAGTCCGCCTGCCAGATCCAGATCGCGGCCCAGTCCGGGGGCACCGAACTCACCGAGGTCGACCCGCAGATTCTGCGGGGCATCGCCCATGCCATGAAGGTACAGACCGGCGGCATGGGCGGCCAGTTTGCCTGGCCTGCCCTGCTGCGCAAGCTCGACCGAATCGACCCCGGCTACCGCAGCTGAACGCTGCGCGCGCACAAAAAAAAGAGCATCCGTGGATGCTCTTTTCGCTTGCTTGGGCTCAAGAATCAGACTTCGCCGCGCAGCTTTTCGATAAGGCCGTTGAGCTCCTCCAGCGAGCCGAACTGGATGGCGATCTCGCCCATTTCCTGCTGCTTGCCGTGGCGGCGTACGGTCTTCTTGATACGCACTTCGACATCGGCGGTGAGCAGGTCGGACAACTCTTCCTCGATGCGTTTCACGTCGCGCGACTTGCCATCTTTCTTGGCTTTCTGGCGCGTCAGATTGAACTCGGCACCGATTTTCTTGACCAGCGACTCGGCCTCGCGCACCGACATCTTCTTGGCCGCGATCTGGTTGCCTGCCGTGATCTGGGTGGCACGGTCCAGCGTCAGCAGCGCCCGCGCATGGCCCATGTCGATATCGCCGGCCATCAGCATGGTCTGCACGGGCTCGGCCAGATTCAGCAGGCGCAGCAGATTGGTGGCAGCACTGCGCGAGCGGCCCACGGCCTGCGCGGTCTGCTCGTGGGTCAGCCCGAACTCCTTGACCAGACGGGCCAGCCCCTGCGCCTCTTCCAGCGGGTTCAGGTCTTCGCGCTGAATGTTCTCGATTAGCGCCATGGCCGCAGCGGCCTCGTCGGGCACTTCGCGCACCAGCACCGGCACCTCGGACAGACCCGCGATATGCGCGGCACGGAAGCGCCGCTCGCCGGCAATGATTTCGTACTTGCCAGCGTTGTCGCCCCTGGAGAGCTGGCGCACCAGAATCGGCTGCATGATGCCCTGGGCCTTGATGCTCTCGGCCAGCTCATACAAGGCACCTTCGTCCATGCGGGTGCGCGGCTGGTACTGGCCGGCCACCATCACATTGAGCGCCAGGCTGCTCGGCAGATTGGCCTGCTGCCCGCTCGCAGCGGCCTGCTCTGCTTCACTGACCTTGGGGCCCAGCAGGGCTTCCAGACCTCGTCCCAGGCCCTTGGGTTTCTTAGTCACCATTGCTGAATTCTTTCTTTAAAGGGAGAGCAGCAGCTCATGCCCGGCTTCCCACAGTCCCAGTCCGCTGGCCGTGTTGATATGGCCTGCGGCGCCCGCATTCACAAAACGGCTGCCCCAGCCCTGTGCCATGGCCTGCGCGCGCGCTACAGAGCAATTGGGGTCGTTCTCGCTGCCCACCAGTATCGACGGGAAGGGCAGCTTTTGCAGCAGCACGGGCGACCAACCCGGCAGGACGCCGTGCAGACTCTCCTGCTCGGTGTCGCCGGGTGCCACCAGCAACGCACCACGCACCTTGCTCCTGGCAACCTGAGAATGTGCCGCCCACCAGGACACCAGCACGCAGCCCAGGCTGTGCGCCACCAGGGTGACGGGAGCCGGAGCGTCGAGCACGGTTTCCTGCAGGCGAATGCTCCAGTCGCCGCGCAGCGGATGCTGCCAGCTATGCTGCTCCAGCCGCTGGTAGCCATACCGGTCCTGCCACAGACTCTGCCAATGGCCGGGATCGGAGTTCTGCCAGCCGGGCAGCAACCAGACATGCTGCGGGTTCAGTGCTTCAGAGGTCATGACGGTTGGCGATGGCTGGATGGGAGACTGGGAGCTGTTTCACGTGAAACACTCACATTTTCTTGATGCGGCGCACCATCTCTTCGGCGAACTCGACAAAGGCCTTGCTGCCCTTGGCCGAGGCATCGAACACCACGCCGGGCAGGCCGTAGCTGGGTGCTTCGGCCAAGCGCACATTGCGCGGAATCACGGTATCGAACACCTTGTCGCCGAAATGCTCCTTGAGCTGGTCGCTGACCTGCTGCTGCAGCGTGGTGCGCGGATCGAACATCACGCGCAGCAGACCGATGATCTGCAGGTCGGGATTCATGTTCGCATGCACCTGCTTGATGGTGTTGACCAGATCGGTCAGGCCTTCCAGTGCAAAGTACTCGCACTGCATGGGCACGATCACGCCATGCGCCGAGCACAGACCGTTCAGGGTCAGCATGGACAGCGAAGGCGGGCAGTCGATCAGCACGAAGTCATAGTCGGCAGCCACGGCCTGCAGGGCCGTCTTGAGGCGCTCGTTGCGACGCTCCAGCGAGACCAGCTCGATCTCGGCACCCGACAGCTCGCGGTTGGCACCCAGCACGTCATAGCCGACCTGCTCGGACTTCTGGGCCACTTCCTTGATGCTGGCGTTTTCCAGCAGCACGTCGTAGACCGTCAGCTCCAGCGCGCGCTTGTCCACGCCGGAGCCCATGGTGGCATTGCCCTGCGGGTCCAGGTCGATCAGCAGCACACGCTGGCCGACCTTGGCCAGACCGGCGGCAAGATTGACCGTGGTCGTGGTCTTGCCCACTCCACCCTTTTGATTGGCAACGCAGAAAATTTTGGCCATTGAACTTCTCTTTTAGTTGGCGGCCAGCTTGAGGCCAAAACCGATCAGAAACACACCGGCTGTTTTTTCCAGCCACTTCACCACGGCCGGGTTGGCACGCAAGCGCTCGGCCAGCACCGTGGTCAGCATCACCACGATGACGCTGTAGATAAAGGTAATTGCTGCCACCGTGGCTGCCATCACACCAAAGGTGATGGCGCCCTGATGCCGGGCCGGGTCCACGAACATGGGAAAGAAGGCCATGTAGAACACGATGGCCTTGGGGTTCATCAGGGTGATCAAAGCACCCTGGCGGAAATACTGGCGCGGCTGGATTTCAATGGCCGGCGCATCGCCAGGCTTGGCCGTGAGCAGCTTGTAGCCCAGCCAGGCCAGATAGGCCGCCCCCACCCATTGCACGGCATGGAAGGCCGCCGGGTAGGCGGCCAGCACCGCAGCCACGCCGGCTACAGCCAGCCACATCAGCACCTGGTCGGCAGCCATCACACCCAGGCAGCAGGCGACGCCGGCTCTCCATCCGCCCTTGCCCGTGGAGGTAATCAAGGCCAGATTGCCTGGTCCAGGGATCAGCAAGAAGACGGTAACGGCGGCTGCAAAAGCGCCGTAATCAGAGATGCCAAACATTCAAACCCTGCGCGATGGAAAACAGCAAGTTTATGCGAGGGCCGTGACCGGCGCATCTGCATTGCACAGATGTTGCCTGACACAGTATGTAAAAAGGCACTTTGCTCCCCTTGGAAACAAAGTGCCCGACCAAGCTTTACCGCTCAAGAAGCCAGTTTCAACCAGATCACGCAGCGCTCGGCATCCAGGCCGGGAACCTGTAATGGTTCCACGTGAAACACCTTCACATCGGCAGGCAGCGCAGCAATTTCCTCATCGGGGTGCTTGCCCTTCATGGCAAACCAGATGCCGTCATCGGCCAGCGCCTTGCGCGACCAGGTGGTGAAGTCCACCAGGGATGCAAAGGCGCGGCAGCTGATGACCGGATACCGGGTCTTGAGGTTTTCCACCCGGTCATGAATGCCGCGCAGATTGGGCAGGCGCAAGGCTGCAGCCACCTGCTGGATGAAAGCGGCCTTCTTGCCCACGGTATCCACGCAGTTCACATCGATCTGCGGGCAGCAGATGGCAAACACCACACCGGGCAGACCACCGCCGGAGCCCACGTCCAGCAGCGGCAGGCGCTTGCCTTCTTCCAGCGGCAGGCGGCTCACATGCCGCAGCAAGGCGGGCACGGCGGCTAGGCTGTCGAGCAGGTGATGCGTCAACATCTCCTGGGGATCACGCACCGACGTCAGGTTGTAGACCTTGTTCCATTTCTGCAGCAGATCCATGAAGGACATCAGCAGATCGATCTGCGCCGGAGCCAGTTCCAGCTTCAGTGCCTGAACGCCCTGCTCCAGTTGGGTACGCAAAACCTGGCTCATGCGGAAGCCTCTTCATTCTGATTGGCAAAGCCCTTGAAGCCGCCTTTTTTCAGATGCACCATGAGCAGCGAGATGGCGGCAGGCGTCACTCCCGAAATACGCGAAGCCTGACCCAGGGTTTCGGGCCTGTGCTTTTGCAGCTTCTGGCGCACCTCGAAGGAAAGTGCCGCCACCTGCATGTAGTCGAAGTCCAGCGGCAGACGCAGGCGCTCGAAATGCGCAGCGCGTTCGACTTCATCCTTCTGGCGGTCGATATAGCCAGAGTACTTGGCAGCGATTTCCACCTGCTCGATCACCGGGGCGCTGAGCTCGCCCAGCGCCTCGGGCTGCACATCGGCACAGGCGTACTTGCCCTGGTTCATGCCCATGAGCTTGTCGTAATCCACACCGGGGCGACGCAGCAGGTCGAACAGGTTGTATTCGCGCTCCATGGCCTTGCCCAGCACGCGCTCGGACTCTTCCGGAGCCACGACACGCGGGTTCACCCAGGTGGACTTGAGGCGCTCTGTTTCACGTGAAACAGCATCGCGCTTGCGGCTGAAGGAATCCCAGCGCGCATCATCGACCAGACCCATCTGGCGGCCCGCTTCGGTCAGGCGCATATCGGCATTGTCTTCACGCAGCTGCAGGCGGAACTCGGCGCGGCTGGTGAACATGCGGTAAGGCTCGGTCACGCCCTTGGTGATCAGATCGTCGACCAGCACGCCCAGATAGGCCTCGTCACGGCGCGGCATCCAGGGGCCTTCACCACGGCACTGCAGCGCTGCGTTCAAGCCGGCGAACAGGCCCTGGGCGGCCGCCTCTTCATAGCCGGTCGTGCCATTGATCTGACCCGCAAAGAACAGACCTTGAATTTGTTTGGTCTCGAAACTGCTCTTGAGCGAGCGGGGATCGAAATAGTCGTACTCGATGGCATAGCCGGGACGCAGGATATGCGCGTTCTCCAGACCCTTCATGCTTCGCACCAGTTCGTACTGGATGTCGAACGGCAAGCTGGTGGAGATCCCGTTGGGGTAGAACTCGTGCGTGGTCAGGCCTTCGGGCTCCAGAAAGATCTGATGGCTTTCCTTGTCCGCAAAACGGTTGATCTTGTCTTCCACGCTGGGGCAGTAACGCGGACCTACACCCTCGATCTTGCCGGTGAACATGGGACTGCGGTCAAAGCCGCTGCGGATGATCTCGTGCGTACGCGCATTGGTGTGCGTGATCCAGCAAGGCATCTGCCGGGGATGCATGGCACGGTTGCCCATGAAGCTGAATACAGGCACTTCACCCTCGTTCACGCCGCCAGGCATGCCGTCGCCGGGTTGTTCCTCGCACTGGCTGAAATCGATGCTGCGGCCGTCGATGCGGGGGGGCGTGCCGGTCTTCAGGCGCCCCTGTGGCAGCTTGAGTTCCTTCAGGCGTGCCGACAGGCTCACGGCCGGAGGATCTCCGGCACGGCCTGCGGCATAGTTATTCAGGCCCACGTGAATCTTGCCATCGAGGAAGGTGCCCGCCGTCAGCACCACGGTGCGGCTGCGGAACTTGAGACCCACCTGGGTGACGGCACCGACCACGCGGTCGCCCTCAACCATCAGATCATCCACGGCCTGCTGGAAGAGCCAGAGATTGGGCTGGTTTTCCAGCATCTCGCGAATCGCGGCCTTGTACAGAATGCGGTCGGCCTGGGCGCGCGTCGCGCGTACGGCCGGGCCCTTGGAGCTGTTCAGGATGCGGAACTGGATGCCGCCCTTGTCTGTCGCCAGGGCCATGGCGCCGCCCAGGGCATCGACCTCCTTGACCAGATGGCCCTTGCCGATACCGCCGATGCTGGGGTTGCAGCTCATCTGCCCCAGGGTTTCGATATTGTGGGTCAGCAGCAATGTCTTGCTGCCCATGCGCGCAGCGGCCAACGCAGCCTCGGTGCCGGCGTGGCCGCCACCGACCACGATCACATCAAATTCCTGTGGGTACAACATATTCCTGCTCCGGGCCAAGCCCGGCCCTTGCCCCTGCACGAAGCAACCATGCCTCGGCTCTCACGGCAGGCGGACATGTTCTCGCGCCATGTCCAGCCCTGCGGGGAACCTGCAATTTTCCCACCATTGGCGCAACAATGCCTTGCCAGGGGGGTTTCACGTGAAACATGGCGGCCTGAAGCCCGGCCTAGATGTTTGCCCTGATAGCCCCGTCTATGCATGAAAAATGCAATCGCTCTGTGCTGCAATCACTGCATGCAAATTCTCATTTTTGCGGGCAGCACCCGCCAGGACTCGTACAACCGCAAGCTGGCCAAGGTGGCAGCCTCCATCGCGGAACAACAAGGCGCACAACCCAGCCTGCTGGAATTGTCGGACTACGACATTCCGCTCTACAACGCCGACCTCGAAGCGCAGGGCACTCCAGCCGATGTCATTCGCCTCAAGCAGGCCATGCACAGCCATGCGGCCTGGATTGTCTGCAGCCCCGAATACAACGGCAGCTACCCTGCCCTGCTCAAGAACGCGATCGACTGGGCCTCCAGCCCGGTCAAGGGCGATGCACAGTGGTCCGATGGCGTTCTGCCCTTTCGCAACAAGGTCATCGGCATGGCCAGTGCCTCGCCTGGCGGTCTTGGCGGCCTGAGGGCCCAGTCTCACCTAGCTGCGCTGCTATTGAATCTGGAATGCTGGGTAGCACCGCGCAGCCATGCCGTGAGCCATGCGGCAGAGGCTTTCGATGCCCAGGGTCATCTGCTGCGCGCGCAGAACCAGCAAGGCATGGAGGCTCTTGTGCAGCAGGTGCTGTGGGCCGCAGGGCGCCTGGGCTGAGCAATCTCCTCTCCGATCCGGACTTCTGCCGGCTGCGCATGCATATGAAGTGCAACCGGTTTAGCATGGGCGCTTGTCTTTTCATTGCATAGAGAGCCACTCACCATGAAGCTTTACTACAGCCCCGGCGCTTGCTCCATGTCTCCGCACATCGTGCTGCATGAAGCAGGCCTGCCGCATGAAACCGTGATGGTCAGCACCAAGAGCCACAAGCTCCAGGACGGAACGGATTACTACGGCATCAATCCCCTGGGTTATGTGCCCTTTCTGGTACTGGACAACGGCGACACCTTGCACGAAGGTCCGGCCATTGTTCAGTACCTCGCCGATCTGGCCCCCGAAAAGAACCTGGCACCGGCCAACGGCACCGTGGCACGCTACCACCTTCAGGAATGGCTGAATTTCATCAGCACCGAGGTGCACAAGGGCTTCAGCCCCTTGTTCAGCCCCGCAACGCCCGAAGACTTCAAGCCTGTGCTGCTCGGCAATCTGTTCAAGCGCCTGAGCTGGGTCAACGAGCAGCTCGCCAACAAGTCCTATCTGATGGGCGATCAGTTCACCGTGGCCGATGCCTACTTTTTCACGGTCACAGGCTGGGCCCAATTTGTAGGCCTGGACATCTCTGAACTCCAGCACCTTCAGGCTTATCGCGAGCGCATTCTGGCGCGCCCCGCAGTGCAGGCTGCCATGAAGGCAGAGGGCTTGCTCAAGTAAGTTTTTCGACATCCATGCAAACTGAGAACGTGTTTACGATCTCCTCGCGCCGCGACAGAGGCTTTGCGGGATGGGATGCTAGGGGCGGCCCCCCGCGCGCGATACCGCAGCAATAGCCGTGCTATTGCGAGGATTCGCAACGCCGCAGAGCACCCGCAAAGACACTGTCCCGGAGGGTTGGAGCGAAATCGGGCGATTTTTGCGCGCTGACTCTTGCTTGCACCCCGGTGCAAGCGGCGAGCCATCGCTTCGAATTCATCCCGATTGCGCTCCAACGCGGCTGCGTAGAGATCGTAAATACGTTCTAAGAGCTCGGTACCCACCGAGCTTTTTTCATCTGGAGTTCTGCATGACCTCATTGTTCGAACCGATTGAAGCAGGCAGCCTGCGTCTGCCCAACCGCATTGCCATGGCACCGCTGACGCGCAACCGCGCCCCCGACGCGATACCCACGCCGCTGATGCAAACCTACTACGTCCAGCGCGCCTCTGCCGGTCTGCTGATCAGCGAAGGCACGGCCATCAGCCACCAGGGACAAGGCTATGCCGATGTGCCCGGTCTTTATGGCGAAGAGCAACTGCGGGCCTGGAAAAAAGTCACCGATGCCGTGCATGCCAAGGGTGGCCGCATCGTCACCCAGCTCTGGCATGTGGGTCGCATCTCCCACAACGTGCTGCAGCCAGACAGCCAGTCCCCGGTCGCGCCCTCCGCGCTGACGGCCCGCTCCAAGACCTATGTAATCGACAAGCAGACGGGGCAAGGCCAGTTCGTCGCCACCTCGGCACCGCGCGCACTCCGGCAGCAGGAGCTGCCGGGCATTGTTCACAGTTTCGCCACCGCCGCGCGCGAAGCCGTACAGTCGGCGGGCTTCGATGGCGTGGAGCGGCATGCAGCCAACGGCTATCTGCTCGATCAATTCCTCAAGACCGGCACCAACCAGCGCAGCGACGACTACGGCGGCAGCATCGAGAACCGCGCCCGTCTGGTGCTGGAATGCGTGCGCTCCGTGGCCGATGCCATCGGTGCCGGAAAGGTCGGCATCCGCATCTCTCCGGTCACGCCAGCCAATGACATCGTGGACGAAAACCCGCAGGTGCTGTTCGAATATCTGGTGCGCCAGCTCGCCCCGCTGGGCCTGTCCTATATCCATGTGATCGAAGGCGCAACAGGCGGTCCGCGCGAGCTGGCGGATCGTCCCTTCGACTACCAGGCACTCAAGCAGGCCTATCGCTCTGCAGGCGGCAAGGGAGCCTGGATGGTCAACAACGGCTATGATCGCCAGTTGGCCGCGCGCGCTGTGGAAAGCGGCTATGCCGATGTCGTGGCCTTCGGCAAGGCCTATATCTCCAACCCCGATCTGGTGCATCGTCTGCGCGACGATCTGCCGCTCAATGCCTGGAACAGCGAACGTTTCTACGGGGGCGGTGCCGATGGTTATACCGACTACCCGGCACTCGCCAGCCAGTAAGCACCGCCCATCCAGCTCCGGCCCTTTTCCGATCGCGCCGGCAGTCATTGGGAGGAAAACAAAAAGCCCGGTGCATCACTGCAATCGGGCTTTTTTCATGGAACGAGCCGCTCAGGGATGAGCCGCTCAAGGCTTATGCATGTTCCAGCAATTGCGCCTTCTGACCGGGCAAAGCGGTCTGAGCGGATGCAGGCACCGCCGGTGCCATGCCGGGATGAGCCGTGCCTCTGGGGCTGCGCATGACTGCATGCATCGCGCCGCCGGCCAGCTTGAACTGGCTGACCAGCTGTGCCAGTCGCGCCGCCTGCTCGCGCAGCGATTCTGCGGCGGCGGCAGACTCTTCCACCAGGGCCGCATTCTGCTGGGTCATGCGGTCGATATCACCCACGGCCTGATTGACCTGGCCGATGCCCAGCGACTGCTCGCTGGACGCCGCCGTAATCTCGCCGATGATGTCGCCCACGCGCTGCGCGCTGTCCACAGTCTCCTGCATGGCCTTGCCTGCGCTCTCCACCTGGCGCGCGCCCACGTCCACGGTCTGCACGCTGGTGTTGATCAACGATTTGATCTCGTTGGCGGCCTGGGCCGAACGCTGGGCAAGGCTGCGCACCTCGGCCGCCACCACGGCAAAACCACGGCCCTGCTCGCCGGCACGGGCCGCTTCCACAGCGGCATTCAGCGCCAGGATATTGGTCTGGAAAGCAATGGAATCAATCAGGCCGATGATGTCGCCGATCTTGCGGCTGGAGGCCGAAATCTCCTGCATGCTGTTGACGGCCTGGCCGACGATCTCGCCGCCCTGCACGGCCGTCGAAGAGGCCGAGGCTGCCAGCTGGTTGGCCAGCTGCGAAGACGATGCGGTCTGCTGCACTGTGGCCGTCAGCTGAGCCAGCGACGCGACGGTTTCCTGAAGATTGCTGGCAGTCTGTTCGGTGCGGGCCGACAGATCCTGATTGCCCGTGGCAATTTCCTGGCTGGCCGTGGCGATATTGCCGCTGGCATCGCGCACCTGGGCCACCGTGGTGCTCAGCGATTGCTGCATCTGGTCCAGCGCACGCTGCAGATCCGTCAGCTCATCCTTGCCGCTGACCTCGGCCCTGTGCGACAGATCGCCGCCGGCAATCGTCAGTGCCATCTGGCGGGCCACTTCAAGCGGACGGCAGATGGACAGCATGTTCAGCAAAGTCAGCGGAATCACCACCACCAGCGCCAGGATCACGGCCGCCACAAACATCCAGCGTGTCTGGTCGGCCACGTCGCGCTCGGCTGCGGCCAGTGCATTGGCCTGCTCACGCAACAAGTTGTCCAGCTGCGCCAGCAGCTTGTCGGCCTCCATGACTTCGGCCAGAGCCTTGCCGCTCATGCGGTTGGCCGTGGTGGCCGAGTCATAGCCACCGGCTTCAAGCTGGCGCGCAACAGGTTCGAAGAGCTTTCGATAAGCGTCGATGTGCCCAATGATGCTCTTGGTCAGCTGTGCGTCCTGCGCGTTCTGGTCGGTCACAAACTTGCCCAATGTCACCTTGGATTTGTCGATGAACATGACCCATTGCTGATAGGCCTTACGCACCTCTTCGGGCTTTTCGTACTGGATGACCATGTCCTTCTCGCTGGAACGGATGCCACCCAGCTCGGTGCGCAACTGCGCCATATGGCCCGATTTGACAAAGGCGTTGCTCAGAAACTCCTGACTCATGTCCTGGATGCGGAACATGCCCAACATCCCGGCGCCCCCCAGCAGACTCAGCAACACCATCACCACACCAATGGCGCCCAGCATGCGCGTGCGGATGGTGAAGCCCCGCATCATTTCCAACAGACTCATGAATCCCTCTCCACTTTGAACGACTGGCATTGTCGGGCCAGAACTTGCAAATTGTTTCAGATTGTCACCGACACCAAGAAAACCCGTGACTGCGATGCCCAAGCCATGGCGATCAGCAATATGACAAGTTCTTATCGGCAGTCTTTGCGGCTTATCAACCCTGCCGGCTTCATGTCTTGTCAAAGGCTTGACCTTGCCATGATGTTAGGGTTAACCATTCAAGACATGGAGTCCGCCAGTCCGGTCGACTCACTTTCTGAAGGAGCCATCCATGCAACAAGTTTTTGAAGTTCAAGGCATGACCTGCGGCCACTGCGAACGCGCCGTCACCAATGCCATCCAGGGCGTTGATGCCCAGGCGCAGATCAGGATCGACCGCGCCGCCAACCGAGTGGAAGTCGAAACCGGCGCCAGCCGCGAGGCCGTGGCAGCCGCCATTGCCGAAGAGGGCTACAAGGTAGCCTGAGCGCAGCCTCACCCACCGCGCCAGCACCTCACGCGAGCCACCAGAAGGCCGCTGGCGCGTTTTTTCAGGATCGTCCATGCCCAACCACCCATCGACACAAAAAATCGCTCAGAACTGGCCTGTCGTCATCGGCGAGGCTGCACGCCGCGCCGGGGTTTCTGCGCGCATGGTGCGTCACTACGAGTCACTGGGCCTGCTACCACCCGTGCACCGTACCGACAGCGGCTATCGCCAGTACACCGAAGCCGATGTGCATGCGCTGCGCTTCATCCGCCGCGGGCGCGATCTCGGATTTTCCATGGACGAGATCGCCACCCTGCTCGGCCTGTGGCAGGACCAGGGCCGCGCCAGCAGCCAGGTCAAGGCCATCGCGCAAAAGCACATCGCCACGCTGACCGAACGCATCGCCGCCATGCAGTCCATGCAGCGCACTCTGCAGACTCTGGTGCATTGCTGCCATGGAGATGACAGGCCGGACTGCCCCATCCTCGACGACCTGGCCAGCGCGGACACCGACCTGACGCCGGCTCATCACGAACCCAGGGCTCCCACTCCGAGAAGCCGACGCAGGACAGCAGCCTGAGGCGCCTCATGGGTTTCACGTGAAACCATCGCCACCCACGCAGGGCAGCGTCAACAACGAGACATGTTGCACTGCAGCAAATACTGCAGAATACTCTGTGCGATGAATGCGGTTGCTCTCATTCATCTTTTCAAATCATTCAAGCACAAGCATTGCCGACGCGATGCAGGAGACAAACCATGAGCACCAGAGACATCTTCGTTGTCAGCGCCGCGCGCACGGCCATCGGCACTTTTGGCGGCAGCCTCAAGGACGTTCCCAACGCCCAGCTGGCCACCACCGTGGTCAAGGCCGCCATTGCGCGTGCCGGCATCGCTGCCGACACCGTGGGTCATGTGGTGATGGGCAACGTCATCCCCACCGACACGCGCGACGCCTACCTGTCCCGCGTGGCGGCCGTGGACGCCGGCTGCTCCATCGAAACCCCGGCCTACAACGTCAACCGCCTGTGCGGCTCTGGCCTGCAGGCCATCGTCTCGGCCGCACAATCGATTGCGCTGGGCGACTGCGAAGTGGCGATCGGCGCCGGCTCCGAATCCATGAGCCGCGGCCCCTACTTCGACATGGCCGCGCGCTGGGGCGCACGCATGGGCGATGCCAAGAGCATCGACTACATGCTGGGCATCCTGCACGATCCCTGGCAAAAAATGCATATGGGCATCACTGCTGAAAACGTGGCCGAGCGCTACAAGATCAGCCGCGTGATGCAGGACGAGCTGGCCGTCATCAGCCAGCAGCGCGCTGCTGCCGCCATCGAGGCCGGCCGCTTCAAGGAGCAGATCGTTCCCGTGGAAATTGCCAGCCGCAAGGGCGTGGTGCTGTTCGACACCGACGAGCATGTGCGCGCCGCCACCACGCTGGACACCCTGGCCGGCATGAAGCCCGCGTTCAAGAAGGAAGGCGGCACGGTCACGGCCGGCAACGCCTCCGGCATCAACGACGGCGCAGCTGCCGTGCTGATGATGAGCGAGCAGGCCCTGAAGTCCTCCGGCGCCAAGCCCATTGCCCGCCTGGTCGGTTACGCCCACGCCGGCGTCGATCCCGCATACATGGGCATCGGCCCGGTCCCCGCCACGCAAAAGGTGCTGGCACGCACCGGCCTGAAGATCGAACAGATGGACGTGATCGAAGCCAACGAAGCCTTCGCCGCCCAGGCCTGCGCCGTGATCCAGGAGCTGGCTCTGGACCCTGCCAAGGTCAACCCCAACGGCTCCGGCATCTCGCTGGGTCACCCCGTGGGTGCTACCGGCGCCATCATCACCACCAAGGCGCTCTACGAGCTGCAGCGCACTGGCGGCCGCTATGCGCTGGTGACCATGTGCATCGGTGGCGGCCAGGGTATCGCCGCGATTTTCGAACGCGTCTGAAGCACATATTCCAGGCGTCTAATACGCCCATGAAAAAGGCCTGCCAGATCGCTCTGGCAGGCCTTTTTTGATAGCTTCTTGCGCTTGCTAGTGCTTGATTTCAGCATTAATAAATACTGAATTCATTGCCTGGAAAGCGCAGACAGCTACATCATCCATAGCGTCAAAACGGTGCCTCTTCCGGGGCCGTATCGGCGGGCGCCGTGGCCGGCCCGGTGACCGTCCCCTGGCTCCGCCCCTGTGCCAGACGCACGGGCAGGGTTTCTGCGGCAGGAGCCGACGACAGCGATGCAGGCAGGCCGTCGCCCAGGCCCGTGCGCCCTTCCCCGCCCAGCGCCTCGATCAGATCGGGAATCAGGCGCGAGAGCTCGCCCGTGGCAATCGCCACATCGGTATCGAAACCGCCGTCATCCTGGCTGTTGCCGTCCATCACTGCGTCAAGCAACGCGATCTTCTTGATCTGCAGACCTTCGCTGAGCACAAAGCTCACGCGGTCATCCCAGGTCATGGCCAGCTTGGTCGGCAGCTTGCCATGCTCGATGTGCTGGCGCACCTCGTCGATATCGAGCGGGTGGCGCGCATAACGCACCACGGCCTTGGACTCATCGGCGGCCTTGAGCTCGCACTCGCGGTCTATGGAAAAACCTGCGGGCGGCTCCTGCGTCATCAGCCAGTGCGCCATGGCGGCCTGCGGACTGGTCTGCGTATCCAGCAGCGCCACCGCAAATCCCGGCAGGCCTTCGACCAGCAGCGTCACGATCTCGTCGGCACGGCCTTGTGCACTGGTATCGAGCACCAGCGTGCGCGCCTGCGCATCGATCCAGACCCACATGGCTCCCTGCTTGGTGAAGGCCATAGGCAGCAGGTCCAGCTTGGCCTCGTCCTTGAGCTCTTTCTTCTCCTTCTTGCCGGGCTTGCGGCCCTCGGTCTTTTCGATGTGCTCGGCCTTCTCGTTGACCTTGCGGTTGAGCACGCTGGCCGGCAGCATCTTGGACTCGCTCATGAAGCGCATCACCCACTGGCCGGCCACGCTTTCCGCCAGCGGGCCATGCGGCTCGCCGCGCGGCGGCACCCAGCCCACGGAACGCTCCTGGGTCGCGCCGCACTCCTCAAACACCGTCTTTTGCAGCGCATCTTCGAGCTGCTGCAGATCGCCCTGCCAGCTCTCGGCAATGCGATAAACAATCATGTTCTTGAACATCAAAAACCTTTGCTAAATCTTCAATCGTCGCCAGCTCCTGCAGCTGGATCTCGCGGAAAAAAATCGGCCGCCAATGCAGCCCATGCATGCATTGTTGCGCAGTCGCAGCCACTCAAACTTATCAAATCTTTACAGAGCGGCTGCAAAACCTCACGTCTCAGAAACATGGGGGGTCCACACTTCAGTCATCCGCTACCGAATGCCCATTCAGGAGCAAGACCAGGCGGCCACTTCTTCCACTTCAACCGAAAAGGAAACAGACATGACCCGCTTTCGCCAGACACTGACCGGCGCCGCTGTGGCAACCGCCCTGCTCGCCTCGCTGAGCCTGCCCAGCTTTGCCCAGACTACTCCCCCCGCTGAGCAGCCTGCTGCAGCTCAAAAAGCACCCGAGCCGCACAAGCACCAGCGTGGTGACAAGCGCGGCGACCGCATGGAGCATATGAAGCAGCGCATGGAAAAACTCAAGGCCGATCTGAAGCTGACGCCTGCGCAGCAAGCTGCCTGGACCACCTACACGCAAGCCATGAAACCCGGTGAGCGCCCTGCCCCCGGCGACCGCGAAGCCTTTGCCAAGCTGACCACGCCCGAGCGCATCGACAAGATGCGTGAAATGCGCGGCAAGCGCATGGCGGAAATGGACCGCCGTGCCGAAGCCACCAAGGCCTTCTACGCCCAGCTCAATGCCGAGCAGAAAAAGACCTTCGATGCAGCCACCCTGCACATGCATCACCAGCGCGGTGAGCATCATCATGGGCACCATGGCGGCAAACCCGGCCAGGAGCGTCCCGCAGCTCCGGCCCCTGCGGCAAAGTAAGCCGAGCTCAATCGCCTTCTCCATAAAAGCCCCCGGTCGTCATGACCGGGGGCTTTTTTCATTTCGATATCAATTGGCTGACTACCAACGCAAGCGCTTGCCGACAGAACATTTATTCACAAGCTTCTAGATTCATATCCACAGAGGGAGCGAAATCAAGGCATTGTCGTAGTATCGATATCGCGACCAGATTCCAAGCATTTAGATGGCAATTGACATGAAAAAACTGCAATTAGCAACAAATCTTGTAGTCCCCATGCTGATCGGCCTGGCAAGCCCCATGCTTCATGCACAGCCTGTGCAATCCTCGAGCAGCGCCCTCTATCTGCAATACGGCTCGGCGGAGCACAGCACCGACAGCTGGACAGGCGGCGTCATCCTCCCCTGGAACTGGAGCTACGCCCTTGGCTCGGGTCGGATGACGGGTTACTGGGATCTCTCTGTCAGCCGCTGGTCGGCCGACTATCAGGGCGGCAATCGTTCAACCTGGGTTCTGGGAGCACAACCTACATTGCGCTGGCGCCCCTCTCAAGGCCAGTCTCCCTGGTTTCTGCAAGCCGGCCTGGGCTTGAGCTATGCCATCAACCACCGCTTCATCACCGATCACAAGGAATTTTCGACCCGCTACAACTTTGCCAGCCATATAGGCATCGGCTACCTGTTTGGCGAGCAACTGAAAAACGAGATCAGCCTGCGCTTCGAGCACCAGTCCAATGCAGGCATCAAGCGCCCCAATCCGGGAGAGAACTTTCTTCAGCTGCGATACGCACGCCACTTCTGAATTTCCGAGCCAGCGCTATCCGCATCGACCAGGCCGCCCAACGGGCGGCTTTTTTCATGGTTTGCAGCAGTCGCACGACCTGTGAATAAACATGGTGATAAAAGACATGGAAATTTTCTGTTTTCCACAGCCATGCTGGCTTCTGAAAAGTTGTTCCCAAATCAAGGACATCGGTAGCCCATGTCAGGCCACAGACTTTTATAAAACGTAAGTTATTGATTTTTAATGATCAAAAACACTTATCAACAATTAAGTGGACCACTTACTATTACTACTAAGTAAAAAGATAAGACTAGAAATAACAACTTTGGTCGAAGTTTACACAGCAATCGGACATGGACTGAATAAAAAAAGAGGTCGATCAGGTCGGCTTCAAGAAGTTCTTGCTACATCACACCCTCGATATCCGATGTGCTCAAGCATGGCTTCATCAGTTGTTCACTATAAAAATAGTAGCTAAAAACTCATATATATCAATGGATACAGAGTGTTTATTGACAATCAACGAGTAAATGAATTTCTGTGGATAACAACCTATCAACTTTCATGTTTTCCACAAAAATATGGAAGAAGCCAAAGTTGTTCATGAATCAAGGACAGCAGCAACCGTCATTTGTCTCCATGTTTGTCATCACACAAGATGCTTGATTTACCTTGAGTTTTAGAAGTTATCAACAGCAGGTGCCAAGTCTTACTACTACGACTATATTTTTATAAAACTTCTAAAGAACAACTGAAGGTGAAGCCGCTGGAAAGAGTCAGACCCATGCAGAATTGCGGCTGATCAGGTGCTCCAATCCCTTTGATTCAGAGGGAAGTCCAGAAAAAAAGGGCTTTGGGAAAATTGACGCGTCAGATCTCGAAAAATTGGCGTAAGATGCGCCTCCTCAATGATTGGAGGTGGGGATAAATTCCTGGCCAAGAGTCTTTGAAGCGACTGTTATCCACAGAATGTTATGAACAGCTGGGGGAAACTGGCCAGAATTGCGTGCAATCGATATCAGCCATGATTGCGCCCTGCTCATTCAAAAAAATTCAATGATCTATAGATCATTGTTTTTAAAGAACTTTTCGCTTTTCGCTTGTCGGTGAAGCAAGACCCGACCCAGATGTGGCAAGCGCTGGGAAAGTGCGGCTGCCGCCAACACCGACAGGGCTGGAATCCGGAGTTGCTCAACAACCATGGGGGTCTGCAGCGCACCTGCCCGGCTGCGCCGCTTCGGGCAAGACCTTGCGGGTTGCCAGTCCTGCAAGACGGATGCCGTCTCGCATTGCCCGGCAACTGTTAGAAAAATTACAACTGCGCGGAGTGCGCCGGGACTGAGCGAAAGTGCGCAGGAAGGGCGCTGCAGCAGTGCAGAAAAGAGCCATGCTGCGAAGGCCTGGAGCGCTGAAAACCTGCCTCAGGAATGGCGCAAAAGAGCAGCGAAACGGCCTTGGATCAGCAGTGTGAAAGGCGCGCTTCGCTCAGGACGTCAAGGCATTGAAACAGGGCGCCGTTGCAGCGTGAAGGGCGGCAGGCCCTTGATGAGCAATTGGCCGTAGCTGGTGCCCGTCAGGCGGCGGTCATAGCAGTACACATGGGCCTGGTCTTCCTCGGTCCGGATGGCACGGCCTACCCACTGGGCCAGGCGAATGGCCGTGGCCGGCACCACCAGCTCGTTGAAGGGGTTGCGGCCGCTGCTGCGCAGCCATTCGGCTCTTGCCTCGCCAACAGGGTCATCGGGCGGAGCAAAGGGCAGCTTGGTGATGAACAGGGACTCGCAGAGCGCTCCGGGCAGGTCCAGTCCTTCGCCAAAGGACTGCATGCCGAAGATGATGGAGGGCTCGCCCATCGCCACGGCCTCACGATGGCGTGCCAGCAGAGTCTGGCGGGGCAGGGCGGTCTGCACCAGCACCTGGTTGCGCATGCTGGTGGAAAGCGCGTCCACGGCCTGGCGCATCTGCTCGCGGGATGTGAACAGGACCAGTGCGCCGGCCTCTATGCGGCTCAGATCGTTCAACAGGGCCTCGACCATCTCCTCGGTAAAGCGGGCGGCTTCGCGCGGGTCTGAGGCCGTTTCACGGGCCACCAGCGTGCCCTGGCGCGCATAGTCGAATGGGCTGGGCACTTCCAGCGTGGTGACAGAGGCGTCATTGGTCAGCCCCGCTTCGCGCAGAAAGAAGTCGAAGTGGCCGCAGCTGGTCAGCGTGGCGGATGTCAGCACCGCACCGCGTACCTGCGACCACAGGTGCTGGCGCAGGGTGGAGCCGGGCTGTATGGGGCTGGCATGGGCCTTGACCACGATGAACTCGCCGTCCATCTCCAGCGTGAACCACTTGGCATGGGGCACCATCTTGCCGTCGCCATCGCTCTCGTTGTTCTGCAGCAGCAATTGCGTGGTGTTGAAGATGGCTTCCAGCCTGGGCGCCAGGGCGCCAACCTGCGCATAGACGGTGGACAGGCGCTGTGCTTCCTCGGGTTGTTCCTTGATTTCGGCACGCAGGGCCTTGGAGACGGCACGCAGCGCATCCAGAAAGCCGTCGGCATGGTGCGCAATCTGTCCCAGAGGCTCCAGAAGGGCCTCAGGCAGCATTCCGCGGGGTGCCCGTACCCTGGCTGGCCCATAGCTGTCTTTCTGCGATTTGAGCGTCTCTCCGTAGTGCTCCATGACCAGTCGCGCCAGCTCCTGCATCTGCTGGCGCAGCTGACCCGCATGCTTGGGCACGTCGGCCAGTTCCTCGACTTCTGCGACCTGGTTCACGCGCAGCGCACGGCTGGCCAGCTTGTCGATCCAGCCCAGACGGCTCAGATCCATCTCGCCGGCAAACTGGTCCAGAGCCGTAGAGGGCAGGTGGTGGGCTTCATCGAGCACCAGCAGACAGTTGTCCAGCTCGGGCAGCAGCTTGGAGCCCAGCGATGAAAGCAGCAAATCATGATTGGCGACAATGACTTGCGCTGCCACCAGGTCTTTGCGGCGCTCGTAATAGACGCAGTTGCCGAAGGCCGGGCAGTGCTTTCCGGTGCATGAAGAGGACTCGGCTGCCACGGGGCTCCAGGCCTCGGCCTCAGGCGGGGTCTCCAGCGAGTCGCGGTCACCGTTCCAGGCCTGCGTGGCCAGCGCATCGGCCATGGATTTGTAGAACTGCATGCGGGCCTGCAGTTCATGCTGAGGACGGCTGAACTTGGTCTGGCCCTGCTCATCGCCAAACAGATCGTCCATCTCGTCCTGTGCTTCCCCCGTACTCGCCAGACGCTCCAGCTTGAGTTTGCAGACAAAGCGGCCACGTCCCTTGGCCAGGGCGAATTTGAAAGGTTGGTCCAGCTTTTGCGCCAGGGCCGGCAAATCCTTGTTCACCAGCTGTTCCTGCAGCGCCACCGTGGCTGTGGATATCAGCACGCGCGTGCCGCGCGACAGCGCCATGCGAATGGCCGGAATGCTGTAGGCCAGCGATTTTCCGACCCCGGTTCCCGCTTGCACGACAGCGATGGCACGACGTGGTTCCGGCTCGCCTTCGTCGATTTTTCCGAGTTGGGCCTGGCTCAGCGTTTGCGCGATCTGGGACGCCATTTTTCGCTGTCCATCACGACTGCGAAATCCCGGCATGGCCCCGACCACGGCATCAAAGGAATTCAGGGCCTCTTCAGCCCACTTTTTTTCATGCATTTCAGCGTTTTTTGAGACGCAAAGACGCTGTGCTTTGGCGTTTTATAAGTATTCGTACAGAGATATGTATCAAATAAGATTGAATTTCTTATGCAATACGGCATACAAATCAGGGGAGTTTGTATGTTCTACAGCTGTATCCGAGGAAGTCGGCGGGTAGAACTTTTCCACTGCTTGTATATGACTTGTTCATTGTAGTTGTGGATTCCGCCGGGTGCAGTTACCAAGAAACTTATCCACAGAAAAAGCTGAAGATCGGCCTGTACATATCCTGGAGACAACCATGTATCAATCCCTGTGGATATGGTTGTTAAATTTTTATGAATAAAAAGATTTTTCTAGATTCTGGTTTTTCTGTAATTTTTCAGAAATGGCATGGTTTTCAAGTGCTGTGGGTAAGGTTGTTCATGGCTTTCTTCGCTCTTGCAGGTGGTGAACTAGCAAATTTATCCACAAGTATGGTGAAGGCCATGGCGCGCAGCTGGGGGCGGAAGATTACTCACCGGCAATGCTCGTCTCGCTGCTTTGTATGCAAGAGCGCCGGTTTCTGTTGAAATCTGGGTGCGAAGGAGGAAGAGGGCGAAAGCTATCCACCGCGTGGATAACTTCAAAGCTCATCTTTTGATAGTAGATATCCATTGACGATCAATCGATTGATCGTGTTTTCCCTGAAATTTGGGGACAAGGCATGGTTCGGCCTTTGACCGTGAAGTTGTGATACTTTTGGTACTCATGTATGAAAAAATACATGAGAAATGCCTGTTTTTTGAGCAAATTGCAGAGGGTATGCGTGAGTTGCCTGAAAAACGGGCAATTCATCAAGTCTGCAGGCTGATTTCCCTGTTCAGCCCTGGCCCGGCTGCTCTCTGGTCGTTCTCGTGCCTGTGTTCGGTCTTACCAAACCGTAATGCGTGTGTCATCCACGCAGCTGGGGGCTGTTCCTAGCATGGTGGCATCACTGCAAGTGAAGCCGCGGACCAGCTCGTCACTTGCCAGTCATGGAAAAGGGTGAACGATGAACAAAAGCCTTGTGGGACTGCCGGGAGCGGCACATTTACCAAACTGGACATGGGCAAGACTGCCGGTGGTGGCTGCGGCCATTGCCGTGGCGGGTCTGTTGGGTGGCTGTGATGCCTCCAAGGCCACCGAGGAAGCGAAGAAACCGGTTGCGCAGCTGCCCAAAGGCTTTATTCAGGTCAAGCCGGAATCCGTGAAGATGCTGGAGATCGCGCCTGTGGCCGATCCGCAAGGGGTGCAGATGGCCTGGGCCCCTGCGCATGTGGCGTTTGTCGAGGATCGTGTGGCTTCGGTCGCAGTGCCGCTGTCGGCGCGTGTCGTGGCTGTCAATGCGCATGTGGGCGATATGGTCAAGGCCGGTGATTTGCTGGCGACGCTGGTCAGCCCCGATGCACTGCGCACCCGCTATGACGTGGCTGCGGCCAAGACTGCACACGACGTGGCTGTGGTGGAAGCCCAGCGCCAGCAGACCATGGTGGACAAAGGCGTGGGTGTGGAAGTCGACCTGCGTGCCGCGCAGGCCAAGCTGCGTGAAACCTCGCAGGAGTTGGGCCGTGCACAGGGCACGGCAGCGCTGCTGGGCTCCGGTGGCGGCGATCGGATCGAGCTGCGCGCACCGCGCGCCGGCATTGTGGCCGAGCGCAAGGCCGTGGTGGGGACTGCTGCTGAGCCCGGAGCGGCGCTGTTCATGATTGGCGACCCCCAGGCCATGAATGTGGTCGCAGAGGTGTTCGAGTCCGATCTGCCTGGCATTCGTCTGGGCAGTTCCGTACAGGTCGAGGTACCGCAGCTGCCCAAGCCGATCAAGGGCACGGTCCGTCATCTGGGGGCCACCCTGGACAAGGAGTCGCGCCGCGCTGCCGTGGTGGTGGAGCTGAGCGAACAGAACCCGGTGCTGCGTCCCGGCATGCAGGCCAAGGTGGGCGTGCAGTTGTCGAATCTGCAGGAGATGCTGATTCCCGTCACTGCCGTGCTCATCAAGGATGAGAGCCGCAGCGTGGTCTATGTACAGCATGAGAACAACCAGTTCGAAGCGCGCGTAGTGACGCTGGGGCGTCCATCGCGCGGCATGGTGCCGGTGATCAGCGGCCTCAAGGTCGGTGAGAAGATCGTGGTGCGTGGTGGCCTGCTGCTCGACGGCGCGGCCAGTCAGCTGCTGTAGTCCCGGCAGGAGTCTGAACCATGCTGCGTTCATTTATTGCATTTGTCGTCCATCGCCGACTGCTGGCGCTGTGCGCCACGCTGGCGATTGCCATCTATGGCGTCTACGCCTATCTGCAGACGGCCATCGAAGCCTACCCTGACGTGACCAATGTGCAGGTCGGCGTGATCACCCAGGCTCCTGGCCTGGCTCCTGAAGAGGTGGAGCGCCAGATCACCCAGCCGCTGGAGCGCGAGCTCAACGGCACGCCGGGTCTGATATCGCTGCGCTCGGAGAGCTATTTCGGTCTCTCCATGATCAACCTGGTCTTCAACGACGACGCGAAAAGCTTCACTGCGCGCGCCGAGGTTTCGCAGCGCCTGCCGCAGGCAGATCTGCCCAACGGCGTGACGCCTGAAATGGCGCCCGACTACACACCGCTGGGCAAGATTTTCTACTATCGCCTGCAAAGCGACAGGCACACGCTGGCGCAGCTGCGCACCGAGCAGGAATGGCATGTGGTGCGCGTGCTCAAGCAGGTGCAGGGCGTGGCCGACGTGGTGAGCATTGGCGGCTTCGTCAAGGAGTTCCACGTTGAAGTGGACCCCGAGAAGCTCTACAGCCTGGGCCTGTCGCTGGACGATGTGAGCGATGCACTTTCCAAGTCCAACCGCAACGTCGGCGGTGGTCTGATGCGCCGCGGCGAACAGTCCTTCATCATTCGCGGTATCGGCCTGTTGCGCAATCCGCAGGAGATTCAGGATGTGGTCGTTGCCATGCGTGGCAAGGCTCCCGTGACCATCGGTGACGTGGCGCGTGTCGCGCAGTCGCATACGCCGCGTCAGGGCTCGGTGGGCATGGACGACCAGAACGATGTGGTGCAGGGCATTGTGCTGCTCAAGCGCGGCGCCAACCCTTCCATCGTGCTCGATGACATTCATGCCAAGGTCGATGAGCTCAACAGTGGCGGCCTGCCTGAAGGCATGCACATGGTCACCAACTATGACCGCTCCGATCTGGTGGGCCATACGCTCAAGACCGTGCAGCACAACCTGCTGTTCGGGGCCACGCTGATCGTGGCCGTGCTGTGGCTGTTCCTGCGCAGCCTGCGTGGCTCGCTGATCGTGGCCACCGTGATTCCGCTGTCGCTGCTGGTCGCCTTCATCGGCCTGCACTGGCTGGGCATGCCCGCCAATCTGATCTCCATGGGAGCCATCGACTTCGGCATCATGGTGGACGGTGCCGTGGTGCTGGCCGAGAACATCATCCGCAATGCACGCCAGCGAAAGCCGCAGACGGCGAACGACATGCGCCACATCATTGTGGATTCGGCCGTTGCTGTGGCCAAGCCCACGCTGTTCGCCATGGCCATCGTGATTGCGGCGCTGATTCCCGTGTTCTCGCTGCAGAGCATCGAAGGCCGCATCTTCCGTCCGCTGGCCATGACCTACAGCTTTGCCCTGCTGGGTGCGCTGGTGTTTGCCATGGGGCTGGTGCCTGCGCTGTGCGCCCTGATGCTCAAGCCCAAGCATGTGATGGTGGAAGAGCCCAAGATCTTCGACCGTGCGCATCATGGCTACCAGCACTGGATCGCCAAGGTGCTGGGCGCCGCCAAGCGCCGCACGGCCGTGATTGCCGTGTTCGTGAGCGTGCTGGTGGTGGCCGGGGTTTCAGCCAAATGGCTGGGCACCGAGTTCCTGCCCGAGCTCGATGAGGGCGATGCCTATGTGCTGGTACAGATGCCTGCCTCCATCTCGCTGGAAAAAGGCCAGGAAGTGCTGCGCGATGTGCGTCTGCGTCTCAAGGTGTTCCCCGAGGTGATCACCGTTACCACGGAGCAGGGACGCCCCGAATCGGGAACCGACAACGAGACGCTCAATCTGGCCAAGGTGCTGGTGCGCCTCAAGCCTCATGGCGATTGGCGCAAGGGCTTGACCAAGCCCGCGCTGATAGAGGAAATGCGTGCGACGCTGGGTGAAATTCCCGGTGTGGCCTTCAACTTTGCGCAGCCCATTCGCGACAGCGTGGAAGAGTCCACATCGGGCGCGCGTGGCCAGGTGGTACTCAAGCTGTTTGGCCCCGATATTCCCACCCTGCGCGGCATTCTTCAGCAGACCAAGTCTCTGGTGAAAGGCATCGACGGAGTGGTTGACCTGGATCTGTATCGCGATGCTCCGGCACCGCAGGTGCATGTGCAGTTCGATCGCCAGGCGTTGGCACGCCAGGGCATCGCCATGGAAGACGCGCAAAAGACGCTGGAAGTGGCCCTGGCAGGCAATGTGGCCACCACTCTGTGGGAGGGTGAATTCCCCGTACCGGTGCGCGTGCGTCTGCCCTATGTGGACCGCATGGACGAGGAACGCATTCGCAACATCGCCATACCGCTGCCCGATGGTGGTTCGGTCCCCCTGGGATCGGTAGGTACGGTCAGCATGAAGATCGGCAACTCCTCCATCTTCCGCGAAGGCAATGCGCGCTATATGGCGCTCAAGTTCAACGTGGAAGGCCGCGATATCGGCTCGGTAGTGAAGGACACGCTGGCCACCTTCAAGCAGAACGTGAAGCTGCCCGAAGGCTACCAGGCCGTCTGGGGCGGCGAGTGGGAGAACCAGCAGCGTGCGGCTGCACGCCTGAAGGTGGTGGTGCCGCTGTCTCTGGTCATCGTCTATGCCCTGCTGTTCGGTGCGCTGGGCCAGGCCCGCAGCGCCGGCATCATCCTGCTGTGCGCGCCGTTCGCCATGGTGGGCGGCATCGCAGCCTTGCATCTGGCACACATCGAGCTGTCCATCAGCGCGGCCATCGGCTTTATCGCCTTGCTGGGTCAGGTGGCCTTGGCGGGCTTGCTGGTGGTCTCTGCGGTCGAGGATTTGCGCCGCCAGGGCATGCCCTTGATGCAGGCGCTGATCGAAGGTGCAGCCGAGCGCATGCGCTCCATCATTCTGGTGGCGCTGCTGGCGCTGCTGGGCCTGCTGCCCATGGCTCTGTCTACCGGCGTGGGTAGCGAAACCCAGCGCCCCTTTGCCTCGGTCATCGTTGGCGGCATGGTGGTGCTGCCACTGGTGGCGCTGGTGCTGCTGCCCGTGCTGTATGCCTTGCTGGGCCCCAAGAACATGTTGACGCAGGAAGAACGTGATGAAAGCGCTCAAGATGAATAAGTGGCACTCTCTGGCCATGGCCGCAGCACTGTGCTGCGGCGCTTTCAGCGGCACAGGCCATGCTGCCGAGGCTATGGATGCAGCCGCACAGAGCAATGCTGCAGCGGGCCGTCTGGCGGCCCCTGCACAGCCTGTGACCCTGCAGGAATATCTGCGCATCGTCGTGCAGAACCAGCCCAATCTGGCGGCAGATCGCATGCAGCTGGATCTGGCAAAGGCAGACAGCAAAACGGCTGCCACCATACCCAATCCCGCCATGCACTACTCCAGCAAGCGCGGAGAAAAGGAATGGGGTGTGGAGCAGGCCATTCCCATTTTCGGCCAGCGCGGCATGCGCATCGAGAACGCCAGGCTGGGCGAGAAGGCCGCCGCGGCCAATGCCGATGTCGCAGTCGCCGTCACCATGAGCGATGCAGCCCATGCCTTCAATGAGCTGCTGGTGGCCCAGCAGCGCTATCAGGTGTGGTTGGCTGCCCGTGATGAGCTGGAGAAGGCCGGCAACATCGTCAAGGGCCAGATCGAAGCAGGCACGCGCAGCCGCTATGACGGCGCGCGCCTTAACCTGCAACAGGCCCAGATGAGCATGCAGGTCAGCAAGGCTCAGGCCGCCTTGCGGGATGCCGCATCACGCGTGGCCAGCATTGCGGCCTTGCCGCAATGGCAGGTGCGTGTGGAAGGCAGCCTGCAGGCCACTGACATTCGCAAGGCAGCCAGCTACGAGCAGCTGTGGAACCAGGCGCAGACCCAGTTGCCGAGTCTGCGTGCCGCGCAGGCCGAGCTCGACAGGTCGCGCCAGAAAATCAAGCTGGAGCAGCGTGAAGCATTGCCCACGCCATCCTTTGGTCTGGCCCGCATTCGCAACAGCGTGGATGGCAGTTTCAACCAGGTGGGCGTGAGCGTGGAGATCCCGCTTTTCGACCGCCGCCAGGGCCCCATCGAGCGCGCCAAGGTCGAGGCCGATCAGGCCGAGCTGCGCCGCGATGCGGCTGTGCTTGCCGCCCAGTCCGAGCTGCAGCGCGCCCTGCAGCAACTGTCGCTGCGCCGCACTGCCGTGCGCGACTACGAGAAGGAAGGGCTGGCGCAGATTGCGCCGCTGCACCAGATGGCACAAGACGCCTACAAGCTGGGCAAGGGCACGATTCTGGAGCTGATCGATGCACTGGGCTCGATCACCGAGCACAGGCTGGAGCATCTGGAGCTGGTCAAGGACATGCTGGATGCGGAGTGGGAAGTGCGTCTGGCCAGCGGCGATCTGCCACAGGTGCAGCCTTGAGCGAGGCGAGGGAGATGGCACAAACCCCTGTACCACCTCCTGATGCCGCTGCGTCTTCGGCTGCGAAGGTGGAGGCAACGGCTTATAGTGTCTGTCCACCAACGGCCAGAGACAGACTCAGCATGTACCGCTACCTCATCATCGAAGACGATGCGCTCAACGCGCGTTACATCGCTGAAGGGTTGCGCCAGCAAGGCGCGCATGTCAGCGTCTGCGGTGACGGCGTGCAAGGTATTGCACAGGCCGTTGGCGAGAACTGGGATGTCATCATCCTCGACCGCATGTTGCCCAATGGCTTTGACGGGCTGCAGATTCTGCAGACACTGCGCTCCATGGGAAAACAGACGCCGGTGCTGGTGCTCAGTGCCTTGTCTGCCACGGACGAGAGAGTGCGCGGACTCAAGGCCGGCTGCGATGACTATCTGACCAAGCCCTTTGCATTTTCCGAGCTATCGGCAAGGCTCGAAGCCCTGGTGCGCCGCGCCCAGATCCCGGCTCCCACGCGCGAGATGCAGGTGGCCGATCTGCGCGTCAACCTGATTTCGCGCAGCGCCGAGCGCGCCGGCCAGCCGCTGTCGTTGCAGCCGCGCGAGTTCCGTCTGCTGGCGTTCCTCATGCAGCACGCGCACCAGATCGTCACGCGCACCATGCTGCTGGAGTCGGTCTGGGATTACCGCTTCGATCCGCAGACCAATGTGATCGACGTGCACATCAGCCGCCTGCGCAGCAAGGTGGACAAAGGCTTTGCCACGCCTCTCATCCATACCGTGCGCGGTGTGGGCTACAGCCTTTCGGACCAGCCGCAAGACCTGCCCGAGGTGGTCTGATGATGCGCTCCAGACCCTGGAGTTCGCTGGCCTTCAGGCTGGCTCTCAGCTATGGTGGCCTCCTGGTTCTGACCATGGCCATTGTGCTGGCCGTCTTCTATGTGCAGACCGTGGGCGTGGTGCGGGTTAGGCTCGACAAGCAGGCCGAAAACCATGTGCGCAGACTGACCGAGCACTCAGCCAAATACGGCCCTGGAGCACTGGAAAGCGAGATATTGCAGACCATTCGTGACGGTGTGAATACCGACACGGAAATCCTCATTCTCATGAACCCGCAGGGCGAGACCATTGTCAGCAATGCCGAGGTCTATCCTCCGCGCAAGCTCAGCATCATGGGCGTGCGCGAGCTGACCGTGAAGCGCAACGGGCGGCTGATGGTGGGTCGGGTTGCCGTGGTCGAAATGCCCAATGGCAATCTGCTGGCCGTAGGCAGCGACATGCAGCTGCAGCGCGACATGGAGGAGCTGTTCGGTCAGGCCAGCTTGCTGGCGGCCGTTGCAGCCTGCATCATGGCCCTGATAGGTGCCATGGTCTTCAGGCGTGTGGTGGATGAGCGCGCGGCAGCCATTCGCAACACCATGTCGCGCGTTGCAGCGGGCGATTTGCGCCAGCGCATTCCGGTCGATCAGCGCGGTGATGAATTCACGCTGCTCAACCGCGATATCAACTCCATGCTCGATCGGCTCGAGCAGTTGATGGAAGGCATACGTCATGTCTCCAACAGCATTGCGCACAATCTCAGAACGCCGCTGACGCGCATCCTGCTGCGCCTGCGCAACGCGCAGCAGGCCAGCCCCGAAATGCAGTCCGCCACGCTGGCGCTGGTGGCCGAAGAAGTCGCTGAACTCGGTGTGGTGTTCGAGAAGCTTTTGCAGATTGCCGAAGTGGAAAGCGGAGCCAGCCGCAAGAGCTTTGCGCCGGTTGACCTGCAGGCCTTGCTGGTCGATGTGGTGGACTTCTACGAGCCGCTGGTGGAAGACGCCGGCGGCATTCTCAGGCTGGATGTGCAGCAAGGTGTGCAGGCCCTGGGCGATGGTGACTTGTTGGCCAGCGCCGTCTCCAATCTTGTCGATAATGCTATCAAATACGGAGCGTCATCCGATGATGTTCATGGCGCTGACGTGCTGCTGCGTGCGGCCCCGGCGCAGGAGCAGGGCGGCGATGGCGCATGGGGGGTGGAGATCACCGTGCAGGACCAGGGACCGGGCGCAGATCCTCAGACCCTGGAGAAAATGACCACCCGTTTCTATCGCGCAGAATCGGATCGTCCAGGCTACGGACTGGGCCTGGCCAGCGTGCTGGCCATTGTCCAGCTGCATGGCGGCAAGCTCAGTTTTCACAACGCCAATCCGGGCATGGTGGCGCGCATCTGGCTGCCTGCCGTGGCCGATGTCTGAAGCGCTGCCCAGAAGCTTTCAGATCTGCGAAAGCGCCTTGTTGCCGTAGGCGCAGAACCCCGGTTTGGGCCCCTTCTTGGGATGCAATCTGCAGGTCTCCGGGCGTTTTTCATAGACCGTGCAACGGCGCGTGTTCTTGTCCAGAAAATTGCAGTCTCCGCCTGCCCGGCGGGCCATGGTGAAGATCTCGTGCTTGGGGTTGAAGTGGTCGATCAGGCGCATCTTCAGCAGCCGCTTGGCGATCAGCTTGGGCTCGATGTTTTCGACCTCGAACGGGTCCACCAGCTCCAGGCGTACCAGATCCGGCAGGCGTACCTCCAGCGGCATGGTGCAGCAATTGGCTGCGCAGCTGTCGCACATGCCGGCCTTGTACTTGCTCCAGGTTTCCAGGCGGTCGACGTCAACAATGCGGATGGAGGATTTCATTTCGGGTGGGGCACTTCTGGGAGAAGCGCGATGCTGCCATGAGATGTCGATGTCTGCCTTGCGTCATTGCTATGAGCAGACCCGGCTCATGGGATTGAGCCGGCTGCGCAGCAGCCTACACTGCACAGGCATATCACCATCCACGGGAGAACGATTTTGGCAAGCCAAACCACGCTTTACTACGCAGCTGGCACCTGCGCGCAGGCCGTACTGATTGCGCTTTATGAGGCCGATGCCCAGTTCACGCTCAAGACGCTGAGCTTTGCCGACAACGAGCAGCGCAGCCCAGAATACCTGAGCATCAATCCCAAGGGCAGGGTGCCCGCGCTGGTCACGGAACGCGGCGTGCTGACAGAGACTCCCGCGCTG
Source organism: Comamonas sp. Z1 (assembly GCF_008121555.1). Lineage (NCBI taxonomy): Bacteria > Pseudomonadati > Pseudomonadota > Betaproteobacteria > Burkholderiales > Comamonadaceae > Comamonas > Comamonas sp. Z1. The sequence continues at coordinate 259,571 of NZ_VOQT01000006.1, forward strand.
CTGCTGTATGTGGCGCAGACCCATCCGCAGGCAAGGCTGGCGCCGCTCCATGATCCCTTCGCGCTGGCGCAGATGCAGGAGTTCAATGCTTATCTGGCATCGACCGCGCACATCGCTCACGCCCACCGTCCGCGCGCCTCGCGCTGGGCCGACGACGAGGCCGCCCAGGCCGCCATGCGCGCCAAGGTGCCGCAGAACATGCGCGAATGCTTTGCCATGATCGAGCAGCACTATCTGGGCAACAAGACCTGGGTGATGGGCGAGCAGTTCACGGTGGCCGACGGCTATCTCTACACCGTGGCCGGCTGGCTCAAGGGAGACGGCGTGGACATCGCCGAATTCCCGCGCGTGGCAGCCCATTACGAGCGCGTGAAGGCCAGGGCTTCGGTGCAGAGGCTGCCATAAAAAAGGCCAGCTTACGCTGGCTTTTTCTTTGGGTTTTGCAACCAGGGCAAAAATGTAGGTGCTTTGACCAAAAGGAATTTCATCCTTTTTTGAATCAATGAGTCGCTAACTTTTTAGCCCTGAATTAAGCTCGTGCCGGAATAAAAATCCTGTTGAAGCAGGCAGTTGGCTGTGAGCTCAGATGCTGGTTTAGTGTTCTATTGACGGTAAACCAAACGGCTCTGCAGAACCCGGGAGATTAACCAGTCTTCAACGGCCTCTGCGCTCAGCTTTTTTACGAGAGAGTGTCTAGGGTTTATTCAATTGCAACTTTGCCCTCTTTCACAAGCTTCGAGAACTTCTGGGTTTCTTCACCAATCTGTTTGGCCATCTGTTCTGGTGTGTTGCCGATGGGGTCAGCACCAATCTCCTCCATCTTCTGACGAAACTCCGGTGAGTGGATGATTTTGACCATCTCGGTATTCAGCTTGGTCACCACGTCCTTGGGTGTCGCTGCAGGTGCCAGAACACCAAACCACGTGCCCAGGTTAAACCCCTTCAGACCAGCTTCGTCCAAAGTTGGCACATCTGGAAGCGCTGGTGAGCGTTTGTCCGTGGTGATAGCCAAAGCGGTCAGCTTGCCCGCCTTGATGTGGGGAAGCACCGGCGTGATGGTGTCGAATGACATCGAAATTTGCCCACCGAGCAAATCGGTTGCCAACGGGCCGCTGCCCTTGTAGGGCACATGCAGAATCTGCGCCCCGGTCATATTCCCGAACTGGGTGCCAATCAGGTGCTGCGCAGTACCGTTTCCGTTGGAGCCGTAGCTCAGCTTACCGGGCTGTGCTTTCGCTAACGCCACGAGCTCAGCCACATTCTTTGCAGGAACGCGGGGATTAACAGCCAAGACATTGGGAACCATCGCGATAACCGTGATGGGGGCGAAGTCCTTCTGGAAATCGTAGGTAAGCTTCGGGTAGACACTTGTCGCAATCGTGTGATGTACCGCACCAATTAGCAGCGTGTAGCCGTCGGCCTTGGACTTGGCGACCATGCTTGCACCCAGAGTGGCTCCTACACCAGGCCTGTTGTCGACGATGACCGGCTGGCCCCAACTGCGAGAGAGGCGTTCACCAAGCGTACGTGCCAGCACATCGGTGGTTCCGCCGGCCGGGAACGGCACGATGAGGGTGATGGGCTTGCTCGGGAAGCTCTGCGCGATGGCTCCAGTGCTGGAAAGTACTGCTGCCACGGCAATAGCCGGCAAGAACTTGATGCGGAAGGTACGCTTGTTGCTCATGCTTGTCTCCTATTTACTTATGAAACAGACTCTATGGCCCGTTGGGGGAAGAACTCGTCGCCTGGGTGAATGCATGGTTAACTCAGATTCAACAGTGGCAGCAAGTCTGGGTAGGCAATCACAATGGGTGACATACCGAAATACGAACGCTGACTACCTAAGCTGTCGAATGGATGAGCGCCCAGCGAAGGTGACAGCGGCTCCGAGCTCGCTCTCGATGAGTAGCAGGCGGTTGTACTTGGCCATGCGGTCTGACCGGCACAGAGACCCCGTCTTGATTTGGGTTGCGGCCGTACAGACGCTCAAATCCGCGATGGTGGTGTCTTCCGTCTCTCCAGAGCGGTGTGAGACCACGGACTCAAAGCCGGCACGCTCCGCCATGTCGATAGCAGCCAGCGTTTCGGTCAGGGTGCCAATCTGGTTTGGCTTGATGAGGATGGCGTTCGCCGCGCCGCGCTCAATCCCCTGACGCAGAATCTCTGTGTTCGTGACGAATAGGTCATCGCCAACCAGTTGCACCTTTTTTCCAAGCTTGGCTGTCAGTAGCTCCCAACCTGTCCAGTCACCCTCCGCCATACCGTCTTCAATGGTGACGATGGGATAGCTGTCCACCCAATGGCTGAGGAAATCTGCGAATTGCGCCGAGCTGAACTGCTTACCCTCTGATGCCAGCTTGTAGACGCCCGAGGAGAAAAATTCCGAGCTGGCAACATCAAGGCCCAAGGCAATGTCGTTGCCTGCCTTGAAGCCTGCCAGGCCGATAGCCTCCAGGATGATTTCAATCGCTGTTGATTTCCACCCAGAAGTGACCCACTAGCCCCCGGTTTTTCCATCTCAATCTGACCCACGCATTAACCCTAGCCTGCTGCTTTCTTGTGCAGCAGGAGACCAGGAGTGATTGACGTGGCTACTT
>NZ_VOQT01000060.1:0-1193 GCF_008121555.1 Comamonas sp. Z1
GGTAATACCCCCTGAAATCCACCGCTGGGAGAAGTAGAATTTTCTCGTTAAGAGGGAGTTCTGCAGATGAAGAAGTCGAGATTCACAGATAGCCAGATATTGGAGGCGCTCAAGCGCGCGGAGGCTGGGCTTGCGGTGCCGGAGCTATGCCGGGAACTGGGCATCAGTTCGGCAACGTTCTACAAATGGCGCTCGAAGTACGGCGGGATGGACGCGTCGATGATGTCGCGCATGAAGGAGCTCGAGGCGGAGAATGCCCGGCTGCGCAAGATGTACATCGAGGAGAAGCTCAAGGCTGAGATTGCCTCGGAGGCGCTGCAAAAAAAGTTCTGAAGCCATCTCGCCGGCGCGAGATGGCAAAGCAGGTTGTGCAACAGCGCCGCGTGTCAATTCGTGTGGCGTGCACAGTGTTCGGCATCAGCGAGTCGTGCTACCGATACGAGGCGAAGTTGAACACGGAGAACGAAGAGATTGCAGACTGGCTGATGCGTATCACGGGCTGTCATCGCAACTGGGGCTTTCTGCTGTGCTATTACTACTTGCGTAACGTGCAGGGATTCGGGTGGAACCACAAGCGCATCTACCGGATTTATCGGGAGCTGGAGCTGAACCTGCGCATCAAGCCGAAGAAACGCTTGGTGCGCGAAACGCCGCAGCCGCTGTCGGTGCCGCATGCCATCAACGAAGTGTGGTCAATGGACTTCATGCATGACCAGCTCGTTGACGGGCGCAGCATCCGGACGCTGAACGTGATTGATGATTTCAACCGCGAGGCGCTGGGCATTGAGGTGGATTTCTCGCTGCCGTCCGAGCGGGTGATTCGCACGCTGGAGCAGCACATGGAATGGCGTGGCAAGCCGAAGGTAATTCGTTGTGACAACGGCCCAGAATACCTGAGCACAGCCATCGTGACTTGGACGCAGAAGCTAGGTATACGGCTGGAATACATTGAGCCGGGCAAGCCGCAACAGAACGCGTACATCGAACGGTTCAATCGGACCGCGCGATACGAATGGCTCTCGCAATATCTGTGGGAAGACCTGGAGCAGGTTCGGCAGGCAGCGGCCGACTGGATGTGGACTTACAATCACGAGCGCCCAAATATGGCATTGGGCGGCTTTACCCCGAAGCAGCGGCTGGCCATGGCCGCTTAGTTTCTACTTCTGCCGACTGTGGAAAACGGGGGCATTACC
>NZ_VOQT01000061.1:0-1071 GCF_008121555.1 Comamonas sp. Z1
TGTCGGGTCCCGGACGATTGGCTGCTTAAAAACAAGCGTCCGTTGCTGCATGGCCGAGAGGTACTGCAAGCAGTTCTGGCAACATGGCAATCCCGTGCCAAGGAGTTGCCATGCTGATCAGCCTTCACAAGAACGCTACGACCACACCTGCCACCCGTTTGGCATTGCAGCAAGCCAGTGGTACTGATCGAGAGTTGGCGCAGCAATACGGGATTGGCATAGGGACCGTGCGTAAGTGGCGGGGCAGAACCACGGTGCATGACGCCAGCCACACGGCCCACCGCCTGCAAACGACTCTCAATGCAGGGCAGGAAGAGCTGGTTATTTATCTGCGCAGCCAGCTGCGGCTACCTCTGGATGACTTATTGGCGGTGGTGCGAGAGTTCATTGAGCCGGCCATGAGCCGCTCGGCGCTGGATCGCTTGCTGCGCAGACGAGGCCACTCCAGATTGCCCGTACAGCCCAAGCCTGAGGGCGAGCACAAACCCTTCAAGGCGTATGAGCCTGGCTATGTACATGTAGATGTGAAGTACCTGCCCCAGATGCACGATGAGGACAAGCGCCGCTATGTTTTTGTTGCCATCGATCGAGCTACACGCTGGGTGTTCATTGATATCAAGCAGCACAAGACGGCAGCATCCGCCAAAGCCTTCTTGGCTGCCGTACGCAAAGCTGCAGCGTTCAAGATCCACACCATCCTCACCGACAACGGCAAAGAGTTCACAGACCGATTGTTTGGAAGCCGCACACGTCAGCCCTCAGGCGAGCACGAATTCGACCAGTTATGCCAAGCATTGGGGATAGAGCATCGGCTGACCAAGCCAAAGACGCCACAAACCAACGGCATGGTTGAGCGCTTCAATGGCCGCCTGAGCCAGGTGCTGCGCTCGCATCACTTCAACAGTGCAGAGGATTTGGAGAAGACACTGCACAGGTTTGTCTGGCTGTACAACCACCACTTGCCACAAAAGGCACTGGGGCATGAAGCCCCAGTCCAAGCACTCAAAAAATGGAAGATGAAAGCTCCTGATTTATTCGTCAAGAACGTGCGTAATCATCCGGGACCCGACA
>NZ_VOQT01000062.1:0-879 GCF_008121555.1 Comamonas sp. Z1
AGAGCGGCTAACACCACCGATCCACGAAGCGTGCACAGATGATCGCAGCGGCCAGTTTCAGCAACGCTTCGTGGATGTCCAGTCGCCTTTCAAAGCGAATGCGCAGCTTGCCAAAGCCTGCAAACCATCCGTGTGTTCTCTCCACGACCCAGCGATGCTTGCCCAGCTTTTCGCTGCTCTCGACTCCTCGCCTGGCAATCCTGCTGGCGATACCGCGCTGCCTCAAGTAAGCACGGCAGCGTTTGTAGTCGTAGCCTTTGTCCGCATGCAGCTTCGCCGGCCGCTTGCGTGCCCGCCCCGGCAAGCCCGTAATGACTGGAATCGCATCCATGCACCTCTCGAACATCATGGAGTCGTGCCTGTTGGCACCGCTGACGAGGAGCACCAACGGGATACCTCTGGCATCTACAACGAGGTGTCGTTTGGAGCCGAGCTTGCCTCTATCGGTGGGGTTGGGGCCCGTTTCCTGGCCCCCCGGGGGCTTGGTACCGATGAGCCATCGATGCTGGCCCGGCTCCAATCAATCTGGTCATGCTCGCGCAGTCGCACCAGCATCGCTAGATGCAATTTCTGCCAGATGCCATTGGCATTCCAGTCACGTAAGCGCCGCCAGCAGGTCATACCACTGCCGTAGCCCAGGGCCTGGGGGAGATCCTCCCAAGGAATGCCTGTTTGCAGCACAAACAGGATGCCGTTGAGAGCTGCCTCATCGCTCACGGTGAGCTTGCGTGCGCCCCCTTTGACGGAAGGTTTGAAGGCGGGGATCAGGGGCTGCAGCTGTCGCCACAGCTCTTTGCTAACGGGTTGTCTTGCCATGAGGGCATGAAGCATAAATGCTTCATGCCGCTCTCAAAGGGAAGTAGTGTTAGCGGCTCTAAG
>NZ_VOQT01000063.1:0-782 GCF_008121555.1 Comamonas sp. Z1
CCCGCCCGCTCGATGCAATCTACCCCATCGTCTATCTGGACTGCATCCATGTGAAGGTGCGCGAGGGCGCTGTGCGGGTCAAGGCGGTGTACTTGGCCATCGGCATCACCATGACGGGTGACAAGGAGGTGCTGGGCCTGTGGCTGGCGCAAACCGAGGGTGCCAAGTTCTGGCTGCAGGTCGTCACCGAACTTCGCAACCGGGGCGTGCAGGACATCTTCATCGCCTGCGTCGACGGGCTCAAAGGCTTCCCCGACGCCATTGAGGCGGTATTCCCCAAGGCGGTGGTGCAACTGTGCATCGTGCACATGGTGCGCCACAGCCTGAACTACGTCTCGTGGAAGCGTCGCAAAGAAGTGGCCGCCGACCTGCGACGCATCTACACGGCAACCACCGCCGAGGAGGCCGAGCTGATGCTCGGTGAATTCGAGGCCCGCTGGGATGCCGAGTACCAACCCATCGGCCAGTCCTGGCGCAGGAACTGGAGCCGGCTGATTCCGTTCTTTGACTACCCACCCGAAATCCGCAAGGTCATCTACACCACCAACGCCATCGAGTCGGTCAACATGAGCCTGAGGAAGCTGACCAAGAACCGGGGCTCGTTCCCCAGTGACGAAGCGCTGACCAAACTGTTCTATCTGGCCCTGCGCAACATCAGTCAGAAGTGGACCATGCCCATCCGGGATTGGAAGGCTGCGCTGACCCGCTTTACCATTCAGTTCGGAGACCGCATCTCCGTCAATTGAAGTCCGAACCGTTTACACAAAAATTCGGACACGCCC